>QXWR01000046.1 GCA_009911065.1 Clostridiaceae bacterium | reverse complement strand
ACTGACGAATCAGCGATACACAAATGTAATTATAAAGCACTGGAAGTAAAAGTGCAATCTTTTTGTGTTGTTAAGTTGATGAAGTCAACCTTAAGATATATTAACGAGGTGTTGGTGTGGACGCATACTGGCACCTCGTTCTTGATTTCTCGCCTGGGATGCTAGGTGGCAGAGGAATCTGCCACCGGGGTATCCTGAGTGAGAAATCGGAGTTTGAAAAGACTACGATTTATTTGCCGTGTTCGTAGTCTTTTTTATTTCTTCGATTTTGGCGTTTACTTATTGGTATTGAACGGCAAAATTATTAGAAAGCAGGAGTTGCCTGCGGAAAGAGGGAAAGATGAAAAGACAGTTAAAAACAGTTGCCGCTTTTGCGGCAGCAGCAGCCATGACGATGGCTTCTGTGATGACGGCGAGCGCAGAGGTTGTAACAGAGGGACAAAGTTATAGTCTGAGTACAGAAAACGGGAATATTTCCTTGACTTTTTCAAAGTCTCCACAAGTCCCTATAGATGAGTATGATAAGCAGCTCATATCAGCTCAAAGTGTTGAAGGGTATGAATGGAAAAGCGGATATGTATATTACAATGGTTTAGAGATCGCTGACTGCGGCTGGGAATTTGATGTGGAACACGCAAAAGATGGTTCATGGGAGGATACAGGAGCCTATGTGGAGGCAGGCGGCCTTTATCATACTCATAACTTTACCATTTCATACAATGGCACAGATTACACACAATGTAAATTCCTTTATGGTTGTATGCTGTCGGGAAATAATTCAAATGAATATTATAACAGCGTTTATGTACTTGTTCCAAAGGGATATAATGGAAAGATATGGTACAGTATTGGCGATGAAGGAGCCAAACAGGCCACATTTTACTTAAATGATGATTGCAATACCTCTACAACCAGTCAAGGGACAGCCGCCTGGAAACAAGACAGTAAAGGCTGGTGGGTAGAGCGGCCAGACGGCTCCTATTTGGTAAATGAGTGGTATCAGTCACCTGAGAGTGGTTTATGGTACTATATGGGCGCAGATGGGTATATGCTTACCAACACCATTACACCAGACGGGTATACAGTCAATGCAGACGGGGTTTGGGAGCAGGAAAAACCTGCATCTGTACAGCAGACAGATGATGGAAAAGATATGGTTACGATTCAGACGGCGCTAAAATTGTATACGGATTATATACCGCAAAATTCAAGCAATAGTTTGAAGAATTATGTTCTTGCAGATTTGGATGGAGATGGAATCCCGGAATGTATTAGAACGGATGGTGATCGGTATCGTATTGTAACATGTGTTGGAAATGAAGTGAAATCAGCAATGTATGATGGAGGCGGCCAGCTTTTTTATCTTAAAGGCGGAAATGTTTTTTGCAGATATTATGAGAGCACCAGTGCAGCCGTTGCCCCTTCTTTCAGCAGAAGGTTTTATAAATTTGATAAGAACTCCGAACCGATGTTTAATCAGATAGGAGCTTCAAGTGCGAATGAGGATAGTTCATATAGCTTAGCTGGCAGTGAGTTTAGAAATGGATTTGAATATGTTACAAAAGAACGTTTTGATGAATATAACAATAGATTTGGAACTTTAACAGAGATACCTTTGGATTCTGCCCATACATATAAGAGCATAGATGAGGCATATGAGGCATTTATTGCGCAATAGTTGAACCACCTCCACAAAACTTTATATGGCTATCACGACCTGCTTTTCTGGTCAGAATCTGCCTGCGAATGCCAGAAGCCGGATAAAGAAGAAGTGAAATAAGACTGGAGCAAATCTGTCTCTATCATACAGGTTTACTCCAGTTTTGTATAGATACGAAAGATCTGCCATTTACAAGGCGGTGCAGACCGTGTTTGAGGATTGCCAGATTTAAGTGGTTTCTGTCCGGATGGAACACTAGTTATCAGTAGATTTAACGTATAGCAAATATTATTTATTACTTTTTCGGAGTTGTACGAAAAGTGGTCAGACAGCTATCTTCCCACTTTGTCAGGGGTATCCTCAGAGCGCACGATTACCAGCGCATACCGTTATATGCATTCGATTTACAATAGGAAAGTCCGTGATATTCGAGTATGGCATCTGGAGGGATGCCTGCAAGGTGGGTATGTAATCTTCGATAGAGGGAAGGAAAAGGGCAATAAGCGGTATGCCAGCGCATGTACGAAGGCACGTATGAAGTCGGTGTTCAATTTGATGTTTGACTATGCTCTGAAGTATGATATGATAAAGACAAATTATACCAGAAAATTTGAACTTGGCAGGGAGACGGCGGAGCAGAAACGAAGAGATCAAAAGCCAATTTCTATATTTATCAATAACGAACAGAGACTTTTTTGGGAACACTTAGGTAAGATAAAATTTGTGGACGATGAAATTGTGAAAAAAGATGCAGCACATAAGGAAAATGTAAAAGAATGCAAAAAAATTGCTTTACAAGAATTTAAAATACAATATGGTGTAAGTAGACGAAAAGAATCTGTGGAGGAAATCTTCCGGAAGAGGAAGGGGATCTTATGGCACAGACAAGCATAAATATTTGCATGGACACAGACTTCAATGGGGATGAGTTTTACTACAGTAATCACCATTTTCTGTACGAAAGTAGTACAGGAACAAAGAATCCCATCACAGAAAAGTGATAAGTAAAAAAATGTAAAAAGTATTGACAGAATTTGCAATCATGCTATAATAAACTCATAAAATGTAAACGTATACATTAAAACGTTTACATTTGGTCGGGAATCAGTGCTACCGGGTTTGCCGGTGCTTCGGGAATGCGTTAACCGCAGGGGGATTTCATGAATTATACGATCAAAGATATCGCACGTATGGCGAACGTTTCAATTGCGACGGTTTCCAGGGTGATTAACGGGAACGGGATGGTTGCACAGAAGACGGAGAAGCGGATTTTAGAGATTATAAAGGAACTGAATTACGTACCGAATAATGTTGCCAGAAGCCTTGTGCGGCAGAATTCCAAGACGATTGGGGTTGTGGTTGCTGATATTATGAACCCGTTTTATTCGGAGATTATCAGAGCCATACAGGATCAGGCCAATATTGACGGGTATTCCGTGATCAGCTGTAATTCCGATGAGGATATGGAGAAAGAGAAGCAGTGCATCAAGATGCTGCTTGAGAACCAGGTGAGTGGTATCATCTTTGCGGGCGGCCGCGGAAAGGGAGATTACTATAACCAGCATATCAGGGATGTGGCGAAGAAGGTTCCGGTAGTTTTAGCAGATGAATTCCTGGAAGGGGAAAACATTTATTCGATTGTGTGCAATAAGATAAAGGGGGCTTACGAGGGGGTCTCTGCCCTGATTGAATTGGGGCACAAGAGGATTGCGATGATAAACGGTTATCAGGATTATAAGCCCAGCATTGAGAAATTGCGGGGATATAAAAGGGCGCTGAAGGATCATGGAATTTTGTACCAGGAGGAATATATAAGGTACGGGGACTACCATTTGGATGGCAGCGAGAGCCATATCAGGGAACTGATGCAGTTAGACCAGCCGCCGACAGCAATCTTTGCATCAAATGATTTGATGGCAATGGGGGCGATCCGGGCTTTGAAGCATCTGGGACTGGAGGTGCCGGGGGATATTTCGGTGATCGGTTTTGATGATATTATGATGAATGAGTACATGCAGCCGGCTCTGACTAGTGTCCGGCAGGAAATGTCCCGACAGGGGCAGCTTGCCGTACAGATTCTTGATATGATTTTTACTGGGAGTAAGAAGCCGAAGAAAAAATATGTTATCGAACCATCGGTGGTCATGCGTTCGTCCTGCCGGAGGCTTGACGGATAATAGACGTGTAACAGAATAATTCAGTTTAATAAAAATCTCCATATAGCTATGACTGGCACTCATGAACTATATGGAGACTTCCAAAAAAACCCAAACATCATTATAGCATGGTCATTTAAAGAAGTAAAGCCTGCGTTTGGAATCCTTTTATTAAACTGTTTTTATTATAAAAAAAGAAAAAGGAGAAAAAACATGAGGAAAATGAAACGAATCGTGGCAGCTGGGCTTGTGCTTTCAATGATGCTTACAGCTTGTGGGGGAGGCAAGACAGACGGGGCAGATGCAACAGAAAAAGCAAATGCAGGAGAATCGGCAGGCGCAGCAGAGGGCGTTGCTTCCGGGAGTGCCCAGAACAGCCAAGAGTCAGAGGTGATTACGATCTGGTATGAGGGCGGGGATGCAAGGCTTCCGTTTTTTGAGGCAGTTGAGGCAGAGATGCAGAAGGATTATCCGAATTACAGCATCAATGCGGTTACATTTGACAATAGTACGTTTATGACCAAGGTATTGCAGGCAACATCAGCAACCGGAGGGGTGGATTTGGTGTTTAATGATGCTTCCAGGCTTCTGGAGATTGACTTGCAGTCGAATAATAGCTTTGAGGATCTGAGTTCTATCCTGGAACAGGACAGCAGAAAAGATCTGGTCAATGAGGGGGATATCAAGCTTTCTTCTGTTGCGGGAAGGCTGGTGGTGTATCCAGTGAACCGTACAATAGCTGGACTTGGGGTGAAAACAGACGTAGAAGGTGTGGATGTGGCAGAAGAAACCTCCCCGGCGACATGGGAAGAGTTTAAGGAATTGGGGATGGCATATAAAAACGCGGGAATCAATGGGTTTACGATGATTTTGGGAAGCGACCCGGGACAGGTGTTCAACCTGTTTCTGTGTGGCTCAGGCATGAGCGATATCTTTCTGAATGGGACACCGGAAAGCCAGATGGAGAAGAATCAGAAATATTTTGAGGATATTGTATCTGTGTATGCGGGAGGCGATGAAGCTTTCTGGGACAAGGATGCAACCAGTGAGGATTTCTCTGCGATGTATACCAAGATTCAGAGCGGCAGTGTGGGCATGTTCCGTGCAGGCAACTGGAATGTGGCCGGATGGGATGCGCCAGACAGCGGCGTGGGGGAATATCAGGTGACGGAGTGGCCGTCCATTTCCGGGGACGGAACCCGCGGTTTGGTTTTGCTAAATACCAGAGGATTTGCCATGCCGAAAAATTCCGAGCATAAGGAGGCGGCTTCCGTATTTTTGCAATATGCTTTAAAGGAAGAGCCTCAGGGCAGGAGTTTTGAAACCATGGGTTCGTGCATGGATTTGAGCGTGGTAGATACGGACAAGCTGACGAAGAACCAGAAGATATTCTTTGATCCAGATGTGAAGCTGTATCCGATTGATAACTATGTAGCTGATATTCCATATTACAATGATATCAAGGATGTGTATGAGAAAGGGCTGACCAATGCGGTGAATTCAAAGTCCGCGGAGGAGATTACGGAGAGTATTGCCAATATTCATACATCAATCAACCAGGTAATTGAAAAGAACAAGTAAAGGGAAACGGTTGGGTATTGCAGGTCCAAAAACAACATTTGCAGAACTGCAATACCCATGTTTTATATAAAGGAGTTATTCATGAAAAGAAAAATCCATGATATGAAAAAGTTCTGGAGCCTGTATCTGTTTATTGGGGTCTTTGGCGTATTGTCTCTTGTGTTTGGAATCTATCCGCTGGCCAAGAGCATTATGCTGTCCTTCCATGACTCGGCTACTGTTTTTACCAATCCTAGGTTCATCGGCATGGAGAACTATCTTGAGATTTTCGGTGACAGTTATTTCTGGGATTCCTTTCAGGTTACGATTTTTTTTACAGCGGTTTCCGTTGTCATTAACCTGGTTGCTGCTCTGGGGCTGGCACAGCTGCTCTCCTATAAGGGGGTCAAGAGAGGGGCTTTGTTTTTTAAGCTTGCTGTGTTTATCCCGTTTATTACCCCGGATGTGGTTGGTGCATTGGTGTGGAAACAGTTTTTTAATACGAATGGTGCATTGAACCAACTCCTTGGCATCTTTGGTTTTGCGTCGGTGAACTGGCTGAATGAGGCATCTTCGGCAGTTGGCGCGCTTATTTTTATCGAATTGTGGAAGCATGTGGGGCTGTATACGATTATCTTCCTGACCAATTACCAGCTGATCGATACGACGATGTATGAAGCGGCAGGGATTGATGGGGCAAATGCATGGCAGAGATACCAGTACATCACGCTTCCGGCATTGCGTCCGGCATTTGTGCTCAATGCAGTCTATGCTTTTATCCAGTTTATGAAGACGTATTCCGTTTCCCGACTGATTACTTTTGGGGGTCCTAATTATGCCACCAATTTTGTCAGTTACTATGCCTATACCAAGTATGAGAGGATGGATTTCGGGGAGGCAACGGCAATCGCAACCGTTTTGTTTGCGTTTATTATTATTCTGACCCTGGTTGGGATGAAGATGGGGGATAGTGGAAATGAAAACTAAAAAGAGCATAGTGATTCTGGTATATCTTGTTTTAGGTATGGTTGCGTTTGTTATGGTTTATCCGTTTTTGTGGATGTTTTTTGCCTCTTTTAAAACAAATCCGGATATTATCCAAAATCCGCTGAACCTGCTGCCGCAGAAATGGACACTGGATGGATACCGTGCGATTGGGACTATGAGCGGGTATTCGGTCTGGCATTATTTTAAAAACAGCATTATCATTGCCGGAGGGACGACGGTTTTGGTGGTTTTTTCTACTGCCATGGGAGGTTATGCTTTGTACCGGAAACGGAATCTGCCGTTTTTTGGAATCATAGAAAAGTCATTTATGATAAGCCTGATGTATCCAGCAGTGTTGCTACTGATTCCGTTGTATGTCATTGTGGTACAGAGCAAAGTCCTTTATGGTACCGGCAATTACCTGGGGATTATCCTGGCATCGGCTACCGGTGCATGGGGGGCGGCCTTGCCGTTTTTTTTGTTCAAACAGTTTTTTGCTTCGGTTCCATATTCGTTGGTGGAGGCCTCTACTATTGACGGGGCATCGGAGACACAGATCTTTTTCCAGGTGATCTGCCCGGTTATGAGTCCGGTGATTTCGACAGCCACTCTGATCTCTTTTTTGACAAGCTGGGGGCTGTGGCTTCCTGTCCTGATGCTCTCAAAAGACATGAGCACCTATACACTGGCCTCGATGCTGGTGAACATTAATTCGGAACTGGGCGTCGATCTGTCTCAGACTGCGGCCCTTTCAACGGTTGTTACATTACCGGTAATCGTCATATTCTTGCTGACGCAGAGAAAGGTAATGGAGGGAATTGCTGCAGGAAGTGTAAAGGGGTGAAAAAGATCATGGATATAAAAACAGATATTAACCAAAGCCTGAAAAGGGCAGAGCAGTTTTTGCTGCATCGGGTCAATACTGGGATACCGGGAATCAAGCGGTGCAGTTCTTATCATAATGTGGAGGAGTATCCGGATATGTGCCTTCCGGCTACTTACAATGCGGTGCATGCCCTCGTCCTGTTAGGGCCGTATCAGAACCCAGACGAGGAGATAAGAAAAAATGTGGTGGATTTTATCCAGTCTTTTCAGACGGAAAGTGGTGCGTTCCGTTTCCGGAACATGAGGGATGATCAGATCTGGAAGGGAAAAAACCTTGCCTATAGCTGGTGGTATATTGATAACCACATTACAAATTATTCTACCGGAGCTTTGAAAAGCCTGAATGCGGGGTGGAAATATCCGTTATCTTTTGTCGAAGCGCTAAAGAAGCCGGAAGCATTAGAGAAATGGCTGTCAAAGCGGGATATGGCTGACCCCTGGTTGGAGGGGAATAATATTGTGAACTTGGCTGGTTTTCTGATCAGTGAGCTTAAGGCGCAGGAGCCGGAACGGCTGCGGGAACTCATGGAGATCTTGCTTGACTGGCATGATCGGCTGCAGGATAAGAATACCGGATTTTGGGGTACCGACCATCCTGTGAATCCAGCGGGGAGCATGGAGGGAATGGCAGGAGCTGCCCACAATTTCCATCTTTATTTTTACAGTAACCGTGAGATTCATTACTATAAACCGATTATTGACTATTGCCTTACCTTTATAAAAGGAAAGGTAAAGAGTGCCTGCCTGGATGTGGATGTGGTTGATATCCTGGCGAATCTGCGGGTATATGGGTACCGGACGGAAGAGATCCTGGAACAGCTGGAACAGTTTGCCGTACGTCTGATCGCATTTCAAAATGAGGATGGCGGTTTTGCCGATGACAAAAGCAACGGAGTCAGGCGGATGGATGGATGGGTGGGGGGATATTTTGAGCCACAGGGCCTAAGCAATTGTTTTGCAACCTGGTTCCGGTGTGCAACCCTGGCCATGATTCTGCATTGCCTGGATGCGGAAGGAGCGAAGCGGCTCCGGTTCCGTGACAGCATTGGAATCGGTTATTTTAATCGTGATTATCTGAGATAGGAGATTGTACTATGGGGAAAATGCTTGAGGATTATGACCATTTATTAAATATTGATTTTGACCGCAGTTATCAGATTCCGTTTCAGCAGGCGGAAGAATATATCACAGCCGCCGGACGTGAGACAGAGAAACTGGACGGAATCTGGAATTTTGCTCCGGATGTCTATGACACCTTTATTCGCAAAAAGTTTTTCGAGGAGGTGTACCAGGACGAGCAGGGAAGGGACAAGCCGGTGGACTGTAATTTTGACCAGTGGGAAACCGTAAGAGTGCCTTCCAACTGGAATCTGCAGAAGGAGAAATACTGGTTTTTTGAAGGAACCGGGGTATATACCAGACGGTTTCAGTTCTGGAAACGGGAAGAGGGAGAGCGGGTATTTCTGCGGGTCGGGGCTGCAAACTATGAATGCAGGGTCTGGCTGAACGGCAAACTGCTTGCGCGCCACCAGGGGGGCTTTACACCGTTTGTTGTGGAGATAACCAGACATTTGAAAGAAGATAATCGTATCATCCTTACCGTAAATAATGAAAGAAAGCTGGAGCAGGTTCCTTCTGTCAATTATGACTGGTTCAACTATGGTGGGCTATCCCGCAGTGTAGAACTAATTCGCGTTCCCGGGACTTTTATTAAGGATTTCCGTATTTGGCTTGTCCCGGCCAGCGGCTTTGGGCGCATCGGCATTTTGGCAGAGATTGCGGGGGATGCTTCCGGGAAGGAAGTAACTGTTGAAATACCGGAACTTGGGGTGACGAAACGGTTTTTGGTTCATGCAGACGGCAAGGTGAGGGGAATAATCGAGGCAGCGCCAGAGTTGTGGTCGCCAGAACAGCCCAGACTCTATTCGGTTATCGCGACCTGTGGGAATGACAGGATAGAGGAGCAAACCGGTTTCCGGGAAATCTGCACAGAGGGGAAGCAGGTACTCTTGAACGGGAAACCGATATTTTTAAAAGGAGTATGCTGCCATGAGGAAAGCCTGGAAAATGGCCGTGTCCTGACAGACCAGGAGCGCTTGGGTATCCTGATGGAAGCTAAAAATATGGGCTGTAATATCATGCGGCTGTCCCATTATCCGCACTCGGAACGAATGGCTGCCCTGGCAGACAAGGTCGGCATGATGCTTTGGGAGGAGATTCCTGTTTACTGGGCTTTGTGTTTTAGTCAGGAGGAGGTTTATAACAATGCCCAAAACCAGTTAAAAGAGATGATAATCCGGGACTTTAACCGCCCGAGCGCCGTGATATGGGGGATTGGGAATGAGAATCCGGATACGGATGAGCGGCTGGAGTTTATGAAGAAACTGAATGATTGCAGCCACAGCATAGATCCTTCGCGTCTTACTGCCGCAGCCTGTCTGGTCAACATTGATAAAATGCAGGTCATTGACCGGTTGTGCCAGCATATTGATGTGGTTGCGATCAATGAGTATTATGGGTGGTACTATCGGGATTACGATGGCTTGAAGGAAATTTTAGATAATTCTGTGCTGGGGAAGCCTTTGGTGATCTCGGAGACAGGTGCTGACAGCGTGCAGGGGCACTACGGGGATGAGGAAGAACTGTTTACGGAAAACCACCAGTCCAAGATGTACCGAAAGCAATTTGAGATCTCTGACGGATATATTGCCGGGATTTTTCCATGGATTCTGTATGATTTTCGCTCTCCGGTGCGCCTTAACCCGCTTCAGGATTCTTTTAACCGCAAGGGCCTTATCGGGGCGGATAAGAAATATAAAAAGATGGCATATGAGGTAGTGAAGGGGTTTTACTGCCGGGGGTGACGGAGGACAGGGAGAGAGCAGGGCAGGGGCACATAAGCGCCCCTGTTTTCCTGTGCCCGAAAGGGTGGCCAGACTCCCTCAGGCAGGGTATAGCTGTCCGAGGTGAGGTGGGGTTTCTTCCAGGCCTCCAGAGTGTCAGAACCGCCTGTTTAGCCATTTGCTGCGTTGTCGTCAGTCAACGATGCCTCCCCATCGCCTCCTTCCTCCGCCTTGCAGGTTGACAAAATATTCGGCACTGACAATCTAATTACTGGACGGATGAAACACGAGAGCGTGTCTGAAAATCCAGTTCTGATCATCAGCACGCCTCATTTGGTAGTATATCGAAGTTAAATTCAGTCAAGCTAACTCATTGTCATTTCTTCCTTTGGTCCTAATCTCCCACAAATTGGAATACACAGCTGCCAAAAACAATTTTTACATGTGTAACTACACTTTATCGGAAGTAATTTGCTTCCAAAGGTTCTATAACGTTTGGGTTTTGTTTGATCCAGGCCATTGCGCATCCACATAAAACTTTCGTCAACCGTTCATCACAGCAACCTTTCTCCCCGTTTTCCTTTAAAAGATGTACCAGAACATCTGCGACTTTTAAATCTTCTTCACTAAATCCATTTCCCAATGAAAGATATTTCAAAAAGGTGTCTAACATTTTTTCAAAATCCTCATCCCAGTTCATACAGCCATTGTCTAAAACTTCATGGGATACTCTTCCTGCAATTCGAATAAGTTCCCCTTGTGCTGTCTGTGCTTTTCCAGAGGATGGGACAAGATATCCCCAAAGTGATTGAAATGCCTTGTCCTCATCCCCCTCTGGTACATGGATTGGAGCAATACCATCATGGACCGGTTTTTCTTCAACGTTTGTGTTTTTTTCTGTCATTGCAATTCCTCCAAAGTTTGATTTGTCAATGGTATTATTATAACACAGGCACTTTTGACTGTCTATAAATATGTATTCTATCGGATCTTATTGGAGCGGATATGCTTACGATTGATTCTGTCTCTGAGCTTTAGGAGGAAATACAATGTGGAGACTGGATCTTGTATTCATCATAGGGAAATGATATAATTTAAGAAAGTATATCGGATGGGCATGGGTTTCCAAACGCGTTTTAGGAGCAGTCGGCTGCGGCGTAAGCTAAGGAAGAATCCCAGGCAAAAGAGACGGCGAAAACGTGACAGGAGAGGGGGATTATAGTGACGTTTGCAATATGTGAAGATGAATCCTGGATTGCCAGTGATTTAAAGAAAAAGGTGGAGGAATATTTAAAGAAGCGGGAACAGGAAGGAACGATTCAGATCTTTGCAAGGGGAGAAGAACTGCTGGATTTTGGCTTGAATTTTAATGTTATATTGATGGATATTAAACTTTCAGGCAGGGATGGAATGAAGATTGCTAAACAGTTAAAACAGAGAGAAAATAGCAGTCAGATTATTTTTATAACCGCTTTTCGAAAATATGTTTTTCAGGCATTTGATTTGGATGCAGTTCATTATATTTTAAAGCCAGTGAACCGTGAAAAGCTGGAACAAGCGTTAGATAAGGCAATAAGACGTGTGGATTTTTATGATGAAAAGACTCTTTTATTAGTACATGGAGACAGAACAGACCGTATTTTTTTCAAAGATATTCTTTATTGTGAAGTGTTTGATCATCAGTTGTTTATTTATACGACAGCCGGAGATTTTAAGACAAATGGAACGCTGGAAGGACTTGAAAAAAAGCTGGATGAGCGATTTTTTCGAAGCCACAGAAGTTATCTGATCAATCTGAATTATGTGGTAAACAAAGACGGAGAATATGCTACAATCGCTGGCGGAAAGCGGGTATTGGTTTCTCGCAGAAAGCAGCAGGAATTTATAAAAAAGTTAATGGATATGTGTCGAAATTAGTATAAAATAAGGATAAATTCTAATTTATGATTCAATGGTATTGGTATGTTTGGTGGATTTTGTCAAATGGAGTGACAGAGTATCTGTCTTTTGACTTTCTCCTTGAATGTACAAGGAGGAGAAAACATTCGTGGCAGTTTTTAATATGGTTGATTTTTAGTGGATTATGGGTTTTTATGACGATTCGGTTCCATTTTTTTGGAAAATTTTTGTTAGACAGTTTTTGTTTGGTTTTGTTTGTAAAGGGATGTATGGGTATCCGATGGGAGGATCTGGCGGCTCCGGCAGGAATTATAGTCACTTTGAATACTTTTTCAGAGGGATTTTCAGCAGTTTTAATGTCCTGGATTTCGAAAAATATTCAACTGGTATCTGGTGAAATCTGGATACAAATATTGGTCTCTGTGTTGCTAAATTTTTCGCTCTTTTTTTGTCTCTGGCTGATTCGGAAACGGTATTTGCCGCTCTTGCAAAAGCCGGTTTCTTCTTACTTATATATTTTACTTCTTCCCTGTGCTTTGATTGTTTTGGCGGTTCGTTATGGATTGCAGTTGGATAATCCTTTTTTTGAGGAATATCTTTCTGTTTTTGGCTTTTATGGGAGTGTTCGTATTTTTTTGATACTGGTTGTTTCAACTGGGATTTTCTTTTTGATTCTGGAAGTTTTTTGTAAGATTTTGTCCATGACGGAACATGAAAAAACAGCAGCATTGTTGAAGAGTCAGTTGGAGGGACAAAGGATTTACATGGAAGAAGCTAGAATAAGAAATGAACAGTATGCTTCTTTTCAGCACGATATTGATAATCATTTGGTGGTGCTGTCTGGACTTTTAGGTGAAAAACAATATGAGGCAGCAAAACTTTATACAAGGAAGCTTTGTGTGTGTTGTGAAGATTTATTTGTATCTGTCGCAACAGGAAATTCAGTATTGGATTTATTGTTAAAAGAAAAGATCAGTTATGGGCGGCAAAATGGGATTGATTTGGAGTGTAATGTGCAGATTCCGTCGGGATTTTTGATCGATGATATGGATTTGTGTATGATTTTTTTCAACATTTTGGATAACGGAATTTGCGCGTGTAAAAAGGAGAAGGAAGAGAACCGGGTTCTTTCTGTATCTACTTCCAATCGGTTTAGTTTTTTGGTGATTGAGTCGGTAAATTCTTATACCAGCGGCCAGCCAATCATAATGGGAACCGGACTTGAAAATGTCAGAAAAATAGCAGAGAAATATCAGGGAACTATGGAAATTCAAACAGACAGCGAACGTTTTTTGATTCGAGTGCTTCTTTGTTCAAACAGCACAGATTATCCAGAATGAATTTTTTGTACTTCAAGATGAATGCAGCGAAGTACGAATAAGGTGTCGGGGGAGGATAGGGCTGTATTTTTTGTATTGTTTATGATGACAGTAATTTTGTTGACGGTGCGTTGACGCTTGAAAATTTCAGTGATATAATCAAGACAAAATCAGGATTTTTGATTGAATTTTGCCAAGGGAGAAGAGCAGATGAATTTTATGTTGGAATGTAGTGTTCTGGATGGATTGGTTTTTATAGATGAAGGTTATCTGGCGGAGTTGAATGATGATCTGCTGTATGAAATGGATATTTTACTTGATTACAATGGAACATCCGAATTGATTTGTGATTTTCCAGATGAGACTTGGGATATGGTGAGGCCGCGGGAAACAAAGGAAATACGGGAATTTTGTGCATATGGAAAAATGATAATTTGGATTTTGGATTCGGTTGAGAAGGAATGTGAGCTTATAAAAAGTGACGAAATTGTAGATTCCCTTAAGTGGCTGCATCTTCCTACAGGTAAATTGCTGGCAGTTACAGCGAGTGAGCTGATTCAATGCCTTTTGTATCCAGAATTGGAAATGGAAAAGGTTTTTGAACTATCGGTTGAGGAAGGGTGGTATGCAATACAAAATGAGGGAATTGAAAAAATAATGTATTGCAAGAAAGAACCGCCTCATTCCATTTTTTCAAATATTCAAGAGTTGTATTAGAACATGCAAATGGCAGGAATGATTGTTTAAACACGCTCTAGTCAGCTAGTCAGGGTCAAACCGTTGGCGGGGTCAGACAGACCGTTTACGGATTCGCTCTATTTTAGAAGATATTTACTCCGATATTCAGAATGACTATAAAAATCGGAGGTGTGAATATGGCAATGCAAGTGAAAGCTGGTTATGTGAATCCCCTGATGATGAGGAAGGAAAATAAACTTTCTTTCCAACAGAACCAAATTTCAGGGAAGAAAAACAACAAACGGGTATCAGGTGGTGAAGTAAAGGAACTTCAAGTAAAACAGCAGCAGCTTCAAAGTGAGATGCTTTTGATGAAAAGCACAGGAACAGACGGGGGCGGCAGCTCCATGGAAAAGTTAAAGAAAATGGAGGAAAGGATTCAAGAGGTATCAAGAGATATGAAATCAGCCAAAAACGAAGAGCTTTCTTTAACAAACCGCAAACCGGATTTGGATACTTATGAGAGGGAGATGAAGTTTCGTCCTACCTTGCAGGCGTCTACTTTGTAGGCGTTTCGGAAAAGGAGTCCTGCTGCCTGTTTTGGCGTTAAAAATAAGCTGGGCAAAAAATCAAATCTGTGATGTGAAAAATAGTTGCATAAATAAACGTAATGAGTTATAATCATTTTGCAAACAGAATAAGATCTTCAGGGCGGGGTGAAAGTCCCCACCGGCGGTACAGCCCGCGAGCCGAAAGGTTGATCCGGTTAGATTCCGGGGCCGACAGTATAGTCTGGATAAAGGGAAGATATTTTCGCGGTATTGAATCGGCGCTTTGTTCGTATTGGTATGTGGATAAAGTCCGAGGGAAGCGAGAGTGATTCAGCTCTGAAATGGATTCCATTTCAGAGCTTTTTTGTGTAGAAGAGATGGGAATTTTTTCTCACGAAGGCACCAAATAAAGTCGGGCTGGCTTTACTTTGGTGGTTCCCCTGTAGATAAAAATCTGCAGGGGATTTTTTGCTTATTTGTGGAATTTATGTTTGTGGAGAGTGAAATGTCTTGGAAAATGACATTGGTTTAGAGGTCAGAAATGGAGAGGAGAGAGATGGAGAGGGCAGAGGAAAAATATATGGAACGGGCGATTGTGCTGGCAGAACGGGGGCGTGGGTGGACCAATCCTAACCCAGTTGTGGGAGCAGTGATTGTGAAGGGAGAGAAAATCATCGGTGAGGGTTATCATGGCCAGTATGGGGGACTCCATGCAGAGCGGGAAGCCATAGCTGCTTTGACTGAGTCAGCAGAGGGAGCGACCATGTATGTGACTCTGGAACCATGCTGCCATTATGGAAAGACGCCTCCCTGCACAGAAGGGATTTTGGAACAAAAGATTGGAAGAGTCATAATTGGTTCCAGGGACCCTAATCCAAAGGTGGCAGGAAAAGGAGTGGAATGTCTGCGAAAGGCCGGAGTAATTGTGGAGGAGGACTTTTTGCGGGAATCCTGCGACCGATTAAACCGGGTGTTTTTTCATTATATTTCTACAAAGCTCCCTTATGTGGTAATGAAATATGCCATGACTTTGGACGGAAAAATCGCTACTTATACTGGCGCTTCCAAGTGGATTACTGGGGAAGAAGCCCGGAGGCAGGTGCAGAAAATGCGTCATCAGTATATGGGAATTATGGCTGGGATTGGCACTGTGCTGGCAGATAATCCAATGTTAAACGTAAGGATGGAGGGAATGAAAAGTCCGATTCGGATTATCTGCGACAGCCATCTAAGGATTCCCCTGGACAGTAAGATTTGTCAGACAGCCAGAGAATATCCTACCATTGTGGCTTGCGGCATGGCAGATTCAGAGAGAAAACAAAAACTGTTGGAAATGGGCGTTCAGGTGATTTGTGCCCCGGATTATAAGGGGCAGGTAGACCTTCCTAAGCTAATGTATTTGTTGGGGGAACAAGGGATTGACAGTATTTTGCTGGAAGGGGGAGGAGAACTGAACGAAAGTGCATTGAATGCTGGAATTGTTCAGGAGGTGAAAGCATTTGTGGCTCCTAAGATTTTTGGCGGAAAAGGAGCCAAATCTCCTGTTACCGGCCTGGGAGCAGCGTTGCCAAATGAGGCTGTGGGGCTATCTCTGGAACAGGTGACAAAGGTAGGAGAAGATTTGCTGTTGGAATATCAGGTGATTTCTCATAAAAGAAAGGGGGGAGTATCGGAATGTTTACCGGAATTATAGAGGAGCTGGGACGGATTCGCAGAGTTTCCTTTCAAGGCAGTTCAGGCCAGATTGCCATACAGGCAAAAAAAGTTCTGGAAGGGACTAAAATCGGGGACAGTATAGGAGTCAATGGTATTTGTTTGACTGTGGTTTCTTTACAGAAGGATGGATTTACGGCGGATGTAATGGCAGAGACCATAAGGAGGAGCAGTCTTGGCAAGGGGAAAAGTGGAGACTGGGTAAACCTGGAACGGGCTATGGCAGCAGACGGACGTTTTGGGGGACATTTGGTTTCCGGACATATTGATGGAACCGGGAGAATTTCTTCTTTTCAAAGGGAAGAGAATGCGGTTTGGGTTACGATTGAGGCGGGAAACGAGATTTTGGATCTGGTTGTGGAAAAGGGATCTATTTGTATTGATGGGATTAGCCTGACTGTGGCATCTGTGGGAGATGGGTGGTTTCAGGTTTCGTTGATTCCCCATACTGGGCAAAAGACCACATTACTTGGAAAACAACTGGGAGAGCTTGTAAATCTGGAGACGGATTTGGTGGGAAAATATGTAAAACGACTTTTAGAGAGGGGATTTGACAGGCAAAGACAGGGAAATATAGAGGGGAGGAAAAAGCCTGGAAGGGAGGAACGTTTAGGACTAGAGGAAACCAGGTCCAATGGGGGAATTACGATGAAAATTTTGGAGGAGTATGGATTTTAAAATGAGTTGGAAAATCATTTCCGTCAAACAGATTTTAATCTATAACAATGAAAAGATGGAGGAAGAAATGGAAAAATGAAACATAAGTATAACACCATTGAGGAGGCTCTAAAAGAGCTGCGTGCCGGAAGGATTGTGTTGGTGACAGACGATCCGGACCGGGAAAATGAGGGAGATATGATTTGCGCGGCAGAGTTTGCTACTCAGGAAAATATTAATTTTATGGCATGTCACGCCAAGGGTTTGATCTGTACGCCGATGAGTGAAGTTTTTGCGGCAAGGCTGGGGCTGCCGCCTATGGTGGCGGAAAATACGGATAATCATCAGACCGCGTTTACCGTTTCCATTGATCATGTGGATACATCCACAGGAATCTCGGCTGCCGAGCGTTCTTACACCATGGGAAAATGCGTGGAAGAAGGAACCAGGCCGGAGGATTTCCGCAGGCCGGGACATGTGTTTCCGCTGATTGCAAAACCTGGCGGCGTGTTGGTGAGAAACGGACACACAGAGGCAACTGTAGACCTGTGCCGTCTGGCAGGTTTGAAGGAATGCGGAATCTGCTGTGAGATCATGGAAGAGGACGGCACCATGATGCGGACGGAAAATCTGTGGAAGCTGGCAAAAAAATATGGATTAACGTTTATTACCATTCGAGATTTGCAGGATTACTGCAGGATTTATGAAAAACATGTGATTCAGGAAGCTTGTGCTGACATGCCTACCCAGTATGGACATTTTCAGATTTTTGGTTATGTCAATGACATTTCCGGGGAGCATCATGTGGCTTTGGTCAAGGGAAATATCGGGGACGGGGAAAATGTGCTGTGCCGGGTTCATTCCGAGTGTCTGACCGGAGATACTTTTGGGTCCATGCGGTGTGATTGTGGAAAACAGCTGCAGATGGCAATGAAGCAGATTGAGCAGGAAGGCCGGGGAGTTGTGTTGTACATGCGTCAGGAAGGCCGGGGAATTGGTCTGATTAATAAATTGAAGGCCTATGAGCTGCAGGAGCAGGGATATGACACGGTTGAGGCAAATGTAAAGCTGGGATTTGCTCCGGATTTGCGGGAATACTGGATTGGAGCGCAGATTTTGTCCGATTTGGGAGTGAAATCTTTAAGGCTTCTGACCAACAATCCGGAGAAGGTGTACGGAATTGGGGAGTTTGGGCTGGAAATCCGGGAGAGGGTTCCCATTGAGATTGAGCCGCAGTCCTATGATCTTTTTTATATGCAGACAAAACAGAAGAAAATGGGGCATATTTTCCACAAAATTCAAGTTTAAAAACAAATGAATCAAACAGGAGGATAATGAAATGAGAAACATTCAGGTATTGGAAGGAAAAGTTGTAGCGCCGGAGGGAATGCGGGTGGCCATTGTGGCATCCCGTTTTAATGAGATTATTGTCAATAAGCTGTTAGGCGGCGCGGTGGACGGACTGGTGCGCCATGGAGTGGAAGAGGAGAATATTACGGCGGCCTGGGTGCCGGGAGCATTTGAGATTCCGGTTGTGGCGGCGCGGATGGCAAAGTCAGGGAGATATGATGCAGTGATCTGTGTGGGAGCAGTGATTCGAGGGGACACCACGCACTACGATTATGTGTGCAGCGAGGTTTCCAAAGGGATTGCCCAGGTAGGGCTTTCCACTGGGATTCCAGTACTTTTTGGAGTGATTACCACAGAAAATATTGAGCAGGCAATCGCAAGAGCCGGAAGTAAGGCGGGAAATAAAGGGTACGATTGCGCCTTATCTGCCATTGAGATGGTGAATTTGATGGAGATGATGGGCTGAGATTTGAGAAGGAGCGGCAGACGGATATAGATGAAAGGGGACTCTCACATAGAATCGTGTGAGAGTCCGGTAAAAAAGTGAGTGGAAAACAACGATTTAAGATGACTGGTTCTCTGCCAGAGTCTCCCAGCGTTCATACAGATCTTCCAGCTGATTTTTGATGTCTTCTTTTTCCTGATTTAATTCCATCAGTTTGGTAACATCCGTATAGATCGATTCCTGCTGTAAAAGAGAATCAATCTCACTGTCCCGGATTTCCAGCTGATGAATCTGGTCTTCTGTCTTTTTCAAATCATTTTGAAGTTTACGGATTCTTGCCTGTTCTTCTTTTTGGGCTTTCCAATCCATTTGCCCGGAACCGGAAGCTGTCCCATAACCAGACGATTTTCCGAATTCAGCTGCGGTCTTTGGCAAGTCAGCCATTTTTGCGGGAGCTGTTTTAGCGTCGGGGACGTGGAGGGCGGTCATTTCTTCCCGCTTTTCCAGATAATAGTCATAGTTGCCAATATAGTTAATCAAAGTATGTCCAGTCAATTCCAAAATGCGTGTGGCAGTCTGATTGATGAAATACCGGTCGTGGGATACATAAAGAACCGTGCCAGTATAGTTTTGGAGGGCCTGCTCTAGGATTTCCTTGGAGGTAATGTCCAAATGGTTGGTAGGCTCGTCCAGAATCAGAAAGTTGGCTTCGGATAACATCAGTTTTGCAAGAGATACCCGTCCCCGTTCACCGCCGCTTAAATCGGAGATTTTTTTAAACACATCATCTCCGGTAAACAAGAAGGCAGCGAGAATGTTGCGGACTTGCGTGTTTGTAAGGCCGGGATAGGCGTCCTGAACTTCCTCAAAGGCAGTTTTTTCCATGTGCAGCACATGATGTTCCTGATCGTAATAGCCCACATGGACGTTTGCGCCCAGGGTGATAACGCCGGTGTCAGGGGGAAGCAGCCCGTTAATCAGCTTTAAAATCGTGGTCTTTCCGGTGCCGTTGTTGCCAATAAGAGCCACCCGCTCGCCCCGCTTGATTTCCATATCCAGATGGGAGAAAAGATGGCTGCTGCCAAAGGATTTGCCAAGATTTTGAACCGTCAGCACATCATTGCCGCTGGTAATGTTTGGCTCCAGCTGTATGCGCATTTCATCTTGAATTTCTGCTGGTTTTTCCAGAATCTCTATTTTGGCAAGCATTTTTTCCCGGCTTTCGGCCCGCTTGATGGATTTTTCCCGGTTAAAGGATTTTAATTTTGTAATAACTTCTTCCTGGTGGCGAATTTCCTGCTGCTGATTCATCCAGGCTTTCATCTGTGCAGCCCGAATCATGGCTTTTTTCTCACTGTATGCGGTGTAATTGCCCAGGTAGACCGCGGATTTTCCCTGTTCCAGCTCAATAATCTTGGTGACGACCCGGTTTAAGAAGTACCGGTCATGGGCAACAATAATGACTGCGCCTGGGTAGCCTTTTAAGTAGGTTTCCAGCCATGCAATGGATTCCATATCCAGATGGTTGGTAGGCTCGTCTAAGAGAATGATATCAGGGTTGGACAAGAGAAGCCTGCCCAGGGAAAGCCTGGTTTTCTGACCTCCGGATAAAGTGGAAACGATTTTGCCAAATTCATTTTCCTCAAATCCAAGACCTTTTAAAACACCAGTGACTTCACTTTTCCAGGCATAGCCGTTTTCCAGTTCAAAGGTGTGGTTTAATCGGCTGTAAACTGAGAGCTTCTCTTCTAGTTTTGGACCGGAGGCATCTTTCATTTCCAGCTCTAAAGTGCGAAGCTGTTGTTCCATTTCAATGATGGGACGTTTAACTTCACAGAGTTCTTCATAGATAGTACGGGCGCTGTCAAGGTCCTGGTGCTGCGCCAGATAGCCAAGGGTTTTGCCCTTGGAGAGGGTGGTGTCTCCTTTGTCTGGGGACAGTTCTCCTACAATAATTTTCAGGAGGGTGGATTTGCCGGCTCCATTGATTCCCACAATGGCGGCTTTCTCTTGATCTTCTATATGAAAGGATATATCGGACAGAATCTGGTCTGTGCCAAAGGCTTTGGATATGTGACTGCAGGATAAAATCATGGTTTTGCTCCGTTTCTCATGGTAATGTTTTTTATAACCGTTTATTTTCCTGTGAATGTCAGAGCGTGTCTGACGGAAAGCAATTTTAAGACACGCTCTAGTATAATATAGGTTTTCGTTTTTTTCAATCATTGTACAGAAATAAAAACTTATTTGACATTAATTTGATGGAACGATATAATAGGATTGTTATAATAACAATAGAAAGGTGAATATCATGGAAGGGAGAGAGATATCTAAGGCAGTGATCACCCGGCTTCCGCGGTATTACCGCTATCTTGGGGAACTGCTGGAATCAGGAGTGGAACGTATCTCATCCAATGAACTGAGTGTACGGATGAAAGTGACTGCTTCCCAGATTCGGCAGGATTTGAATAATTTTGGGGGCTTTGGACAACAAGGATATGGCTATAATGTAAAGTATCTTTACACGGAGATCGGCAAGATTCTTGGCATTGACCGGCAACATAATTTGGTAATTATCGGAGCCGGGAACCTGGGTCAGGCCATTGCCAATTATGCAAATTTTGAGAAGCGGGGATTTATTATCAAAGGAATGTTTGATATTAATCCAAGACTCATTGGATTGGTAGTCCGGGGAATTGAGATTCGCGGGGTAGATGATCTGGAACAGTTTATTGAAGAGAACAATGTGCAGATGGCTGCTTTGACCATTCCAAAGACAAAGGCGCCGGAGATTGCGGACCGTCTGGTAGAGGCGGGAATTAAGGCCATCTGGAATTTTGCTCATGTGGATTTGAATGTGCCAGACGACGTGGTGGTGGAGAATGTACATCTGTCAGAAAGTTTGATGCGTCTGTCTTATCGGGTGTGCAGTATGCAAGATCAGGAGGAACAGCGGGGAAAAAACTATAAAGACGGATGACAACAACACAAATGGATTTTAGTATTCTGAAAAGGAAAGGAAAGATTCGATAACAGAGAAAGAATCCGAAATGTAAGGGCAGGCGGTTTATTGGCAGATCGCCTGCTTTCTTTATATTATGTCCGCAGACAATATCATGCCCTGTTGTTTACAGCAGGGCGAACATCGGCGCAGCCGGGGATAGATTAAGAGAGAAGGTGCGAAAATGAAATATGCAGTGACAGGAACCCAGATGAAACAAATTGATCAAGATACCATTGAGAGAATCGGCATTCCTTCTGTGGTGTTGATGGAACGGGCTGCTTTGGCTGTGGCAGATGCAGCACAGGGATTGGCTTTAAAAAAGATGAAACGGGATAAAAAGCCAATCCAATTTGCCGTAATCTGCGGTACGGGAAACAATGGGGCGGATGGTATTGGAGCAGGTCGGATTTTGTGGGGAAGAGGGTATGAGGTAATTCTTTATCTGGCTGGAGATCCCCAGCGTTCCACTCCGGAATATCAGCTTCAGAAGCATATTGCAGAACAGCTGCAAATTCCAACAAAGCCAGCGGAACGATTTCCAAATCAAGGAGAGGAAACGGTGATTGACGCCCTTTTTGGCATTGGCCTTGTGCGGAATGTGGAGGGAGAATACAAAAGATTGATTGAAAAGATGGCTTCACGTGCAGATTTGGTGGCAGTGGATATTCCTTCTGGGATTCATTCAGATACCGGCGCGGTGATGGGAGCAGCTGCTTTTGCAGCGGTGACAGTGACATTTGGTTATCTGAAATCCGGGCTTTTACTGTATCCGGGGAAAAGCTATGGAGGGCAGGTAAAGGTAAAAGATATTGGATTTTTTGACTGCAGTCGGAAGCGTGTGGGATGGGATGCAAAAGTTTTGGAAAAAACAGATCTTACCTGTTTGCCCAAGCGTCCTTCTGACGGCAACAAAGGAACATTTGGAAAGATCCTTGTGGTGGCAGGGAGTGTGGGAATGTGCGGGGCAGCTTATCTAAGCGGGCTGGCAGCATACCGGATAGGAACTGGACTGGTGCGGATTTTGACGGTAAAGGAAAATCGTCCGGTTCTTCAGGCGAAATTGCCAGAGGCGATTGTGGATGTGCTGGATGAGAGGATTGTGGGAATTGGGTCAAATGGGGATAATTGGGCAGGTGGGATGGTTCAGCCAGACGGGATGTTTGAGTCGGATGAAAACGGTTCAAGGGATTTGGCGACAGCGCCGGAAATGAAAGGGGTAAAAGATGCCTGCGCCTGGGCGGATGCAGTGGTCTTAGGACCGGGCCTGGGCCAGGATTTTTATGTGGAAAAGCTGGTGGAGACGGTTCTTGCTTGTGCAAAGGTTCCAGTTGTACTGGATGCAGACGGAATTAATACGGTGGCCCGCTGTCCTCATTTGAAACGTTATCTGAACAAAAGAGTAGTTTTGACTCCCCATATGGGAGAGATGGCCCGTTTGACGGGATGGGAAATTGAGAAGCTGAAAGCAGACCGGGTAAAGGCGGCTAAATCCTGTGGGGTTAAGACCGGGGCAATTACTGTGCTGAAGGATGCCAGCACAGTAATTGCCAATGGGGAGGGCATGGTTTATATTAATTCCAGTGGATGCAGCGCTATGGCAAAAGCAGGTTCCGGAGACGTGTTGGCGGGAGCGGTGGGTGGTCTTTTAGCTCAGGGAATGGAGCCGCTTTTGGCAGCTGCTTATGGGGTTTTTATCCACGGTCTAGCAGGAGAACATGTAAGGAATGTAAGGGGAGAGGGAGGACTTTTGGCTGGTGAGCTGGCAGATGCCCTTGGGGAAATAAAAAGGTAAACAATAATACCTGTAAACAGTGAGTCAGAGGAAATGGTTTTGGAGGATTTGCAACAAAAAGAGGAGGAAGATTTACATCCAGATTCGACAGCATCTGAACTAAAGTTCAGATGCTGTTTTTTTCTAGTTTTTTAATTTTCAAAGAAGCTTCCAGATATTCGATTACCACAGGAATGGTGTCAGCAGGAATAGAAGACAGGGATTCAAAAAGAGACTGCTTGGAAACATCCTTCTCACATTTTCCAAAAAGCAGAAAATCGGCAGAGAGATGGTAAGTAAGGCATAATCGGCATAAAGTATCCTGTGACATGCCCTTTTTTCCATTTTCGATTTCGGATATATAGTTGGTGGAAACATCCAGACTTTCTGCCAGTTCAGCCTGAGTTAAGTCCCTGGAAAGGCGAAAGCTTCGGATTCTTTGTCCAATATCATATCGGTTGCGTTCCTGATTCAATGAAAGACTCCTTTTCTGTAATATTTATGGCCGAAGGCAATTTAATTTAGGAAGGATGTATCCTCTATTTTATGCCTTTATTTCCATGATTTGAACACACTTATACATTATAATATTCGCTATTAGCGATAAAAACACTTGAAAAAAGTGTATCATCGTGATAAGATAGCATCAAAATGAATGAGAGGTGTGTATGCTATTTAATAGTTGGCAATATCTGATTTTTTATCCGCTTGTGGTATTGGCATATTTTCTGCTGCCCAGAAAGTTGAAAAATTTGTGGCTGCTTGGGACCAGTTACTATTTTTATATGGGATGGAATGCCAAATACATTCTGCTTTTGTTTTTTACCACAATCGTCACTTATACTGGCGCCCGAATCCTGGAAAGAAGCAGAAAAGGATGGATTCTGCTTTTTACAATTGGAGTGAATTTTGGGATTTTGTTTTATTTTAAATATGCTCAGTTTGCCTGGAACAATCTGGCTATTCTTTGTAAAATGGCAGGAATCCCCTTAAAAGACCGAAGTTTTGATATATTGCTTCCTGTGGGGATTTCCTTTTTTACCTTTCAGGCAGTGGGATATACCATTGATGTGTATCGGGGAGAAATCTATGCAGAGAAAAATTTTTTCAAGTACGCATTATTTGTATCGTTTTTCCCACAGCTGGTGGCAGGACCCATTGAGCGAAGCAAGAATCTGTTAAAGCAGTTAAATAAAACCTATAGTTTTTCCTATGACCGTATGAGAGAAGGACTGCTTTTGATGCTTTGGGGATTCTTTTTAAAGCTGGTCATTGCAGACCGGGCAGCCATATTTGTGGATACTGTGTTTGGAGATACCGGAAAGTATGGAGGACTGTACATATTAGCTGCATGTGTGTTTTTTGCCTTTCAGATTTACTGTGATTTTTCCGGCTATTCCATTATTGCCATGGGAAGCGCCCAGATTCTTGGTTTGGAATTGATGGATAATTTTCATGCGCCATACTTTTCAAAATCTGTGGGAGAATTTTGGCGCAGATGGCATATCTCCCTTAGCAGTTGGTTTCGGGACTATCTTTATTTTCCTTTGGGTGGTTCGAAGAGAGGACCAATGAGAACCTGCTGGAACCTGATGATTGTGTTTTTGATCAGCGGACTCTGGCATGGGGCGGCCTGGACTTATATTGTGTGGGGCGGGTTAAACGGTCTCTTTCAGGTGGTGGAACGGATGACAAAAGGAGCGCGAAAATGGCTTAGGGAGTTTTTGTCCATTCGGGAAAATGGATTTTCTCACAGACTTTTCAGAGGGGTTGCCACATTTGCCCTGGTAGATTTTACCTGGTTCTTTTTCCGGATTAAAGGACTTCGAAGCTCTTTTTCTGTGTTAAAGAAGGTGGCGACGGAATGGAATCCCTGGATTTTGGTGGATGAAAGCTTGTTTCAGTGTGGTTTGAACCGGAAGAACTTTTACCTTCTAATCGTCTCCATAGCAGTTTTGATGGCAGCGGATTACGGGAAAAGTCAGGGTATCTGTATACGGAAAAAAATCCTGGAACAGGATTTCTGGTTTCGGTGGCTTGTGTTTGGAGGAGGAACGCTGTTTGTGCTGATTTTTGGTATTTGGGGAGGCAATTACGACGCTAAGAGTTTTATTTATTTTCAATTTTAAACGAATATTATTCTTTTATGGGATAGGAAATGGTTTGCGTTTGCAAGATAAGATGGAAAGAAGGTGAATTTTTGACCGGAAAAGGTTCTGTATGGATATGGGAAAGATGGCGGCGGGGATTGTCTGTGGGAATGATTTTGCTGTTGTTTGGGGCAGGATTGTTTTATTGTAATAAGCTGTTTGCTAATAAACAAAGTATACAAAAATATGAACAGTTTTTTCAGACAGACAAGGAATTTGATGTGTTGTTTGTAGGGTCCTCCCATGTGATTAATGGAGTGTCTCCGTTAGATTTGTTCCGGGATTATGGAATTTCCAGCTTTAACCTGTCCATGCATGGCAATTATGTAAAAAGCGGGTATTTTCTGCTAAAGGCTGCTTTGGAAAGGCTTGAGAAGGAAGGCAGGCATCTGCCGGAAATGGTGGTATTAGATGTGTATGCGGATGGGGAGGGAATTGGCAATCTTCATAATGCCTGGGACAGCTTTGCTTTAAGTGGCACGAAGAAGGAGATGATCAGAGAATTGGCAGAGGAGAAAAATAACATGGAGCTGATGATGCCTTTTTCTTTGTATCACAGCCGTTGGAGTGAGCTAAAGAAAAATGATTTTGAGCCAAATATCAATCTGCTTTATGGAGTAGAGCTGCGGTATGGAGTGACTTATCCGGGCAAAGAAATTGTCAGAGACGCGAAGGATAAGAAGCCGATTGAGGAGGAGAAGCTTTCCTATGTAAACAAAATAAAAACGTTGTGCGAGTCCTACGGGATTGCTTTGGTGCTGATTCACATTCCTTATTCTTATAGTCCGGACTGGCAGCGGGAGGCCAATTCTTTTTATGAATATGCAAATGAGAATCACCTGTGCTTTGTCAATTACATGAATGAGGAGATGGGACTGGATTTTGACATTGACTTTTTTGACCAGGGACATTTGAATCCAGTGGGAATGAGACAAATGACCAGAGAAATGGGAGAACTCCTTGGCAGCCTTGGAGTGAAAGATCGAAGACAGGAGCCAGTGGCAGAGGCGTGGAAGAAGGAATACGAGGAGTTTATTGACTATCGGGTAAAACGTTTGAAAGATATTACCCAGGCAAAGATTTATCTGATGAGCCTTCATGACCCGGATCTGACCTCTGTGATTCAGGTGAAACGAAAGCTGCTGGAAGATGTGCAGATCGCAAAGCTGATTGAGCGTTTAAAAAATGGGAAGAATGAGGTAATGATTGTGGAGGAGGGGGAAAAGCTTCTGCCTTCTGACGGTAAGGAGGGGGAATATGATCTTTACTGCGTGGTACATAAAAAGGAAACAATAGATTCGGTGGCAGACAGCGGGGGATTTGTGTGGGAAGAAGGAGTAAACCGCCGAAAATGAACGAAAGAAGAGAATTTGGCATAATACCAAAAAGCGGATAAAAAATGATTGAGAACAATCGATCCGAAAATGGAAAATCATCAGCTATGGATTGAAAACAGAAAAAATCCCGGCCCTATATTTTAAATAGGCTGGGATTTTTTCTGAGTGAATTGTGGAATATTTTCTATTTGGAATCTGGTGCATATATAACAATGGCATAATCTCCCAGGTTATGAGGCATAGGAATGGAGAAATAGATTATACCCTGATGTTCATAGCTAAAGGACTGGGGAAATGTTTGGCTGACAGGAAAATCTGCATTGGTAAACAGATTTGTGTAAGCGTCCAGGCTGGTTTCGTTTTTTACTTTCATCCATTCGTCCTGAAGATTGGGGGATAAGTTTTTCTGTTCCGCTGTGGGAGCCTGGAACGTGCAGTCACCAGACAGAACATAACCAGCCATAGTATAGGGGTCGGCAAACCGGTCAAAACCAATATCCGATACGTTATCAACATCAATGGTGTTAGAGTACATCACATAGGTAGGTTCTGCGGCATCCTTTTTCTGGTAGGAGCCAGTATAGATCACGGTAATTCGATTGCGGTCAGCAGATAACACTTCACAGGATATATTGACCGTGTCTTCCGAAGGCTGAATGCCCCAGGCATCCAGAACAGACAGAGCATTTTTCTTTAACAATGCATCCACCGCTTCGGTTTTTTGCATGTCAGACAAGTTTAACACATCTGGATAAGCGATGGAAACTTTGCCAGAATAATAGGTGTTTGTTTTCGTAGAGACTTTCTTAGCACCGGCCCCTCCATTTGCAGCGTCATCGGAGGATTCCGAGATTTCCGCTGTGGTTGCTTCTGTCTCGTCGGGAGTTTCTGTGGGAGCCATGGTTTCGGCAGCGGTTGTGTGGGTGCTGGTCAGATCGATCTTTTCCGGAGACTTTTTACAGCCAACAGCCAGAATGGCAGTGGAAAAGGCCAAAGCGCAAAGCGCGGTCTTTTTATGGGTGTGCAAATGATGATGTATCATTTGTGGTTCCTCCTTTGCTTAATGTGTATTCTGAAGCGTGCAATGCCCTAATCTATTATAGCGGATTTTGTCAAAAAAGGATAGTGAATTTCTTGAAAAGTTTTTGTTTGGCTCAAAAAAGAAAAAGCTGTGAATCTTCTCTTAAAAGATTCACAGCTTTCGCCCCTGCCAAGGATGCCGGCAGCCGGACTCGAACCGGCACGAGGTTGCCCCCGTCAGATTTTGAGTCTGATGCGTCTGCCATTCCGCCACGCCGGCTTGTTCTCGCAACAAAAATTATTATAGCATAAACGGGAACTTTTGGCAAGGGGGTTTTTGGAAAAAATTAAAATATTTTTTCAAATCGATCCATGGCTTCCTGTGTATTTTCGTGAGTGCCAAAGGCAGTCAGGCGGAAATAGTGCCGTCCGTTTTCTCCAAAACCTGCGCCGGGAGTTCCCACGATCTGAGCATGTTCCAAAAGATAGTCGAAAAATTCCCAGGACTCCATGGCATTTGGACATTCAAACCAGATATAGGGGGAGTGGACGCCGCCAAAGAAGGGGATGGATTTTTTCGTCAGGGTGTCTGCAATCGTTCTGGCATTTTCCTGATAATAGCGAATGTTTTCTCTGCACTGAGCCATTCCCTCCGGAGAAAATACGGACTCGGCTCCTTTCTGAATAATGTAGGAAGCACCGTTAAATTTGGTGGACTGACGGCGGTTCCACATGGCATGGAGGGACATCTCCTTTCCGTTTGAAGCAGTGAAAATAAGCTCCTTTGGAACTATGGTGTAACCACAGCGTGCTCCGGTAAAACCAGCGGTTTTGGACAGAGAGCAAAATTCAATGGCACACTTGCGGGCGCCTTTTATGGCATAGATGCTGCGGGGCAGCTGGGGGTCCTGAATAAATGCTTCATAAGCAGAGTCAAACAAAAGGACCGCTTCATTTTCCAACGCATAATCCACCCATTCCTGCAGCTGGGACTTGCTGTATACAGCGCCGGTTGGATTGTTGGGAGAGCACAGGTAAATTAAATCCGCGTGAACATTCCGGTCTGGCATAGGCAAAAACCCATTGTCTGCATTTCCAGAGATATAGGTAATTTTTTTACCATTCATCAAATTGGAATCCACATACACCGGGTAAACCGGGTCTGGAATCAAAATCACATTGTCAGAGGCAAACAGCTCAGAAATATTGCCAGTATCACTTTTCGCGCCGTCGGAAATAAAAATGTCGTCTGGATTTATGGCGACGCCGTTTCTGGCATAGTATCCTGAGATGGCTGTGCGGAGAAAGTCATAGCCCTGTTCGGGACCATAACCTTTAAAGGTGGCAGAGTCTGCCATGGCGTCAACTGCTGTGTGAAGTCCCTCAATGACAAGAGGGGTTAAGGGACGGGTAACATCTCCAATGCCTAAGCGGATGATTTTCCTGTCCGGATGTTGTTCGGAGTAAACAGCGACCCGGTGAGCGATTTCTGAGAAGAGATAACTTTGTTTTAGGTTTTGGTAGTTTTCATTTAATTTTGGCATAGAGTCCTTTCTGCATCCCAAAAAGCTGGTGTACGATAGTTCTGACTTGTATGTTTTGGATGCTTTGTGGAATATTTTTAGGATTGATTGTAACAGACAATTAAAAGATCGTCAACTACAGAGAATGGTAATGGCAAAAGGATTTTTCCTGGGGAAAACAATCCAACCATCTATTGATATTATTCTTTAATATGTGTATAATTGTAGGAAACGATAGTCCCACAGATCGCAGAGGGAGGGTAAGGAGATGCTGACCTGCAAAGAAGCGGAGAAGATGGTAATGCCTTATATTGATGAAGAGCTGGGAGAGAAGGAACTGGATGCATTCCTGGAACACATTAAGGACTGCAGCCTTTGCCGGGAAGAGCTGGAGATTTACTATACGGTTGCCGTGGGACTTCGACAGCTGGATTCTGGCGCCGGTGTCTACGATATTACAGGAGCCTTGGAGGAAAGTCTGGATTTGGCTTGGTTAAAGGTGCGGGCAGCGCGGCTGCGGAAGGTGATCTGCTATGGAGTGGAGACGGTTTTTACCACAGGAGTGCTGACTGCATTGATTTTGCAGCTGCGTATCTGGTGGCAGGCGGGATTTTTCAGGTGAAGGCGGTCGGAGAGATGTTGAAAGAAGGATAGACGATAGACTGGAAGAAGGAGTGGCAGAGCAGGATGGGAAAACTGGTATTGATTGACGGACACAGTATATTGAACCGGGCTTTTTACGGAGTGCCGGATTTGACCAATTATGAGGGACTTCATACAAATGCCGTGTATGGGTTCCTCAATATTATGTTTAAGATTTTAGAAGAGGAGAAGGCAGATCACCTGGCTGTGGCGTTTGACTTAAATGAGCCGACGTTTCGCCATAAAATGTACGCAGAATATAAGGGAACCCGAAAACCGATGCCAGAGGAGCTGCGGGAGCAGGTACCTTTGATGAAGGAGGTTCTTTCTGCCATGGAAGTGCCGGTGGTAACGTTGGCCGGATATGAGGCAGACGATATTTTAGGGACACTGGCCAAAAGGCTGGCCGGAGAGGAGGTGGAGGTTTCCATTGTGTCAGGAGACCGGGATCTTTTACAGCTGGCAGACACACACATAAAAATCCGCATTCCCAAGACCAACCGAAACGGCACAGAGGTAAAGGATTATTATCCAGAGGACGTAAAGAGAGAATACCAGGTGACGCCGGTGGAATTTATCGATGTAAAAGCTTTGATGGGAGATGCTTCGGATAATATTCCGGGAGTGCCAACGATTGGGGAGAAGACAGCCACCAATCTGATCGTGGCATATAAAACTATAGAAAATGCCTATGAGCATCTGGAGGAAATCAAGCCGCCCAGGGCAAAGAAGGCGCTGGCAGAGCATTATGACATGGCAGTGATGAGCAAAGAGCTGGCAACCATCTGTCTGGACTGTCCGGTTGCTTTTTCTTATGAAGATGCAAAAATTGACAATCTTTATACGCCGGAAGCCTATCAATATATGAAGCGGCTTGGCTTTCAGTCCTTTTTATCCCGCTTCGATTCCCAGCTGATGGGAGGAAGCCCCGCAGAGGAGCATTTCTGGCTGGTGGAAGAGTACGCTGGAGTCGAGCAAATATTTGAGAAAGCGTCACAGGCAGAGCGGGTTGGATTTCAGCTGATTCTGGATCATGGTCAAGTCAGTGGAATGGGAATCTGTTTTGATGAAGAAGAGTGCTATGCCGTTCCCGTCAACGGATTTGTTACAGGCGCTTATCTCTGTGAAAAGCTGGAAGCTTTGCTGGATGGCCAGAGAGGGAATACAGAAGAGGAAAACGGACGCAAAGGCCAGTCAGGAGAAGAAACCTGCAAAGCTTTTGCAGCTGTGCTGGATTTAAAATCACAGCTGACTCATTTGAAACTGGATTATGGCTGTCCGGTGGCAGATATGGGCGTGGCCGGATATTTGTTAAATCCTTTAAAGGATACCTATGGCTATGAGGACCTGGCAAGAGATTATCTGGATATGAATGTGCCGTCCAAAACTGATCTTTTGGGAAAAGAATCCCTTGGCGCTGCTTTGGTGAGGGGAGAGGAGCAGGCAGTGAACTGTGCCTGTTATATGGGGTACATTGCCTGGAAGGCCATGCCTGTGCTGACGGAAAAATTAAGACAGCAGGGAATGGATCAGCTTTTTTATACGATGGAAATGCCCTTAATTTACAGCCTGCATCATATGGAACAGGCAGGAATCCGGGTCGATAAGGAACAGCTAAAGGCTTATGGGGAGAATTTAAAAGGAATGCTGGAGCAGCTGGAACGGGAGATTTATGACCTGGCAGAAGAAGAGTTTAACATCAATTCTCCCAAGCAGCTGGGGGAGGTATTGTTTGAGCACAAAAAGCTTCCCCATGGAAAGAAGACCAAAACCGGTTATTCCACAGCAGCAGATGTTCTGGAAAAGCTGGCGCCGGATTATCCTCTGGTCCGAAAGATTCTGGATTACCGGCAGTATGCCAAGCTTTATTCCACCTACGCGGAAGGGCTGGCAGTGTATATTGGAGAGGATGGGCGGATTCACGGAACGTTTAATCAGACCATTACTGCCACAGGCCGAATCAGCAGCACAGAGCCAAATCTCCAAAATATACCAGTTCGTATGGAGCTGGGACGAGCCATTCGAAAGGTGTTTGTGCCGGAGGAAGGGTGTGTGTTTGTGGATGCAGATTATTCCCAAATTGAACTTCGCATTCTTGCCCACATGTCAGCAGATGAGCGGCTGATTCAGGCATATGGAGAGGCTCAGGACATTCATGCCATCACTGCCTCAGAAGTGTTCCACACCCCAATCAAAGAGGTGACGCCACTTCAGCGGCGCAATGCCAAAGCAGTGAATTTTGGCATTGTCTATGGAATCAGCGCATTTGGACTGAGTGAGGATTTGAGCATTTCCAGACAAGAAGCCATGGAATACATTCAAAAATATTTTGAAACCTATCCAGGAGTAAAGGCATTTTTGGACAAACAGGTGGCAGACGGAAAAGAACATGGATTTGTCACTACCATGTTTGGAAGAAGGCGTCCCATACCAGAGCTGAAGTCCGGGAATTTTATGCAGCGTTCTTTCGGAGAGCGGGTTGCCATGAATTCACCCATACAGGGAACTGCTGCGGATATTATGAAACTGGCCATGATTGCCGTGGATCAGGAGCTTCGGACAAGAAACATGAAGTCCCGGATTGTCTTGCAGGTCCACGATGAACTTCTCATTGAAGCTCCCAAAGAGGAACAGTCCAATGTGACAGAGATTTTGGAAGATAAGATGAAACATGCTGCTGTGTTAAGAGTGGCCTTGGAAGTGGAGGCTTCCTGTGGGAACAGCTGGCTGGACGCAAAATAAGGAATCCTTTCCCAACGGCTGAAAAGTAAGCAGTATTTTTAAGGAAGCCGAATGGGAATTGGAGCGTCTATGGTAAGGGTGTTGGGAGTGACAATACAGTCCCTCGCCAAAAGGGACACTCCATGGGCAGCGGCATGAGCCAGGGCTTCGCCAAACTCCGGGTGGGTGGTTTGATTGGGTTCAAAATAACGGATGCCTTTCATGGCAATGACAAATAAAAGGCAGCAGGCATACCCTTCCTTCACAGCCTCCTCCAATTCCTGCAGATGCTTCACGCCTCGTAAAGTGGGGGCGTCGGGGAAACGGGCGATGCCGTTTTCTTCCAGGGTAACGCCTTTGACTTCCATAAAGACCGGACGGCCTTTTTGGTGGAAGGCCAGATCAAAGCGGGAGCTGCCAAAACGAACTTCCCGGCAAAGGTTTGTGATGTTCAAAGATGTAGCCGATGATTTCAGCCATTCCCAGGCCGCCTCATTGGGGGCCTGGGAGTCCATGTTAATCAGGCAGACGCCACTGGAAGTTTTTTTGTACACGCCGATCAGGGAGTATTCGGTTTTTCTTTTGGTTTTGGCTGCGTCTGGATGATGCTGTAAGATGACCGACGTTCCCGGAAGCAGCAGTTCTTTACAGCGCCCGGTGTTTTTTACATGACAGACCACCGATTTGTCGTTTACTTTGGCATAGGCGATAAACCGGTTGGGCCGTTCTATAAACAAGGCAGGTATGGTGTGATCATATTTCATGGCCTTTAGCTCCTTATATGTGGAAAAATATTATGTGGATTGTAGCATAGTTTTTATGAATCCACAATCATTTCTTTAACCGTTCAAAAGGAGAGGAAAATGTTGCACAATTTTATAATCCGAAAAGGAATTTATGAAGATATTGATAAAATTACAGCAGTGATGGAGCAGGTAAAAGACTGCATGGAGAATCCGGAATGGTTTGTTGCAGATGATCGTTTTTGGATTGAAACTCATATAAAAGAAAAAGGATTTATTATGGTGGCAGAAGCGGAAACGTCAGAAATTGCTGCTTTTTTTATTGTGGCATTTCCAGAGTCCGACGAAAATAATCTTGGACATGAGCTGATGCTCACAGGCCGGGAGCTGGAGAGGGTGGCTCATATGGACTCGGCGGCGGTTTGTCCCAAGTATCGGGGGAATCACTTGCAGGGGCGTTTGCTGCAGGCGGCAGAGAAAGAGCTTGAAAAATATCCTCATCAATATTTCCTTTGTACGGTTCACCCGGACAACCATGCAAGCCTTCATACCATGCTCCACTATGGATATGTAATTGTTGCCACAAAAGAAAAGTATCATGGAAGACTGCGGCATATTTTGTACAAACGAAAGGAAGTGCCTTTTCGGGATAAGCCCAATGTACTGGTAAGCGCCTGCCTGCTGGGGGTTCATTGCCGGTACAATGAAAAAGGTGTCATGGAACCAGCCTTAAAGGAGATGATGAACCAGGCAAATCTGATTCCTGTATGTCCGGAAATTCTTGGGGGCCTTGCCACGCCCCGGACAGCGGCAGAGCGGGTGGGAGATTATGTGCTGACCCGGCAGGGAGAAGATGTGACCACGGCTTATCAAAAAGGAGCGAAAGAAACTTTGGCGCTGGCAAAGATTTATGGATGTGATCTGGCGGTTCTAAAAGAGCGGAGTCCTTCCTGTGGATGCGGCATGATATATGATGGAACTTTTACGGGGACATTAACAAAAGGCGACGGGGTGACAGCAGAGCTTTTAAAACAACATGGAATTTGTGTAGTGGGGGAAAGTGAGATTCCAAAAGAAATATAACCCATTCATTCCTGACATCTTCACGATTTCGTAGACAAGGGTACATATAAACAAAAAAGAAAAGTTAATTTGTCTAAATTCACCATTGAATAAAGAGCAAGTCTGTGCTATTGTATACTCACAAGAAACTTGTATACAATCACAAAAAATGTGTGCAATCAGAAAAAGGAGAAGAATCAAATGGATTATACCAAAAACTATTCTTTAGAGGGAAAAGTAGCTTGGATTACCGGCGCATCTTATGGAATTGGATTTGCAATTGCAAAAGCCATGGCAGAGGCTGGCGGAAAAATTGTGTTTAACGATATTCGTCAGGACTTGGTGGATAAAGGAATGGCAGCTTATGAGGCAAAGGGGATTTTGGCTCATGGGTATGTGTGTGATGTGACCGATGAGAATGCAGTGAATCAAACCGTGGAAACCATTGAAAAAGAGGTTGGCTCTGTAGATATTCTGGTGAACAATGCAGGCATTATTAAGAGGATTCCCATGATTGAAATGTCAGCCGCAGATTTCCGCCAGGTGATTGATGTGGATTTGAATGCGCCGTTTATTGTCTCAAAGGCAGTCATTCCGGCTATGATCAAAAAGGGCGGCGGAAAAATTATCAACATTTGTTCCATGATGTCCGAGTTTGGCCGTGAGACGGTTTCTGCCTATGCTGCGGCAAAAGGCGGCCTGAAGATGCTGACAAGGAATATTGCATCTGAGTACGGAGAATACAACATTCAGTGCAATGGCATTGGACCAGGTTATATTGCCACGCCTCAGACAGCTCCTTTGCGGGAGAAGCAGCCAGATGGTTCCAGACATCCTTTTGATCAGTTTATTGTTTCCAAAACGCCGGCAGGCCGTTGGGGAGAGGCATCGGATCTGGGCGGACCAGCTGTATTTTTAGCATCTGCTGCCTCTGATTTTGTCAATGGACAGATTTTGTATGTGGACGGAGGAATCCAGGCGTATATTGGAAAGCAGCCGTCCTGATATTTCCCAGAGTGTGTCTGAAAATCGCTTTCCGTCAGATGCGCGTCATAGTTTGTGGGAGATTTGACTCGAATGAGGAAGGCGTAGTGGGCTGCGTTGACCAAATGAGAGCAAAATATACCGCAAAGTGGGGCGTGCAGATGGCGGGAATGAATTTTTAGACACGTTCTAGTACAAATTTGACGTCCCGTTGCCTGCAGCGGAGTATTTGACCTATATAGAGCAAACCTATAGAATAAACGGATTTGGCAGCCAGGAGGTATGGAATGGGAGAGAAGTTGGGAAAGAACCGGGGAAATTACGTATTTGAAACCCTGAAAAAGGAGATGCTCAATCTTGCCCTAAAGCCAGGGCAGCCGATCAGTGAAAATGAAATCTGTGCTCGTTTTGATGTTTCCCGGACTCCGGTCCGGGAGGCGCTTCGCAGGCTTCAGGAACAGGGATTTGTTCATACGATTCCCTATTCTGGCACTTATGTGACCCGCTTAAATCTGGAAGACATCCGGCAGATGATCTATATGCGGGTGGCAGTGGAATTTATGGTGATGCGAGATTTTATGAAGGTGGCGACTCCATTTCAGATGGAAGAAATCCGGTATCAAATCCGCCTTCAGGATCTTTTGATTCAGCAGCCGGATTTTGAACCGGAACAGTTTTATGAGATGGACCGACAAATGCATGGGGTCTGGTTTGTGGCAACAGGTAAGGAGAAGCTTTGGAAATTTATTCAGGCCCAACAGCTTCATTATACCCGCTTTCGTATGCTGGATTTTGTCACGGAAACAGATTTTACCCGTATTATCCGGGAACATACCCATCTGCTTTCTTTATTGGAACAGCAAAAGGAAACGGAGTTGGAAGAAGCCTTGAAAAGTCATCTGTATATCAGCATGACTCGAATGAAACATGCCATAGAGGTAGAGTATAAGGATTATTTTGAGTGAGGAAAACATCCATTTTGACAGGGGATGCTGGAAATGATACGATGATCTTGGAGGAGGGAGTATCATTCCCAATGATTGGAATCCATTTTTGTTATTAGGATCTTTGGAGGCTAAGCGAACCTGTCAAATTCCCTTATGGGAAAATTGTTGATAGTATTGTGCTGCTTGTTTTTCTGTCAAATCGAACCGTTTTTGAAGCTTAATCAAAATTCGGTCTTTTGAAATTCCCTCTTCTAAATTATCTAAAATGATTGCTTGAATGCCTTCTATCCGTCCCTCGATTCGCCCCTCCATTCGTCCCTCCATTCGTCCCTCAATCCGTCCCTGTTCCAGGCCACGTTCTTCTGCTTCACGCATATACTGTAAATGATCACGGACCGCCTTTTCTCTGGCTTCATATTCCAGACGTTTCTCTTGGTTCTGGCTGATAATCTGCAGTTGCTGGTACGCACTTTCGATATATGGATCTTTGGAAGCTAACATGTCAAATTCCTCCTCGTATAATAAGTTTATAGCCAGTCAGAACAGGCTATAGACTTATTCTTTTTTGATATAGATGCAGGA
>QXWR01000045.1 GCA_009911065.1 Clostridiaceae bacterium | reverse complement strand
AGGACCTCCTCTTTGGTATTTGGAAGAGTATTCCAAAGTGTGGATAAATCGTCACAGTTAAGGTTATGTTTTTGCGTGCTGTGTTTCAACTTATTATTTGCCATAGATACATAATACCTCCATAAAGTTTAGAAAAAACGGAACAAATGGTGAGAAATTCACCAGAACCTTAGAAGAAACCGGATGATGAAAGTATATCATGGACAAGAGAAATTATCAAGATTTCTCAAAAAATCTTTTTTATAAGCATTCAACTGATTCTGGTTGGAAATCACCACCATTTTCTTTTTGTACTGCCTCATAATCTTCTTATATTCCATCCACTTTTTCCGAGTCCGTGCCTTATACAGAATCCACCAGACAAATTCCAGGTCCAGCTTTTCCTTGCAGCCCTTCCCCATGTCTTCTCTTGTTCTTCCCCGGTATTTCCAATACCGCTTCCCCACCCGGTACAGACAGGAAAACCGATTAAAATTCATAAAAACAATTTGGTCCGTCTCAAAAAGCCGGCGCTCATACTCCAGCTTATTGTAATTTCCATCTATAACCCAGGAATCCTTTGTATCCATAAAATTCCGGACAATTGCCTGCCTTTTCCCCAAAGGCCGCTCTTTCCATCCACGAACCCAGTGAACCCGGTCCAGATGAAGAACCGGGATGTGAAAAGCTCTGCCCAAATCTTTTGCCAGCGTAGACTTTCCGCTTCCGCTGAATCCAATCACTGCAATTTTCATCCCAATCCTTCCCTTCCTTAAATAATTTATCCATTCAGACACAAAAATGCCGCCAGATTCCCTCGTTTGGTCCCCATCTTCCGGTGGGAAAACAGCAAATCTGGATTACACCGGGTACAAATATCCGTTGTATGAATCCGTTCTTTTGCCACTCCTGCCTCCTCAAAAACAATTTCATTGGCACGCCAGAGATTCAGCTGATACTTATCCTCTTTTGTCCTGTAAAAAAGTTCCCTTTCACGAGAAGGACCAAACCTGTCTGCAAATTCCTGGACCACCTCCGGACCCACCTCAAAACAGTCCTGACAAATGCTGGGACCAATGCAGGCAATTACATCTTCCGGTCTTGTGCCATATTCCCGGCTCATTGCCTCTAATGTAACTTTTCCCATCCGGTTTACAGTTCCCCGCCACCCGGAATGGGACAATCCGATTGCACGATGAACCGGGTCCAAAATATAAAGAGGCACACAGTCTGCATAAAATGTCACCAGCGTTAATCCTGACACATTGGTAATCAAACCATCCACATCTATATAATCCCGTTCCCGAAAAATTCCCTTTCCCTTATCCGCTTCCCCAACCATACGAACGTTGGTGGTATGGGTCTGCCAGGACAAAACCATTCCATGAACATCTACTTCCAGAGCCTCTGCCATCCGCCGATAGTTTTCCATCACATGTTCCGGATGATCTCCTCTGGTAAAAGTAAAATTCATGGACGAAAAGTCCCCCTGACTCACACCGCCCAGTCTGGTGGAAAAACCATGCCGAACCTGCCCGGTTTGGGAAAGGGCCGGAAATTCCAGCCAAACTACGCCCTTTTTCTCCTGCACGTTCAAAGACTCACCACCGGTCTTCCGTCTCCATTCCATGTTTGGTTCACCTCACTTCTAAAAAGCATCCTGAATCCATTGGACTTCTCTGCCTAAAATACTGACCACATCAAACCTGCACAACATATCTTTACACTGACAGCGATACAAATAACAGTTTGCCGCCTGACGAATGTGACGCTGTTTGTCCGGAGTCACTGCCTCCGCCGGATCTCCGTTTATTCCGTTTCTGCGGTATTTTACTTCCACAAAAACCAGACAGTCTCCATCCTTTCCAATTAAATCAATCTCTCCCTGGCGGACACGGTAATTCTGCTCTAAAATGACCATCCCCTGGCCTTTCAGATATTCTGCCGCCATCTGTTCATACCAAGCGCCGATCTTCCGTTTGTTAAAAGGCCCCCTCAATCCTGGTCCCCTTCTTCTCTTTTGGTGTACTTTGTAATAAAAGTTTTTCGGTGAATGGGACAGGGACCATATTTCAGCAATGCGGCTATGTGTTCCCCCGTGCCATACCCTTTGTGCTTAGCAAAGCCATACTCTGGATACTTAGAGTCATATTCTTTCATCAGATGATCTCTGGTAACTTTTGCCACAATGCTTGCCGCCGCGATGGACACGCTTTTTGCATCCCCTTTAATAATATTTACCTGAAAAACCTCCAATCCCGGAATGGTCACTGCATCATTTAAAAGCAAATCTGGCTCAGTTTCCAATCCGGCTATTGCCCTTCTCATCGCCTCGTAGGTGGCCTGAAGTATATTCATACGGTCAATATCCTGTGGTTCCATCACCCCCACGCTCCAAGCCACTGCCTTTTTTTGAATCTCCAGAAACAATTCCTCCCGGCGCTTTTCCGAAAGCTTTTTGGAATCATTCAGATACAAAATTTCACAATCCGGGGGCAGAATGACCGCTCCGGCCACCACTGGCCCTGCAAAGGGTCCCCGGCCTGCCTCGTCAATCCCGCAGATCGCGGAATAAGAAGCATATTTCCTCTCATAGTCTCTCATCTGTTCCAGCCGTTTCCGTTCTGCCGCCAACTTTTCTTCACTTAACTTTCTCAAAATAACTTCTCCTCTGTTGGTGATTCCGATTTTGGAAGCTCCAAAGTAATCCGTCCTAATCGTCCGCTTCGAAAATCTTCGATTAATATTCCTGCTGCTTTTGTAAGATCCAGCTCTCCGCCCTTTTTCAGACAGGCCCGTGTCCGGGCAATCTGCTGCAAGACTTCTTCTGTCAGAACCCCTTCCTCATTGCCAGCGCTTCCATACCGCTCTACCAACACCTCTGGCTTCTTTTCCTGCAAAAGCTTCAAAAGCTCCACTGCCAGTTCATCCCGATCCAATATTTCATCATTAATGGAACCGATCATAGCCAGCAAAAGTCCCACTTTTGGGTCTTCAAACTTTGGCCACAAAATTCCCGGCGTGTCCAGAAGTTCCAAAGATTTATTTAGGCGAATCCACTGGTTTCCCCTTGTCACCCCCGGCTTATTGCCGGTCCGGGTACATGCCTTTCCTGCAAAGGAATTGATAAAAGTAGACTTTCCCACATTGGGAATCCCCACTACCATAGCCCGCACCGGCCGATTCAAAATTCCTCGCCGCCGGTCTCTCTCCAACTTCTCTTTACATGCCTCGGAAACGATTCCATTGATCTTTTTTATTCCGTCTCCCCGCTGTGAATTGACCTCTGTCACATAAAAACCTTTTGCCCGAAACCAGTCCATCCACACCCCATTCTCCCTCTCACCGGCCAAATCCGCCTTATTCAGAAGAATCACTCTGGACTTTCCCTTCCCCAGCTCGTCCAAATCCGGATTTCGGCTGGCAAGAGGCGCCCTGGCATCCACCAGCTCAATAATCAAATCAATAAGCCGGAGATCTTCCTTCATGGCACGTTTTGCCTTTGTCATATGTCCCGGATACCATTGTATATTCAAAAAGAGTTCCCTCCTGACTTTTCCGTCTCATGTCCCTACGGGGACTTATTTGCAAATGTTTCTTACCTTTTATCCTGTCAGTGTGACCAAACTGGTCCTATATCCACCAAAGGAGAAATCCTCATCCAGACCTTTCCTAAAATCTGTTCTTCCTTTACGTTGCCCACATTGGCAAAACGACTATCCTCACTGCTGTCCCGATTATCTCCCAAAAGAAAATACTCATCTTCCCCAAGCTTCACCGGACTTTCTGCCAAACCGGCCAAAGAAACCTGGTCAAGTCCATTGTCTGCTTCCAGACGTTCTCCGTTTACATACACATAGCCACCTTGAATCTGCACTGTCTCTCCTGGCAGCCCGATTACTCTCTTTACAAAAGATCGTTTATCCTCTCTTTCAAACACCACCACATCCAACCGCTGAGGTTTCCAAAAATCATAAATCAGTTTATTGACTAACACCACATCTCCTGAATTTAAAAGCGGCATCATAGACTGTCCTGCCACTGGAATCTGTATTCCAAAAGAATGCAAAAAGAACCAGGCAAAGGCAAGCATCACCACCACATCCACCACCCAGCTCATAACTACCCGAACCATTCTCCTATCTTCTCTATAATAAAAATCCACGGATTCTACCTCATTGATTTTAACTTACCGTTCGCAGAAAAAAACAATATAACTTCCATCCTATTCTATGATGTTGGGGTCAAAAGGTCTTTTTGACCCTGGTATCATTCTATCATACTAAATAAATACGCTTTCGGTAAAAATGAAGGGACAATTTGCATTGTCCCTTGTTTCCCTTCTTACTTTACCAGTTCTTTTACTTTCGCACGCTTGCCCACTCGATCTCTTAAATAATTCAGTTTCGCACGTCTCACCTTACCTCTCCGCACCACCTGGATGTCATCCACAGACGGAGAATGAACCGGCCATGTCTTCTCAACACCGATTCCGTTGGAGTTCTTCCGAACCGTAAAAGTCTCACGAGCGCCGCCATTCTGACGCTTGATCACCGTTCCCTCAAAAACCTGGATTCTCTCCCGGTTTCCCTCTTTGATCTTGTTATACACCCGAACCGTATCTCCTACATGAAACTCTGGCACAGACTCTTTTAACTGCTCGTCCTCAATTTTCTTAATGATCTCGTTCATATTGTGTGAACCTCCTTCTTATATTTGATGTTCTTAAATGCTTTTCAGGCAACAGAGGACCATCTCTTTTCTCATTCACAACGCATTTGATATTATCATAATTTCCTTATAATTGCAAGCGTTTTTTGCCTTCCATCTCTTTTTTCAGCTCCTCAAGAAACTCCCGTTCTTTCAAAGTCAAATTTGCCTTCTCCAAAAGATCTGGCCTCCTCTCAAGGGTCCTTCGAATCGATTGTTCCCGCCGCCACTGGTCAATTTTTTTATGATGTCCTGACAACAACACTTCCGGCACAGATTGCCCGTCATACACCTCTGGACGGGTATATTGGGGATATTCCAACAGATTGTCATGGAAAGACTCGATTTCTGCTGACTGATCATTGCTTAAAACCCCTGGCACCAGCCGGGAAATGCAGTCAATCATAACCATGGCCGGCAGTTCTCCTCCCGTCAGTACATAATCCCCCACAGACAACTGGTCTGTGACAATCCGCTCCAAAGCCCGCTCATCAATTCCCTCGTAATGGCCGCACAAAAACACCAAATCTTCCTCTGCTGCCAGTTCCTCTGCCACAGTCTGATTAAACACCCGGCCCTGGGGAGTCATATAAAGAACCCTGGGACGTTTTCCCAAACGCAGGCACAAAGCTTCATAGGCATCACACACCGGCGCTGCCTGCATAACCATACCAGCGCCGCCCCCATAAGGCGCATCATCCACATGACCATGCTTTTCCTTCGTATAATCTCGAATGTTGACTGCCTCCACAGATAAAATTCCTTTTTCCACTGCCCGCCCGATAATACTGGTATTCAACCCGTTTAAAACCATATCCGGAAATAATGTAAGCACATGGTAATTCATTTATTCTCCTTACAAATCTAAAAGCCCATCCATAATATGAACCAAAATGGTTCCAGACTCCAGATCTACATTTAAAATACATTGCTTTATGGCAGGAAACAGATACTCCTTTCCCTCTTTGCCTTGAATTACATACACATCATTGGCGCCGGTCTTTAATACATCTTTGAGAACGCCAAAGTCCTCCCCCTCATCCGTCACAACCTTCAATCCGATCAAATCTACAATAAAATTTTCGTTTGGTCCCAGCTTTACCGCCTGATCTCTCCCGATCAGCAGATCTTTGCCTTTATACCGCTCCACCTCATTGAGATTTTGAAATTCTTTAAACTTTATAATTACCATATTCTTAAAGAACCGGACGCTCTCAATATGCAGCGTCACAGGCTCCGGTGAAATATCCAAAACCACGGTCTTCAACTTTTTAAAGCGGCTGGCATCATCTGTGGTAGGGAATACTTTTACCTCCCCCCGGACTCCATGAGTGGAGGCAATCACCCCCACCCGCAGCATATTTTCCATAAAAAACCTCATTTCTTTCATTCCATATGTCTTTATTTCTATATCTCTATTTTCAACCGATTCTCTTGCTTTTAAGCCTGATCGTTTGCTCTTTAACTTGTTTTTTGCCCTCAAACCTGACCCACTGAAAAAGGCTGCCGCCTGCATATGCCAGACGACAGCCTGTAGCGGCTATTGAATATCCACAACAACCTTTTTGTCTTCTTTCGAAGCAGCTGCTTTGACAACCGAACGAATCGCTTTTGCAATACGTCCCTGCTTGCCAATGACCTTTCCCATATCCGAAGGCGCCACTTTCAATTCAATGAGAGTCTCACCCTCTTTTTCGGTTTCCGTCACAACTACTTCATCCGGGTTTTCCACTAACGCTTTTGCAATTACCTCTACTAATTCCTTCATAGTAAACCTCCATGCGCCACCAGGGACGCATCACCACGAATGAAAGGCCATATTAGATGCCCGCAGTTTTCAAAAGCTTAGCTACGCGATCCGTAGGCTGAGCGCCATTGGCCAGCCATTTCTTGGTCGCTTCTTCATTAAACTTGATTGCACTCGGCTCCTGATTGGGATCGTAAGTACCAATCTCCTCAATGAATCTGCCATCTCTGGGGGATCTGGAATCTGCAACAACGATTCTATAGAAAGGTTTCTTTTTTGCACCCATTCTTTTCAGTCTCATTTTCACTGCCATGTCATTCACCTCCTTAATCTGTACTAAAATTATGCCGCCGTCTTTCGGGCCAAAGCCCATCTGCGGCTGTTCTCTATTAACAAATACGTGCTTTTCTGCGCAAAATCCGCTTTCTGCAAAAACGCCGTACTGTTATCTGGTTCACTCAGTCTTGTTTGCTAAAAGGGCATCTTCATCTTGCCAAACATACCACCCAGGCCGCCTCTTCCCTTCTTGCCGCCCATCATACCAGGAATCTGCTTCATCATCTTCTTCATCTGGTCAAACTGTTTGACAATCCGGTTCACCTCGCTGATATCCACACCAGCTCCTCTAGCAATCCTCTGCTTCCGGGAAGGATTCATCAGCGCCGGATTGGCCCGTTCCTCCTTTGTCATAGACAAAATAATGGCTTCCACCCGGTCCATGGCAGATTCGTCCACCTCTGGAATGCCGCCTTTTAACTGTCCCATCCCTGGCAGCATACTCATAATGCCGCCCAAACCGCCCATTTTTTTAATCTGGCGCATCTGTTCCAGAAAATCATTATAGTCAAACTCCGCTTTGCGAAGTTTCTGGCTCATCTCTTTGGCCTTTTCTTCATCCAGTTCCAACTCGGCCTTTTCAATCAGAGTCAGCACATCTCCCATTCCAAGAATCCGGGATGCCATTCGATCCGGGTAAAACTGTTCCAAATCCGATAGCTTTTCTCCCATACCAATATACAAAATCGGTTTGCCTGTAACAGAGCGTATGGAAAGGGCCGCGCCGCCTCTGGTGTCACCGTCCAGCTTGGTCAGAATCACTCCGTCAATTCCTACCTTTTCCTGGAACATGGAAGCAACATTCACTGCATCCTGACCAGTCATAGCATCCACCACCAAAATGGTCTGGTCCACATGGACTGCATCCCGGATTCGCACCAACTCCTCCATCATGTCTTCATCCACATGAAGGCGGCCTGCTGTATCCAGAATCACAACATTATAACCATTCTTAACTGCATGTTCTACGGAAGCCTTGGCAATATTCACCGGGTCTTGATGCTCACCCATGGCAAACACGGGAACGCCCTGGCGCTCTCCATTGATCTGCAGCTGCTGAATCGCAGCAGGGCGGTACACATCGCAGGCTGCCAGCAAAGGCTTCCGCCCTTTGGCCTTTAACTTTCCTGCTATCTTTGCCGTGGTGGTAGTCTTACCTGCACCCTGTAAGCCAGCCATCATCACTATGGTAATCTCACTGGCCGGTTTCAAAGCGATCTCCGTGGTCTCTGAACCCATAAGCTGAATCAGAGATTCGTGGACAATCTTGACCACCATCTGCCCTGGCTGTAATGAACCCAGCACTTCCTCCCCCACAGCTTTCTCCTGTACAGAGCTTATAAACTGCTTGACCACCTTGAAGCTGACGTCCGCCTCCAAAAGAGCCATCTTCACTTCTTTCAGAGCGCTTTTTACATCTGCTTCTGTCAGCCGCCCCTTCCCCCGCAGACTCTTAAATACATTCTGCAATTTATCGGATAAGCTTTCAAAAGCCATACAAATCCTCCTGCTTTACAGCTCCATAATATCCATGGATATTTGCTCAATCTGCTTAATCAGCGCCTCATCTTTCGTCTCCCGAAATGCCTGCAGCTTCTGCAAAATCTCTTCCACCATCTCTCGCGTCTTCTGAAACTTACTGACCAAATGAAGCTTCTCTTCATACCCATCTAATATCCGGTCGCACCGCCGAATTAAATCATGGACTCCTTGTCGGCTAATTCCTCGCTCCTGGGCTACCTCTCCCAGAGAAAGATCACAAAATACGACATCCTCATACACAGCCCGCTGGTGCTCAGTCAAAAGCTCCCCATAAAAATCATACAGAAGACTTTGCTTAACAATGCTTTCCATAACATCACCTGCCCTATCATACCGGAAAAACGGATTGGTGTCAAGTGTTTTTTCTTTACGAACTTTTGTTCGTGTGGTTTCGTCTGGCGGTATCTCTGTTTATTACATACATTCGTGGATATATTCATGAACAAAAAAGCCGGATATATGCCCCCTGATATTCTCATAATCATCTACATAAAACAAATTTGTGAGGATTTTTATATCCTGCCGCTAGGTGTGTCTGCTATCTATCCAAATCCTTTTGAATTATACGCACATTTTATGCACAAATTTGTTGATATAAGCACAAAATAGGAATATAATATATAATACAAGGAGGTTAAGACATGACAGCACGGGAGGTACTAAAGATTCTTCATAAAGATGGATGGTATGAAGTTGACCAGGAAGGCTCGCACATACAGCTTAAACACCCCTCAAAACCCGGAAAAGTAACTGTTGCAATACATGGCAAAAAGGATATACCTCCGGGAACTCTCAATAAAATATGGAAGCAGTCAGGGCTTTAACAGCCCCATACCTGCAACGTTATTTATGTTATGGAAAGGAGCAAAAAACTATGTTAAGCATGACCTATTTGGCGGTATTGGAACCTGGTGAAGATGGCAGTTATGGTATTTCATTCCCTGACCTCCCTGGATGTTTCAGCTATGGTGACAATCTCGCACATGCAGGACAGATGGCTGCTGAAGCAGCAAGCCTGCATGTTTACGGTCTGGAACAGGATGGAGACGAAATCCCGACACCTTCGCTCTCACTCCCAAAAGTTGAAATCGAAGGCATGGTTGTTATGCCAATCACAATCCATCCTGACCTTTATAGGACAAAACGTGACAACGAACGCATTAAGACAAATATCACTCTCCCAGCATGGCTGAAAAGGATTGCAGAAGAACAAAAGGTAAACTATTCCCGGCTTTTGGAAGCTGCCCTGATTGACTATCTGCAAATACCTATGTCCGGCAAAAAATGAACACCTGTCCTGCTTTGCGATATATTTGACAGAAAGTATTTTTTCAGACACACTCTAGTGTTCCATCTGGATAGAAAATGGAGTTGTGAGCGGTTTGGTACGTGCCAGTGCTAGGCAAAATTTCGACGGCGATGTGGGCCATCAACTAGAAATTTTAACGACACAATGGTGCGTGACAGACCGCTCACGACTTCGATTTCTGTCCGGATGGAACACTAGTACATCATTGCATTCATCTTGAAGTATCAGACAGCAGGGCAAGCCGTTTTTTATTTGTCCTGCGTCATTTTATGGGTAGCAGGTGAAACTCCGTGTATAAAAATAGCCGAACGATTTTCCTGATTCAAAACCATCCGGCTATATATTTGCGGCATTTTTATCTTTCAGATATGTATATCAATCCCATTGCAAAAAACAGCCTAAGAAAAATAATTCTTTATGGTATCTACAACCAGCTTAATACTGGCATCCTCCATATAAGGATGAATCGGCAATGATAAAACCGTCTGACAAAGCTTCTCTGTCACCGGACATTCCTGATACTTCTTTATCCCATCAAAAGCTTTCTGCTTGTCCATGGGAATCGGATAATAAATCATGGTAGGAATCCCCGCCTGCTTCAGAAAAGACTGCAATCCGTCCCGATCCGCCTGATTTTTCAGCTGTATTGTATATTGCGCCCAGCTTGAATAATATTCCTCTGGTATACATGGCACCTTTACCATATCCTTTAACAATTCATAATACATTTCAGCTGCAAGATTTACTTTTTCCAGCTCATAGTCCTGAAATGCCTTCAGCTTGGGAAGTAAAACAGCCGCCTGAATCGTATCCAGCCTGGAATTCCATCCCACCCGGATATTCTCATATTTGTAGCTTCCTTTTCCATGAACCTGTATCGATCTTAAATATTCTGCCACATCATCATCATTTGTAAAAATTGCCCCTCCGTCTCCATAACATCCCAGGGGTTTGGCAGGAAAAAAAGAAGTTGTAGAAATATCGCCAAAAGAACATGCCCGCTGTCCTTTTAACATTCCGCCAAATCCCTGTGCCCCATCCTCCAAAACCTTCAATCCATACTCATCTGCTATTTTGCGAATCTGAGGATAAGGGGCAGGAAGTCCAAATAAATCTACAGGGATAATCACTCTAGGAGTTAATTTGCCCTCGGAAAGTACAGATTGGATTGCTTCCTCCAGTCTGACTGGGTCCATATTAAGGGTGTCCTTGTCCACATCCACAAAAACCGGTGTAGCTCCTTCAAAAGAAACCACCTCTCCTGTGGCAAAAAATGTAAAATCAGGAACAAATACAGCATCTCCCTCCTGAATACTCCAAGCCATAAGAGCCATAGAAAGGGCATCTGTACCGTTGCCGCAGGCAATGCAGTGCTTTGTTCCTGTATAAGCTGCCAGTTCTTCTTCCAGCTGCCGCACCTGCGGCCCGCTGATAAAAGTTCCCTGGTCAATTACACTTTGAATCGAAGAGTCAATGGCTGTTTTTAAAGTATCATATTGTTTTTTTAAATCTCTAAATTCCATAATCTCTATCTCCTGAATGGTTCATTTCTCGTCTGAATTATAACAAACTTTTGTTTGCTGCTGCCAAAACAAAAAAACGCAAAAAAATAATCGTTCTGGCGAAAAGCCAACGATTCCTTCTTTTAGTTCTATAATTTTAAAGCAACCGTCTTGCTTTCGAATTTATTTTAACTGATTCTATTGTGACTGTCAATCCCAGTTCATCCGTTATTTCGTTTCCGCCTTCCAACACAACAATTTCCATTGTTTTTTCATTCGCTTTGTAATCCTCCGTCAAAACGGTTGTCTCATATCCAGATTCCGTCTTTGAAAAGTCATAAAAATCTTTATTTTAATTGAGAAATACTTGTATTTATGCTACAATGGGATCGTATAATTGAATAGAAAGCAGGATGTGATTTTCTGATCGATGCCCTCTAGTCTTACGAAAGAGGGTGGTGCCCATGAGCGTGATGGAAGTTTTAACATTATTGCTTGTTATTTTCGCGGCTCTGTCTTACATAGACAATCATAAAAAGAAATAAGCATCCCGACCCTGAGAAAGTTGGACGCTTATTTCTTTCATTAGCTAAAATTTTACTGAGGGCAGATCGGAACTCGTGTCCGATAAACCTTTCTAAGTAGATTATACATCAGAGCCGCTTATTTTGCAAGCGGCTCATTATCATTTACCTATTGGTTATTTCCGCCTTCCAACACAACAATCCCCATTGTTTTTCCATTCGCTTTATAATCCTCCGTCAAAACTGTTGTCTCATATCCAGATTCCGTCTTTGAAAAGTCATAAAAATCTTTCCCCAGCTTCAGCCACCCATACCCTTCTTGCGAGCTATTCCAGACAATATGAGTCAACGTTTCCCCCTCTTTCACATTCAAATCTTCCAGACTTACATTTTTAATCTCGATTTTCCCCTCTTCTTTCCTTTCTCTCTGGTTTTTGTCTCCATTTGTCTCTGTATAATCTTTCCTGACCAATGCTTCTCTATTTTCCCCCAAATTTTCCTGTTTCAGATAGAAGTCCGGATTTGGATTCAATCTCATTGCTTTCATTCGTTCCGAATCAAAATATTTGTCACTAAACGTATAATCTGCAACCTCAAAAACAACACATTCCGGTTTAAAAATATTAAAATAATAAGGAAAATTGATCACATTCTGATAATCGTGAATGGAAATATATTCGCCAAAACTATTCAGCAAATACTTAGAACCCAATCCATTCATATAGCTTCCCTGAAAAACCAGTACACGAGGCGCTCCCGCTTCTTTTCTTTCTTCATTAATGTAATAGCCAAATCCGGAAAATTGACTGTCCAGCACAAGCTCTTTTTTATATTTCTCCCCAATATTTTCATAGTTTGTGTGCAGCGTTATCTGTGGCACCAGCTCATGAATCGGAAATCTGGATACCAGCAGCGAAGTTTTCAGGCTCTCTCCAATTTCGATGTCTTCCTGTGTATTTACATGGATATTTGGCATTCGTTTCGATAAAGTGTTTAAGATATTGTTTGTTCCATAATAAGCCCCCAAATCATTCCAATGACCTGCATCATACTTAACGTTATAGACCTGTTCTCCTTCCTGGGTTTTCTCCCGTAAAAGAATGGTATTATCAACATAATGCACACCTCTCCTGTCCAAATCCTGTAAAAACAACTCTATCCAGCTATGGTCGTATTCAATTCCAGACGGCAAATACTCGGATAACACAGCAGCCTTCTCCGGATTCAGCACAAAAAGAAAAGGTACGGAACGGGACTCACAGTATTCCTGAATCTGGCTTACCATCTCTGCAAATATTTTATGGTATTCTCCATATTCTATTTTATGAAATCCGCTGCCAAACACATATCCGTTCTTTCCATAAGTATAAGACGGATGAACCATTTTTCCAAAAATACGGTCATTCAGAACCGTATAAGCCAAAATCATTTCATCCCGCAAACCAATCCGATCATTAATATAATTCTCTACAGCAGCAGTCCTATCTCCATTTATTCCAATTCCATTAGTAAATGGATTTTCTGCCAGCATCCGGTTGTCAATTTCAGATGCCGCCTCTTTTTCAAAATTGAATGTTACAATGGGAAGGAAAAGAACCAAGGAAAACAAAATAACCGTCAAAATCTGTAACTTACGCATAACAGCCCTCCATCAATATTGAAAATAAATAAACGGATGATAGGTTGAGTTCACCATAAAAAGAATGGAAATCACAAAAAGCAAGAGAAGTAACATTTCCTGGACAGCAAAGCCCAGTTTGGTTGCAACACACCTTTGAACCATTGCCTGAAGTCTTTTGTTCCCAAACAAAACTGCTCCTGCTGCTCCCATGAATGCCAAGATAATGATCTGACGATCAAAATAGTATCTCCAAGTATAATAAATATCCTCAAACGAAAGCTGTCCAAACAAAATACGAACGCATCTCCACACCTCTCCCAAAGAGGAAAAACGGAAAAGCTGCCAGGAAAACATAGTAATTCCCATAACTGCCAGCCATTTGATTCCATCCAAAATTTTCGGATGCCGCTGTTTTGTCTTTTCTTTCTCACTTGCTAATCCACTCTCACTGGTTTGAAGACGGTTTTCCCTGACTTTCTCCTGAATCACACGCTCCATCAAAACCAATGCTCCCTGGATTCCTCCCCACAAAATGTAATTTCCTGCAGCTCCATGCCACAATCCGGTAAGGGCAAACACAACTGCAAGATTCCATAAAGTCCGGTGCAGCCCCTTGCGGCTGCCACCCATAGGGAAATAAACATACTCCCGAAACCATGCCCCTAAAGAAATATGCCAGCGCCGCCAAAATTCGGAGATGGATTTGGAACAATAGGGAAAATTGAAATTTTCCGAAAACTGAAATCCCAGCAGCTTTGAAAGACCAAGGGCTAAATCGGAATAAGCAGAGAAATCATAGTAAATTTGAAGCATGTATAAAAATACCCCCCCCCACGCTGAAATTTGGTCCACATCGGAAAGAGGGATTTTATAAACACATGCACCAAAGGAATCTGCCAGAATTAACTTTTTCATAAAACCAATCATAATTCGATTTAATCCACAGATTATATTCTCAAGCTTTGTATGCCGATTTGCAATCATGGGTTTAAAATCTTTCCACAGCACAATCGGTCCGGAAGCAATTTTGGGAAAAAAGGACAGATAAAGCATACAGTCTATCAGGCTGCCTGCTTCTGCGCTCCCCCGGCTAATATCAGCCAAATAAGAAATTGCTGAAAAGGTAAGAAATGAAATTCCCAAAGGGGCCAGTCCAGTTGAAACACTCCAGCTGCTTCCAAACATCCAATTCCAGACTTTTGTCAAAAATCCGGTATATTTAAAGTAGATTAGGAAAAACAGCACAGCCAGAATGGTAATGAACAAGGGAAAAACAGACAAAGGAATTTTCTTTTCACAAACAGAAGCTTCCTTGTTCCTGACACTGAATACAGGAATATAAAGTCCTTTATGATATAAATATTGAATCCATAATCCGGCTCCATAGACTCCTACGATGTAAAAGCAGAGCCAAAAAACATCATCAAAACAAGCCCACATGTAAAAGAAAAAACTCATGCCAATTACAATTAAATCTTTGAACCTGAATTTTTGAATCATCCTAGAAAGACAGGCTCTATTTTCCAGTAGTTCAACTACAAAATAAGCAGCAAAACAGATTGGAAAAAATCCAAAAAGAAATATTTGTGATGTGAAATTCATTGGAATTTCCCTCCGCATTGTATAGAAATTTTAATTTATATTCATTTGTTATATACCGAATATTTTTAGTGATCGATGAATTTTCCTAAAATCACTTATTGACATAACCCCAATTTTCATTATCTTTCTAAAATTAACAGAATTACATCCTTTTTCCCGGTTTTTAAATGTAATTGGAAGAAATTTAACCCTTTGACCACGTCTAATATAAATCACAGACAATAGTACATTAGAGAGATGAAACTGTGCCGGAATATATTGGATATTGTCTCTTAAAGATTCTGCCTCCATTAATCTAAATGGGGTATTCCCATCTGTCACCCACACCTTAAAGCAAAAATAAATAACCAGCCTTAATATTTTTGTTACAAAAACACGTAAAAATCCATCCTTTCTGTGACTTCGATATCCAATTATTGCATCATAGCTTTTCCGCAAATTCCAAAATTCATCAAATTCTTTTGCTTCAGTCTGGCCATCTGAATCCGTCTGAAAAATCCACTGGGCATTATTCTTTAAAGCATATTGATATCCGTATAAAACCGTTGCTCCATGTCCGCTGTTGAATTTTGTTAATGGACAAAATAATGGTCTGGAATCTTTTAATTTTTCCATAAAATAAGCTGTGTTATCTGTGCTTCCGTCATTGATAAGAACCAATCTGGAACATCCTCCTCCATTATATTTTTCCACAATAGGATACCACGTTTCCACCACAGCTTGAATATTTTCTTCTTCGTTATATGCAGGCATAATAATATATAATATATCTTGATCATCGATTACTTTCGTATCCATCTGTTTTCCTCTCATATACAAATCATACTATTTTACCGGACTGAAAAAGACAGGAGAAACAAAGGGATTTGTGAACCATACAGCCAAGTATTATCAAATCCTTCTCCATAAGTATAAACACACCCCTTCAATTTCACAGGTATAATACAATTCATATTTTTCTTCTATAAATTCATGTATTTCATATTTGGAATTGTTATAGAAATCCGGAACATCCATATCTGTGGCAATTAAGATATCTGGTATTTCTCCCATTGCCTGGAAATATTCCAGTAATGGTGAAGATGAAGTGTATCCTCTTGCCAAGAATTGTGCATCCCATGTCTGAGGTACACAAGTCTTTGCCTTTGACATTAAATAAACCATAGGAACTCTTGTTACAGCACATATTTTTTCTGAAGGCATAATGTAATCCGTCAACACGTTTTCCATTTCTTCTACAAAACGTTTTCGCTCTGGCGTAGTATAAAGCCCCTTATATATGCCATATTCTACACGTTCCGTTAGTTGCGTTACTGGTTCATCTCGATATACATAGGTATACGAATGAATTAAACCGGAAAATGATAACAGAATTGCAACAATTATTCCAAAGAAGCGGCTAGACTTTGAATACTCGATTTCGGATAGAAAGCTGATGAGAAAAAAGACCGAAGGTCCTATCGTTTCAAAAACAACCATAATATTTTTATTGTCCGAAGTAAAACTATAAGTGAGTATACTCAAAATGAAAATGATGAAAAAAACTTTATATTTTTTCCATAACTTGTTTCGTTCAAAAGCAGCGAAAATCATAAATCCTATGAAATTTCCAAGCACAACCGATCCATAATTTTTTTGCTCACTTAACATCTGAATCATTAATAATGCCAAAAAAATAAAGCGGCTCCATAATTTCTTTCCAGTCTTAACATAATTTGATATCATCCATTCCAAAATGACAAATACAATCCATACACCAGAATAGGCACGAAAAAAATAGGCCTTCATTGGCCTATAAAATGTCTGGATAAAAAAAGACCAATTAACAGCTCCTTTTGTTTTTTCGTGAGGCGAAGAAAGCATCCCGTTTAATCCATCCCAAAATAGAGAAATACCCCCCCCCGCACGGAATATCCACCCCATAAAAATAATCGCTGTCAAAATACCACCCAGACAATAATAAAATGTCTTTTCCTTCCCAAAGTGTTTTTTATGCTCTGTATAAATGAATATTGCTAAAACTACAGATCCGATCATAAATGTAGGATACGTAATGCAAACCATGCCCATTAGAATGCCTATACTGATATAATATAGTCTTTCTTGCTTTTCCTGATCCGATACATATAACATCACTGCCACTAACAACATTACAAAAACTGTAAAACTATTATAATTAATCTGAAATATTGATGCAGATACATAAAAAACACTTGTTGTTGCCAGAAAAAAGAGGTTTTTATGGAGCGTCTTTCTATACAACAACCAAGCAATGATTACAGAAACTAAAAAAGCAAAAATTATATATGTACATCTAAAAAACAGTACACATCCTTCCAAATTGGGGGATACTTTGTGAAACAATCGAAATAGCGGCGTCAAAAGACACCACCCTGTATGATAGTCCCAGGAAGTCATAAAAGGGACGTTTCCCAAATATATATTATAAATGGAAGCAATGCCATGAATCTCATCGGTTAGTTCTACAGATAGAACTAATCTGTGTAGTAAAAATACCAAAAAACTGGAATAAATGATCATTAAACATAGCATTCTTAACTTATGATATTTTTCAGATAACAATAATCTCACCTCAATCTATTTCTTATATTGCACTATTTTTACCTTATAAAAGAGAACAATTCTACCCCATCCAAACTCTGTCAAATTGGCCCAATGGTAAAACCCCGCTTTATGTATTCCTCTTATAGAAGAGTAATTCTTATAATCAGCACTGATGTATACTTGTTGTTTTGCCTGATCTTTAAATACTCGCTGAGCCAAATAAACAAGCATATAAGGATAAATATTTCTTCCCCGATATTTAGGGTCTACATAACAATAATGAATATAGTTTTTATTTTTCCAAACTTGTGTACATTCACTTATTTGTCCATCTGGTTTTAATATTGCATGACCAACAATTCTTTTGTTCCATTTAGCCACAACCACAACAGAATTTTTCACCATTCTTTCAAATGCTGCCTTTACGTGTTCTTCTCTAATATCCAGTACTTTATTGCAGGTTTCTGTTGATAACTCTTCTATTGTAATTTCCTTGGAATAAAACAAATTATAATTCAATATTTCTTCTGTTACAATAAAACAAGCCTGCCTGCGAATTGTAGGACCATACAAAATTCGTATAATTACTGAACGAAGTGTCATATGTTTAACCCCTCCGCCCATATTCCAGCATGAAATTTTTTAATCTCTTCCAAGAATAATTCTGGCCAATCTTTTGATACTGAAGTGTTTCCTGTAAAGTACCCCCCCCCGATTTGCAAAATACAACATTTTTGTTAAAACCCAATCCACTGATGTCTTCTGTATAACCGTAGATGGATATATGCCAAAATGTTTTTCTATAATGCTTATCTAGCAAATCTGTTCCCCGAAGAAAATGATAAGCATGTTTTACCTCCCAGTTACGAAAATCTATCATTTTGTCTTCTGGACTTAAATTTCTTGCCCGAAAAGTATTGATTTTCTGTTGTTGTATTCGTATCCCATTCCCACTTTCTATTTCCTGTACAGATTGTTGCATCAATTTAGGCGAACGTTTGAGTATTTCTGCCTGATATTCTGCCTTTGTCATTCCAAATGGAATTTCAAAAGCTTCTTGGTGAATAATATCTCCCGAATCTTCTCCTTCATCAATATAATGAATGGTTACTGCTCCCTGCTTTTCTTGATAATAAAACACCCAATAATCAGGATTCGGGCCTTTGTAATATGGAAGCATTGCCCCATGGGCATTCATAATGCCTAATTTTGGCAAATCAATAATATTCTTCTTCAATAATTGTGAGCAAGATGCAACACAAATCAAATCACAATTTAGATCTTGAATCGCCTTTTCCATATCATTAGACGAAATATTTTTCGTATAATAAAAAGGGATTTCTTTTTTCTTTGCATTTCTGTATAAAACATTTCGATACAAACAGGGAGTATCTTTGGGAGCATTACGAGGTGCTGCACACACAACAGCTACAATATTAAATTTTTCTTCTAAAGCTTCCAAATGTCTCAAAGAATATCTGCAATCCATTCCTATAAATACAATTTTCACTATTATTCCCCTACTTTCCTAGAATATTTCTCATCATGTACTTATCTTGCAGCAAATATTCCATATCCCGAATCGTGGATAAATGGTTAAAATCTGAATGCTTCAAACTAATCACATTTTTATTTGTAATGCTGTGATAAAGCTTTTGTTGTATCGCTGCCAAATTATTTACATCTGGATTCCAGAAACGTAAATTAACATTATATCTCATCAAAAAATATTCTAAAATCACATGTATGTTTTGTTTCCATTTTTGTTTCCTCCCAAGTACCCCATTATTTCTTTTCCCTTTTAAATAAGCCTCATCTGAAATAAAGCATAATCCATATTTAGGAAAAAGATATTTCAGCAAATAAGTATGGTAAAGGGAAGGTATCTGTCTGTATTCCATCGGAATATCACACCAATATTGTTCCATAGCTAAATCATAAAAGGGAAGCACATAGCTATATCCAAAATAATCATAAATTCTTAATGAATTGCAAATGAATTGGGCTTGTCTGTAACTGATATCAAAAAAATTATTTTTGGAATTAACTTGTTTGATATCATCTACTTCTTCCCCATAACCTTTTAAAATCATCAAAATATCATCAAGAATAAAGTTTTTGTACCGTTGTTCAAATTTCAGACCGCTATATTTTTCATTGTAGATTGCCTTGGCAAGAAGCTGGTCTGTCCATATTTCCTGATTTGTACTTTCTGTAAAATCATGGGTACCTCCATACATATCACCCGAATGTCCTGGCACTATAACCCCATGTTTTGGAAAATCCGGATTATTAATCAATTCTTTTAGAGCAATATAATCCTGTACATGTACCAGATTACTAAGTCTGGTCGCATATTTTTTGTAACACCAAATTTCCTGACCAACATACATTTCCAGCAATTTAGAAGTATATTCAATAAAAAAATGTGGATACCCCAAAATCTGTGCGATTTTTTTGCTGTTCTGCACTTCAAAAGAATCCTTTTTTCCATAGGTAAAACACACCACATTTTTATATCCCAGCTGTGAAAGCATTACTGCTATGTATCGCGAATCGCATCCTCCACTTAAAGGGATTATCGCTGTTCTTCCATTTAAAACAGCAATAACCCTTTGAAAAACTTCTTGAGACAATTGGTTCAAGTCTTTGAAATAGTTCTCCATCTTTTGTTTCCTATTCATCCCATACAAAGCATGATCATAATAAGAAAAATGGACTGCACAATTCCCGTTCCTTGGTAAACGCAAAATTTCTCCTGCTATAGTCTGACGAATATCTTGATACCAGGTTTTATCACCACAAGAATGGGCTGCAGACGCCACAGTTTCTGCTATACACAATGCATCATATTGGGGGACTTTAAGCTTTTTAGCCAATTCATAGGCGTCATCTGTAATAATTCCCTGTTCCTGACTATAAAAAAGTGGAAACACACAGACAGAATCCGAAATTAAATATGTGTCAGTTCCATCCTGCCAAATCCCGGCAAATATTCCATTCATCTTTTTTACTAATCCCAATAACCGTGTTATATTTTCACAATTATTAAATAACAACAACAAGTCCTTTTCCTGATAGCAAATGTTATCAATCCATGCATAGCCTTTTACATAACATGTTCCATTTCCGGTCCATGAATAGCCTTTATTTTTTAATAACTTAATATCATACTCCATTCCTTGTCCCTTTTTCTAATACTTTTTCCTTCATACTTTTTCTAAAAATATAATGTAAAGTTTCTTTGTATAATTCTCGATGATATCCACTATTTTGTCTGACAACAGAGGTATTATGCCATAACAATACAAGTTCTCCATGATATATTTTCACTATATCTACCAGTTTGGAGATAAGATCAAACGCCTCTATTTTGTCTAGGTTCATATATCTTTCTTCATTTAGTGTACAATCCATAATTACCATTGGATGCAATACCAAAGATGTCAATTGTTTTGTCAATGGATTGATCCATTGGACTGGCTGACATGTCCCTAACCGAAATCCAACCTGATCTGCATAACCCATAGTAAAATCATCTGTAATTCCAGCTGCAATCAAACCTTCCATATCTTCCGGTTCTCTGCTGCATAAATAGTGATTTCGATTCCAATACACTTTATCTTTCCGTATATTCTCCAAATATTTCTTTTCTTCTTTAATTTTATCTGGGTCCTTTCCCGCTGAAAAACTTGCATGTAACCCGATTATACAACTATTTTTCAACAAATAATCTATTAGATCCTCTACGCGTCTTCTTTTTTTATAGTAGAAATCATCCTTCTTATCATGTCCTCCACCTTTTATAAAAAAAACACTTGTACATCGTTCTTTCCCAATATACTTCACCAGCTTCTGATCTTGTTTTACCAACCATGGAAATGTAAAAATTGGATCGTATTTCTTATAATCATACCATCCTTTAAAACTTTCAAAAACTTCTCTCTCTTTTCGTATCATTTTTTTTACAAATGTTTTTAATACATTTTGTAAATTACCCCATCTCCATATTTCATCTACATCATGGGTTAAATAGATATGTTGAAATTCATGAGAAGGTTCAGCAACGGAAATTCCCAGTTCTCTTAAAAATTCCCGCAGTATCTTTCCATATTCATCTACAATTGGACGCAATAAAAAATTGCCGCGAAACGGCAATGAATCCTTTCCTGTAAACCGACCATGTTGATCTCGAATATTCCGGCAAATACACTCCTCATATCGTGACATTAAAAAATAGCTGCTTGCAATAAAATCCGCATAAACAATGTACTGATTCTGACTCCTGACAATTTTGTTATCTCCAAATAGAACAGGAACACCACAGCATTCCTGTAGTGGCAGCTGTGGCATGGATAATTCAGTCAGATAAACTTTGGGATCAAAAAAAGAAGATGGCTGAATGACAATTGGAGCAGAAGAATTTCTACTATATGCAATCAAATCAGTTAATGCTTCGTTGCCTTCTCCTAATAAAAATGTAGTAATATATCTTATAATCTCTTCCATATCTTTTTTCCTATTCCTGTCCTTTGATAGCCAATAAGATACTCTTTATATTAGACAAAATTTTATATTTTCTACTGCAATTTGAAATCAAATAATAAACTTCCCATTCTGGATTAAAGCTGCTGTTAAATTCACACACACCCTTTATCATGCTACCTTCAAAATCAAATATTTTTTCCTTATTCAATGCATAATTTATGGCATCATAGATTGCATAAGATGTGGCATCTGTATCCTTTCCCTGCATTTGTGTTCCGAATTGATTATAACATCTTTTATTATCTTCCAAAATAATATTTACAGCAACCAAGTTTTGATCTTCATCCAATACACTGCGTACAATACAGGCATTATAAAATTTCAATGCGTCCCACAATTTATAAAACTTATCAGAACTATAATCTAATATTTTTTTCTTTGACTCATACGATTTAACTAAAAAATCCCAATAATCCTCTTTTGATATTTGATTTTCCCTCATGCAATATTTCCTTTTGGCTCTTCGGATTCGTTCTCTCCTTTTTTTCCCAATGCAAATAATATAATCTTCTATACTTTTTTGTATTACCATACTATATCTTGGTTGTGCAGAAAAACCATTCCAGTAAAATGGCTGCCAGTTCTTAAAATCACTGTTAAATAGAATATTAAAAGAATCATAAGGCGGAAGATCGTCTATAATTTGCTTCACATATTGATTTAAAACAGACAATTCTTCCTCTTTTCCCCGGTAAAATCTCTCCCGTATCCACAATCCCCCTCTTGCACATTGCCATGGAGAATAGATATACCGTAATCCGTGGCGCTTTTGATACCCAAAAGGAAAAGCTGCCATAACCAATTCATTCTCCTCTACTATAATCACTTGCCAGTCATCTTCCTTTTCCGTAACTGCATCCAAATACCAATCTTTCATATAAATGTTTATCGATTTCTCATTTTTGCATAACTCTCTATACTTTTCTTTGGATCTTTTAAAATCATAAGAGCTGTTCATAGGATTGTATCATTCCCTTCCCAATTTTTGCACACATGGATAAAATATAACCAATATGCAATGCCACTGACCAAATAAACAATTGTAGAACCATATATAATTCCATCAATTCCATATAAAAATATTAAAATATAGTCCAACCCAAACTGGACCAAAGTGGATATCATTGCTAAAGCAGCATTAAATCGTACTTTTCCCAAAGCAGGAAGCAAATTCATAGGAAGCATCCTCACTCCTGCATTCATCCCTCGAATCCCCCACAGCATATAAGATATGGGGATTGCATCTTCATACTTTGGCCCATAAAGCAAACGTATTAATACAGGTGTTATGATAAGTCCAACCAGCGTGCAAATCAACACAATACCCAAATTGATGATTCCCGCTTTATAAAAGGTCTTCTTTATATCCTGTACGCGGGTTAATTTCGATACAACCGGAAAAAAATATACAGCCAAAGCACTTGTAATTAAATAAATTTGTGATGGCACAAGTCCGGCAACCTTGAAATTTGCAGTAATAATTTCATCTTGAATGATATTGTTAATCAAAAAAGATTCGTTAATTGGCATCATGCCAGAAAACAGGTTTGCAAACATTAAAGATATACCTGTTGCCAATACATGCTTTTTTTCTGAATGATTCAAATGTTCCCTATAATATAATTTTTCCTTTTTCAGAATAAGAACAATTCCTAAAATCAATGCAATCAAGATTCCGGTATATCTTGCTGAAATAATTCCAGCAGCTCCCACAACAATTACACATAAAATGCTTAATATACATACAACAACCGATTGTATAATTCCTACGACCGCATATTCTTTATTTCTTAAAGAAGATCTTAAATAAGATGATATTGTGTTTAATATATTCTGAAGCACTGGATATAAGCATAATAGATAAATATATTTTTTAGCATTTTCAAAAGGCAATTGGATATATGTAACAATTACGCAAAGAAACAAAGATAAACTTAAGTTAAAGGTCCCTCCGCATACAAAAGAATAATTAAAATATTTGCTTCTTTCTTTTGGTGAATCTGACACTGCCGCAAATTTCAGCATAGCTGTGGATAATCCCAAGCCAGAAGCTAATGTAATATAGCCATAAAAATTGTCCGCATAAGCTAATGCTGCATATTCTGCTTTGTCAATCAATCGGGCTATTACAACGGATGAAATCATAGTAATTGCGTTTGCAAGAACACTTCCTGTTAAAATATATAAAATACCACCTTTAATCAAATCGATTATGCTCTTCCATAGTTTCTTTACCATATTGACTGATTTTTGAAATTTGGGATGCAATAGTTATCTCACCTTCTTCTTTATCTTTCAGACATGCAATAATCGCATATTGTTTATTTTCAAGTTATAAATTCCGGCGTCTTAATTTCAAAGGCCTTTTCATTCCTATTTTTCCTCGGTTCAATAAAATATAGAAGCTATATGCTATACCAATTATCAGAAAAACTCCTGCATTATATAGAAAATCAACAAATCCCCCCTGCAGTCCCCCGGTAAATGACTGAAAAAGTGCAAGATACAATACTAAAGTTAAAGGTGTCTTTTTAAATTTTAATATGGTCAAAAATGATAATGAAAATGTGACTGCCACAATAAATGGGGCAACCATCAGTCCCCAAATTCCCCAATTTGCATATGCCTCTCCCACAAATAAGGTATTCATTACTCCGGCCGTTCCTGCTTTTATTCCAGATGGATTATAAAGCTTCATAACCTCCCGACCGGAACGTACCCATGAATTGGAACTTCCAATCAATCTTGCCAGTTTAGTTGGCAAACTGGCGCCATTTAAGTATGGCACTTCCTTTGGAAAAGCTTGTACATGTAAAAATAAAGTTGCTATTTGAGTCATAAATATACGTCCCCCAGGTCCTGACCGTATGGTAAACAATTTTCCCTCATATCCTGCAACAAATGTATATTGTACATAAATAAGAACCGCACCTAAACTCCCGATTAAACAAAAAATTTTCAAAATATTCTTATTTCCAAGCATAACTTCAATCATATAGTAATTAAAAAAATAATATATAATCGGCGACTTTTGAAAATCATATGTCTTGATTATGATACTTAAAAATAAGTTTATGATAAAAATAAATCCCCATTTCTTTTTGTGAGTAACACGAAAATAGATATATGTAAAATAAGATAATAAGGGAGTTAATAAAATCATAACAAGATTTTTTATGTAGACATTTCCCGTAAAACCGCGGTTAATATTAATTCTTAAAGCAGCCATTTCATTTGTGCTCATATTCATATGTAAAATAGGTATCATTCCGATACAATGAAAAACATAAGCTGTAGCGGATATCCCGATTACAGTTGCTATAATTGTAGCAATATATGCTAAATTTTCGTTACGATTACAAACTGTTCTCTGTTTCAAAAAATCATCATATATACAACTGACTTTCTTTCCTACAAAAACACGATTCCATAATATAATGAATAAAGGAAACATAATCATAGTATATGCAATAATTAAATAGGTTTTTAAAACAATAAAATCATCTCTGATTTTAGCAATTAAATAGTGATCCCTAAAACCCAGGAAAACACAAGAAGCTCCAATATAAGAGAAAATAATCATATTATAAAAAACAAAACTTATGATATTTAATTTTTTCAAATTAAGTGAACCAGCTGCTTTTGAAAAAAGTAATAGCGAGCAAAAAAATACGAATATTACTATAATTAATTTCATACAACTCTCCTGTCCTCCCAACAGCTTCCTAAAAGGTATGATATTATTTTAAATCGGCAGCGACTTTTTCAGCACGTTTGCACCATGTATTTTCTTCTCTGGCCTTAATACAATTCCTCTTTTTTTCTTGTAATAAATCTGGATTTTCTATTATTTCACTCAATTTTCTATAAATAACATCTGTAGAATACTCCATAGACCATCCGATCTTATATTGGTCTACAAATTCACTAATTAGAGTCTTTTTCGAAACCAAAACTGGCTTTAAATGCCCTAAATACTCAAAAGCTTTAAATGGTATAGCCAATTCTCTATATACATACGGACGAAACAACAGGCAACAAATATCTGCCTGTTCATAATATGGTTCTAATTCTTGATTATTTTTATGTATAATCTCAATATTTCCGTTAACAATATATTTTTTCAATGAATCTTTTTCTTTCTCCCACTCATTCTTTCTGCAGCAAATAATCATTTTGCATTGTTTTATTTTACTAACAGCTGCCATTAATTCTGATATATCGTAACATTCCCCCAAACCTCCTACATAAAAAATCACCAAAGGTTTTTCATCAAAATTCCGAATCCTATCTTCGTTCATTTGTTCTCTTAATTGATTTTGGCATCCTGGCGGTAACACATCAGCAATAAAATCCAAATTTTCTATTTTTATATATGAATATAATTTCAGCGAAGGTAAATATAATTTATTTAATAATTGTTCATATTTTTTAAGATCATACTTATAACAATAAATTGCCAAAAAAGCTTTCCATGCAGGAAGCGCCTTTTTATAAGTGTCAAATTTCCAATAAATATCTCTATAAAACAATCCAATCTTTATGTGATTCTTTCTGCAAAATTCAAAAAAAGAAAAATCCAGAAAAGGATGGGTAGGAAAATGATGCTTTTCTGTCAATATTGTCGGCGTTGTACTACTTTCCGAATATAAAAAATCATAATGAACTCCTTTCTTAATATTTGCTTTTATTTCACGTATTGCTTTCTTCCTGCTTTTTGCATCTCCTGAAACCTCTGCCACTTCATATCCGATCTCCCGAAATGCCTGCAGCATCTTCATGGGACGAATGCCGGATGCAGATAATGCATTGGGATCCAAAGCAATTGGTATATGAAAAATACACTTTTTCATTTTTTCTCCTTTTTATTTACCGTTTTGTATATCCAAACTCTAAAATATCTGCGATTCTTGCACTGGCCTGACCATCTCCATAAGGGTTCGAAGCATGGACCATTCTCTCATAAATCTCCCGATTGTCCAGCAGCTCTGTAAAGACCTTATAGATTTCTTCTTTGTCAGTCCCTACCAGCTTCAATGTTCCCGCCTCAATTCCTTCTGGCCTCTCTGTTGTATCCCGCATTACAAGAACCGGCTTTCCAAGAAAAGGCGCTTCTTCCTGAATACCCCCTGAATCCGTAAGAGTCAAATATGCCGCTTTCATAAAATTATGAAAATCAAGCACATCCAATGGCTCAATTAAATGCAGCCGCTCCTCTCTCCCTCCAAAAGATGATTCTCCAAATACATCCTTTGCTGCCTGACGAACTGTCGGATTCAGATGAATTGGGTAAATTGCTTTCACATCCTCATGTTCCTCCAACACTTTTCGAATCGCATAAAACATGTTATACATTGGTTTCCCAAGATTTTCACGTCTGTGTGCTGTAATCAAAATCATTCGGGAATCTTTGCTCCACTCCAGCTCTGGGTGGTAATAATTTTCCCTTATGGTTGTTTTCAATGCGTCAATTGCTGTATTTCCGGTAACAAATATGTACTTTTCCTCTTTTCCTTCCCGAATCAGATGCTTTCTGCTAATGTTTGTTGGCGCAAAATGAAATGAGCTGATAATTCCCACTGCCTGTCGGTTAAATTCTTCTGGATATGGACTATATTTATTATAAGTTCGAAGACCTGCCTCCACATGACCTACAGGAATCTGAAGGTAAAAACAGCTTAATGCTGTGGCAAAAGCAGTACTTGTATCGCCATGTACCAAAACAATATCTGGTCTCACATCCTCTAATATCGGTTTCATTCCTTTCATCACATTCGTCGTAATGTCAAATAATGTCTGATTATCTTTCATAATATCTAAATCATAATCCGGAGTTATTTGAAATAGATTTAACACCTGATCCAACATAGCTCTATGTTGTCCCGTAACGCAAACGAGTGTTCGAAAAAATGGTCTGTCTTTTAATTCTCTTATTAATGGACACATTTTAATGGCTTCTGGCCTTGTACCAAAAACGAGAAGAATTGTTTTTTGTAAATTCATTTGTTCCAAATTATTTTTCTCCTTTTATGAGGTCTTCCTCCAGCTTTACAGTATTGTTATAGCAAAATTTATTTGGCTTTTCCCACTTGTCCTTCTTATCTCTTATTTTTACAAGCAAATTTGTATAAATCTCTTCTAATTCTACCTTTTCTGCACTATTTTCTATAAATTCCACTAGCTCTAACTCTCCGCACATTTCTCGACAAACCTCAAGATCTGAGGTAATAACTGGAATTCCATAGGTCGCAAATTCACATGTCATAACTCCCTGTGTGTCCTGTCTTGTTGGCATAAGAGCACATTTAGCATGGTCCAGACAATATAATATTTCCTCATGGGTCAATGACTTTCCATACCAGGTGATATTATCAGGTTTTTGTCTGTAATCAAAGAATAGTCCCTTCCCTATAATCAGGAAACGGTATTGGGGATAAGCTTCAGCCAACTTTACGACTATATCAATACCATATTTTGTCTCATCCATCACACTTCTTATTGTAATGAAGTCATACCCCCCCCAAGGGATTTTATAAGGTTTTCTTCTATTTTAACTGTACTTTCATAACTAAATTTATTACATTTTTTATAAGGCATTCTTGAAATCAATCGATTATACACCTGATCAAGATTTGTCAAATTGATGTCATTATTTATTAACTCTATATGACCCACTCCATCAAAAACTTCTCGGCACACATCAATATCTGACGTAATGACTGGCATTCCATATGCCGCCAATTCACACATCATAACACCCTGTGCATCTAATCTAGTTGGAAACAGACCGCATCTGCTTTGATTCAGATATTCTAAAAGCTCTTGATGCTTCACAACTTTGTCGATCCATACCACATTTTCAGGTTTCTTATTGAATCGAAAATAATTTCCACATCCAATAATCAAAAATAGATATTGAGGATACTTTCTGGCAAACTTCGTGACCAAATCAATACAATATTTTGAATTATCCATAACACTTCTAACGGTAATAAAATCATATCTTTTTTCATTTTTAAATTGGTAAGTATTCTCCTCAAAAACTTTTCCTACACTGTTATGAATTATATGAACATGGTCTAACAAATCTTTTTTTGTAAGTCGCATATATTTCTCAAACTCTCTAAAAAACCAATTGCTTACAAATATAAAATCTGATTTTGGCGCTATTGTGGGCAAATATTTTCTCCATATATGCAGCTTAAATGAGTCATAAATCTCCTGTGCCATATCATGCAGATATCCGTTTTTCTCCACAAAATCATAGGGTTTTGGATAGGCCTTATTCAACCTTAAAACCTCATGTCCATGAAAGAAGAAAATCAAATGAGAAAACCGTTTTTCATATTTGCGCAAAAAACGATAATGATTTCTCAGATTTGCAGCATGAAGAATCAAAGTATCATAGGTATCTAAATTATTCTCATATGAATTCAGGGAAATCACTTTTATTCCATCTAATACATAATTGTAATCCGTATGAAAATTAAGTACAGTCACATCAATATTATGCTGAATATAATATTTATTTCTTGTATGCACATACATCAAGGGAACCCGCCCTGTAGTATCTGGGTAATCTGCTGACAGAACCAACACACTTTTCATACTTTTTCCCACCTTAAAAAACCTGAAATCTCAAGTATTTTCATTTTTACAATCCATCTCTTTTCGAACCCTTCCAAATTGATCCACTCCCCCCACAACTTTCGCCGGCACCCCTGCCACCAAAGCAAAATCCGGCACATCCTTTGTCACCACCGCCCCAGCGGCCACCATCGCATATTCTCCAATGGTAATCCCACAGACAATCGTGGCATTGGCGCCAATACTGGCCCCATGCTTTACCAAGGTCTTCACATACCCCTTACTTCCTTTGGGGAACTCTGCTCTTGGCGTTAAATCGTTTGTAAACACACAGGAAGGCCCGCAAAACACACCATCCTCCAACTCCACCCCTTCATAGATGGAAACATTGTTCTGAATTTTCACATAATTCCCAATCTTCACACGATTGGAAATATTTACATTCTGCCCAAGGACGCAGTTTTTTCCTATCCTTGCTCCATTCTGAATGTGACAAAAATGCCAGATCTTTGTCCCTTCTCCAATTTCCACATTTTCATCAATATAACTGCTTGCATGTATAAAAACAGACATAAGCTTTGCAGAATTAATACGCCGCCATTCTCCTCAGTTCCTCAAACCTTTCCATCAGCCGTATTTCTATGTAGTGAGGCATCCTCCGGTGAACCGGATAACTGCTTCCATCCACAAATTCGTGAATTTCATTCGTCTTCTCTAAAGCACCCACCAGCATTTCGATTTCCGTCTCATAAACTCTCTGAGCAACTGCATGGAATGTATCCGCATATCGGACAGGAACGATTCTCCGCTCAAGAATCTCTCCCCCATCGGTTTCCTGTCCAAGAAAATGGGTGGTTACTCCGATTGGAAATCCATCCACAATCGCCCATTTGAGTGCATCCAATCCTCTTGAGTAGGGAAGGTATCCAGGATGGGAATTGATAATCCGATATCTATGGACGAAATTCCCTGGGAGAATCCCTGCGCCACATAAAAGAAGGATTCGTTCCTCTTTTATGTCAAATTCCGCGTACCCCCCCCCCCCGAATAAAATCTGTATCCAAAAGCTCTGCATAATTCTTCTATTCCAGGGCAGGAAGCCATGGGTTCCGGCCGATGTGAATAAAGTGGTTGAAAACTTTTGGTGTAATGAAAAGGCACTCCATAAACCTCCACGTCTTCATATCCTTTAGCCTTTAAAAAACATAAGGTATCATACGTTTTCCGATGGGCCGCCGTATAGGTTAAAACACCAATCTCCATCTTTTTCCCCTTTCCTTCCCTTAAACATCCCTTCCATCTCCCGACTGGAAAAACTCTTTAACGGCAGCTTCACCGGCTTCCCCTCCTTCTGACTCTTATAAATTGCCAGCACCAGTTCCAGAGCATCACGTCCTGCATACCCGTCCACATACGGCCTTCGGTTTTCCTGGATCGCTTGAATCATATCCGCAAAAAGGCTGGTATGGCCGTTCCCATACACATTCTTCACTGCTTCTTTCAGGCTTTTCTTTTCTTCATCTGCCTTTGTCTCATCTGCAAAATTCCACACATCAATGGTATTGGTAGATTTCCCGCCCAACTTCACCGTGCCTTTTTCCCCAAACACATACAACGTCTCTTCCAAATTTTGCGGATATACATTGGTGGTTCCTTCTATGGTAGCTATGGACCCATTCTTAAAACGAACCACTGCCACGCCCACATCCTCTGCTTCCAAATAATCATGGAGCTGGCGGCGAGTCTGCCCATAGACCTCTTCGATCCCTCCTCCAAACATCCAGCGAAGCAGATCGATTCCATGAATACATTGGTTCATCAAAGCTCCCCCATCCTGTTCCCAAGTTCCTCTCCAGGGCGCCTGTCTGTAATAATCCCGGCTGCGGTTCCACCTCACATGAACTGAGCCATGGGACAGCTGACCAAACCGGCCTTCCTCCAATGCTTTTCGAAGCTCTTGCACTGCCACGTTAAATCGGTTCTGATGGCAAGCGCTCACTTTTACCTGCTTTTCCTTCGACAAACGAAGAATCTTTTCCGCCTCCTCCATGCTCATGGCCATAGGCTTTTCAATAATCACATGAACTCCCTGTTCTATACAAAAAAGAGCAATCTCCCCATGGAGTCCGCTCTCGGTTGCAATACTTACCAGTTGTGGTTTTACCTCTGCAATCATTCTTCTGTAATCGGTAAACCGCTCAATGGTTGTGTCTTTCAAAAGGTTGTGCTTTTCCAAAAGAGCCTGCATACGATCCGGAACTACATCGCAGATTCCCACAATCTCCAGGCCATTTTCGAGAGCCGCCTTAATATGATTTGTAGAAATCCTTCCACACCCAATCAATGCGTATTTCATAATCCTCACTCCTGCTATTTTTCTTTCATCGTAATTATGCGGCAATATACCCAATAAACCAAATAATTTGGAATCTTCAATAGCCTCCTAAACAGCACCAGCGCTCAAATACGCAGAATCATAGAATTTTTCCAAAATCCCAATCACTTTCTCTGCTGTATGTCCATCTCCAAACGGCTGATAATCTTTTTGAATCTCCTGAACCTGACTGAGTCTGTCCAGGATTTCCTCCGCTTTTGCTTTGGACAGCTGGTTCCGGTTTCCCACCATGGTTTGAGGCCAGCAAACCCGGTCAAAGACCGTCACACACTGCTTTTTTGCATAAAACGCCTCACACTGCAGTCCTCCTGAATCAGTAACTACCTTCTCACAATGCTTCAAAAGATACAAAGACTCCCGATACCCCACTGGCTGAATAAACCGAATCTTTTCAAAATGATTTTCCAAACAAAGACGCTCCACACGCTCCTGGTTCCTTGGATGGATTGGATAAACAGATGGAAATTCCAGTTCATTCATCGCTTTTAATATCTCTCTTAAAGGAATATCATCATAAGTATTTTCCTGTCGGTGGCAGGTCAGATAATAATACCTTTCTGGCAAATCAATCTGGTGTCCTTTCCGATCATAAAGATGGATTTGGGTCATTTCCTCAATCTGATTCATACAATACAAATAGGAATCATACATAATGTTGCCAACCACATGAGCATCTGCATCTAAATTTTCCTTCTGAAGATTCTGAAGCTCCACATCCGTAGGAACAAACAAAATCCGGGAAACATGGTCTGTCACAATACGGTTCACCTCTTCCGGATTTGACAGGGTTCCCAGGCGAATCCTGGCCTCCACATGGGCAACCGGAATCCCCAGCTTCACTGCTGCTATAGCTCCGGCCATGGTAGAATTGGTATCTCCATAAACCAGCGTCCAGTCTGGCCTTTCCCTGATTAAAACTTCCTCAATTCCAGCTATCATAGCTCCGGTCATTTTTCCATGGCTCCCCCCTGAAATTCCCAAATGATAAGCTGGTTTTGGAATATCAAGCTCCTGAAAAAATATATCGGACATGTTGGAATCAAAGTGCTGTCCGGTATGTATTAAAACTTCTGTATGACGCCCTTTCACTGCTCTGGAAAAGGCTGCTGCCTTAATAAACTGCGGCCTTGCTCCCACAATGGTTACAATCTTCATTCCCGCCCTTCTTTCTTACGTGTTTTCCTTACAAAACTTCAATATTTTCCCGCATCTCAATCTTTTTCATCACATTTTTTGTGTCAAAAATTGCTTTGGCATTGGCCTGCACCATCTCATAATCCACATTGGTGTGGGCAGTGGTAATGATAACTAAATCATATTCCCTCACAATATCCGGAGATAATTCTAAAAGCCCTTTCACAATTCTCCCTTTGGCCTTGTATTGGACCACAAAGGGATCGTAATAATCCACTTTCGCCTCTTCCTTTTCCAGCTCTTCAATCACACGGAGAGCCGGACTTTCCCGGTAGTCATCAATATCCTGCTTATAGGCAACTCCAAGAACCAGAATTTTTGAATTTTTTAAAGGCTTCTCCTGATGGTTCAAAAGCCTTCCCGCCCGCTCCACACAGTACTCAGGCATTTTGTCATTGATCATCATGGAGCTTTCAATCATGGAAGTATGGAACCCGTATTCTCGTGCTTTCCAGGACAGATAATAAGGATCTAAGGGAATGCAATGTCCTCCAAGACCTGGCCCTGGATAAAATGCCTGAAATCCATACGGTTTTGTCTTTGCCGCATCAATCACTTCCCACACACTGATTCCCATTCGGTTGCACAACATAGACAATTCATTCACCAGGCCAATGTTAATGTTGCGGTAGGTATTTTCCAGAATCTTTTCCATCTCTGCCACTGCCGGAGAGGACACCTCGTACACATCCCCATCTAAAACCGCACGATACATGGCTGCAATAACTTCCGTTGCCTCCGCCCCAATGGCTCCCACCACTTTAGGCGTATTCTTTGTTTTATAAATTAGATTGCCTGGGTCCACCCGTTCTGGAGAAAATCCCAAGTAAAAATCCCTTCCACAAATAAGGCCAGACCCTTCCTCTAAAATCGTCTTTACCAGCTCCTCTGTTGTTCCTGGATACGTGGTGGATTCCAAAACAACCATGCTTTCCTTTTTCAAATACTTTGCAATCTCTCTGGACGAATCTCGCACATAGCTGATATCCGGCTGCTGATGCTGGTCTAAAGGAGTGGGAACACAAATTGCCACAAAATCCACTTCCTTTATAAAAGAAAAGTCAGCGGTTGCAGAAAGAGTTCCTGCCTCCACCAACTGTTTTAAATCTTGGTCCACCACATCTCCAATATAGTTATGTCCCTCATTCACGAACCGGACTTTCTCCGTTTGAACATCAAAACCAATGGTTTTAAATCCCGCTTTGGCCTTCTCCACTGCCAGAGGAAGTCCCACGTATCCCATACCAACTACCCCTACCACAATTTCCTTTGATGCAATTTTATCTAAAAGCTTCTGTTTCATATCTAAACTATTTTCCTCCATACTTACTCTTTTCCTCTACACAGACAAAAATCCGTTAAACACCTTTTCAAACTGCTCTGCCAGTCGGTCATAAGTAAACTCCTCCTTTACCGCCCTGCGTCCGTTTTCTCCCATGCATTCCCTCTCCTCTTCACTCATATCCCGAAGCCGTTTTATTGCTTTTGTCAGACCTGCAGTATCCTCCGGAGCAACCGTGATTCCGCATTGATACTGATTTACATAATTATTAGGAAATGCAGCCGAAAAAAGAATCGGTTTTCCACCCATCATGGCATCGAAAAGCTTATTCATGCAAATTCCGTACTTTTGTAAAATACAGGGCTGTATCCCAATATAAACTCCATCCACCTGCTGAATCAAACTTGGTATGGATCGCTTGGGAATATAAGGATGAAACCAAAACCGGCTCTTTGTCTTTGAATCTTCTGCAGCCATTTTCTGCAAATGCTTTTTGTAGGTTCCTTCTCCTACAAAAAGCACCTGGATTCGTTCATCCGGAAGCTGCTTAACCGCCCGAATTAGATTGTCCAAATTATAGCTAGAGGTGTGACTGCCAAAAAAGCATAAAATAAATTTCTCTTCTTCCTTCCATTTGGACAGCTTGATTCTCAGCGGTTTTGGCAACGGTTCCGGATTTTCCCAATCCTCCACTACCACTCCATTGGCAATGGTATAAAATTTTTCCGGACCCATTCCATGGGCTGCAAAATATTTTTTGGCATAGGGAAGCAAAGAAACCACCCGGTCTGATTTTCGGCAAAAAGAATTTTCTGCTGCCTGCATCATCTGAATAAAGGGATGTTTTTCTGACATTCCTCCTAAAACAACTGGTGACAATGGCCACATATCATGCACCTCATGAATCAGAATTACCCCCCCCCGCACGGTCTTAGGAATCCTTTCAGCTCTCTTCTGCTCCGCTGTTCGGTATTTTTTGATCCGCTGTCCTGCATAGGTATCCAAAGGATAAGTGGAGGAAGTGATAATTACATCTGGCTTCCATCTTTTTGCAATCCACTTTGCCCGCAACCAGATTTTTCCTACAAACTGAAACATCGTAATCGCCCGCTTTACCCCGTTTCCTTCATAGGAAATGGTCCGAATCCAGTGGTAATGGATTCCGTCAATTACCTCTTCCTGCCAGTCTCTTGCCACCTTTGGATTTTTCTGCCGCAAATGGGAATAATCCGCAGCAATAATATCTACCCTGTGTCCGTGCCGAATCCACTCCTTGGCCATATAGTAGGGACGAAATTCCATTCCCATATCTACCGAACCAGCATAATGGTTAATTAATACAATATTCATCCTGCCCACACCTTTTCCAGTTTTCCTGCCAGCTTCCTGTAAGTAAAATTTTCCTCTATGGCCTTTTTCCCCTGCTCTCCCATTTTTCTGCGGCATTCTGGTTCCATACAGGCCAAATCCATTATGGATTTTACTATTTTATCGATCTCTCCGGCTTTCGTTACATAGCCACATTGGTATTCTTCCACAGGTGTTCTTTTTGTGGTCACGCTTAAAATTATGGGCTTCCCACCCATCATGGCATCAAACATCTTGTTCATATTGATACCATATCGATACAAAGGCGAATCCTTTGTGCTGATAAATATACAATCAAAATAGGTTAATAAATCCGGGACCTGAATCTTTGCCACAGAATCTAAAAACCACACGTTTTCCAGCCTTTCTCTTTTGGCTGTCTCCATCAACTTTGGCTTTTCCACCCCATCTCCTGCCAGAACAAAAGCAAATTTGGGATTATCCTTTAGCCTTTTTGCACAGGCCAGAAGAACATCTAGGCTATTGGACAATGCGTGTCCGCCAAAATAGCCGACAATAAATTTTTGTTGTTCCTTCAGTTTCTCAAAAACTGCCTGATGACCTACGGGAATCCGTTCCCTGCCCTTCCATTCTGACTCGGCTATTCCATTGGGAATGTAAATAAATTTCTCCTTTTCCATTCCATGGACCATCATATGCTGGCCTGCATAAGGCATCATGGAAATAACTTTGTCTGAATTTTTATAAGCGCTGTCCTCTGCCATCTGAAGGATTTGGACAAATGGATGCCGTTTGGACATATTTCCAATTGTAGTCAAAGTTTCCGGCCATATGTCATGGACTTCATGGTATAATTGAACCTTCAAATGTTTTCCTCCGTCTTTTCTTTTTCCTGTTTTTCCTGGAGCGTGTCTGAAAAATGCTTTAACCCTCTTTCCCCAACACTTTTTTGATTGTTCCACACATCAAACCAAGTTCCTCCAAAAAGCAAAATTCTTTCAATGCATCCAGATTATATTTCATTTTTTCCGGCAAAATTTTCTGAACATAAATTTCATCTGGAGAGGTCTTTTCTTTTGTCTCTCTCATCCCTTTCTCCAACAGACGGTCCTCATCCTTAAACACAATGCTTGCCCTGGAAGTCACTCCTGCCGGCATCAGCAAAGTGGCGTACATTTCCTTTGTATATTGCTTTACATACCGGACCACCTCCGGTCTGGTTCCCACAAAACTCATTTCCCCCTTCCAAATATTCATAAGCTGAGGCAGCTCATCCAATCGATATTTCCGCAGCCATCTCCCAGCCCTTGTAATCCGCGGATCTTGGCCAACTGTCACCAGACTGCCTGCCTGATCTGCATTCTCTGCCATGGTACGGAATTTATAAATCCAGAAAATTCTTCCATATTGTGTCACCCTCTTTTGGGTATAAAAAATAGGTCCTTTGGTGTCCAGCTTAATCCACAGAGCCACAATCAGAAAAACCGGAACCAGCAAAAAAAGCAGGATGGTTGATATAAAAAAATCAAAAATCCGTTTTATAAAAAGTCCAATGAAATGGCTTTTCAAGGCTTTGTAGTAAGGAAAAACCTCTTTTGTCCGCATAAACTCCGGAAGCTCCTCCCATTTGCATAACATGCCATGTCGTTTCATTTCTCTCCTCTAATCGAGTTATACTAGACAGCTTCATGATCGTTTGCTGCCCGTTTTCTAACTTTTTCTTCCTGTGTTCATGGTCTGTTTTGACATTAACAAACAAGAAAACCTCTCCGTCACATACTCCACCTGTTTACTTGTCAGACAAGTGTGAAGAGGCAAAGTAATCTCATTTTCATATTGATGATAAGCATTGGGATAATCGTTCATATCAAACCCCATATTTTTGTAAGC
>QXWR01000044.1 GCA_009911065.1 Clostridiaceae bacterium | reverse complement strand
AATACATAGAAGGCTGGTATAACCGTAAGCGGATACATAGCTCTATTGGTTATTTGACACCACAGCAAAAGGAGGATGAGGAACTTAAAAAAACAGCATAATCTTTCGACTTTTTTTGTCCAACGTATTGACATAGGTCCAGTCCTCTGTCTGCCACCGCATGAACCGGAGTTCCTGACATGGTGACAATCATCACCGCAGACAGCAGGAACGCCAACGGCCTCCTTAACTTGTTTCTCATAAAATGCCCTCCTGATATTTTGAAAAATGTATGGTTCACAATTCCCTGTGTTTGGATGAATCCCGCGCCCTGGGCAGGCGCTTTTTGGTTTTGGGACGGGCGGCTCACAAAGCATTTGTGTTTTGCGTCATAAGCTGCCCTCTGCGGCGTAGAAGCTGCCCAAAGGCTTTCTGCATGGCGGGCAGGGCAACCGGCTTTCGCCCGAACCAGTCCGCGTTGTAGCGGTAGGCGCGCAGGGCGAAGTCCAGGTCAGAAAACCAGAAAATCCGCGCCTTTGGCCGTTCCTCCCGCAGCAGTTCCACCACCTCCAGGCTGAACGTGCCGTCCTGCGCCACCACAAACAGGTCAAAGTCCGGCCCGTCCCGCACCATGCTGCAAAAATCCTCCTGTCTGGCATAGGGGACGATTTCCGCAAAACGCAGGTGTTCCCTGGCGCACCGGTCAAGCTGCCCTGCCAGCGCTTTCAGCTCTCCGGGGTTTTCATTATAAAGTGCAATCCTCAATCCGGCTCCTCCTTTCCGCAGTACATAAAAATGAAAAAATGGCATCAAAAAAACCGACCCTTTTAAGGAATCGGTTATATATTTAGCATAGCGTTTTTCCCGTTCTTGTCAATAGGCTCTGCATGAGATGTCAAAAATCTGCATGAGATGTAGGTCAGGACGCTGAAAATATGGTATAATGGGTCTTGACAAACGAAGTCTTTTGTGTTAGGAGGCGAAAATGATGCGGATTGCCATTGCAGACGACCTTTCCGCAGACGCTGGGAAACTGCGGGAATTTATCTGCCGCTGGGCGCGGGAGCAGGGGATTGTCCTGGTTCCGGCCCCGGCAGTTTTTGAAAGCGGCGAAGCCCTGCTTGCAGGCTTTGCCCCGGATACCTTTGATGTGATTTTTCTGGATATTTATATGTCCGGCATGACCGGCATGGAAGCGGCGAAAAAAATCCGGGAGCAGGATGATGCCTGCCAGCTAATCTTTACGACAACCACCAAGGAATTTGCTGTGGACAGCTATGATGTGGCGGCGGCATTTTACCTGGTCAAGCCCTATTCCTATGAAAAGCTGGCACAGGCCCTGACCCGGTGCGGGGCAAAGCTTCTGGAACAGAACCAGTGTGTGATGGTTCCGGGCGCGGCAGGACAGCAGCCGCTCCTGCTTCACCAGATTACCCATACGGAATACTGCGGACGCTGTGTGGAAGTCCATATCACCAGCGGGGAAAAGATAACCGTCCCCATGCGGCAGGCGGATTTTGCGGCTTTGCTGCTGGACTATCCCTATTTCTGTGACTGTACGCGGGGCGTCCTGGTCAATTTCGAGCAGGTGGAGGAGCTGCTGGCTGACCGTTTTCTTTTGAAAAACGGGACAGCGGTTCCAATCAGCCGGTTAAAATACCGGGAGGTGCGGGAACAGTTTCTCGCTTTTACTTATGCCCGGATGAGAGGAGGGCATTAGAGATGGGAAATGATACAGTTCTCCGCCCTATGCTGGAGCTTTCGGTTATAATCCCCGGCGCTGTTTTGTGTTATCTGCCCATGAAAGGACACCTGAATGGAAAGGGCAGACGGATCGCTTTGTGGGGAATCCCCGCTCTGTTGCTGTGGGCTGTTGCGGGCGGCGCTGCCTGTTACAGATTTCGGTGGGATACGAACCTCTGGCTGGTTCCCTCGCTGGCGCTGTCTGCCCTGTTTTACTGCCGGACAATCACGCTGTCTTACTGGAAAACCGTCAGCGTATTTCTGGCGGTCTGCGGGACGTTTTCCACTTTGAGAAATCTGGCAGTCCTGGCGGACACCCTGCTTTCGCCCAAAAGCGGCCCTGTGGTTTTTTCTCTGGGCGGGGCAGCGGCCTATGCCCTGTTTTGCTGGACGCTGCTGGGGCTTATGTGGTATCCGGCCACCCATGCCGCAAGATGGCTTCTGGATGAAATTGAAATGCCGGGGACATGGTATGTATTCTGGATTCTTCCGGTGGTGTTCCTGAGCCTGAACATTGCCATGCGGCCCCAGGAATATTCCACTCTTTACACAAACCGGGTTATGATGTTTTATCCGGTTCTGATGCTGGCGCTTCTGGCGCTGCTGCTGTTTTGTTACGCGCTGTTTTACTGGATGGCAAGGGGGCTGACAAAGAATATGCGTCTGACGCAGGAGAACCGTTTTTTGCAGATGCAGGCCGCCCAGTACCGCATCCTGCAAAAGAGCATTGAGGACACCCGGCGCGCCCGCCATGATCTGCGCCAGCATTTCAAGGCATTGCAGGGCTGTGTGGAGAGCGGTGATATAGACAGGGTTGCGGAGTATGTGAAAGCCTATGGGGAAAGCCTGCCGCCGGATGCAGTCCGCCGGTTCTGCAAAAATTATGCGGTGGATGCCGTACTGCATTACTATGGGGAGCAGGCGGTGAGGCAGCAGACCGATATGGAGGTTTCTGTCCAGATGGAGGAAGAAACCATCATCCCACAGCCGGAGTTCTGCGCCCTTTTGGGGAACCTGCTGGAAAACGCCATTGATGCCTGCGCCGGTTCCAAAGCGCCCCGCATCATTCGCCTGCATATCCGCCAGCAGGGAAAGCAGGCCCTTTATCTGACGCTGGACAATACCAGCGACCAGCCGCCAAAGTCCGATGACGGGCGGTTCCTTTCCTCCAGTCACGATGGCTTTGGCGTTGGGACGGAATCGGTACGGGTGACTGTGGAGCGTTACAGCGGCGATACCCGCTTTGAATGGAAAGACGGGATGTTTTATGTTTCGGTCATGTTATCTGCTCAAAACAAGCCTTGACAGATACCCCAAGCCTCCGAAGTGCGTGGGTTGTCCCAGAGTGCGGGACAACGTGGTTATAGGAAATTTCCGATAACGTAGGCAAGCAATGAGCCGGAATATCCTTTTGGGATATTCCGGCTCGCTTGTTGGGGTTCCCCCAAGCCCCAGGCGTCCGCCTGCGTGTCCGGCCGAACACGCCTATCGGCGTGGCTTTGCGCTCCCTGCGGTCGCTTCCTCCTGCACATCCGCGCAGGAGAGGGGCGGCGCATTTTGCGCCGTTAGGAGGTTTCCGAGATTGACAGAAAATTTTATTCCTCTGAATCTTTCTTTGTTCCGTTCTTTGTGATGATAAGCTGTCCCTGCTGGCATTTCACGATGATTTTGTCCCCAGCGGAAAATCCGGTCTGTTCCAGCCATTTTCCTTGTAAAACAATCTGCGGCGGAGCCTGCTTGTAATTGCCACGCCCGTAACATACAGTCAGCTTGCGGTCATCCATCCGTCCCCCTTTCCCGCTGCCTGCCGGCATACGATTTCAAATACATTCCCGTCGTCAGTCATGACAGTAAGTAATCCGTTCCGCTCGTCTGTGTTCAGGTCGGCAATCCCCATCCCCTCGCTGTCATTCAGTAAATCAAAAAGCCTGTCCTTAAAATAGTTCAGTTCCATTTCTGTTCCCCTTTCGTATTTTATTATTGCTTATTAGCGAATACTTAAAAACAAATCCTGCCGCCCGTCTGCCGGTTAAGCAAAACAAATGCTGCAAAAAAAGTAGTGCCGTCCCGGTTGGAAAGGGGCGGCACTTTTGCGTCACCGTTCCGGTTTGGGCTGTTCTTTTTCCTGCGCCTGCTCCGGCGGTTCCAATCCTAAAATCTTATCCACGTTGCGGAGTGCGGTCTGGTAGGTAATCATATCCTGCCGCAGCGCCTTGTACTGTTCGTACTGTTCCCGTTTTTCTTCCAGCAGCGCGGCATATTCCGCTGAAAGCTGCGCCACTTTGGGAATGGCCTTGCCGTCCAGAGCGTCAAAGGCTTTCTTCGCGGCTTCATGCTGGGCAATCTCCGCGCCATGCTCCGCGAGAAATTCTTTCTTGTGGCGGGACTTCTTATAAGCCGCGTAGACTTCCCGCGTTTTGGAATACTGGATGATGTGGGTTTTTAACTTTGCCACGCCTGCCATCCGCGCCTCCAACTGTTTGATTTTTTGTGAAGCCGCATTGAAACCGTCCTCGGCCTGCGCTGCCCGAAGCGCCAGTTCGTCATAATCGGTTAGTCCGTTTTCCATCAGGAAATTCAGTGTTTTCGCCGCTTCTTTCAGGTTGAAAATTTTCGCCCAGCGTTCATAGCCTGCGCCTTTTCCGGCGGCAAGTTTCGCCTGAATGTCAATCAGGAGATTGACCTTTCTGCCGGTTCGTTTCGGCGCTGTTTTTCCTGCCGCCAAACGCCCGCGCTGGCTGGTAATTCTGGCGCGCAGGGCGGTCTTGGTATAATCGCCGCCCAGCCGGTTCACCCTTGCAGGGCGCTCCCATCCGGGCAGACGGAAGCCGGGATTTTTGCCGTCCACAACCTCATATCCCTCAGCCCGCATCTTTGCCAGAAACTCCTCATAATGATTGCACTCCGGCAGCACCTTGTCAATGGTCTGCTGTAACTGCTTCTTGTGGCTGATGCCATACTGCGCCGCCGCCATTTCCTTTTGGGACTTGGCTTTTTTCTTCGGATTCTCAATTACCGAAAGGCCGTGGGCGCGGCACAGTTCATCGTTCATGCGCCGCAGGATAAAAGCGGAATTTTTCACGTTCTGGAATTTTGCGTCACAGTTTAGGTTGGTGCTGTTAAATTCAATGTGGGTATGGATGTGGCGCTTATCCGTGTGGGTGGCCACCACAAACTGATGCTGCCCGCCGGTAAATTTCATCGCCAGCTCGCAGCCGATTTTGTGCGCCTCCTCCGGGCTGACTTCATCAGGCTTGAATGACTGGATAATGCGGTACATAATAATGTCGTGCTTTTCTGACTGGCTGCGCCCGGTAAGCTGGGCGTACAGTTTTTTGCTGATTTCAAATTCTTCGGCGGCAGTTTCCGGGCTGCACATATAGGAGGAAACCAGTTCGCCGCCGTCTGTCTTTTCTTCTTTCTGGTCATAGTCGTGGCGTTCTGCCATTGACTGCTGACGGGTGCGGTTTTTCATAATCTTTCGTGGTAAAATGTTGGAAATAGCCAAAGGTTCCTCCTTTCTAAAAAAGGCTATCCATAGCCTAAATAGTAGCATGGGTAGCCTACTTTTGCAAGCCATATTTTGTATGCTTGATAAAAAAGGGGGCAGGATACAGCTATGGATACGATTTCAGCGATTAAGACCCGGATACTCCGTTTATGTGCGGAGCGCAGCATTACCATCAACAAACTGGCTACGATGTCGGCGCTGCCGCCATCCTCCGTCAAAAACATCTTGTATGGCAAGAGTACCGACCCGAAAATTTCAACCATCAAGAAAATATGCGACGGTTTGGATATGACGCTGATAGATTTTTTCGATGCGCCCGAATTTGAAAATTTAGAGCCGGAAATTAAATAGCGTTACCGCGCCCCGTCCCGCTGCCGCTGTGCCGTCCGTGCCGCTTTCACGTGGATGCAGAGAAACTCGTTGTAGTCTTTGCCCTGCTTCGGCGGGTTGGGGTAAACCAGTTTTACCCGCCCGGAAAGTTCCGCGTTGTTCTGGATTTCCTGCGTGAGCCGTTCGATACCTTTCAAGCCGGCCTTGTCGTTGTCCAGGCAAAGGCTGATCTGTGTAACATGGGGGTGGTCGTGAAGAAACTGCATCAGGGCGCGGGGGCCGGTTCCGCCCAGGGATAAATAGTGGCTGTCCCGTGGTTCGCCGCCGGACAGCTTTACCAGCGTGGCGAGGGAGAGCGCGTCAATGGGGCTTTCCGCCACCGCCAGCCGGGGACAGTCCGGGCGGCTGGCGGGCAGGCAGAAGCTGTACCGTTTGTCGCTTCCCTCCACATCCATACGGAAGCCGTCCCGCGTCCCCCGCAGGCTGGCAGCGCGGGCGTTCCCCTGCATATCGCGCCCCACAAAGACGCAGTTCTGATACCGGCGGCTTTCGTATAAAATCCCGGCTTCCATGCACACGCCAAGCAGTTCCGGGTCAATGCCGCGATCCTGCAAATAGCCCACCACGGCGGACGCGCACCGGCTGGCTTCGGGCAGCTTAAACGGCTTTTGCGGCTTCGTGGGTTTTGTGAACGTCTGCTTTACGGGCGGCGGCGCAGAGTACCCGCACAGGGTTTCCACCGCGCCCACAAAGTCCATGCCGCGCACCTTAATCAGATAATCAAGCGCCGTGCGACCGCCGATGCCCCGGCTGTTCCAGCACCATTTCCCGTTGGAGATTTTTAAGCTGTCATGGGTTCTGGTGCAGTATTCGCGGGGGCCGCTTTTTTTCAGTTCCTGCGGCTCATAAGCCTGCAAATAAGAGAGCAAGTCCCATTCCTTTGCTTTTGCAATCTGCTCTTTGGTTACGCCTGCCAAGGTATCACCTCCAGATATAAAAATAAGCGGCGGGAGCAAAAGAAAAATCGCTCCCGCCGCAGTTGTTTACAGTGCTTCAAATTTCTTCAGCAGGTCGCTCACGCCCTGCCAGATTTCAGCGTAGCCCTGCCGCAAGTCCTCCACATCCTGCTCATACAGGTTGTGGGTGCTGTTGCAGCGGCGGGCGATCTGGTTGACGTTGCTGGAAACGGAGCGCAGCAGCTTTACCAGTTCCAGCACCGCGCCCATGTCAAGCTGCACAATGTAGCCGTCCACCGCCATTTTCCGCAGGTATGCCCGCAGGTTGGAAGTCCCCAGCAGTTCCATTTTGCGGTCAATCGCCGCCTTTTCTTCCGGGGAAACTTTGGTGAACAGCCCCACCGTGCGCCCCTCCTTTGCCCTCACAGCACCGCCTCCTTTCGCGGGGTGCGCTCCATGCCGGACTGTACCGGCGCGGGCGGTTCATAGTTACGGAGTGCCTGACGGATAGAGGGTTTATGGCCAGCCGCCGCAGCGGGCATCGGCACAACCGGCGCGGGTTCTCCGGCGTCCTCCAAATCAGGGCTTTCTTCAACCTCCTGCTCATCCTCCTTTTTGTCCGGCCTGGACAGCTCCCGGTTAAGCTGGTTTAAGCGGGCGGATTTTTCCCGCAGTTCTTCTTCTTTTGGGAATGGCCGGTCGGCTTCTTCTTTGGCGTTTTCCAGTTCGCTTTCCAGTGTGGTAAGCCGCGCCTTTTGCGCGTCCAGCCGTTCCGACAGGCTTTCCAGTGCATTGTTAATGCGGGTGACGTTGCCCACTGCATCGTCGGACAGTTCGGCGGAGTAGGTCAGGTTCTGCTTCATGGTGACGCGGAATTTGCTGCCGTCACACCTGAGCTGCATGGGGAAGCCGCGAAATTCGCCCAAATCCACGATTTTTTCCGGGTCGTCCATCAGCATACACGCCTTAATCACCGCTTCGCCCGCCGCCTTGCGCTCCGTGTAGGTCTGGCCCATGACAGTCATGGAAAAGGCATCGTCCTTGACCGGGTGGGCCTGCACCGTTGGCAAATCCGCCGTCAGCGCTTCGATTAGCAGCTTTGTTTCCGCGATTTTCTGCGGGTAGTATTTCAGCGCCTTGTCCTGCATTTCGTACTGCTGGGAGGTGTGGTTGGCTTTGAGCATTTTCAGCTTGGAAACCTGCACATCCAAATCCATTTTTTCGCGGATGCGGTCGTCACCGGTAGCCAGTGCCTTGACCTCGGCGTAGGAAAGGGCGGTGGCGTCCACATCCTCGGCGGAGCGGGCGGGGCTTTTGGAGGTCATGATCTGGCCGATAAATTTCTGCTTGTTTTCCACCAGCCCCCAGTTGTAAGCGTCGAATGTCCCTTTGGTGACATACTTGAACATTTTCACCGACGCATTCATGTTTCCCTGGCGCAGAGAACGGCCGGCGCGCTGCTCCAAATCGGCAGGACGCCAGGGGCAATCGAGATCGTGGGACGCGACAATGCGGTTCTGCACATTCGTGCCTGCGCCCATTTTTGCCGTGGAGCCGATCAAAACACGCACCTGCCCCCGCCGCACCTTGGCGAACAGTTCCGCCTTTTGGGTTTCCGTGTTGGCGTCATGGATAAAAGCGATTTCTGCTTCAGGGATGCCCTTGGCAATCAGCTTTTCCTTGATGTCGTCATAGACGTTGAATGAGCCGTCGCCTTTGGGTGTGCTGAGGTCGCAAAACACTAACTGTGTCCCTGAAATCTCCGTGCTGGCCTGCCATTCCTGCACGATGTTTTTCACGCAGGCATTGACCTTGCTGTCCGGGTCGTCGGGTAGGAGCGGGTTTTGCAGCCGCTGATCCAGCGCCAGCTTGCGCCCGTCCGAAGTGATGCGCAACATATTGTCGATATGGGGGTCAACCTGGCCTCCGCGCACACTTTCCGCACGCTCGCCAAGTTCCTCCACCATTTCTTTCTGGAACCCGCTGGGTTGCGTGGTAACGGTGATGTATTCTGCTTTTGGCACGGGGAGGTTGAGCATATCGGCGGTCTGGATGTCGGCGGCTTCTTTCCAGATAGAAATCAGTTCCGGCAGGTTGTAAAACTTGGCAAACCTTGTCTTGGAGCGGAAGCCGCTGCCCTCCGGCTTTAATTCCATCGCCGTGACCTTTTCGCCAAAGTCCGCCGCCCATGCGTCAAAGTGGCGGTGTCCGTTCTGCTCCAACGTGTCAAACTGGAGGTAGCGCATCATGGTATATAATTCTACCATTGAATTGCTGACCGGGGTTCCGGTGGCGAACACGATGCCGCGCCCGCCGGTGATTTCGTCCATGTAGCGGCATTTGGCAAACATATCGCTGGATTTCTGCGCGTCTGTCTGTGCAATCCCCGCCACGTTCCGCATTTTTGTGTGTAAAAAGAGGTTCTTAAACCCGTGGGCTTCGTCCACAAACAGACGGTCAACGCCCAATTCCTCAAAGGTCACAACGCTGTCTTTCTTCTTGCCGTCCGCCAGCTTTTGCAGCTTGGCTTCCAGGTTTTTCTTGGTTTTCTCCATCTGCTTGATGGTGTAGCGCTCGCCGTCCTCGGCTTTTGCTTCGGCAATGGCGGTGACGATTTCGCTGATCTGCCCCTCAATGACGGCTTTCTGCCGTTCCGGGGAGAGGGGGATTTTCTCAAACTGTGAGTGTCCGATAATCACCGCGTCATAGTCGCCGGTGGCGATACGGGCGCAGAATTTCTTGCGGCGGGCAGGCTCAAAGTCCCGTTTCGTGGCAACCAGCACCTTTGCGCCGGGGTAAAGGCGCAAAAAATCGCCGCCCCATTGTTCCGTTAAGTGGTTGGGGACGACGAATAAGGATTTCTGGTTCAGGCCCAGCCGCTTGCCCTCCATTGCGGCGGCAATCATTTCAAAGGTCTTGCCCGCGCCTACACAGTGGGCGAGCAGTGAATTTTTTCCGTAGAGCATCCGCGCCACGGCGTTTTCCTGATGGGTACGCAGGGCAATTTCCGGGTTCATGCCCGCAAAACGGATATGGGAACCGTCATATTCGCGGGGACGGATGCAGTTGAATTTCTCGTTGTAACGCCTGCAAAGGGTTTCCCGGCGCTCCGGGTCTTTGAAAATCCAGTCCTTGAACGCTTCGCACATGGCTTCCTGCTTCTGCTGGGCGATGGCGGTCTGCTTTTCGTTGAGGACGCGCACCTCCTTTCCGTCCTCCATCTTTGTATCGAAGATCCGCACATCCCGCTGGTTTAAGGTCTGCTCAAAGATTTCATAAGCGTTGATGCGCTTTGTGCCGTAGGTGGCGTAGACGCGCACGTTATCCCGGTTGTCCGCGCTTTTGCCCTGCACGTTCCATTCGCCGGTGACGGGGGCATATTGCAGCTTGATTTTCCGCTCCTGCAAGTATGCAGGCGTGTGGAGCAGTTCAAACATAAACTGCTGGTAATACCTGGGGTCTATCCAGGACGCGCCGATCCGGACGCTGATTTCAGAAGCGGTCAGGTCTTTGGGCTGCACCTGTTCCAGCTTTTCGGCGTTGACGGCAAACTGCGGGTTTTCCTTGGCGGCGGCGCGGGCAATCGCTAACTTGGCCCGGACGTTGCCGGAAAGGTATTCGTCCGCCGTCTGCCAGCCCTGGTGCCAGTGTGTGCCGCCGTCCTCTATATCAAAGGGGCCGGTGGAGGGGTCTTTGAAGATGATGCCCTTTAAGTCCTCCACAATCTGCGGGATTTTTTCAGAGCCGCCCATCAGGGACGCCATGTAGCCCAAATCCACGCAGGCTTTCTCCCCGATAGATACCGCCAGCGCCTCCACAGCCGTGTCCACGCTGGTAACGGCGCGGTGGGTCTGGATGGTGCGCCGGGTGAACATATCCGCCTTGCGTTCCAGTTTCCCCTCCTCGTTGATGATTTCCAGGGAGCAGAGCAGCGGGTAGGAGGAATCCTGTTCAAAGGCCAGCTTGTTGCCGGTGCTGTTAAGAAGCCCGTATTTTGCGCTGAACGCATCATAGAGCCGGTTTAATTTTGCCTGCTCGGACTGGATTTCGGTATCGTCCGCGCCGGCAAGCTGCAAGTCGATCAGGCGGCGGGCGCTGTCCCGGATGCCGATCATGCCCTTGACGCGCTCCGTGGGGGTTTTACCCATGACGGCCTGCGTCATGCGGGAATTTTCCCGGAAGTACAGCTTATCATTGGATAGGGTGTAACTGAAATTGCGTACAGATGGGTCGGCGGGGATGCTTTCCAGTTCTTCCCCGTCCTGCCCGGCATCCACTTCCAGCAGTTCCCGGTCAGGCGGTGCGATATGCCGGATAGCGTCTGCAAGCTGCTTGGAAAGGTCTGCGCCGGGGATGGGCTGGCAGGAGGTTTCGGTTTCATTGCCGTACATACTGCGCCCCATTGTCATTGTCCCCAGCACCATTTCCGGGTGTTCCAAATAGTAGCGGTTCAGGGGGATGCCGTCCTCCGTCTGCCCGGCCTCCACCCATTCCGGGAGTTTTTCCGGGATGCGGTCGCGCTTTTGGAAAAAGAGGATGTCCGTGGTGACTTCGGTTCCGGCGTTGGCTTTGAACGCATTGCTGGGCAGTCGGACTGCGCCTAATAAATCGGCTTTTTGCGCCAGCGCTTCCCGCACTTTGCTGTTTTTCTTGTCCATCGTGCCTTTGGTGGTGATAAAGGCCACAATGCCGCCGGGACGCACCTTGTCCAGCGTTTTGGTGATGAAATAGTCGTGTATCATCAGGTTCTGGCGGTCGTACCGCTTGTCATGTACCTGATAGCTGCCAAAGGGGACGTTTCCCACCGCCAGGTCAAAGAAATCGTCCGGGTGGTCGGTGCGCTCAAAGCCGTCTACTGTAATATCCGCCTTTTGGTATAGCTGTTTTGCGATGCGCCCGGTCAGGTCGTCCAGCTCCACGCCATAGAGTTTTGCCGCCGCCAATTTTTCCGGCAGCATCCCGAAAAAGTTTCCGATACCCATAGACGGCTCCAAAACTGTCCCAGGCGTAAAGTCCATCTGTTCCACCGCGTTGTAGATTGCCTGGATAACGGTGGGGCTGGTATAGTGGGCATTGAGAACCGTGCTTTGTGCAGACTGGTACTCCGCAGGGGTGAGCAGTTCTTTCAGTTCGGCGTATTCCTTTGCCCACTTGGGGTCGTTTGGCTCAAAGGCGTGGGAAATGCCGCCCCAGCCCACATAGCGGGACAAAATAGTCTGTTCCTCCGGTGTGGCAAGGCGTTTTTCGGCTTCAATCTGTTTCAGGGTGCGGATGGCTTCCACGTTGTACTGGTACTTGGTTTTTTCACCGCCCACGCCTAAATTTTCATCCGTAATCTGGAAGTTGTGGCGCTCTGGTTCAAACCGCAGGGGCTGTAAAATAATCTTGCTGGGGAATACCCTGCCGCCCACTTCCTCCTGGGCGCGGCGGCGGGCCTGCTTCTGCGCCGGGGTTTCGGTAATCTGCCCGCCGTCAATCTCCATCGGTTCCGGCACAGGCTTGGGTTCTGCTGGTGCAGGGGGAACATCCGGGGTAAGGTCAAAGGTCTGCTGTTCCCGTTCCTCCACAAACTGCCGCACAAAGGGGATGCTTTCGCTGCGGAAAATGGGGAACCAGCCCCGCAGTTCCATATCTTGCAGGCTGACGGTTCCGGCGTTGTAGTCCACGCTGTCAATCTTCATCAGCCGCCCGTCAATGGTCAGTTCCATGCCGACAGGGATATAATCCGCCGCGCTGCGCTCCTTGATGATTTCATAGGGCGCATCCTTGCCGCGTTCTGCGTCAGGCCGCGCAAGCACCACGCTTTTTCCGTGTTCCAGCAGCTTTTTCAGGACAGACTGCCAGCCAGCCGCGCCAGTGACGGAAACTGTCCCCAAATCGGGGATTTCGCGGGTAACGGTTTTTCTTCCCAGGGCAGGCGCGGCTTCTTCTGCGTCCGTGCCGTAAAAGAGGATGGTTTCCCCCACCTGAACGCCTACCAGCTTGTCAGGATGCGCCGCTTTGAGGTTCAGGTATTCCTCTACATTGGGCGTAAGGTTCGGCTCGTCTGCGGCGGATGTTTCAGGGGTTTTCTGTGTCTGCCCTGCACCCGCGCCGGTGGGTTCCGTTCCGTCCTCCGGCGCAGGGAATGGTACGATATTGCTGCCTGCGGTTTCCGGCTCCGAATTGTCCGAAACGGGCGCGTCCTGCGCCTTTTCCGGCTCTGGTTCTGGTTCTCTGGCCTGCTCCATATCCTGCACCCGTTCCGGCTCCTGGGGCGGCGTGGAAAATACCGGCGCGTCCTGGGTCGCGGAAACGGTCATTTCGCTGGTGGCGGCGATTTCCCTGATTCTCTCGTTGATTTCTTCCGGCAATTTCGTGTCGAAAAAGACTATACTGCGGTCGGAATAGATATGGGCAAGAGTTTTATAGTCGCCGTGTACTTCTTCCAAACGGTTCCAGACCGTCAGGCCGTTGCCCATGTGTCCATAGCCCAGGTCATACCGGGCGGCAGGGTTTTCCGGTTCCGTGTTCACGGCAGCTTCGGGTATATCCGGCTCCGCGTTTGCAGTAGCTTCGGGTACATCCGGCTCGGCGGCTGCGGCTGTTTCCGGTGCGGCTGGCTCTGCCTGCGGCTGTTCTATTTCCGGCGTGGATGGTGTGGCGGGGTCAGACAAAAGCCCGAACATATCCAGGGTAAGCTGCTGGCCCTCTTTGTCCTCTTGCGGGGCGGGCTTTTTCTTGCGGGAGAGGGCTTTTGCCGCCGCTGCAAGACTGCCGGCGGGTTCTTCCGTATGCTTGCCGGCGCTTTCCTTTTCTTTCTGTTTTTGCTCCTGCTTTTTCTGGCGTTCCTCCTGCAAGACGGCATCGGGCAGAGGGGTGAATAAGGAGTATTCGCCCCGCAGGTATTCGCCCATTTTTTGGAGTGCCGGCTCCATCAGGGAATAGGCGCGCTCGTCCGGGGATACCATTGCCAGGGCTTTCACCATTTTTTCATAGTGCGCTGCGCATTGTTCTGGGTCGTCTAACAGCGGGCGGAATACCTTTTTTGCCGCGTCAATATCCCAGTCGCGGGGGATTGTTTTGCTGGCATCGTTGGGGTCGTAGTATTGGAATGAATACAGGCTCCGGGCAAGCCGCATTTTTTCATATTCCGGCAGATATGCCTTTTCCCTGCGGTTCAGATACCGATCTTCTTTGATTAGTCCTGCAATCCGCTTGTGTATCTGTTTCCAGTTCAGCATGACCGTATCATAATTGCCCTCGGAAAAATCGTCAGCGCGGGACAGCTTGATTCCTTTGCCGTCGTGCCATTCGTCAAATCCAATGTAGCCATGCCCGCCGATGCCGTATTCATTTTTCAGAAAGGCAATGCACTCGGCGGCGTCATGGCCCTGCATAAAGTAGGAATAGATGCGGAACTTGCCCTCGGAAACCCCGGAGCCGCCGGTGAGCTGGCGGGTGATTTCATCCTCGGTGACAAATGCGCCACGGGCAGGGGAAAAACCCGCTGCCGCCTGAAATGCCGTCACCGGCTTATCCATATCGGTCAGGCGGGTATATAAATCATGGGGCGGTATCTGCTGGCGGAACCGTAACAGTTCCGGGTTCCGCTGATGGGCGTTTGCAAGCTGCTTTACCTCCTGCGCGATTTTGGCGCGTTCTGACGGGTCTTTTAAGAGTGCGGCAATCTTTTCCGTGCTGTCCGGGAAACCGCCGTACAGCGCGTCAATGGTGGGCAGTAAGCCCTTTTCCCTTGCTTCGTCGCTGAAATTCTGGCGCAGATACCACAGCTTTTCGGACAGTTCCCGAAACTCGTTGTCCCGCGCCGCGTCGATGTTGTCCTGGCTGGCAAACTGGCCGTCTTTCAGAAGCTGGCCAATCTGTGCCGCCGCCTGCTTCCATGTGACAAGGGAACCTCCCCCGGCAGAACGTCCCGGCGCGATGTGGATGCCGCTTTGACTGAACCACAAAGAATACTCATGCCCCGCAATGTTAAGCCCTTTGCCGCCGGTGCGGTATTCCTTTTGCAGAAAATCGGCGGCAAGTTCTTCCGGCGGGTCTTTCTGGAAAAAGGCCACGATACGCAAAATACTGTTTCGCTCATTGCTGCCGCTGGTGAGGGCGCGCCCGATGACGGCATCCGTCACTTTTCCGGCGGCAGCGGCGGGGCGGAGTTCCTGCTCGGTTTTCTGCACATGGGCAATGGTTTCAATCTGCTGTTCCACGGTAGGGAACAGGGAAAACTGTGTAAATGCCGGCTTTGCAGACGCAGAAACGGCGGGCTGTTCGCCCGCCGCCTGCTGGTTTTCCTGATTTACTTGTAAACGATCTCGTTCAGTACCATTTCCTCCGCCTGTGCGGTGAAGCTGTTGACCGCCTGCACCCATCCCATCTGGTCGCGGGCTTTCATCGCTTCGTCCACGTGGTTCTGTTTCTTTAAGTCCGCCACGATCCGGTCTATCTGTTCCTGTGCCTGCTGGTCGATCTCCCGCAGGTGGGCTTCCAGCCGCCCGGTCAGAAGCATCGAGGTGTACCGTCCCTTGTGCCGTTCCTGGAGAAAGGTCTGCCGCATCCGTCCGTACTTGCCCAGCGGCATTTCCTCCATCTCGTCCTCCCCGTCCATCATCAGGTCGGGAATCTGGTAATCGCCCATCTTCTTGTATGCCAGTTCTGCCATTTTCTATGCTCCTTTCTTCACTTTCATGCTTTAACGTGCTAAATTCTTCCTTGCCTTTAGTATAACCGATCACCGGCTCTTTTGCAAGGGTTTTTTCCCTGTTTTTTTGACGGTTCTGCGCTTTTTCTTTCTCTGCCTGCCGGATGCCCTTTTTCACTTCCAGCAGCATATTCATGGACACTTCGCTGGCGGCGCTGCCTAAGTGGTGGAGGACGGCGGGGGTGGAAAATTCACTGATGCCGTCAAAATCTTCATCGTCCAGATAGTCGGCGGCGTTTAGGCCGCAGCGGGTGAGGAGCGTGTACTGGACGCTGGCCGTCAGGAGGTTGCGGAAACGCACTTCCAGGTTAAGGTCGTCCAGTTCCTCCAAAAGACTGCCCTGGGTGTCGTAGGCAAGGTCGGCCAGAAGTTCGGGGTACACTTCCTCTACCGCGTGTTTTGCCTGTTCCATCAGCGCCTGCCCGATGTCCTGGCTTTCCGTTTCTCCGTACCGCTTCACGAGCGTATCCAGGACGGCGGCGTGGTGTTCGTCTTTCAGTTCCCACAGATAGGGCATCCTTGCGCCCCGCACCGGGCGGGTGTCCGCCACATCGAAAACATAGGTCAGGCGCGGGCGGATGCCGTCCTTATTGATGAGCGCAATGCCCTTGGAGCCGGCCTTGACCCAGCGGCGCATATCCTCATTCCACAGTTCCATGCTGGCGCAGGCGGTGGCGTCCGGGCGCTGGGCGTAGATTAAAAGCTGTTCATCAAACGAGTATTTATAGAGCCGCGATGCAGTGGTAAGATAGCTTTTCCAGCCGTGGGCGTTCCTTGTGACCGCTTTGGCGGTCTGGTCTGCAAGCTGCGACACATATTGTAGCTTATTCGCCATGTTTCCCTCCTTTTTCGCAAAATAAAAGCCCGGAACAGGTGCGTCCTGCTCCGGGTGTGTGGATGGTTGTTATGATTCTTCTCCGGGGAGTTCCCAGGGGGAAAGCCCCATTTCTTCCCATGTTACGCCATAGGGTGCGCCGCCGGAGGTGTAACCGGCGATAAAATAAAAGCGGTCGTCCGAATCCGGGAAGCGGTCATAAAAGGATTGCTGTTTCTTTGCCTCCCGTTCCCGCCGCAGATGCTCCTGGCGTTTCTGTTCCGCCTGCCGCTTCACCGCTGCCTGCTCCGGGGTCAGTGCGCCGATTTCCTCTAAGTCATTCAGCGCGGTCGGCACATCGACCTTGAATTTTTCCCGGTAGGCGCGGACAAGGTGCGTCCCCGTATAGGAGGGGAGCCATTGCCGCGCCATGCGGATGCGGGCAGCGTGGCGCGCCGCTTTATTCTTCTGTTTTGCCCATTTGGGGGTAGTGCTGTTTTTCACGTTCTGCATCCTCCGTGTTTTTGCCCGTTTGTCTGCCGGATTTGATTATACCACAGCCGGACAGCGGGGACAATCAGCCGCCGCGCCTTTTCTCGTTCATCTGATCCAGCACCGCCCGCTGTGCAGGGGTAAGGACACGGGGCGGGGTGATGCGTACCCATTTTTTCGGCAGTTCAAAGGAAAGCCCGCCATATCCATTGTCCCCGGTCTGCCGTACCTGTCCGGGGTAAGTGCCGCACAGTTCGGAAAGCTGCCGGCAAAGGGCGGCATTGTGGGTGTAGATGCTGGCGGCGGCTTCTGCTTCGTTATACAGCACGATGGTTTCCCTCTCGGTTCCGGACAGCTTCATCGCTCCACCTCCTGTCCGCGCGGGGGCTTCTTTGGCGTATCGTGATCTCTGGCGGCATCCTGCCGGCACTGGCTGAGGGCATCCAGCACAGAGGGCTTTGGCGGCGGTTCATTGTTGATGATGCCGTCAATCTGGTTATAGTTTCCCTCCGCGCTCATTTCGGCGGCGGCAAGGTAGTTTTCTGGGCGCACCTCCTGAAAGGCGCGAACTTTGCCGTCCTCCGCCAGCACCGGCACATAGAGCCGCCCGGTATGCAGGTACACCCCGTCCAGCCCCGCGCCGCCTTTATAGCGGCCTGCGCTGTCACGCTCGCATTCCAAAAGGGCGGTTCCGTCTGCCAGAAGATAGCCGGGTTCCGTGCGCCGGTAGAGCCAGCCATAGGGGACGCCAATCTGACGGATGGCGATTTCTTCCCCAATCAAAAGGTCTTTTTGTTCCTCTTTCTTCATTCCATATCCACCTCCCCCGCAGCACGGACAGCGGCAGCCATTGCATAAATGGCGTCGTCCAGCGCGTCCATGACTTCCTCCGGCTCGGTATCGGCCATTGCCAGCAGGGTTTCCACCGTTTCCTCGGACAAGCCCAGCCATGCCGCCACTTCCGGCACGTTGGGCAGGCTCTGGCTGCTCTCAAAGAAGTAGGAGTAGGGCATCCCGAACCGTCTGGCGATCTCCTGAAGCTGGTACACATCCGGCGCGGCGGAGCCGTTCAGCCAGCGGTTCATTTCCGGCAGTTCCACGTTCAGGGCCTGCGCCAGTTCAGCGGCGTCCGTGCCGCTGATGGCCAGGAGGTTGTGCAGGTTGCGGTTAAATGCGTTCATGTTCTTTTCCATAAGCGTCAGTTTCCTTTCTTTTTGGGGGTTTTGGGGTCAAATTCCAGCTTAAAGCGGACAAATTTCTCTCCGGTGTCCTCCATCACAACGGTCGCGTCATAGAGGACGCCTTTTTTCTCGGAAAACAGGCCGGTCATGGCGACGCGCCCGTTTTTCAGCAGGGCGGCGGCAACCTTGCGGGTCAGATCCTTGCGCTTCCCGGTAAAGAAGCGGTCGTTCTTCCAGAGGGCAAAGCCGCAGGCGGGCGTGGCGTTCCAGCCCTCGCAGAAGAAACTCTTTTTGCCCTCCACCACGTTTTTGCCGCAGCGGGGGCAGATACCGATTACCATGCGCCCGGATGCAGACAGGGCGGCGCTTGCCACGGTCACGCCCTGATAGCCTTTGATAAGTTCGGTGAGCATAGCGGAAATGCCCGCCATAAAGTCCTCCGGGGAGAGTTCCCCGCGCTCCACCGCGCCCAGCCGTTCCTCCCATTCAGCGGTCAGCTTGGCGGATTTCAGCGTATCGGGCATTACCTTGATAAGTTCCGTGCCTTTTTCCGTGGGGAGAAGCTGCTTTTTCTTCCGTTCCACAAAACCGGAGCGCACCAGCTTTTCAATCACACCGGCGCGGGTGGCCGGAGTGCCAAGCCCCTTGCGCTCCACGTCCTCTAATTTTGCAAAATCCTCCGCGCTGGCGTGTTCCATTGCAGAGAGCAGCGTGTCCTCGGTAAAATGGGCCGGAGGGGAGGTCGCGCCCTCTTTGACGGACGCGCCCTCGGCGGTCAGCTTCTGTCCCTCGGTGAGCGCAGGAAGCGGCGGGGACGGTTCCGCCTGCTTCGGTTTCTGTTTCAGTGTGGCATGGAAAGCCTGCTCCAAAGCCGTCCAGCCCGCCGCGATTTCTGTCTTGCCTTTGGCGGAAAAGACAGCGCCGCCACATTCCAGCGTGACGGCAGTTTCCGCATAGGTATGGGGTTCGCCTACCGCGCACAGCAGACGGGCGGCAGCAAGAAAGAGGATGTTTCTCTCCCCGGAGGGCAGCGCGGACAGGTCGGTTTTTGCCGTTTCTGCCGTGGGCAGGATGGCATGGTGGTCGGTGACTTTGCTGTTGTCGATTACCTGCGCGGCGTTTACCGGCAAGGACAAATCTGCCGCAAAGGGCAGCGATGCGGCGATAGACTGACATAATGAGGGCAGTCCTGATGCCATATCTTCGGTCAAGTACCGGCTGTCCGTGCGTGGGTAGGTCGCCAGCCGTTTTTCATAGAGGGCTTGCAGATAATCAAGGGTCTGCTGGGCGGTGTAGTCAAACAGCCGGTTTGCTTCTCTTTGGAGGGTAGTTAAATCGTACAGCCTGGGCGGGCGCTCGGTTTTCTCCTTTTGGGAAACCGTCTGTACCGTTGCAGGCTTGCCCACACAGCCGGTACGCAGCCTGCCCGCGTCCGTTTTGGATGCAAAGCGTTCACTGGCGGCATGGAATCCGTCCAGTTCCAGATCCACCGTGTAAAATTTCTCTTTCTGAAAGCCGGAAATGGCGGCTTCCCGTTCTGCTAACAGCGCCAGCGTCGGGGTCTGCACCCGGCCCACGTTCAGGGTTTTGCCCTGGTACAGCGTGGTAAACAAACGTGTGCCGTTGATGCCGATCAGCCAGTCCGCCTTTGCGCGGCAGAGGGCGGCGGCGTAGAGATTGTCGTAGTTCTTCCCGTCCAGCAGGCGGTCAAAGCCTTTCTGGATGGCGGTTTCCTCCATTGAGGAAATCCACAGCCGCTTGACGGGCTTTGTGCAGCCGCACAGATGGTAAGTCAGGCGGAAAATCAGTTCCCCCTCGCGCCCTGCGTCGGTTGCACAGATTAAGGCGGTGACATCGGCCCGGTGCATCAGGCTTTTTAAGGTTTCAAACTGCTTTTTGGTGTCCGGCAGCACCTGGAATTGCCACGGCTCCGGTAAAATCGGCAGGTCGGCATAGTTCCATTTGGAATAGCGGGGGTCGTAGGCATCGGCGGGGGCAAGTTCCACCAGATGCCCGATGCACCAGCTTACCAGCCAGCCGCCGCCCTCCATGTAACCGTCGCCCCGGCTTTTTGCGCCTAATACCTTAGACAGAGCCATCGCTACCGACGGTTTTTCCGCGATCACAAGTTGCATTTTTCTCACGCTCCTTTTTCAGATTTTTGTAGCATATCCCCACGCAGGGCGCATTTAGCCCATAGGGACAGCGGTGGCAGGGATGTCCGGGCGGATGGACGGGGGAAGCAGGCGCGGCGCGGCCAGGGGACGGCCTTTGGGTCATCATCCGCTCAAAAGGGCTGCTGGTAAATCGCATCAGTCGTCCTCCCCGCCGTAGTTTTCAGGATAGTCCGGTTCCTCCGGCTCATCATAGGCTGTCGGTTCCTCATAGCCCGTCTGCCGGGTTTCTTCCTGCGCGTCCACATCCTCGTCCTCGTTGACCGTTTCCTCCTCGTCCCCGCCGGTCAGTTCGTCAAAGTCCTCCGCATCGTCCAAGTCTTTTTTTGGCTTATAGATTTTGAAGTAGTAGCCCGCGCCGCCAGCCGCCAGCGCCACAAGCAGCACTAAAATCAGTGTGCCGGAACCGCCGCTTTTTGTTTTCTCCGGCTTTTTATCGGGTTCGGTTTCCGTATCGGTCACAGGGGCTTTTCCGGTACAGTCTTTCCGGTTCAGGGTGCAGACCGGGCAGTCGGTGTTGACCTCGCCGGCGGCGCACTGTTCCGTACAGATGCAGGCCGGCTCCGGGTCGGGGATTGCGTCCGTCTGCGGCGCGTCGTCCTCCTTGACTGCCAGCGCCATCAGGTCGGCTTCGGTGACGGCGTTGAGGAAATACACGTTTTCCGTATCGCGCTGGTTGTCGATAATCAGATAAAACACGTTTTCATCTGGCGTCTGGATGGTATAAAACTCCTTGCCATCCTCGCCGGTGGCGTTGTCCAGTACGGTAGCCTGACCGTCCGGGGTCAAAGGAACCGGGTCGCGGGGCGTGGTGTCTGTTTCCTCGTCCGGGTCGGCGCTTGCCGAAGCGGAGGGCTTTGTGCCGCCCGTGCCAGCAGCCGGTTTTGTGGCGCTTGTTGCCGGGGCGGTAGTCTGCGTGTTGGGTGAGGTTGTCGCGCCCGTTGTGGGTGTTGTAGCCGCAGGCGTGGTGGTTGTACCAGGCGTGGCGGATGTACCCGGCGCGGTGGTTGCCGGGGGCTGTGTCTGGCCGGTGGAGGGCTTCTGTTTGTTATCCTCCGCCTGATAGTTGGGGTTTTTGACCTGCACGATTTTTGATTTGTTTCCCGCAGCGTCCACCGCCTGCACCGAAAGCTGCTCGTAATCATCGGGCAAATCCCGCAGCGGTACGTCCAGTGTGCCGTTGGTTAAATCGGTGTATTTCTCGCCGTCAATGTAGATTGCCGCCACGCCGGAAAGGTCGTCTTTGGCTTCTGCCCGGAGCAGCCGCCCGTCCATGCTGGCGCGTAAGGTAGGCGCGGTGCGGTCGAAGCACTCCATATAGCGGGATTTCTCGTAAACTTTCCCATCGTGGCCGGTGGCGCAGACATAGACGGTGCAGTTCTCCGAAAGGCCGATTTCCCCGTACCAGCGGTTTTCGTTCTGCTTCAAGCTGTCTGTCACATCGCGCCATTGCCCGTTTTTCTCGATTTTTACCTGAACGAGAGCAAAGCCGTTCCCGTTTTCATCGGTAATGCGAAACTCGGCGGCGGCGCTGCCGGTCGCCCAGCCGGAGGGCGGTGTAATCTTGATGGAGAGATTGGATGCCGGGATGGGCGCGGGGGCTTTGCCGGTGCAGCCGGTCAGGTCGGCTCTGCAGATCGGGCAGTCGGGGTTGACCGCGCCAAGCTCGCACTTGTTTTCGCAGACGCAGACCGGGACAGGCGCAGGGGCTTCGACGGTGCAGCCGGCCAGGTTCAGCAGGCAGACGGGACAGTCCGCATTGACCGCGCCGGGTTCACAGTGGGCGGTGCAGATACAGACCGGCTCCGCTGGCGGTTCCGGCTCTTTGCCAATGCAGCCGGTTACATCCTGCTTACAGATGGGGCAGTCTGCATGGAGCGTGTCTGCCGTACACCGTGTTTCACAGATGCAGACGGGTTCCGGTTCCGTGGGCGGTTCCGGCTCTTTGCCAATGCAGGCGGCTACCTCCTGCACACAGACGGGGCAGTCCGCATTGAGGGTGTCCGCCGTGCAGCGAATATCACAGAAGCAGGTGATTTCCGGCTCGGTGGGTACTTCCGGCTCCGCGCCGGTGCAGGCAGCTACATCCTGCGTACAAACCGGGCAGTCTGCGTTGAGGGTATCTGCCGTGCAGCGGGTATCGCAGAAGCAGGTGGTTTCCGGCTCGGTGGGTGTTTCTGTTTCGGTGGGTGCTTCCGGTTCCGTGCCGGTGCAGGCATTCACATCCTGCGTACAAACCGGGCAGTCTGCGTTGAGGGTATCCGCCGTGCAGCGAATATCACAACAGCAGGTGATTTCTGCCTCGGCGGTGTCATGCAGCCCCTCGGCGGCAAAGGCCGCGCCCATCAGGGGGAACATTGTCCAGGCGCAAATAAAAATGCACAGCAGCATCGCCGCCGTGCGCTGAAAGCGTTTTGTTTTCATATTCATATACTCAGATTTCCTCCTTATCCATGTTTTCAAAAGTTCGGGCATTGCCAGCCGGGGGCATCTTCGCCCCGCGTATCATATCCAGCAGCCCCCGCAGTTCCTCCGGCGAAGCCGCCACGCCGCGTACCACCTGCAAGATTTCAAGGTTTTCCTGCTCGGTGATCTGCTTCTCCAAGTCCCGCACACGGGCCTGCCACTCGGCGGCTTTTTCTTTGGCTTTCGCCAGGTCGGTTTTTAATCGGTCAATCTTCACGTTGTCCCTCCTGTTCTGTTTGGAATATAATCGGAAAAGTTTTTGACAGTGTAAAAAATCCGCTTGTTGTTCACCCAGCGCTGAAGCTGGCGGGTGATTTTCGGCGCGGTGGGGCGGTCGTAGACCATCACATAGGGGTCATAGCCCATGCCGCGCAGGGTTTCCACCCGGTACAAGTCCTGCTCATGGGTGCTGCCGTAATTGGTCAGGACGTAGACGCGCCGCTTTCGGTCGCTCTTAATGGCGGTCAGTTCCAGAAAACGCTTAAAATGCCCGGTCAAGTCCTCATTTGGATTGTCCCAGGCAAAATGCACCGCCTTGGTGCGTACCCGGTTTAGGAGCGCCACATTGTCCGGCGTAACCAGGCGGATGTCAAGCCCCTGGGAAAAGTCCACCCATGCGTGGCTTTCGGCAAGCTGTAAAATCAGCGCTTCATGGTCGGGGCAGGCGAGGAGGTTTGCGTCCAGCAGCTTGATTTCTCTCTGCCCGTCCCAAAACTCGGACAGGTCAGCTACCTTGCGGCTTTTGCGCCCCTCCTTGCCGCTGACAATGCAGAATCCGCAGTTTCGCGGACAGCCACGGCTCAAAAAGCCATAGGCGGTATCGGAAAACTGCGGATATAAAGAAGCGTCCGGGCGGGTGTGTTCCACCGCATCCGGTAAATTTTCCCTTATGCCGTAGCCCGTGCCGCCTGAAATGACGGCATCGGCATTGGTAACGGCAATCGTATCTTTCGAGTAGGTATCTGTGAATACCCGGCTTTTATAAACAAGGTCGTAGTGGTTCCCTGGGTTCCACCACTCAACCAGGTCGCCCCGCGCCTTATGGTACGCGGACAGCTTCATCAGGCACAGGTTCGGCCAGTTGTGGGAATCCACATCAATCAGTCCAATTTTCAAATCATACCTCCGTTTCTGGCAAAAATGCTTAAAAAAGTGTTTCAGGGTAGACGCCCATATCCGTACAGATGGGCAGACCAATAGGGGCTTCCCGTATTGGCGTAGGAGATTGGGTCGCCGCAGTGAATGAACCGCCCGCCGCCCACATAAATCCCAACGTGGCTGACCGGCCCCGGAGAGCTGTATGTACCGGTGAAGAAAATCAAATCACCGGGCTGTGCGTTTGCCGAAGATACCGGGGTACACAGGTTATAAAGCCCCTGTGCCGTCTGCCGTCCCACGCTGCCCACGCCGGACTGGTTAATGACCCACGAAACATAGCCGGAGCAGTCAAAGGATGTGGAGGGGGAACTGCCGCCCCAAACGTAAGGCCATCCTAAAAATTTTTCTGCTTCATGGAGCATCGCTTCAAAGCTGCCGTCCCCCATCGGTTCGCCGGAATAGTCCGGGATAGCCGGCCCGCCGGGTGTGCCGGGGATTGCGCCGGTTCCATCGTCGCCGTTGTCCACGAAGAAATAGGGATTTAAGTATTCGCCGTTTAGCATGACCTCTAAATGCAGGTGCGGCCCCGTGCTGTTGCCGGTGCTGCCAACGGCGGCGATCACATCCCCGCGTTTTACTTCCTGGCCTGCGCTGACGTTTAGGCTGGAACAGTGGGCATACCGGGACTGGTAGCCTTTATCGTCCTCAATCACCACGCACAGCCCGTAGCTGCCCGCGTCGCCAGCCGATACCACGCGCCCGTCCTGCACCGCCAGAATCGGCGTGCCCTGCGCCACGGCAAGGTCAATGCCGCGATGCAGGCTCTTTTCCCCGCTGATGGGGTGTACCCGCCAGCCGTAGCCGCTGCTCACGTTCCCCAGCCATGAGAAATCAAAGGGGTTCCCAAATGCCTGCCGGTTGCCGTAGGTCTGCATATACACACTGTAGCGGTCGGTCTGTTCGCCGGGAGAGAGATGGCTTTGTGCCACGGCAGACAGCGGGCGCACGGTCAATGTGGTTTGCAGGACGTACCAGTCATAGGGGTCGCCGTCATCGTCGTACCGGGTTTCCACAATCACTTCACGGGTGAGGGTGTACTGCTCGGAAAAAATGCGGTCGATTTCAGGCTGAACCCCTGCAAAGGTAAAGGCATTGAACGCCGTGGAAAGGTAGCCCAGCAGTTCATAGGGGTTGTGGCTGATTTCACCGATGTTGTAGCGGTATTCATCATAGCCGGGGTAATTTTCCTCAGTATTGTCAATGTCAATCTGTAAATCCGTTTCCTTTTCGGTGTAGTAAAGGTCGCTCTGGCAGATTTCCCCCTCGTCGGCCATGTAGGACGCAGAAATATAGGAGGACTGGAAGCCGGAGAGCATGGCGGTGCAGGAGGTCAGGCCCGTGGCAAAGAACATCACCACCAGCGCCAGCATTGCAACCGCCAGAAAGACCGCCTTATGCGCCGCCGCATACCGGGCGATGGCGCGGGCAATCTTGCCGGTGGCGGTCAGGACGTTTTGGGTAAATTTCGCGCTCTGTTTGGCTTCATGGGCGGCCTGGGCGTATTTCCGCTTGATTTTCTGTTTCTGCACCCATTTTGCCAGCGCGTTTTTGCGTTGCAGTTCGGGGTTATCCCGCAGGGCGGTCTGCCATGCAAGGTCGGTGTGCGCCCGCGCCGCTTTCTGCTGTGCTTTCCGTAAAGTGCGGTAGGGCTTGGCGCGGCGGCGGTTCCGTTCCCAGCGCAGGACGCGCCCCACGCCCTGCTCGGCAACCAGTTCGCTTTTGTGGGCGGATTCCAGAGCCACGTTGTCACGCTCGTATTCGCGGATTTTGCTGTGCAGCTTGATAACCGCCGCCATTTTCACCGCGCCGGCCCCACGGGAGAGCAGGGAGGGCCTGCGGTATTCCGGCAGCACTTCCTCCTCAAAACGGAGCCGCCGTTTCATTTTCCCGCTGGCTTCGTCAGGCTGGCGCTCCATGTGCAGGCGGCGCTTGGCAGGCAGCTTCATTTGTGCCTGCTCCACGCGGCGGTCTGCGCGTTCCGTGCGGCGGACGGCCTTGTTATATTTCTTTTGTTGGCGGGTGGGGGCATCGGGCGCGGCATCGCCGGCAGTTTCCGAATCTTTGGCGGTATCCTCAAATTTCAGGCGCGTTCCCCCGGCCTTTGGATTGCCATCGGATTTTAGCCTGTCCTCGGATTTTTGTTTATCCTCCGGCTTGGCGGCGTGTTCCGCCAGATTTGCCGCCTGCCGCTTTTTGATTGCTGTGCGGTCGGCGGTGGGGTCTGCGGGTTCTTCTTCTTTGCTAAATTGCAGGCGGGAGCCACTCTCAGAAATGCGCCGTTTTGTGGCGGGTGTGCTGTCTGCGCCACGCATAGCAGAGGTTTCCCGGCTGTCTGGCTTGGCGGCGTGTTCCGTCAGCTTTGATACCTGCCGCTTTTTGATTGCTGTGCGGTCAGTGGCAGGGTCAGCCGGTTCTTCTTTGTCAAATTGCAGGCGGGAGCCGCCCTCAGAAGTGCGCCGCTTTGGGGCAGGAGCGCCCTCTACACCGCGCATAACCGTTTTTTTCTCACTGTCCGGTCGGGCAGCGTGTTCCGTGGATTTCGTGCTTTGCTTCTTTTTACCCTTTTTCCCCCGCTTTTGGGGACGTTTCCTCACCGGCGCGGGAGTGGGTTCTTCGGCGGCGGGCGCATCCAGCAATGGCATATCCACCGCGCCCCGCATGGTTGCCGGGGCATCGGGCGGCGGTTCGGCGGTGGCGTCTGCCAGATATTCCGGCGTAAGCAGCACTTCCGTCTGTTCTGCCCTTGTTTCCGGCGCAGGGCGGGGCTGTTTCCGCTTTTTGCCGGTGTCTGCGCCCCGTACTGCCGGACGGCGGATGTCCTCACGTTCCGTGGGGCGGGCGCGGTCAAAGGCGGCATCCGCCGTGCGCTGGCTGACGCGCTTTTCCTCGCCGGTGGCGCGGTTGTGTTCCACCAGACCGTCCCGTCCCATCTTCTGAACCTTTTTCTCCCGTGCCTGAAACCGTTCCCGGCTCACCGTGCAGCCTCCGGCGCTTTACGTTCCGGCTCCGGGGCAGGGCGGGCGGCGGCTTCGGCCTTTTTCTCGTTCAGCGCTTTTCGGATGGAGGGCTTTTCAGAGCGCGTGTCGGCCTTTAACTCGGCTTTGTATTCCTGCTCTTTTTGTTCAAAAACCTCATAGAAAAAGGCCGCAAAGCCTTTGCCGCTGGCACGTTCCGGGGCATCATTGATGCAGTCGCACCACTGGCGGCAGGATTCCTCTAAAACCGTGTCAAACATTTTGACGCGGGCAGGGTCGCCTAAAATATCGCTTGCGTTCATAGGCTCCTTTTTTTCTGTCAGCGTCTGCCGGATGGAGGGTTTCTCACGGTGCTGGTTTTCCGTGGGTTCTTCCTTGTGTTCCGGCTCTTTTTCCTCATTCTCCGTCTGCTGGACAGGGGGCTTTTTGGCTTCCCGCACGGTTTCCGCTGCCGTTTCCAGCCGTTCCACGCTGCCGATTGCCGCAAGGGTGGCATTGTTCATGGTGGAGAGCATCTTGTGGACTGTCCGCATGGGGGCAAGGACAGCGGCCTGGAAATGTCCCTCCTGCCCGCCGTCCACGGCCTGGGTTTCCCTGCCAATCACGGCGCGTCCGGCATTTTTCAGATGCCCGCCCACACTGCGGAGTTCGTGGCCAAGGGTTTCTATTTTCTCAATGCTTTTTCTGGCATCGGCCAGGGAACCGCTGATATTCTGCTGAACCGATTCCAGCGTCTTGTGGATGCCCATAGCGGAAACCGCCTTATCCAGCGCAGTCACACCGACGCGCTTGAAACCCTCTACCGCGTTGGCGGCGCACTGCATGATTTTCTCCCGCAGTCCGTCCAGCTTTTCCTGCGCCTGCCGGACTTTGCTTTGCAGCCCGTCCACCATGCCCTGCAAGACGGTTTTCTGCGGCGTGTCCTGGGCCTGTGCAAGCTGTACCTTGACCGTCTGCAATTCCTGGCGCACCGCGTCAAGCTGGCGGTTCATGCCGTCCATATAGAACAGCAGGCGGGACAAATCCTCTGACTGTCCCGCCCGCCCGTTTTCCGAAAGCAGCTTCAAAAACTGCTCCAAAATTTCCTGATTGTGTTCCAAATCTTACCCTCCTTTACTGTTCCGCCAAGTCCTCCGGGCGGGTGGTCATGATCGAATAGAGTTCCGTGTCCTTGGGGAAATGGTCAACGAATGGGATAATCACGTTGCCATAGAACAAAAGCCCCTCGCCGGCATTGGAGTTGGTCACATAGCCAAGCTGGTGCGGGGAGATATTGAGCTGCTTTGCCAGGATTTGACGGTCGCCGCCCGCCTGGTTCAGCATATAAATAAAATCGCTGTTTTCAAAAATGTTCGCAATTTCCCGGCTTGCCAGCAAGTCCTTGACATTTTGGGTAATTCCGGTCGGGATTCCGCCCCATTTTCTGAACCGTTTCCAAATCTCAACGGTATAGGCGGCGGTCTGTTCCTCCCTGAGAAGCAGGTGCATCTCGTCAATGTAGAGCCGGGTGGATTTATGGGCTTCCCGGTTTTCGCTGACCCGTCCCCACACCTGATCCTGAACCACCTGCATCCCGAATTTTTTAAGCTGCTTGCCCAGGTTTTTAATCACATAGCAGACAATCCGGCTCTTGATTTCCACGTTGGTCTGGTGGTTGAACACATTTAAGCTGCCGGTGACGTAGATTTCCAGCGCGGTAGCCAGCCTTTGCGCTTCCTGCTCCGGCTGTTTCCGCAGAAGTTCATAGAGGTCGCCTAACACCGGCATTTTCTCCGGCCTGGGGTCTTGCAGGTAATCCCGGTATACCATGTGGACGCAGCGGTCAACCACCGTCTTTTCCACCGGTTCCAGGCCGGACTTGCCGCCCACAATCAACTCCATCAGGGAGAGGATAAAATCGCTTTTTAAGGTCAGGGGGTTGTCGTCCTCGCTGTAATTGAGGGTCAAGTCCATCGGGTTGATGTACTGGTCGGAGGCGGGGGATATGTCAATCACCTGCCCGCCCAGCCGCTGCACAAGGGGCGAATATTCCTGTTCCGGGTCGATAATGGCTATATCGTCCGGGGTAATCAGAAAGGCGTTGGTGATTTCCCGCTTGGCGGAAAAGGATTTGCCGCTGCCGGGTGTGCCTAAAATCAGGCCGTTTGGGTTTTTCAGCTTCTTCCGGTCGGCCATAATCAGGTTGTTGGAGAGGGCGTTCAGGCCGTAGTACAGCGCTTCGCCGTTCATAAAAAGCTCCTGGGTGGTGAACGGCACGAAAATGGCGGTGCTGGATGTGGTAAGGCCCCGCTGGATGCTGATCTGGTTAAGGCCCAGCGGGAGGGAGGACATTAAGCCCTGCTCCTGCTGGTAGTCCAGACGGCGCAGCGCACAGTTGTATTTCTGCGCCACGCCCGCCGCCTGGAAGATGTTGTTTTCCAGCTTCTGCCGCGTCCCGGCGTGGTTCATCACCAGCATGGTCACAAGGAACATCCGCTCGTTGCGGCTCTGCAAATCTTCCAGGAGCGTTTTTGCTTCGCTGCCGAACGTGGCAAGGTCGGACGGGATGATGTCCATGTCGTACCCTGCCCGGACTGCCTTTTTCTGTTCCTCAATTTTCATGCGGTCGAGGTCGGTAATCTTGCGCTTGATGTTCTTGATTGCCGCGCTCTGGTCGATGGACTGGATGTGCAGCGTCACCACCATGCTGTTTTCCAGGTCGAGGAAATCCGCCAGCATACGGTCGGTCAGTTCCGGGGCGAGGATTTGTAAGAACGATACCGCGCCGTAGGTTCTGCCAATCTGGAAATACTGGCCGGACTTGAATGTGAAGCTGTCCGGCGCGATGAAGTCCTTGCTGGAAAGCCCGGTTTTCCAGATGGCGTCCCAGGCAAACTTAAATTTCTGGTTATCCGCCGGGTGAAACATCCGGTGCAGGATTGCCAGACGCTCATAGCCGTCTAACGAGTGGGCGCGGACGCCCAGCACCTTGAAATTCGCCAGCACATCCGCTTCAATGCGTTCCAGGCGGGGCTTTGCTTCTTTCAGGCTGTCCGCTTCAATGCCAAAGGTGATGTACTTGGTCTTTGTCAGGCCGTTGTTCCCCCTGGCAAGCTGGCCTTTGAGCATCCCCGAATATTCCCGCCGGATGCCGTTAAATGCGTCCGCCTGCTCCGGGATATGGATGGACTTCTGGTATTCCTCCATATCGGCCCGCTGGTTGAGGAAAGAAAGCTGGACTTTGATGGAGCTGTCAAAATAGTTGAGGAAATCGCAGTAGTTCTCAAAAATCAGGTTCTTGTCCTCGTTCTGTGCAAGCTGGTAGTTCACATCGTAAAACTGGATTTGCTTGGTGAAATAGCGGTCGCCAATGATGCAGATACCGTCCCGGCACATTTCCTGGTAGGGGATGGTCTGCTGGGCGGTCTTGGGGAGCCTGCCGTCCCGCTTTGCCTTGCTGACCGATGCCGCAAGCCGCCGTTTGTCCCGGCTGCTCAGTTTCGCGTCCGGGGTCAGGCGCAGGGTGGCCTTTAAGTCAGACTTTTCTTTTTTCAGTTCCTTTTTTGCCGCTTGCAGGTTTCTTGCCTGCTTTGCCTGCTGTTTTGTTTTCAATCGCTGATACCTCCTTGGTCTGCCGCGAAAGGGCGGCGTACAGGTTGTCGGTCTGGTACGGGCGCGTTTTCTGGCAGAGAAACTGTGCGCGTATCATATGCCGCAGGACTGCTTCTAACGGCTGACCGTCTTTTTCATAGATGCCAAACAGAAAAAAGGGCAGCATCAAACCGATCATAAGGAGCGCCGCCGGTTCGTTGCCAATGCTGCCGCGTGTAAAAATGTAGGCGGGGACGCCCACCAGTCCGCCCGCGCCAAAGCATACAATCTGGCGTTTCGTCAGGTTGAACGCCACTTTTGTCTTGACTTTGGCAAGGTCTTTGGGTACGGGTACAAAGGGCATTTATCTCACCTCCCGGTCTTTGGTTCTGGCGGCGGGGTTATCGCCGGGGACGGGCTTTGCGGAAAGCTGGGCCTTGATGGAGGGCTTGCGTTCCGGCTGCTCCTGTGCGCGTTCCTCCCGCCGCATGACGATATAACGCTTCCCCGTGTTGTCCGGCGGGGAAAAGTACACCGGCTGTCCCACCTGCTTTTGTACCTTTTCATAGAGCCGGTTCATATCGTGCTGGGAAGCCAGGGGCAGGAAATACACCGAGATTTCCGCCATAAACTGCTCCCTGTCCGGCGAGTTGGGCTGTTTTAAGTCCGTGAGCGCGGCCGATAGCCGGTCTGCTTCGGCCTGAATCCGCTGTTCATCCAGCGCTTGCAGGTGGACGGCAAAATAGCCCCTGGGCATTTCCCGCCGGCGGTCATGTTCCCGTTTGACCGCCCCCTGCACCACGGTTTCGTCCTCCGCTTCATTGCGAACCTCCTTAATGCTGCCATGCAGATATTTCAGGTCTGCGGCTTTTTCATAGTGAAATTCCTTTTCCGGGAGCCGTACTTCTTTTCCCCCAGCAAATGTAACAGTCACATCGGTATAGGGGGAGGCGGCGCGCCCCGCATATTCCGCAAGGCGGTGGTTGTCCTGCTGGTAGAGGTTGCCGCGCAAGCTGCCCTTATCGCTGCCGGTCAGTTCCACCGAATAGGCCAGAACCGGCTCGCGGGTCTGCGTGTGGTAGAATTGCAGCGTGTTAAAGCTGCGTGTGCCGCCGATGAACATATCGCGCTCATTTAAGCACTCCACGCCGCTCTGCCGGAAAATCAGGACAAAGTTCTGCTTTGCCGGGTCACCGGACGCTGCGCCCTCCCGCATGGCATCCAGCGCATAGTTTAGGTCTGTCTGGTAAAAGGCGGTTTTCTGCTTCATAATCTGGGGCAGGACGGTTTCCAGGTCTACATTCAGAAACTTCCGCAGGCTGTCCGGCTTCTGCGCCGGCGCGTCCGCTGCCAGCGGGAACAGGGTCAAATCGTCCTGGCGGTCAGTGGCATCCGCAATCAGCGCGTCCAGTACATCCGGCATCAGTTCATAGTCCGCCCAATGCTCCGTAACCACCTCCAAAGGGTTCTGGAATTTCAAAAGGTATTCCAGTTCGCCGTCTTTATAGCTTCGGTCGGCCATGTGCTGGAATACAAGGGCGGTGTCGGCAATCCTGCCTGCGCCGTCAATCAGTTCCTGCCGGTCTTTTAACAGCAGATTGGCGCGGTATTCGCGGTAATTTTCCGTGATACGGTCGATTAACTGCCGCCGCAGTTTTTCAGTGTCCATATAAATTCGCTCCCTCCTTTACGGTAAATTTTCATGGGTTAATTTCTCCGCCAGTCCGGGGCTTGGTTCCACCTCGTTTCCCCATGCGTCCCAGCCGGGGACTCTCTGGCGGGCAAACAGTTCCACACGGGGCAGATCGCCCATCAGGGAAACAATCCGCTCCCGAATCATATCCGGCTTTTTGCTGTGCTGCTCCACCGGCGATACAATCACCTGATGGACGGCGGCAGACTGGCGTTTCGGGCTTCCCCTTGTTGCCAGCAGGCACAATTCCGCATTGGCGCGTGTCCAGTGTCCCAGCCCCCAAAAGAGGGAGGGGGATTTCCGGTTCTGCTTCACCCATACAAACGCCACGGTTTTATAAGTGAAGCCCCACGCCTTAATGACAGAAAAGGCTTCCGGCAGCGTAGGCATTGTGACCCATAAAAACAGCGCACAGTCTTTTGCCGCCAGCCTGCCCACTGGCAAAGTCTGAATGTCTTTGATGTGCATGGTGGGGTAGTGGTTTTCTGCCGTGCGTCCCATGCCTTTTTTTGCCCATACCTTGTAGGCCCACGGAGGGTCGGCAAGGATGATGCTGTATTCTTTCAATCCGTTCCCACCTCCTCAATGCGCGTTAAAAATTGATTTACTGACCGCGCCGGTTTTGAACAGGGAGAAGCACAAAAGCACAGTATAGCCCGCGCACTGCCAGATAGCGATGTGGATGTTGTCAGCGCTCCCAATCTGTCCCACCAGTACGGCGTAAATCGCAACGCAGATCATAATGAAAAAGCCTTGCAGCCCAAGCGCCACAAGACCGCGCAGATAGTTGTTGCCCATCTGCCCCCAATCCCGGTTTGCCATCGTTGCAAAGGGGATTGCGCCCACCGAGCAATAGATGTAAATTTCAATCATGCGCCCGATCAGCACCAGCATGACGCAGAACGACAGCACCGGCATGGTGATTTTTAACAGCATGGTTTCCACCAGCAGGCCAAAAAGCTCCCCAATCTCCATCGTTTCCAGTTGGGCGGCAACATCGCCCAGCGCAGCCGCAAAATCTATGCTGGTCGTGCCGGTAATCACACCGGCGCTTTGCTGTACTACCGTTTGCGCCAGTTCAAAAATCGCCATTGTAATGTCAAAGGTGTGTGTGACCAGATACACAGCCACAAACACTTTCAGAATCCACTTATACAGTGCAAAGGTTTCAAAGTCGTGGAAGTTGTTCTTTTCCATCAGCATCGAAATCAGTTCGTAGCACAGGACAAAGGTCAGGATGATCCCCGCAACCGGCACCACGACTGTATCGCTCAGATTGCGGATCATGGAAAAGACCCCGGCGTTCCATGCCGCCGGGGTCGTCCCCACATTCGCCGCAACCTCCCCGACTTCATTGTTAATCTGGTCAAACATCCCGTCCAGGTTGCCCATGATGCACTCCCGCAGGATTTCCTTGATCCAGTCTTTGATTATGTCGAGGATGTTCAGCATAGGCTATCCCTGCCTTAACCGAACAGGTTTGCCAGCAGAGGGATAAGCTGCATCCCAATCAGGGCAACACCGCCGCCGGCCATAAGCTGCTTCATGCCCTGCGATTTGGCCCCAGGATTGTCATTGCCATAACCTTCCAGCAAGTTGATAACGCCCCACACGCCAAGGCCAGCGCCCAGCGCGATTACAAGGACTTTCAGGGTTTCAATAGCGCTTGTAAAAAATTCCATAAATTACCTCCATAAATTTGTTGTGATTGGTTGGATAGGGACAAAAAAAGCCCGCCGGTTGAAACATCAATCGGCGGGTGCATCAGACGCGGGCGGCGCTTCGAGTTCACAGCTTTCAAAAACGTCGTCCGGTCGGACGGTCAATCTCCGGCTCAGATATTTTGCAATATCAAAAGCGTTCTTTTTGCTGGAATCCAGCAGGTATTTATATTGCGGATGTTTGGTAATGTCAAATTTGTCGCTGAAAAACGGCCTTACGCCCTGCACCTGCAAGATGCACTTGCCGCCGTCCATCACCGCCAATTCATCGGTTGACATCAGTTCTTTTCCGAGTTTCTGGTAATTTACCCCCATGCTGCGCTGGCTTCCCCGCGTGTCGGAGGTGTTGAAAAGGTCGATGGTTTCCTTTCCCAGCGTTTCCGAAATCTCTTTCAGGGTGCTGCGCTCCTTGCCGCCCAAAAACAGGACGCAGGAGCAGTTGCCGATGATGGTTTCCGCATGGTCTTTGTAGACGGCCTTTAACTGGCTCTGCGTCTGCACCACGATATGGGCGGAAATCTCGCGGCTTCGGATAACGGAAATCAGGTGCTGGAAGTTGGGGATTTTCTGGTTGGCAAACTCGTCCAGCAGGCAGGTAACATGGGTTTTCAGTGCGCCGCCGTTTTCCAGCGCCTTGTCGCACAGGACGTTGAACATCTGTGTATAAACCATCGCAGAAATGAAATTGAATGTCATATCCGTGTCGGACACGATACAGAACAGCGCCGTCTTGCGGTCGCCAATCTTTTCAAGTTCCAGTTCGTCGCCCTCCATCAGTTCCCGCACCTCCCGGATGTCAAAGGGAGCCATTCTTGCGCCGCAGCTAATCAGGATCGATTTTGCTGTTTTGCCCGCCGCCATTTTGTATTTCTTATACTGGCGCACCGCAAAATGTTGTGGGTCGCGTTTTTCCAGCGCGTCAAACATCAGGTCAACGGCGTTTTTGAAGTTTTCATCATCCTCCCGCACCTCGGACGCATTGAGCATTTCCAGCAGGGTGGTCATGTTTTTTTCTTCCTCCGGCGCTTCGTACCAGATGTAGGCGATCAGCGCCTGATAGTAGAGGGCTTCGGCTTTTGCCCAAAAATCTTCACCGCCCTTGCTGTCCTCGCCCTTGGTGTTCTCCATGATGCAGTTGACCAGCTTCAAAATGTCGTTCTCGCAGTAGATATAGCGGAATGGGTTGTACTTCATGGACTGCTTAAAATCAATCGTATTGAGTATTTTTATCTCATACCCGCCGCGCTGAAGCATCTTGCCACATTCCAGAACGACCGTGCCTTTGGGGTCAGTCACGATATAGCTGGCGTTCATCTGCATGAGGTTGGGCTTGATGTGGAAGCGGGTCTTGCCGGAGCCGGAACCGCCGATCACCAGCACATTTTTGTTGATATTGTACTTGGGGATTTTGTTTCTCCCCACCATGACGCGCTCTGTCTGCGTCAGGAGAATGTTCTGGTCGAATTGGGGATTGATGAAAGGCTTAATATCGTCGGAATTTCCCCAACGCGCCGAACCATACTCAACTCCGTGGCGGTATTTCTTGGCGTTTTTCGCCTTGAAATAAACCACGGCCCGGATAATGACCGCGCCGGCAGCGCCAAACAGCAGGTCGCGTGGGTGGAAGCTGGGCAGCGGGTTTTTGGAAATCAGTGTCCCCAGGCCCGATACCGCGCCCATTGCCTTTGTCACCATATCCGCGCCCTCTGCCAGCCGGCAGCCCTCCGCCACACGGTTGAAAAACCAGAAGATGAACACATAAGGCAGGTTAGGGAGCAGGATTTTCTTTACATCCAGTTTCACAGTTCAACGCCCCCTTTCTCCCGGTTTTTGGCGGTATCCCGCGTCAGGTTCTTTGCAATCTCCTTGAAATGGGAAAGCTGGCCTAACAGCGACGGCTTTTTCTGCGCGGAGCGGTTCAGGCTTTTCCCGGCATACTCGGCAAAGGCGGCGTTCAGTGCATCCGCGTCCCGTGCCTTGAAAAAGACAAGGTATTTCCCCTGCGCCGGGTCTTTTTTCAGCGCAAAGTCCACCCCGTATTTCCGCGCCACACGCTCAAAAGACTTGATATTTTTGCCGGTAATCTCAATGTTTTGAACACCTGCGCCCTGGCTTACAAGCTGCTTTACGGTCTGCTTGCCGTGGTGGATTTTGGGGTTTTGGGCCTGCGCCAGATACTTCCGAATGGCCCATTTCAACAGGCCGGCGGTCAGCCTGCCGCCTGCTTTGCCGACCTTGATGGTGAGAGCCACAGATTTTTCGCGTACTTCATCCTGCATGATGCGTTACCTCCTTTCCTGCAAGCGGCAGGCTGTTTCACCGGGCCTCGCCGCCTTTCGCCCGTTCTTCCGGGGCGGGATGCTGGCGGGCTTCTTTCATGGCGGCGCGTAGCTGCTCACGCACGGACAATTTTGCCGGCGGTTCCGGCTTTGCCAGTTCAAAGATTTCCCGCGCCCTGGTTTCCCGCAGCAGGTCGCAGATCGGGAAACTGTATTTATGTTCATTCATTTCCCAGCAGTAGCGGGCTGCTTCCAGCGGGTCGGCAAATTGCAGCAGGGCGTCCACCTCGGCGGGGTCAAACTGGTGCGCTGTTTTCAGGTAACAGTGAACCTCTGCCAGCCCTTGCAGTTGGTACACATCCACAATCTGCGGGCCGTTCCCGTCTGCCAGTTTCGCGGCATGATCCAGCAGGTTCTTGTCCAGCTTTTCCATAAGCTGTTGTTTCGCTTCAACTTCGATTGTTCTCACCTCTTTTCGTTTGGGATTTTTCTTCAAAAGCTGCTGAAAACGCTAAGGCGGAACCAGCAGGCGGTGAAGCAGGTATTTCATGCGCCGTCCTCCATTTCCTCACGGGCAAACCGGGCGTCTAACTGTTCGATGCTCCAACGCTCCTTAAACTGTCCAAGGGGGCCTGCGCCAAACTGTGCCCGCGCCCGGTTGTCCATATCCCACAGCCGCGCCCACAGTTCCGGGTGGTGCTGGCGCAGCTTGCGGAGTTCACCAATCCGCTGTAAGGGACAGCACCAGCAGGAAGCGCGGTGATAGATTTTGTAAAGCCCGCCAAAATCAAAGCCCCGGTCATAACAGATTTGTAAAGCCTGCGCTTCGGTGATGCCCCATTCCACCAGCGGATAGCGGTGGTTCGGGTCGTCCTTGCAGCGCTGGGATTCATCGGCGGCGATGCCGATGTAGTGCAGGGCGTTCTTTTCTTTTTTCAGCCGGTTGACCTCTTTGGCGATCAGGTGGGTTTTAAGCTGGCCCGTACACCAGCGAACCTTAATCCCCGGCCAGCCGTTCCCATATGGCGGTACGCCTAACCGGGCGCGGCGTTCCAGACAACTCGGCTTCTGTTTCGGTTCATCAAACATTAGCCACTCAAAACCGTGCGGGTGTCGTAGCGTGGTAATGTGGATGCCCCGTTCACGGTACAGAAGCGCGTCCAGCTTGGCGATATGCGCCGCCATTTCGGGAAAGTCCATGCCGGTATCCGCAAATATCACGCTGTCAATCGGCATCCCCTTTTCCAGCATCAGCAACAATAAAGCGGACGAATCCTTGCCACCGCTCAGCCCGACCGAATGGTATTCTGCCGATGAAAAACCGCCGCAGTCCTGCAAACTGCGACGGTCAGTATTGGTATTTTGTTTTGCCATTTTATGCCCCGCTTTCCGTGCCGCCCCATTTGGTCAGCACCACGGATTCGCCGCTTGCCATGCCGCCCCAAAGCCTGCCAGCGGTTTCGGCAAACTCGGCAGACGAAGCGCAGATGTGGTCTGTCCCCAGCATCATAAACTCGCCAGGTCTGGCGAAAAGGCACTGAAACTCGGCTTGCTGGGCAGGGGAAAGGGAACAGAAGCCCTCCTCGTCTGAAAGCCCGCACAGCAGGAATGTACCGCTGATGCACTCGTTTACAAAGGGATTGTAGCGGTTGGGCGGCAGTCCCTGACGGCTGGCGTCCTCGTTGTAAAGCAGCATGACCCGCTGGGGCAGGAAACAGCCCATCGCCAATTCGCCGCCGACAATCTGCGAAAGGTTTTCCAGAGAGTAGTCCACCCGCGCCGGCCTGGGCGCTTTGCCCGGTTCCACCACCAGAATGTTGATTTCATGTTCCATGCAAAAGTCCTCCTTTGGTTTGATTGGTATATTTTTAAGCGCTGGGCGGCTTAACCGTCCAGCAGCCCATGCGCCATATCGTGGCTGACAAGGGATGTGTAATATTGCCCCATCGTGACAGGGGCGTTGTAGAGTGCCGCCAGCGTGTACGCCTTGATGTTGCCGATCTTGGCGGTGTTGCTTTTCAGGCTATCCATGACATAGCCGATATGTTCACTGTTCAGTTTCAGGAACCGGCTTTTGACAACCTCGGTGGGTATTTCCTGCCCGCAGATACGGACAGATTCCCGTGTGGAGCAGCAGATTTCCAGCATTAACTCCACATAGCCGTCCAGCAAGTCCTTGTCCCAGGGGTTCCGTTCCAGAAGAATGTCATAGTCAATATTTTCTAAAATCAGTTCGCGGTAGCTTTCCATCTCATCCAATCCCATCCTGCGCGGAGCGCGTTTACCAGCAGGGGAAGAAACCGCTGAGGGGGCAGGGGGTGTGATGGATAGATCAGTATCGCTTTTTTCAGTTTTATTTATCTCAGTATTATTAGGGGCGGAAATTCCGCACTCTTGACCGCTGGTTTTCAGGGGTGCAGACTGCGGTTTTTCAGCAGTCTTGACTGCGGCACTGTCAAGCGGTCTTGACGGCTGGTTTTCCGCAGTCTGAACCGGCGCAGAGTGTTCCGGCTCCAGAATGAAGTTCTTAACGTAAATCCGGGCGGGGTGTCCCTGGCCCTGTTTTTTCCGTTCCACAAGACCGATGCCCTCCAATTCGCGGAACAGCTTCGTCGCCTTGTCCTTGCCGCAGTCCAGCATGGTCATGACTTCCTCCTGGGTGAAGTAGAGGAACACGCGCCCGTTATCGTCCAGCCAGCCATTGCGGGCAGACAGCCCCATGCGGTCAAGCAGCAGGCCGTACAGCACCTTTGCTTCCAGCGATACGCCCTTGTAGCGGCGGTCGGTCAAAAGAATTTTCGGGATGCGGTAGAAGCTGTACTGGTCAGCTTCATTCCCGTAGTAGTAATTCAGATTCAAAGTTTCCGGCATTTTGAAAGCCTCCTGTCTAAATGAAAAAAGCCCCGGTGATTTACGTCACCAGGGCAGAGTTATCTATAACAAAAAAGCCGCGCAGTAGCTGAACATCCGTCAGTTACTGTGCGGCTGATATGAATTAAAATCGGTATTACCGGGTTGCTGCCCGTTTGTCCTTTATGTGAAATGGTTCCTTATCACCTCCCAGTCTGCCCCCACCAAAGGGCGTATTGTAATGGAAAAAGAATGGTGGCAAATCCGAAAATCCTCTCTGATTAAGATTGCTCATGGATTTCTTCGTTTTCAGAAAACAACAACATATAGTGATATATACGTTTTTATTTCTGTATTTAGTGTCATATGCGCGCTTTACAACACCTGAGCAACCTTGGTAATAATGGGTTTTCCGATTTGTCCTTATTATACCGTAAGGGCATACCTTTTGTTCAAGGCTTTGTGAAAATGAAACAAATATAAAGGTAATTCAGTCGATCATGGGACACGCTGATTTTGAAACCACGATGGACATTTATGCAGAAGTCAATGATACAAAGAAACAGGAAGCAATTCAAAACTTAGCACACAAATTAGATGTATTTTAGGAAAGAGTCCGGCTAGGACTGACAGAGAGTACGACAAAATGTGTGCCATACGACAAAGGTACGACAAATTCAAGGGCTTTAATCAATGAAAAGGTGCTATTTGGCTAGGGTAGAAATAGCCAAAAGGCGCATAATAAAGGGAAATAAGTCATATTAAATTAAACTGACGTAAAATTCCGACGATGAAAACGCTTGGCGGAAAAGACCAGTAAAATCAAGGGTTTGCGGTACTTGAACTTGTAAACTACAACAAATTTACAACAATTTTACAACGCATAATGAAGAATAATGAGCGTTAATGAATAGTTGTACTCATAAATCCAATTCAATATTTTGTACGATAAGGACATTTTTCTAAAAGAAAATTTTAGGGAAGTGTCCTTTTGTTATGGTCAAAACAAAATAAGAAATGGAGGAAATGAACATGAGTAGTACAGCGTTAGGAGCAGAGAAAGTGATTATTTTTATCAGCGATGCACATGAAAAATTCTACTATGAGAAGTTGAAAGAGGTCAGGTATCAGGACGTGTACCACAAAGCGCTTGTATATTGTCTTGGTATCAGTGATGACACAAGAAGAAATATCAAAAGCATTTATAACTTTAAGACAGGCTGTGTAATAACGGAGTGTCTGCATGAAGGATGGCAGACCAGCGGGAGCTTAAAAGTAGTCAGGATGGCGTTTAACCTTTACTGCAATGGTACGCCAAGTGTCTTTGATTACGATGATGCGGAGGAACAGGTGGACGAGTGCAGACGGTACACAGTGGAAGAACTGTTCTGCTGTGCCTATGCGCCTTATTTTTGGCAGGCGGTACAGATTCGTTATCCGGAATATGTAACATATAACCACAAGCTGTACGCCATGCTTGGAGGACGGGATTGATGTTAAAAGTCAGACTTATGGGAACAAAGAACGATATTAAGTGGTTCGGGAAGATTTTACAGAGGAATCCGAAAATCGAAGTGACGGAGTTTTCCGATATGTTCCCAAACAAAGGAACAAAGAAATATTACAGGACTTATGTGGAAGTCAGGAAAAGCAACGTAAAAGAAAACCAGTAGAAAGCAAAGGAGAATTATCATGTGTAAAATAATCGCAATCGCAAACCAGAAAGGCGGAGTGGGCAAGACCACCACCACAAGCAATTTAGGAATTGGGCTGGCAAAACAGGGAAAGAAAGTGCTTTTGATTGATGCGGACGCACAGGGCAGTTTGACCGCAAGTTTAGGCTTTACAGAGCCGGACAGTCTGGAAGTCACGCTTGCAACCATTATGGGGAACTTAATCAATGACGAGGAAATAGAGCCGGGGGAAGGTATCCTTCACCATGAGGAAGGGATAGATTTAATGCCGGGGAACATCGAGCTTTCCGGTCTGGAGGTTTCCCTTGTGAATGTGATGAGCCGGGAAACGGTACTCCGGTCATACATAGAGATTGTCAGGGAGAGCTACGATTATATCTTGATTGACTGTATGCCTTCCCTCGGCATGATTACCATAAATGCTTTTGCCTGCGCCGACAGTATCCTGATACCCGTACAGGCGGCATACCTGCCCGTTAAAGGCTTGCAGCAGCTTATTAAGACGGTGGGCAAGGTAAAGCGGCAGATTAACCCGAAACTGGAGATTGAAGGGATTCTGCTTACAATGGTGGACAGCCGGACGAACTACGCAAAGGACATCAGCGCCATGCTGAAGGAGGCATATGGAAGCCGGGTGAGGATATTTGCCAATGTCATTCCCATTTCCGTCCGGGCGGCGGAGATTTCAGCGGAGGGTGTCAGCATTTACAAGCATGATCCAAAGGGGAAAGTGGCGTCAGCCTACGATTCTCTGACAAAGGAGGTGCTTGCAGATGGGCAGTAACGCAAAACTAAGAAGCGCATCAAAGGTTGCTCTGGAAAGTTTTGATGATCTGTTCGGCGGGAGTGCCGCACAGGAAAATGGCGTTGAACAGATTATCAATGCGCCGCTGGCAGAACTTTATACGTTCAAAGACCACCCTTTCCGGGTGGAGGACGATGAGAAGATGGAGGAAACAACGGAGAGTATCCGGCAGTACGGGGTGCTTGTGCCGGGGATTGCAAGACCGAGGGCGGGCGGCGGCTATGAAATCATAGCCGGACACCGCCGCAAGCGTGGCTCGGAACTTGCCGGAAAGACGGAAATGCCTGTGATTGTCCGCAATTACACCGATGATGAAGCTACAATTATCATGGTGGATTCCAATATCCAGAGGGAAGATATTTTACCGAGTGAGAAGGCGAGAGCCTATAAGATGAAATATGAAGCCATGAAGCATCAGGGGAAAAAGTCAGGCAGAAACACACTGGATGAGGTCGGGGAAGCTGCCGGGGAGAACGCTAAAAAAGTACAGCGGTATATCTGGCTTTCCCGGCTGTCTGATAAACTTCTTACTATGGTGGACGGTAAAAAGCTCGGTTTCTCACAGGGCGTTGACATTTCCTTTCTGGCGGAGGAAGCGCAGCAGTGGGTGCAGGCAGTCATAGAGGAACAAGGCTGTAACGTCAGCATGGCGCAGTCTGCAAAAATCAAGGAATATGGCAAGACTGGGGAACTTACCCTTGCAATGGTGCGCCTGATACTGACGGAGGAAAAGCCAAAGGAACGGAAGGTAACACTGAAAGCGGACAAAATCAGTGAATATTTTGCGGAGGACTGCAGCAGTGAGGAAATAGAGGGCATCATCATTCAGCTATTGGATGAATGGAAGAAAAGACAATAGAGGGGAGGTGCATCAGCGTGGATGGCACAATAAAATTTGACTATTATTATGGCATCGAAGCGGAACAGTTTTCTTTTTACCGGGTTCCGAGGCTGCTGATAAAAGACGCAAGGTTTAAAGAGTTGTCCAGCGATGCAAAGCTCCTTTATGGTCTGATGCTTGACAGGCTGGCATTGTCAATCAAGAATGGCTGGCTTGACGAGGAAAACAGGGTGTATATCCATTACACCCTGGATAACATAATGGAGGATTTGGGATGCGCAAGGGAGAAATGCGCCAAAGTGATAGCGGAGCTTGACAGCAAAAAGGGAATCGGACTGATTGAGAAGAAAAGAAGGGGACTGGGCAAGCCGGACATCATCTATGTGAAGAATTTTGCGACACTGGATACCGGGAAAGAACCGGGCGGAGAGCCGGAAAAACCTGATAATGCTGACAATTCCGCAGAAGTTCGGAAACCGAACTTCAAGAGGTTCGATAATCAAACTTCAAGAAGTTCGGAAATCGAACTTCAAGAGATTCGAAAATCGAACTTGCAGGAGTTCGGAAACCAAACTTCAAGAAATTCGGAAACCGAACTTGCGGAAGTTCGGGAATCGAACCCTAATTATAACAATACTAATTATACTGATCTGAGTTATACCAATTCTATCAATCAATCAGACAGTGAAACAGAAAAACAGGAACCGGGCAAGCTGGATAATGGTATGATTGATGTGATGGATGAAGCCAGCGCCTACATGGAAATCATTAAGAAAAATATTGAGTATGAGCATCACATGAAATATGGCGATTGGAGTGAAAAAGGTCTGTATGAGGAACTGTATGAGGTAATCTGCGAGATTGTGTGTGTAAAGCGCAGGACGGTAAAGGTGAATGGGGAGGATTACCCTTATGAGCTTGTAAAGTCTAAGTTTTTAAAGCTGGACAGTTCCCATTTTGTTGTCCTGCAAATTAGACGCACCAGCTCCATGCAGATTAGATGCACCTGATTTTGATGTTGCGCGTTGGGGATCAGCAGATTGCCTGCACCAGCATCAGCAAGTTATCTGATCGTTATAAA
>QXWR01000043.1 GCA_009911065.1 Clostridiaceae bacterium | reverse complement strand
AATACATAGAAGGCTGGTATAACCGTAAGCGGATACATAGCTCTATTGGTTATTTGACACCACAGCAAAAGGAGGATGAGGAACTTAAAAAAACAGCATAATCTTTCGACTTTTTTTGTCCAACGTATTGACATAGGTCCAACCAGTTTGCGGCGGAGAAAGGCCACAAAAGAGGCAACGCAGGCAAACACCAGCGCAACGAACAGTAGCACCGGCCATACGACTGCCGGATTTTTGGTAAGGAGGACAACCGCAACGATGGCAGCGGCAGAGATCACACTTAAAAAAGCAGCGCCTACCACACAGGCGCGGTTGATGGAAAGTTTATCAGCACTCACTTTTTCAGCCCTCCAATCCACATATAGCCCATGCCATAGACGGTTTTGATATATTGCAGGCCGTTTATCTCAATCTTTCCCCGGATACGGCTGATTGCAACGGTCAAAGCGTGTTCATCCACAAAGTTTTCGTCTGCGTCCCACAACTTTTCAAGAAGCACCTGTCTTGTCAAAACGATCTGCGGATTTCTCACCAGCACCTTTAGCAGGCGGTATTCCATTGGCGTGAAAATAACCGGTTCGCCCGCAAGGGTGGCGGTCAGTTCCGAAAAATTGATGGACAGCGTACCGTCCGTATAGCAATCGCCGCCTGTCTGCTTCCGGATGCGGGCCAGCAGCGCCGAAACCTTTTTGCGGAATACGCTGATCGGGAAAGGTTTTGTTACATAATCATCTGCTCCCAGCTCAAAGCCTTTCAGCATATCGCTCTCCATGTCGTTTGCGGTCAGGAAAATCACAGCGGTATCAGGATGACGCTCTTTGATTTTCCCGCACAGGTCAAACCCATTCCCATCAGGCAGGTTGACATCCAGGATAATTAAGTCATAATCCTGTGCCTCGCAGAAAGATACTGCTGCTGTCTTTGTCATAGCGGCATCCACAGAATAACCAGCTGCAGAAAGATTGTAGCAAAGTGTATTGTTCAAAAGGCGGTCATCCTCAACTACCAAGAGCCGCATGGTTTCACTTCCTTTCTCCATATAAGGTAACATGAAAATGTCACAGAAATCTCACAGCATAATAGATTTTGATGAAATTTTTATTTTATGTTATTAAGAGTTCTGGTCAAATTTCTCTTAATCGTATAAATCGTTGCTCCATAATAACAGACAAGTATCAGCACAATCAGCAGGCCTGGGATCATCACACCGAACCGAAATCCAGTGCTGCCGATATAAGTGAACACTTTGTGCCCATATCTCACAACAAAGAAGTAAATCAGAACCAGGGCAATCATAAACGCAATCACACAAGGAGTAAAGAAATAGTAAAGGCTTTGCCTGCTTACCATCTTTACAATGTCCTCCCTGTCTACCCCAATCTGATATAAAGTCCGATGCTTCATGATGCTGCCTCCCGATTCATTATATTATAAACTTCCCGCATCCTCAATCTGTGAAAACGATTCTTTTCATCTCCAACTATTTTTCTGTATTACGAAAACCGGAATCCGTAAGTTTACTAACATCACTATACAGTTCCTTTAAAACTTTTTCCTTTGTTCCATCAACTTTTATTTATATAAGGCTTTCTAAACTCGAAGCGCAAGATTCGCCTGAGTTACTCAAAACCCACTTCGTGGATTTTGCTTACCCGGCAAACTTGATGGGGATTCCGCTCCCCATGCCCTCGGTTCCTGCATATTTTCCAAATATGCAGATTGGCTCCTATTAAAATAGTCGCAGCGTGATTGTCCCAATCACGGAGAAATCTAAATATTTCTATAAAAATCTCTCTTTCGTTTCCCATTGGCGTTCCCTAATCGGCTTATATGATAGGAACTCTTTTTAAGTCCTTATAATCAGGAAAAAATATCATTCTTACAATTTCAACAGAAAGGAACTATGCAATGGCAAGACCAAAGAAAGACAGTGAATTACAACACAAACGCCAAATCATGCTCCGCCTTACCGATACGGAATATGAAATCGTTTCTGAAAACGCAAAGGCTGCGCACCTTCCACTGGCTGAATATGTTCGGAAACAGGTTATGAAGCAGAAGGTCACAGCGAAATATGAGATTGTGGCAGACCTGCCGGAGCTGAAAAAGCTGGTTGCGGAGTTTGGGAAAATCGGCAGCAACTTAAACCAGATTGCAAGGCATTTTAACAGCGGCGGCATCCACTCACAGGAAATGCGCAGGGCAATCGACCAGAGCGTGGCCAGAATCTATGAAATGAAATATGAAGTTTTGAAGATGGCGGGAGATTTCCACTCTGCCGCCGGAGGTAGTTTGGATGGCAATACTGAAACACATAGCGAGTAAAAATGCCGACTATGGAGAAATACAGCGTTATCTCATGTTTGAACATGATGAAGATACGAACAAACCGATACTTGATGAAAATGGTGAATTGATTCCTCGTAAGGAATATATCATGGACGGCATAAACTGTGAGACGTTCACGTTCGACATGGAGTGCAGGGAACTAAATGCCCTGTACCACAAAAATGAATCCTATGATGAAATCAAATCCCACCATTACATCATCAGCTTCGATCCAAAGGACGCAATAGAAAATAGATTGACCGGGGAACAGGCACAGCAGATTGGAATGGAATATGCAAAGAAGAACTTCCCCGGACATCAGGCTCTTGTCTGCACCCACATGGACGGACATAATAAAAGCGGCAACATCCACGTGCATATCGTAATCAACAGCCTGCGCAAAATTGATGTAGAACGTCAGGACTTTATGGAGCGGGCCTGCGATTCCCGTGCCGGGTATAAGCATCATGTTACCAAAGATTACCTGATCCACTTAAAGCAGTCGCTCATGGATATATGCCGCCGGGAACATCTGCACCAGATAAATCTGCTTGCCTCAGCAGAAAAGAAAATCACAGACCGGGAATACCACGCAGGGCGCAGGGCGCAGAAGAAACTGGATGAACGTAACAGACAGCTCCGTGCAGACGGGCTGACGCCACGTAAAACAGAATTTCAGACACAAAAAGAATTTTTACGTTCTGCAATCGAAGATGCCGCAGCCGTTTCCTGCAGCCAGGAAGATTTCCAAAAATTGCTTTTCGATAATTATAATGTCAAACTGAAGGTCAGCCGTGGAAGGTTCAGCTACCTCCATCCGGAACGCAGCAAGTATATCACCGGGAGGATGCTCGGAACACATTATGAAGAAGATTACCTCCAAGAGCTGTTTAAGGAAAATACAGAGAGTAAAGAAAACAAAAAGAAAACGGTTGATGCAGAAAAATATAATACAAAACCGGAAGAAACTGTAATTCAGCCATCCAATCTACTGCATGAGGAATCTCTATCAATCCTTTTTATCAAGTCAGATTTGCGGCTGGTGGTTGATCTGCAGGATTGCATAAAGGCACAGCAAAATGCCGCTTACGCTAACAAAGTGAAGCTTTCCAACCTAAAAGAGATGGCTAAGACGGTCGCTTATATACAGGAGCATGGGTATGACACAAGGAATTCCCTGGAAGATTCTTTTTCAGAGATTAAGAGCCATGCTTCCGCTTCCAGAAAAGATTTGAAGTCTGTGGAAGATAACCTCCGGAAGATAAATGAACAGATCCATTACACAGGCCAGTACCTTGCCAATAAATCTGTCTATCAAAAGTTTGTGAAAGCAAAGAATAAAGGGCAGCTCCGTCAGGAGCATCCGACGGAAATCGCACTCTATGAAGCCGCACGGAAATTTCTGAAAGAGCAGTCTGCAGATGGGATGCTCCCCTCCATGAAGCTATTGAAAGCAGAAAAGGAAAAGCTGCTCCAACAGAAAAAAAAGGCACAGAAAACTTACCATTACTACCGGGATTACCAAAAAGAATTGAATACCGTCTGTTCCAATGTCGATAAGATTTTAGGACAGACGCACACCCGGCAGCAGGAGAAACAGAAAAGCGCCGATATTTCTTAATCTTCCCGGCAGAAAAACAGCCGCAGGATTCCCCCTTTACAGAGATTTTGCGGCTGCCATTTCCCAATAAGACGAATATGTTTAAAAACTATCTTCTTCATCTACTTTAGGGATTATTTCGTTCAAGCTTTCACTTTTTTCTCTTATGATGCGGCACATTTCGTCAAATTTCTTCTCTACATATTTCCGCATTTCCTCCAGCGCCGCTTCTGTCGGTTCAAAAGAAAAATAGATCGGTTTCTCCCATCCCTCCTGGAACGGATAGGGGAAAACATATAATTTCTTCACTTCCGGCAGATCCGTAAATAACTGGAAAATCTCATAGGGCAGGATTTCCCCACATACCAGGACGGAACCTGTATCTGCATAATAAATCTGTTCTTTATATATCGGCGTACCCAGGGACGCAAGCTGCTTCAGGGCGTTCATCCGTATCGGTTCTATCTGGGTACGCTGGTTCACGCGCCATCTTGTCTGCGGGGCAAGCTCCCTGTAAATCCGTTCAGCTTCTTTGTCCTCCCGAATATTATCATCATAGTCATACCTGTAATTTTCTACCTGTATCTGTCCGTATACGATCAGGCTTGCGAAAAGTGCAAGGGAATCCAGATCAACATAGACGGACAGATGGCTCCTGCCCTGATAGGAGCATAGGATGTCCTCTAAAGCATCCATGATCTTCTTCATGGTTTCATATTTTTTGTCCGGTTCTTTTCCCATCTTTCCTCCCTGTTTTACGCTTCGCTTCCACTGTCAGAAAATTTCATTCCCGGCATACCCAACGTCTTATCCGGTATTCTTTCCGGATTTGTAACTGCCGCCCTCTCCATTTTTTCTTTCTTCAACTGCTCTATACGCCCTAAATCCACATAATGTGTCGCATATGCCTTCTCAATCTCCGGATTTCCGCTTTTGCTGAACCGCAGGGGGATTACCGGCTTATGCCCATGCTTTTTTTTCACGCCCCACCGTTTGTAATAGCAGAATGACGGTTTCAGGTTCGTTTTCTTTGCATAGGAGCGGATCTGTTTCATAATAAAGGAGAGCTTCTTTAAATTACACGTACACACCGCTTCCAGATACCGTACTTTCCCGAATCTCCAGTCCTCATATTTCTGCTTAGGCAGGACGCCTATATCAACCAACACATCTGCAGGAGCAGCATACCCTCTCTGCCTGCACTGGTGGTAGACAGCAGAATGTACTTTTCCTATCAGTTCTGATTCCTTCACGTTATCCTCCATATGAATAACCCCGGCTGTATCCGTTCACAACCGGGGATTCTATATATTCTTTCTTTTGTGTCTGCTTGCCAACAAATATTAGATTGTTTGAAACAATTCTTTTTCAATTTCCTGAATGTCCTTCGCTGAAAGATCGGTAAAATATTCAGCAATTTCATCTACCGTTATTTTCCCGTCCCTTAACATCTTTTCCGCTGCTTCCCTTGCAGCCTCACGCCTTTCACTTGCGATATGAGTACGCATGATCCTCTCTTCATCAAATAAAGCCATCATTATAGATATAACCTCCTTTTCCCTGCCAGCCAAAAACTCACGGAGCACGTCCCTGTCTTTACAGATACGGATAGTTTCCGTGACAGCTTCCCGGCTTCTTCCATACTGTTTCATCTGTTCATTATATACTTTTGTAAACGCAACATACTGGCTGATAATGTCATTCCCTTCGCCGCCATAAAGCACCTTCACCTTTACTTCAATGGCACATTCCTTCCCGCCGAAAAATTCTTCAGAAAGTGAAATGCTTTCCGGACGGCTTGCCCTCTCTCCTGTAAATATAACGTATATTTCCGGTTCCGGCACATGGACTTTCTTACTTCCGTATAAATCTGCATCCCGTTCTTCAAAGTAATCATGGTAAGTCTGCGCCAGATACATCAGCGCACGTATAATGATGTTCATTGTCCATGAAGACTGCTGCTCAACCAGAAACATGACTTTTTCTCCAACTCTGAAAGCCAAATCATTATAGATTCCGTTCGTGAGCACATTCCTTATGGTAATATCCGTAAGCGCATCTTCCGTAGTCTCCGTGTCCTCCGGATGGAGCGCACGGTATAGCTGTATCAGGTACTTCTTATTCCGGAAAATCGTCGCGAATACGCTGTCTTTCACGGTATATTTTGCGAACGCATCCTTTTTCTCCGCTGTTTTCTCTTTTTGTCCTTCCTGCAATGTTTCATTCTGCACAATATCACCCCGGTTCCGGCTTGCGCCAAGTCAATTCTAACGCCAATCTGACAGACTGGCTGTGCCCTGTCTGCTATGGTTTTATTATACATAGAAAATCCCCATTGTTCAAGACATAAAAAGAGAAGCATCCGGCATACCCGCCAGACACTTCTCTTTTCTTACTTCCGTCTGCGCTCCATATCCTCTGCCGCTTCCATCTGCGGCGCAGGCTTCCCGCTCCGCTTTGCAATCTCCGCCTGTTTGCGCCGCAGCTTTGCAAGGACGGACGCCCTGCCATTCTTACCTTTCGGGGACATATTATTCCGTCTGCCGTCAATCATGTTGTAGTTCTGTTCTTCGTCTATCTCGGAACTGCGGAGATACTCACCATTCTCCATATATTTCTGCCAGTTTTCAAGAGGCGGCTTATCCATAGTATTGCCGGACTGCGTCTGGATATGCCCGTCAGAAATCTCCTGTTTTTGAGACTTTTCCGGAAGTTGCGGCGGATTAAGATAGTCCTTGATCTGCTGCTGAACTGACTGGTCAAAGCCGTGATACACATTGTCCGCAACCAGCTTCCCATCTTCATCCAATACCACCCACGCCACTTCCTTCCCGCATGTTTCATGCTCCATCAGGAAGAACTGCCTGCCATCTATGATAATGCTGTCAAAAGCGTGCCATCTTCCCTTCTTCCCTTCGATATGGAAGCCCGCCGTATCGAAAGACACAGGCGTACCAGAAGAACCCTTCCGGATAAACCCTGCTATGACAGTAAACCCATCTTTTTCCACATAATAGGACGTTACAACGCCTGCCTTATTCAGCACAAGCACGTCGCTGACACTGATTGAGTGCCCGTGAAATGTCCGTGGCATCTGCCTTTCAAACCGCCTGCGGATCTGTTCCGGTTCTTCCTCTCCCGGCTGCATCCGCCCTATGTAGGTTTGTTCATAATTACAATACTGTACCTGGATTCCTTCCTCCTGCAGCACACGATAGGGACGAAACCGTATCTGCCTGTTTTCCGGGATATTTTTAAGCTGGTAGACCGCAAACTGGTTCACATCCATTCCTCATCCTCCACAGGTTCTTCTTTATACGATTCCAGATCCAGATTAAAAAACGCTTCATCCGTAAGAAGCCACAGCTTCTCCAGTGTGCTGTTAATCAGGATAAGCATTTCTTCATCCCTGCCTATGTAGGGAATCACTTGATGGATCTCCTCTATGGTTGCCTGTCTGCTTTCTCTTTGGAACATTGCAATCAGGAAATATTCATTTTCCTCAAATCCCACCATCATAATTCCGGTTCTCCTTTCTTCTCTGCCTGTGCCTTCTGACCTTGTTTTTCCTGTCCTGCCTTTTCCTTCTCCTGTGCTCTCAGCCTTGCCTGCCGTTCCCGTAGGGCATTTAAGACGGACTGCTTCTTGCTGCCGCCGGATATGTCCCTGTCGGTTTTGGGGGCATTTTCAGCCATTTTTCCCGGTTCTGCAGACGGCTTTTCCAATGCTGCCGTATCTCTGACGGATTCCTCTGCCACTGTAACTGGTTTCCTGCTTTCTTCTGTCTGGACAGCTTTTTCTTTCTTTTTTTCCTGCATTGGCTGTTGTGGTTCTTCTGCTTTTCCCGCCGAATCCAATATCTCCGGCTCTGCCATATCCCTTTCTTTCTGCTTAGGGAGGATCGCCTCCATGTCCGCAATCGCTTTCTGTACCAAAGGACTGTCCCTGTATTGGGGGATTTCATTGATAAACTCCGTCTGCATCTCCCCCATTACCATTAAGTCAAAATTCCCGTCATAGATGCTGCCATCCTCCAAGCGGAAGCCGATCCCCTTGATGCCGTTCATCCTCTCTGCCGGGATTTTCTCATACAGCTCCATAGCTTCCTGTAATGTTTCCAGCCTCTCATGGTATTCCCCCAGCACAGGGAACTCCGTACATTCCGCAACATAAAACGTAATCGCTGCTTCCTGTTCTGCCTGCCCGTTGTTTTCAGGGATCTCCATACGGCGCTGTTTTTCATCCAGATATTCTTTTGCACCCTCCAAATATTCCTCCAAAGTCCCGGTCTTTTCCGTAGAGATTGGATTGACATCAACCGGGATTCCGGCTATCTTCAAACCATTTTCATGAAGTGCATTGAAAAACACATCTTCTTTCAAACCTCCGCTGTAAGACACCACAACATCTATATCCGATCCTTCATGATACAATCCTTCCCTGGAACGGCTCCCATATACCCTTGCGCCAAGCAGCTTTACTTCCTCCGACAGCCCCATTTCCTCTATCTGCGCCTGGGCATAGCAGAGTACGGTTTCCTCTATCCCTGCACGGCTCTGGCCGTTCAGGGCAGACTCCGGCGCTGTCATATCGGAAATCAGCGGCAGCTTCTCTTTTTCTTCTGCCTGTGCCTTCTGCAATTCTTCCTGCGCTGCCGCCTCTGTTTGCTCCGGCAATTCTTCCTGTGCCGCCGCTTCTGTTTTCTCCTGCAATTCCTCATAATCCATAACCTTACATGCTGCCGCCTGAATGCCTTCATCAGAAAGGATCGCTTCCATCGCTTCGCCGATGGATATGTCCGGATTATCATACACGCCTCCGTCAATCTCCCGGAAATCCTTACCATAAATTGTATAATCGTAGCCGTCAGAAACAGTCTGGATAGAAAAATACCCTTTCCCGGTCTGATATGCGTTCTCAACATCATGGTTTTCAAGATACTCCTTCGCTTTCTGCGATGCTTCCATCGTTTCCTCACGCACCCATTTCCCACTCAGGGAATATTTTTCTATATCCGTAAGGGTTTCTATCCCATTCCTGCACTGGATCAGGGACATCCTGGAAGGCGGCTGTTCGCTGCTCTCCATGCCAAGACTTTTATCCATATGGTTCGGGATACGATGGTAGGCAGTGACCGCCGCATCCATATCTTCAAAATACTGATACGCCCTTTCCACTTCTCTGCCATCGGCATTCTGTATGACATAGTATTGTGCAAGGAACGGCAGTCCCACCTCCATCTCTATCCCTTTTTCCGAAAAATATTCGCTGATGGCTTCCATTGCCCCCTGGTCGAATCCATGCTCCAAATCTTCCGCCACCAGTTCCCCTTGCCGGTTGACAACAATCGAAGCTACCGAATCCCCATATTCTTCATGCTCCATCCGGTAAAACAGCTCGCCGCTGATCTCCTTTGCTTCTATCGTATGCCATGTGCCGAAATGTCCGTTCGCAATAAATCCTTTTGTATCTTCATTGATCTGTACATTTTCTTCCTTCCCTAACTCCTGTTCCCGGATTCCTTCCCTTGCCCATGCTCTATTCCCCACAGAAAATCTCCCGTCATACTCCAAATGCTGCACGGTATTGGCAAGGATGAATACCACCCGTTCCGCACCATATTCTTTAAGGACTTCCCTGGCGGCGTCATGGGACAAATGCATCCCGTCAAAATTCTTCCGGATCGCATCCTCGATGGCTTTTTTACAGTCCAGGTTCCGCTTTCTCGACTCCAGGTAATCGTCCGCCCTTCCATGCTCCATTGCGTAGGGGAGGGTATGCATATAAAGCGGCGGGTACGCTTCTTCCTCAAAATACTGCGCTGCCTCTTTCCTTATCATCTGTTCCCTCTGGCTTACAAAATCCGGCAGTTCCGTAAATCCAAAGCTGTCTACAAAATGCGCCGACACATACCCTCCACGGTTTATAACCACAATATCACTCACCGAAAGGGAATGCCCGGTATATCCTTTGGGATGATTGAGATTGAATCTCTCATAAATAGTGTCCAGGCCGTCCTGTTGCCCCAGCCTGCCGCCATAGACCAGCGCATAATCGCCTCCCTCCACTTCCATCCCGCTTTTCTTTATAAAATCCATATTGAAAAACAGGTATTCCCTGCCTTTCCCCTTTTCATCAACCTGAAAAATGCCATACCAGTCGTTTGTATCTGTATAAAGCAGTTCTTCATTGGAACGGATCACCGCATCGTGCATTTGTCCTTCCAATACAGAAAAATCTAAGTCCGTGAGGGATTGCCGGAATTGCCCCGGCGTAAACATCCCTCCCACAAAATTCAGCCCCTCTCCCAAATTTAAAAATCCCCTTTCCGGGATTGGGATCGGCTGTATGGCAAGGACGGTTCCTGCATGGTTTACGACTACGTGATTCTCCAGCACGGCCGGATCTCCGGGATCATCGCCAGAACCCCGCAAGTCATAGCGGTAAAATCCCTCCGGCACGTCCCCCTCTGCTATCCGTCCGTTAGAAAACAAAGCCGGTACTTCAAATACTTCTACTTCCTGATATTCCCGTCCATTTCCCTTTCTTCCTTCTCCTTATGCACAGATTCCATCACCAGGTAGCTTTCCCATGCCCTGGCGTCAACGCCAAATATCCCGCCTGTCCCTAAAATGTCCTGTTCCGTATTCATCAATGTGGAACTCCCGTCTTTGTGCAGACTATATATAGGAAGCCCGGCATGGTGCAGCGCAGCCGCCCGTCCCACCGTAAGCGGCAGCACCGAATCATTCCGGCAGCCAAAGTCATGCATCTGCAAAAGGCCGATCTGGTTATCCGGCAGGAAGTCAATCTCCGCCTGTGCCTCCTCCATAATCCGCCCGATGTCCCGGCTTCCCGGATTTTCCGCCGCTTCTACCATTTCCCCAACCAGTCTCTTTGTTTCCCTCAGATCATCCAGTTTATAGGCATAGCGGACAGCCAGGTTATGTTCCTCCCTTCCCAATGCCGCACGCCCATACTCCGCACGGCTGATGATAAGCTCCACTTGTATCAGTGTGGGAGATTTTGACGCATCTATGATATGCCCTGCATCTATATACAGGACATCATAGAAATCCGGCATATTTTCATTCCTTTCCGGATTTTCAGAATCCTTCCATAAATCCAGATGCACGCCATGCTCTTTCAAAAACTGCTCTGGGCTTCCGTCGTCTCCCTTTTGCTCTGCAAATGTCTGTAACAGCCTTAGAAAATCCACCCTGCCTACATTGTCCACAAGGTAAAACCGCTTTGCGTCTCCGCCGGGAAGGGCAACCTGGAATACCAGGTCATCTTCCCCCAACTCCCGCTCCGCCTCTTTTTCTTTCTGAAGCTTCTGGATGTTCTCCACCATGCCGTCAATAAACGAGCCTGCTGTTTTCCGGATAAAATCCATAGAAGACCGCAGCTCCTTCATCTCCATGCTGCTGGCCCATCCCGCCAGATATGGAAAGGAATAGTCTGACGTATCCAAATTGAAGAAACTGCATACCGTAAAAGCCACGCTCTCGGCCTCCGTTTCTATCGTCATTTTGTTTTTCTTTTCCCCACGTTCCTCCATCATATCCCGGTCATGGCACATGGCGTGGGTTACTTCATGGACGGCAGTTTTCATGGTCTGTTTTTCGCTCATGCCCTCCCGGATCACGATCTCCTTGTTGACATTGCTGTAATATCCTTTGGAATCCCCCTCAATCTCCGCATAACGCATAGGGACAGGGGACGCCATCCCGATCGCTTCCATGAAAACATCAAAATTTTCAACGCTCCCCATCAGCTCCGGCGCATCCAGCTCCGGAAACGGATCGCCCTGCGTCTGCGAAATGTCAAATACGGTTGCTACACGGAACCGTGGGATGATATGCTCAACTTCCTCTGTCTCCGGCTGTCCGTCCGGGCGCAGCACCGGCTCATTCGTCTCCGGATCAAATTTCTCTATTTCTTCCTTTTCCCTGACCGGCGCAGGGGCAATGATTTTGATCCCTTTCTCCCCACGCTTTACCCGCCGGTTGAATTTCCTGTTCCAGGTAGCCAGGCCTGCAACTAAAGTTGACTCCGGCTTCTGCATCGCTATCAAAAGCGTATTGTTAAAACTGTAATTATGAAACTGCGACATGGTTTTCAGGTACTCCGTATATTTTTCCGAAGTAAATAAGTCCTTAACGCCCTGCTCCAGCCGCTCCGTGATCTCCTTCAACTGTTCTTCCCGTTTTCCGGCCATATATTATCTATTCCCTCCATTCTCTGCCGGGATATGCCCTGAACCCATATCCGCAAGGATTCCTAGCACCCCCTGTCTGTTTCATATTTCATAAGCTGAATCTGCCCTGTTGTAGAATCTTCCTATATAAATATTCTTCCACTGTCAAATACGGACAGCCGGAGAATCTTATCCAGTTCTCCCAGGCTGTCCGCATAAATAAATAATGCCATCCCATCACTGATTGACGGCACGGCCCACACGCTTATAATTCCTGTTCTTTTTTCTTTGCCAGCTTCTGGCTGTCCCTGTGGCTCCCGGCAATCCTTTCCTTTGCCGCTTTCAGTTTCCCAAGCACGGAAGGCTTTCTTACTTCATCCGCAATCCGGGAAGCATCTGACACCCGGCCCGCATAGCTGACCGCTTTTCTCGGACTGTCTGCCACCTCCTGAACATTTTCGTCCATGCCCAGCGCCTCCGACGGCCCTTTATCGTCCATGTTGAGCAAAGCGTTTAATTCTGACAGCCGTTCCATCTTTTCTGCCAGTTCTTCCTCTTTTGCAAAAGGCTTCTCCACTTCCTCTTTTGCCGTGGCAAGCTGCTGTTGCACGGTTTCTAATTTCACTTCCGATTCCGCCAGTTTCTTCTCGATCCCGGAAAGCGCATTGCTGATACGCTGCAGGTTCCCTAACGGATCTTTGCCCACCTCAATCTGGTAGCTGCACTGCCGCTTGATAGTAAGCTGGTAGGTCTGGTTAAAGCTGTCAAAATTAGCGGACAGGTTAAAACCGTGGAACTCCCCAATCTGACCGGCTGTTTTCACTGCTTTCAGCCCGGCGCAGGCGGCAATAAGCGCTGTACCTGCTTCCTTACGGTCTGTGTACGCTTTCCCGCCGATGACCATAGAAAAATCATCTTTTTCCTTATCTTTCTCTAACAGCGGCTTTACTGCCCCCGCATCCGCTTTTAAGCCTGCAATCCGTTCCTTTAGCGCCGTAATCTTTACCGGGTAATTCCTTGCGATCTCCGTTTCCAGGCGGTACTTCTGGCTGGTATGGTTTGCCTTCAAAAGTTTCAGCTTGCTCACCTGGATGTCGAGATCCATCTTCTCCTTGATGTAGGGATTGCCCGTAGCCAGGGCTTTGATCTCTGCATAACTTAACGCCGTATCGTCCACGTTCTCACAGGCCCGTACCGGGGATTTACTGGTCATGATCTGGCTGATGAACTTCTGCTTGTTCTCCAAAATCTGGTCGGGTAGGTCAGCGGTATTACTACCGCCTTCCCCCCTAAGAACCGTGCATGAAGGTTTCCCCTCACACGGCTCAAGCACTTATAAGCCCTGTGTCACCAGAGCCGGCTCATCAGTGTTTTTCAAGTAATGTAATGCCCTATGGCATTCGGCATGTAACAGCATTTTCTTTTCTTTGAAGTCCGCCCCTATCTCTGAATGGATTCTGAAGCCCCCCCCCTCTACCGTGATTGCTTCTCCACAGTGAGGGCAGATTCCCTTCTGCGCTTTATAAAGAGCATTCAGCTTCTTTCTCCCGTTGATTTCCCGAAACATCCTCTCTGTATCCCTATCCTCGAAATATTCTGTAAACTTTTCATCAAATGGTGTCGCTTCCGATTTTGTTTTCAGCCACCGTATGATATTGGTGTCCGTGGCATAAATCAAATGCAGTTCGAACGAATCTGACGTTTTAACGCTGAATGTCCAACTTCTCTTGCCAACCTGTCTGAAATATTTCTTTGCAATCCATTTATGGCTCTTTTTCGGATGCCTGCGCTTACACCATTGCCACAGGCATCTCCAGACATCAAAATCAAACCGTTCAAATGCCTGTGAGGAAACATTATATTTCTGGAAGTTCACCCAGCCACGGATGACCGGGTTCAGCTTGCGTATCAAATCCTCCTGCTTCATAGACGGATTTTTCTTGATTATCTCCCTTATCTTGCTTACTATGGCTTTATAATTCTTTTTAGACGGTTTTGTAAGAAGTTTGTCTTTGTACCACCTTATGTTGCTTCCGAGAAAATCAAATCCATCTTCGATATGGGTAATGACTGTCTTTTCTTCTGACAATTCTAATCCTCTCTCTGATAGAAAATCCCGGATGATTGGAAGCACACCATTCTCCAACAATTCCTTGCTTTCGCCTGTAACAATAAAATCATCGGCATAGCGAATAAAATTTACTTTTGGTGAATATGGCTTCCCCCCGATGGTTCTCTTGTAGTATTTCTCTTTCAGTTTTACTTCGAGGCCATCTAAAACCATGTTACAGATAGTTGGTGAGATAGATGAACCTTGCGGGCTTCCTAAGTCTGTCGGGAATAACCGCCCGGTTTCAATGTAACCGCTTTTTAGCCATTTACGCAGGATATCCTTGTCCATTGGGATGTTATCCAGAATCCATTCATGGCTGATATTATCGAAACAGCCTTTAATATCTCCTTCTAACACCCACTTCGGGGATTTCCTTTTATTCAAACAGGTGAAACATTGTTCAATGGCGTCCTGCACACACCGTTTTGCCCGGAATCCGTAAGAATTCGGGTCGGCGGTGATTTCTGCAATCGGCTCCAATGCAAATTTGTATAATGTCTGCATTGCCCTGTCCTTCATGCATGGAATACTTAATGGGCGCATTTTTCCGTTTTTCTTCGGTATATACACCCTCTTTAGTGGCAGGGGCTTATATCCCCTGCGCTTCAAGCTGAGAATCGCTTCGTATTTCAATTTTGGGGTAGACCATAATATTTTATCTACTCCTGCTGTTTTCTTGCCTCTATTACTTGTCACCCTCTTTACGGCTAAAGCACGTCCGTAAAAAGAATGTGTGAGCAGCCACTGCAAGGATTTTACCTTGCCTGTCCTGCCCTGCTGATGAGCCTTTACGATACGCATTTGCAGTTTTTTAACGTATGCTTCGGCTTTGTTCCAGTCAATCCTGTTCCAAGCCTTTGCAACGTCAGAAGTCGCACACGTTTTACCGTTCATTTGCTTTACTCCTTTCAAAAATTCTATAAATTCTCTCGTAATCAAGCACCACGCGGAATTGGGCACCCTTTCGGGCAGGGCAAATCTTGAACCCCTATCCGGCTTCATTACAAAGCCGGCATTCGCTTCTTCCGCAATCCTATACCCGCATTCCCAACGGCTTTCCTTACGGTCGGCTTGCCTTTGCAGGCGAGAATACGGGCTTGACACGTTCCACTTAATCAACAATTATCTGATAGTTTAGGTCCCACCTCTACTCCGGCAGTTCTATGTCCGTGTATTCCCAATGTGGAAAGGAATATCCAACTGCACACCTTTTTGGTTCAAGCCTGTCAGCTACTTTGGCTTGTTTAGCCTTAACGAAGCTTACGGTGATTCAGTTAATTAACCATGCTATCAATAAAAAGCCTGCACCCTAACCGCCTTGTAGCTGGCAGCTTCATCCTCCCCTCACGGTTTGGATTCTAAATAGGGCTACGTTTATACCCGCTTCCGAACAGTGCCATTACTGGCAGAGCCGGGGGCAACGGCTTCATCCAACGGAATGGATGGTTTGGTCGGTATTACCGCCAAACAGTTAAATTAAGCGACTTCGTGTCGCACCCACATGTAGGCATCGAATGTATTTTCGGTAACGTACCGGTAGATCTGTACCTTGTCATTCTGGTTTCCCTGCCTAAGAATACGGCCCTCCTGCTGCTCCAAATCGGCCGGTTTCCAAGGCGCATCCAGGTGGTGTAAAGCCACAAGCCTGTCCTGAATATTCGTCCCGGCTCCCAACTTCGGCGTGGAGCCAAGCAGGATACGCACCTGCCCGGAGCGCACCTTTGAAAATAATTCCGCTTTTTTTGTTTCCGTCCCGGCTTCGTGAATAAAAGCAACTTCTTCCCTGGGGATTCCCTTTGCCACCAGCTTTTCCCGCACATCGTCATAAACATTAAACGTGCCGTCATTTTTCGGCGTAGACAGGTCGCAAAAAATTAATTGTGTCCCTTTGTCTGCAGAAGTCTTTTCCCATATATCAAACGCATTGTTTACACAGCGGTTGACCTTGCTTTCCCCCGCATCCGGCAGCATGTCATTGATAAGCCTCTGATCCAGGGCGCATTTCCTCCCATCGTTGGTGATTTTCAGCATGTTATCGCATGACGGTTCTACTTTGCCCTTACGGACGTCCTCTGCCCTCTCTGCAAAGGAGCTGACTAAATCCTGCTGCTCCTCACTCGGTTTCAATACTTCATTAATATATTCCGCTTCGGGAACCGGAAGCTCCAGCATATCCGCAGTCTGTATGTCAGCGCTCTCTTTAAATAAGGCAATCAGTTCCGGAAGATTAAAAAACCGGGCAAACCTTGTTTTTGCCCGGTATCCTGTGCCTTCGGGAGAAAGTTCTATGCTCGTCACCGTCTCGCCAAAAGCCGCCGCCCAGGAATCAAAATGCCCCAGGCCCATCTTCTGTATGGTATCATACTGCAGATAACGCATGATCGTATATAATTCCACCATGCTGTTCGACACGGGAGTCCCGGTTGCAAAAGTGACGCCCTTCCCTCCGGTCAGTTCATCCAGGTACTGGCACTTCATGAACATATCCGAGCTTTTCTGTGCGTCCGTCTGTGAGATCCCGGCAACATTCCGCATCTTTGTGTATAAAAACATATTTTTATAGTTGTGGCTCTCGTCCACGAACAGCCTGTCCACACCTAACTGCTCGAATGTCACCACATCATCCTTCCGGCTCTGGTCATTCAGCTTTGCAAGCCGTGTTTCCAAGGTTTTCCTCGTCTTTTCCATCTGCTTGATGGTGTAGCGTGTGCCGTCTTCCTCCGCCAGCTCTGCAATCGCCGTCGTGATGTCGTTCATCTGCCGCTCAATGCTTGCAATCTGCCGTTCCCTGGAAAGGGGGATGCGCTCAAACTGGCTGTGCCCGATAATGACGGCATCATAATCGCCTGTCGAAATACGGGAACAGAACTTCTTGCGGTTGGCAGGCTCAAAATCCTTCTTTGTAGCTACCAGCACATTCGCACCCGGATACAGGCGTAAAAAGTCACTGCCCCACTGTTCGGTCAGATGGTTTGGCACGACATAAAGGTTCTTCTGCGCCAGCCCAAGCCTGCGGCTCTCCATCCCGGCCGCAATCATCTGGAAGGTCTTTCCAGCCCCTACGCAGTGTGCAAGCAGCGTATTATTTCCATATAAGATATGCGCCACCGCATTTTTCTGGTGGGGCATTAATGTAATCTCCGGCGTCATGCCTGCAAACTGGATATGGCTGCCGTCGTATTCACGGGGACGGACGCTGTTGAATAAATCATTGTATTTCCTGCACAAGTCCTCCCTCCGGTCAAGGTCACGGAAAATCCATTCCTTGAAGGCCTCCTTTATCATCTCCTGTTTCTGCTGTGCGATCATGATCTCTTTTTTATTCAGGACACGTTTCTCTTTCCCGTCCTCCTGGACCGTATCAAAGATTTTTGTGTCCTTGAGGTTCAGCGCGTCTTCCAGCAGACGGTAGGCATTTGCCCGTTGCGTCCCATAGGTGGCCGTGACTAAGGAATTTCCGTAGGAATCCGCATTTTTCCCGGAAATATTCCACTGGCCGTTGACCTTCGCATATTTCACGTCAATCTGCTTCCCCAGGAAATGCTTCGGCGTATGGAACAGCTCCCCCATGAACTCCGTGATGTAAGCCGGATCTACCCAGGTTGCCCCAAGCCGCACCTCAATCTCCGATGCCTCCAGGTCTTTCGGCTGCACCCGTGTAAGCGCCTGCACGTTAATTTCATATTCCGGATGATTCTCTGCAAACTGTTTCGCAGCCGTAAGCTTCTCCCGGACATTGCCGGATAAATATTCATCCGACGCCTCCCACTGGTCTGTCAGGGGATTCTTAAAGATTACCCCCGCCAGCTCCTCCGTGACTTCCGCTTCTGTCTTTCCGGATAATCCTGCCATAAACGGCACGTCCACCTTTGCCAGCTCCCCGATGGAAACGGCAAGGGCTTCACTGGCGGTATCCACGCTGGTCACCGGCACTGCCTTCCGGATGGTTCGTTTCGTAAAAATATCCGCCTTCCGTTTCAGGTTCCCTTCCTCGTCCACCAATTCCAAAGACGACAGCAGACAATAACTGCTGTCCTGGGAAAATGCCCTCCGGTTGGCGTTGCTGCTGATCAGGCCGTATTGAGCCGTAAACCGGTCATACTGGGTATTCAATTCTTTCTGCAGCACGGCAACTTCCGCATCACTGCCATCCTCCATCTGGCACTGCAGAAGCACCTGCGTCAGATTCCGCAGTTCGATCATCCCAAGCACACGCTCTGTTGTCATGGCAGGCAGCTCCATCCGGTTCATAATGGAGTTTTCCCGGTAATACACTTTCCCGTTCACATTTGCAAAGCTGAAATTCTTCACGGAGGGATCTGCCGGGATGAATGACGCTGTTTCCTCTAACTCCGAATCTTCCAGCTCCATCTCCGTGAGCGTCCCCCGGATATGCCGCACCGCTTCCTTTAACTGCTCCGCAAGGACTGCGCCCTCTATCGGCTTCACCGTGGTTTCCTGCTTGCCGTACTGCGTGCTCTCCATGGTAAATTCCCCAAGCACCATTTCCGGATGGTTTACAAAATAAGAATTGACATTATGCCCTTCCGGCGTTGTGCCAAGTTCCACCCAGTCCGGCTGCTCCAAAGATGCCCGGTCACGTTTCTGGAAAAATAAAATATCCGCAACCACGCCCGTCCCGGCATTTCTTTGGAACGCATTGTTCGGGAGGCGGATCGCCCCAAGCAGGTCTGCACGGTTGGCGATATACTGGCGCACGGATGCGCCCTGCTTATCCATCGTGCCGCTTGACGTCACCACCGAAACCACACCGCCCGGACGCACCAGGTCTAAGGATTTTGCGATAAAATAATCATGGATCATAAAGTTATGGCGGTCATACCTGCGGTCTGCCACCTTATAAGCGCCGAACGGAACGTTGCCGATTACACAGTCAAAAAAACTGTCCGGGTATGCGGCAGTCTCAAATCCCTGTACGGAGATATTATTTTTCTGGTAAAGCTGTCTCGCAATCTTCCCGGAAATGCTGTCAAGCTCCACGCCGTACATCCTTAACCCGTCCATAGTCTCCGGCACAAGTCCCATGAAATTCCCGATCCCGCAGGACGGCTCCAATACGTTGCCCTGCTGTAATCCCATATTTCCCAAAGCTTCATACATTGCCTTAATGACCGTGGGGGAAGTGTAGAACGCATTTAATGTGGATGCCCTTGCCTCCCGGTATTCCTCCGGTGTCAGCGTTGCTTTCAGTTGTGCATACTCTGCCGCCCACGCTTCATTCTTATCGTCAAACGCTGCCGGGATGCCGCCCCATCCAACAAACCGTGATAAAGTTTCCTGTTCCTCCGGCGTGGCAAGACGGTTTTCCTGTTCCAGTGTTTTCAGCAGGAGGATTGCGTCCATATTGGCACGGAACTTCTGCTTCGGGCCTCCTGCGCCCAGGTCATCATCAGTGATATGGAAATTTATTTTTTCCCGGTGTTCCAGTCCCAGTGACGGTTCTCTTGTACTGTTTTCCCTTCCAGCCTGCCCGGAAGTCTGCCGGATACCGCCGCTTCCAGTCTGTTCAGTTCCATCTGTCCCATCGACAGCAACAGGCTCTAACGGGAGCCTCCGGTCTTTGCGGATACGGTTGATCTCTTCCGGGTTCATCACATGGTTCGTCAGGGGACTAATCTCATTCCCAAACGCCGCCTGCTCATTAGCCGCCATCCGTTCCATCACGTCAGCGATCAGCTGCATCTGCTCCGGGGAAAAATCCGGGTTCAGCATTGGCACAAGGTTTAAACCCTTTTCGGCAGCTTCATAGAGCACGTCCACCTGCTCCGGCGAAAGATCGTCTAAATATACACCCGCTTCCTCCATTGCCAGAAACAGACGGTTTTCAATCAGGCTGTTTTCTTCGGTATCTCGTTCCTCCTGCAATTCTTTTGGATCAGGAACCGCTGCGTCCGTTTGTGGCAGCTCTGCTTTTTCCGCCTGCTTTTCCTGCTGTAAAAAAGAGATAAATTCCCCCACATACTCAAACAGTTCATGCTCCCCAGGCAGATAATTCTTCCCTGTTTCCACGCACCGGAAAATATCCGCTGTTTTGTCAGTGCTTGCTTCATAAAAACCGGCGTGGGAATAAGGGCGCGTCCCCTCCCCATAATCAGCCATCCCAAGCTCATTATTTGACACGGTATCCTTTGTAATGCCATAGATGTCGAGATTTTCCCGCAGATTCCCGACCGCTTCAAAATGGAATCCATGATATTCAAATATAGTCAATGCTGCCTGCGGCTGATCCGATTTCGCAGGCTTTACTTCCTCTGCAGATTCTGTCGGCACTGCATCTGACACCGCATCCATTTCCTGAACATTTTCCTGTGCCCTCGCAGGAAATGACAGAATCTCCTGATGTCCTGCTTCCACCGTCATGCCCCTTGCCCAATCCGGCGCTGACGGCTCATGCTGGTGCAGGGTGACAGCATCCCGGCCGTCCACAGAGTAATCCTGATACGTCCTCTGGAAAATATCTTCGGCCAGCCAGTCCCGGAAATTCTCCCAATTCTCATAGGCTTCCGCCATCACAGGGGCATTTTCACGGTTACGCACCATTAAATTATCCAATTCTTCCTGGACAATATCATATGCCATATCCGCATCAACATCCCTGGAGCGGATCACATCATAGACCACACTGCTGCGGATTCCTTCAAGAGCCGTATAGAGACACTCCTTATAAATAGCCCGGCTGTCCCTCTCCAATGCATTCCCGCCGACAAGCAGATGTCGGTTCAGATCCTGACAGACATTTAACCTGCCATCATACGATTCAAGAAAAATCATGCTTTCTTTGTGGTCTGGATGTTCCATATCTTTTACATATATATGCTGATCCCTGATTCTTGAAATGCGGTGCAACTGATCCGCATCCAGATAGATAAAACTTCCCACAGCATAATTGTACTTCCTGGTTTCGCCAGAGCCGGGGCTGTCCCCTGCCGGTTCCGTACTCTTAATTTCCTGGTCTTCCTTTTTTGGCGGTTCTTTTATTTCTTCCTGCTTTTCCCCTGTTTTTTCTGGAACCATGAAATCAAACAGGGATAACTGCCCGCCGTTCTGTATCTGGACTTCTTCTTTTGTCCTCTCCGGGAAAATCGTATATGTCCCATCCACATAGCCGTGGAGATCCGTCAATATCTGCGCCTTTTTCTCATAATCCTCAAAATCCAGCGGCAGTTCCGCTATCGCTTCATCCATATGCCGCAATAAGCCTGCCTGCCCGTCCGGATTGCTTAAGAGGCTCACCACATCATCCCGGTGGGTGAACATATCCGGATTCCCCGCCCATGGACGTATCATATGATCGGGAAGATGATAATAGAAATGAACAACACGCCCTGCCATCTGTGCCCGTTCATAAACAGGCATCCGGGAATAATCAGCGGGTTTCAGGTAAGCGCCGTTCTCAATCAGATTATCCACCCGCTTTGCTACTTTCGGCCATTTCAGCAGAATCTCCGCATCCGGCTTCGAGAGATCGCCTCTTGAAAGTTTCAATCCCTTTCCGCTGTAATCTGCATAGGAATGGTCAGCGCCGGACAGCGCATGGGTTTGTCCGCCTATTCCATAGCTTTCTTTAAGAAAATCTGTTTTTTCCCTGTCGCTCTTATCCTGGATGAAAAATGCGTAAGTGGACAGCCTGCCATCTGAATAGGAACCGCCTTTCTGCAGGAATGCGTCAATCTCATCTTCTGTGATGAAAACCGGGTGTTCCTCCCACGCAAACCCGTCCCTTGCCTGGAAAGGCAGCGCTTCCTTTGCAAATTTCCGGAACTGTGCAAGTACCCTTGGAGGATTATATAACTGGAACCTCATAATCCCATGATCTTCTTCATATGCTTCTGCAAATCCTTCCAGGCGTTCGGTCAGGTCAGATAAATATTCCGGCTGTGCGATCAGCTCTGACAGCCTTTCTACCGTCCCCGGAAAGCCGCCGTGGAAGATCTCCGCATCTTCAAATACAAGTTCGGCAACGCCGTCCGCCATATCCTGATGCATGTATGCAAGCACATTGGCATGTTCCTTTAAAGCGTTATCCCTTGCGGCGTCCAGTACCACCTGCGGCGCATATTCCCCCTGTTTCAACAACTGATGGATACGCCCGCCCACATCGTCCCAGGATAAAAACACCTTATCCAGAATCCGGTCTGTTACCGTGTGCCCTACGGCAATCTGCATCCCCAGCTCGTCATACCAGACGGAATACTCCGTACCGCCTATGGTAAGCCCGATGCCGCCTTTTCCATACTCCCTGCGGACAAATTCCGTATATTCCTCTGGCGTCTGGTCTGTCATAAAATTATAGATGATGCGCAGCTGGCTTCCCTTCTTATTGCCGCCGTTCCGCAGGACTTCATCTATCACATCCGGAGAAATCGCAACCTCCCCGACATACAGGGCCTGCATCCGTCCCTCAATCTCCCGTTTCTGCTGCTCCACAGTCGGTAAATCAGGCAAAGATAAAGCAGAGGCTTCCATCTCCTCTGCTTCACTCAGATCCTGTTCTGTTGTTTCCTCATTTAGCTGTACACCAATTCCTTCAAGATGCTCTCTTCCGCCATTGCCGTCAGCCCGTTCATATGCGCTGCCCACGCCATCTGGTCTTTCTCCTTGTCCGGGGCCGGGTATTTCAGAAGCAGTCCCTTCATCAGCGTTTCCAACCTCTCCGTCGCCGCTTTCTCGATCTCCAGCAAGTGGCTGTCCAGTTTCCCCGACAGCATCATGCTCTGGTACCATCCCTTCCGGTTCTCCTTCAGGTACGTCCTGCGCAGCATCCCGTACTTCCCGATGGTCACCTCCGGTTCTTCTATGGTCAGGTTCGGGAACAGGTAATCCCCTTTGCGGTGGTAAGTCAGTTCCATGCTCATTTCCTCCTTTTTCGCTTTTACTTTCACGCTTTAAAGCATTAAATTCATTATAGCCGATTCCATTCTCTTTTGCAACCGTTTTCTGATATTCTTCTATCAGAATCCTCCGCACTGTCCGCCCAATATCCACAAGGACAGGTTCTGCAAGCTGGCTTATAGCGCTTCCAAGGAAGGTAAGCGCCGGCAGCGAATTATAATCGGTAATCGCAGAAAAATCTTCTTCCTCCAGATATTCCATCGGATCAAGCCCACAGCGGACAGCCAGCGTATAAAAGGCACTGTTCATCAAAAGCCGCCGGAACTCCACACGGATCGTATCCTCGTCCAATCCTTCTAAGAATGTCCCTTCCGTTTCATACAGAAGGCCCTCCATCGCTTCCTCTAAGTTCTCCTCCGTCAGCTGATGGGAAATTTCGGATAAGGCAAACGGCAGGTCCGCAGCATCCACCTCTGACAGCCCGTAAACATCTGCCAGATGGCCAAGGACGGCTCCCTTCTGTTCATCCCCAATCCTCCACAGGTTCGGTGTCCTGCCGCCACGCCCCATATGGGTGTCGGAAATATCAAATACATACCGGAGCCTCCGTCTCGGCCCGGTATCGTCAATCAGGGCGATCCCCTTTGCCCCACGGTTCACCCACCGGTTCATCTTCCCATTCCACAGCTCCAGCGACGCACAGGCCGTCGCATCCGGGCGCTGTGCATGGATCAAAAGCGTATCCGGGAAGGAATAGCGGTACAGCTTCGCCGCCGTATCCAGATACTTCATCCAGTCCCGCGGGGAGCTGGTAACGGCTTTCGCCTCATACTCCGCAAGCCCACGGATTTCATTTATCATTGCCATGTATTACCCTCCATATCAAATGCCGCCCCATATCCGGTCTGTCCCCTTTACAGTCTTTCCATGATATAAGAGCGGCATATTTATAATTATATCTTTATCTCTGTTTTCCTGAACTTCTGCCGGATTTCCCGCTTCCCTTTTTCTTTGGAAATTCCAGGCTGAAGCTGGCACGTCCGTCCTTTACCTCCATCAGCAGATTCGCCGCAAAGGTTCTCCCTGTTTTCTGTGAATAAAAATCTTTGGCATGGATACGCCCCTTCTCCAGTAACTCTACTGCCATCTGTTTATCCACCAGCTTTTTCATGCCGGACAGATAACGGTTCTCCTTCCATAAGGCGAAGGAACATTCCCGGCTGCTGCAGTAAAAATTCTTCTTCCCTTCATACACCGGGTTTCCGCATACTGGGCAGGTTCCAATGCTTTCCTTCTGATGGAAACGGCTCTGTTCTTCCCCGGATATGGCGCTGCATCCTGCAATCACCCTGTCAATCAGATCTGTAATTTCCTCCAGGAACTCACTGCCTTCCATCTTCCCTTTCTCCATCAGAAGCAGCTTATTCTCCCATTCCGCAGTCATGGCTGCGGATTTCAGATCATCCGGCATTACCGCAATCAGCGCCCTCCCGTCTGCTGTCGGGAGAATCTGCTTCCCGCTCCGCTTTGCATAGCCGGAGGAAACCAGCTTTTCTAAAATAGACGCCCTGGTTGCAGGCGTTCCAAGCCCCTTCTTCTCCGTGCCTTCGTCAAAATCCTGATTCCCGGCCCGCTCCATTGCCAAAAGTAGCGTGTCCTCACTGTATGGCTTCGGCGGGGAGGTATAATGTCTGCTGCTTTCTGCCCGGACTCCTGCAATCTCCATCCCCTCATGCAGACCTTCTGAAATGGATGCTGTTTCATCTGTGTTATTTTTATCCGTTGATTTCTTTTTCTGCACAGCATTACGGAAGGCATCTTCAATCCCTTTAAACCCAGGATGGATAATGGCTTTCCCTTTTGCATAAAACTCATGCCCTTCACACAGCGCCGTAACCTCCGTTTCCTCATAAATATATTCATCGGATACTGCCTGTGCCAGACGCTGCCCGATCAGGAAAAAAATATTTCTCTGCCGTTCCGACAGTTCTTCAAAATCCTCCCCCAGTGCTTCTTTTGTCGGCAACAGCGCATGGTGGTCAGAAACCTTGTCATTATTGATGATCCGTCCGACATTCTTCCCCATAGATTCTCCCGGTAAAAAAGGCAGCAACTCCGGCAACAGTTCCAGCAACTCCAAAGCCGTCCGCTCCATGTCAGCCGTAATGTACTGGCTGTCCGTCCGGGGATAAGTCACTAATTTTGCCTCATACAGTTCCTGCAGTTCCCGCAGCGTTTCCTGCGCCGTATATCCAAAGAAACGGTTTGCTTCCCTCTGTAATGTAGTGAGGTCATAGAGTTTCGGCGGCTGGTTCTTCTTCCGGATTTTCTCCACTTTGGTAATGACTGCAGATTTCCCGTTGCATTTTTCAGCAAGGGCAATGCTTTCCGCTTCATCTTTGATTGCTTCCGACACGGCATGGATTCCATCCCCCTCAACCGCTGCTTTATAATAGGCTTCCTTCACAAACCCGTCGATAGCGTCCTGCCGCTCCACCAGCATTGCCAGCGTAGGCGTCTGGACACGCCCCACCGTCAGCAGTTTGTAATATTTCGAGGTGAACGCCCTGGTTGCGTTCATCCCAACCAGCCAGTCCGCTTTTGCCCTGCATACGGAGGCTTCGCAGAGATTTTCATACTCCTTCCCATCCTTCAGATTGGCAAACCCTTCCCGGATTGCGCTCTCCTCCATGGAACTGATCCACAGACGCCTGACTGGAAGGCTGCTGCCCGACAAATCATAGACATGTTTAAAAATCAGTTCCCCTTCCCGGCCTGCGTCACAGGCATTGACGACGTAATCCATATCTTCCCGGCTCAGCAGCTTTTTTAAGACGGCAAGCTGTTTCTTTTTATCTTTCGCAACGGATAATTCCCACCGCTTTGGCACAATGGGGAGGTCTGCAAACTCCCATTTCTCATATCTGGAATCGTAACATTCCGGGGACGCATACCCTGCCAGATGCCCCAGGCACCAGCTTACAATGCAGTCTTTCCCCGACAGATAGCCGTCCTCCCTCTCTTTGGCAGAAAGAATACTGGCGATACTCTGTGACACGCTCGGTTTCTCTGCGATTACCAAAAACATTATTCATCCTCCCCTTCTTCATCAGAATCATCCTGGTCTTCATTGATATATGCGCCGCCATCGTAAAATTCCAGATCTTCACCGTCTGCTTCATCATCCTCCTGCCTTGGTTTCAGCACCTTAACATAATAATAACCGCCGATACCGCAAGCCAAAAGCACAATCACCGCAAGCAGAGCGCCCATGTTCATGCCGCCTTTCTTTTCTTCCGGTTCTGTCTCTGTTTCCGGTTCCTCCTGCACAGACGGCTTTTCTGTCTCCGGAATGATTACAGATGGCTGCTCCTGTTCCGGTTCTTCCTTTGTTTCCCCGATAAACTCTGCCAGGTCGTTTTCGTCAATCATGGAGAGCATATAGACATTCTCCGTATTGTTGGAACGGTCTAATACCATGAAAAAGGTATTGCCGTTCTTTGTCTGGATGGTCAGAAACTGTTTGCTTTCATCGTCTGCCACATCATCCACCAGCTGCCCGTTCCCAGGCACAGAGAATGGTGTCCCCTGCACCCTTCCCTGTGGTTCCTCATCCTCTGGTTCTTCCGTATCCGACGGTTCTTCTGTAACCGGCGCATCTTCCGTATCTTCTGTTTCTGCACTGATATTCCCGGTGACATTTCCTACATTTGAACCGTCCGCCTCCGTCTGCTCCGCACCGCCTGTGTATGCCAATGCAGGCATGGCCGCAGAGAACAGCATCCCTACGACCATCGTAATTACCATCAGATATTTTTTAATTTTATCTTTCATTTTAAAAATCCTCCCTTTCCACTGCCGCTCCCTCCGGCAATCCCTGTTCTGCAGATAATCCCTCTGCCGTGTTTTCTGCTGCTTCTGCCGGATTCCCCGCTGTTTCTGCCATACCTATTTCCGCTGTTAATTCTGACAGCTTCTCTGATTCCGTATTTTCACCGCCGTCAGATTCTTCCGCCATTTCCGGCTTCTCTGAAAGTATCACCGTTCCATTCTGTACACCCTCCAAGACAGCCAGTAGCTCCCGGCTTCCAAGCCTCATAGAACGGACACTCTTTATAATCTCCGCATCCTCTAACATCTCTTTCTGGACGTTCAGCTCCCCTAAATGCTCCTGCCATGCGGCAATCTTTTTCTCCGTTTTCTGGATTTCATCCAAGACACGGTGCAGCTTTTTATTCATGTTCACCACCTCGGTTTCTGTTATCAAATATCATTGTCATTGTTCCTGCGTTATTATCAGACTTTATTGTCACTCCGAAACTGCTGTCTGTTTACAATTAAAACTGATAATTTCCGGCACGATTTTTACAATTATGTTTGATAAAATACCTTTTGGTTTCATCCGGCATAAAAGCAAGGCTGCACTTAAACGCAATCACACTAAAATACTTTTTGCGAGTAGATATGCGCTTTAGAAACAGCCCCACATTATCAATCATAATTGTCATTTTCATACTGTTTTTATCAAGCTATTTGTCACTTTTTTGTCAGAACAGCTTTTATCATTTTTAATTGTAAATTATCAATCTTTTTTGCAACTTTATCAGTTATAATTGTCACTCAACAACTGCGTTTTTAAGGCAGCCTGCCAAATCCGAGCAGATGTTGCTGCCAGTACGAAGAACTTATGTTTGTGTATTGGATTGGGTCACCGCAGTGGAGCATCATATTGTTGCCCACATAGATTCCTACATGGCTTGCACCGGATGTTGGGTAAGTATTCTGGAAGAAGATCAGATCCCCCGGTTTCGCTTGTGCAGGCGGTACATAAGCGCAGCATCCACACAGACCTTCCGCTGTCTGCCTTCCTACATTCCACCCATTCCCGCAGTTATTGATCACCCAACTGACAAAGCCGGAGCAGTCAAACCCGGTACTCGGCGAAGCTCCGCCCCAAACATAAGGACGTCCTAAATATTTTTCTGCTTCATGAATCATTTTTGCAAATTTTTCATCCGACAATGCTTCTGACGGGATTTCATACCCATAGCCATCCGCACCGGAACCACCGGGCAAACTCCCTACATCAAATAAATAATTCCGGTTGCCGTAAGTCCCATTGTAAAGGTCATACCGCTTTTCCTCATTTTCATCCATCCGGCTCCGCAGGACGGTATCCAGGTTGTGGTTCGTCAGCGTCACCTCCAGGCGGTTAATCACTTCCGTCGTGGTCACTTCCACTTCCCGGCTTCCATTATCATCCGCAATAAACGCTTCCCATGTCTTATGCCCGTGGGCAGACGCAGCGGAATGGCTGTCATAATAAATATCAAACTGCACTCCATACCGTGCAAATGCCCCTGTGTCCTCCACCACATACTCCACACCGTTCATCACGACCTTTGTCCCCATCGGTACAAAGGGATTGGCAGCATCTACCGCTATTGTATGGTTTGCCGTTGGATATGCGCCGCTGGCTGTCGGCCCGCCTGACCATACGCCGCAGCAGATGGAACAATTGCAATACCCACTCGTTACCACCTGCCCCAAAGATTCCCCGACACGCACGGTCTTTGTCTCCGTTACCGTATCATTGACTTCATCCACATGCAGGCTGTATTGCTCCCGGAAAATTTCTTCCACTTCGTCTTTTACCTGCCCGTAAGTAAACTCCCCATATTTCGCAGTGAAATAGGAAATCAGATGATAAGGATTGTGGGAAATCTCATCTACCTGGTACCAGTATTCGTCATACCCCGGATGGGTGGATTCCATGTTGTTGACCTGGCGGTTTAAGGCGGCTTCCAATGCCGCATAAGCATTTTCCGTATCGTAAATATCTTCATCCGTACTTGGGTAGGTGGTGCCGATAATACTGGAAGATGCGCCCTCAACCATAGCGCTGCAGCTTGACAGGCCTGCTGAAAGCATCAAAAAAAGCAGCCCTATGACTGCCGCTGCCCCAAAGATCCCTTTATTATTTTTCAAGACGGATGCCGCCTTGCTTTTGATCTTGTCAAATACAGATTGCGTGGCTTTTGCCGCTTCCGCTGTCGTTTTCTCCCCTCTCTTTGCCGCCTGATAAGATTTTTTTATCCTCTGTTTCTGCCAAAACTTTTTCCGGATTATTTTCTCTGCCTGTTCCGCTTCCCCTAACCGCTTCCCCACAGATTCTGCCGTTTCCTGTGCAGATTCAAACTGCAGGCGGCTCTTTACGCCTGCCTCTGCCGGAGATTCCTGCCACCGGGAGAGTTTCCGCTGCACCATCCGTCGGGAGGAACGCATGGCATAGCGCAGGGAATGTTCCGCCATGACCTCCGCCCGATGTGCGCCCTCTGCCGCTGAATTTTCCTGCTCTGCTTCATGCACTTTTCCATGTGCATAGGCGGACATGGAATGGGATGCCGCAGACGCAGCCTTTTTACTGATTCCCATGCCAGCGCCATGTACCATACTGTTTTCATCATCACCAAAGGAAAGCCGGGACGCCTGTTTTTTCTGTTCCTTATGTATCTGCTCCCGTTTCTGCTTTTTCTTTATATTTTCACGGGCAGAATTTAAGGTTTCCCCTGCATCCCCTGATGTTTCCCGATACCGTACATCCTTTTTCCCGGAATCCCTACTGCCGTCTGTATCGCCTTCCTGCTGTCCATCCACTTTTCTGAACTGTGGCTGCACCAGCTTTTTCTTCCGGATGTGGCTTGTTTCCACCACAGCTTCCGCATAGTTTTTACTATTGGAGGGATGCCCCCGGATACTCCCCATCCGTGAGGAATGTTCCGCCAGCCTGCTGTCTGATCCTGCCCCTGGGACTTCCGTTTCCGCATCTCCGCCGCTGTCCGGCCCCTGCACGGAATCGGTATGGTTTTCCGGCGAAAGCTGGACGGGCAATCCGAATACTGGATCACCTGCCGGTTCAGACACAATATTCTTTGCCTGTGTTTCATACAACTGCCGCCTTTTTGCAGACTGTCGTTGCCATCTGCCTGACTTTGTAGGATTTCCCGCATCAGTAGAAATATTATCCCTATGCCCATGCCTGTTAGAATCTGCCGCTCCCTTTTGGAAGTTCATGGAATCCGCTGCCTGTCCGGGCAGTGTAAGATCATCCAGCTCCCTCCGGCTTACCCGGACGGAATCTTTCTTCTGCAGATTTTCCTCCACCAGACCGTCACGGCTCATTTTATTGACCGTCTTATCTCTCGCTTTATATTCATGCTCCCGCATATCGCTGTTCCTTTCACTATCCAACTTTGCGACACGGTGTCGCAAAGTATATATAAATCTGTTTACTGTCTGATCTTCTTTGCCATGACCACCATCCTTCCATTCTTTTGGGAATACTCACAGGTGGATAAAGTCAGCAGCTTATCCCCGAAAACTGCCGAAATCCCCGTATCATAAAGCGCCCGTTCTTTGACTGCTTTGATGTATCTCTGACAATCCGCCGCATCCTCCGCCTTTGTAAAAGTATAGTAGGGAAAATCATTTCCCGTATATACCGGCGTACAGAATACAGCAAAAATCTGATAGGTTTCGCTGCCCCGTAATGTATTGTAGGAAATCAATGGATGTTCCAAATAAAATGCGCTGTCCTTGTACTGATCCAGTGCTGCGAACATCTTCCCACTGTTCATATGGTGTCCGTAGATAATCCGGTTATCGCTTGTATAGGGATCGCACAATTCTGACAAAAACAGACATCCATTCGCAGAATACTCCCCATAAAAATCCCGGTGGAGATAATAGTTTTCTTCTGCAGGGTGATACATGACCGGATAATCAATGGCTGTACCTTCTATACTGATCCAGCCGATACAGTCCGGGTTTTCCCTGTGCAGTGCAAGCAGGCCCGGATGAACCGAAGGGGAAACCGTCCCATCGTCCGAATCTCCAGCCCCCTCTCTTTTTGATGTTTCATTCGTTTCCCCACTTCTGGAATCTTCATAGATTTCTTTTAACTGTTCCTGCAATGCATCATCCTTTTTCTCCCGCATAAACATATCTGCAAGGAAATATCCGCTGACGCTTAACAGGAGTATGGAGCAGAGCAACACTATTCCTGCAATCCATCGTTTCATACGCCATCTCCCCAAACACACCACCTGGCGCATTTCCCTGTTTCTATATCTGCAATATATCTTAAAATTGGATACACCTGTGCCGGCACAACGGCATTCCCCAATGTTTTAAGGCGTTTACTCCGATCTTTTACATCTAAGCATAAACGTGGTATGTACGGCGGCTCTATGCCCCAGATACGTTTTCCGTCCATCCCTTCGGGAAGCCCATCATCCATTCCACCCATTCCGGGTTGATCCGCATGGATGCGTCCGTCCCCGGATTCAGAAAATACACCGCTTCCGACAGACTTGCCGACCAATATTCCCCGTTTGCTTTCTGACGGCGAAATGCCCCTTTCGGAGAAAATGTCACCCATACACGTCTCCGTGTTCCCGTATCGGATGCAAGAGGAGTGGGAAACATCAACCCCCACGATGAAAGTTCGCTTCCGCTCATGCCACGCACCGACGGCGCAAGCAGGAAGTACGAATGTCCAGACGTCATATCCCGCCTTTGCCAGGTCAGAGAGCGTTTTGTGGAGCCCCATATTGATGAAATTAGCAACATTTTCGCCAAGCACGTAATGGGGCCGCAGTTCCTCAATAATGCGGCACATTTCCGGCCAGAGGTAACGGGCGTCTGCAAAACCTCTTTTGGGGCCGATGGCAGAGAATGGCTGGCAGGGGAATCCCCCTGAGAGCAGTGTAAGTTCTGTCTGTCCTGTCCGGTCATAAAAAGCCTCCTTTGTCAATGTATGTATATCCCTGAAACGCGGCACGTTTGGCCAATGCCGTTCCAAAACGGCCGTAGGGTAGTCTGCCCACTCACACTGGCAGACGGTTGTAAAGCCTGCGGCTTCGGCGGCAAGGTCAATGCCGCCAATGCCTGTAAACAGGCTAAGGTGTGTTAATTGCTTTATGGATTATCCCCCCTTTCCCGGTTCTCCTCCAAATCCGACAATTTGGTTGTCATCAAAGCATAGAGGCGCAGCGATTTATCAAACTTATCTTTGAATGGGATGATGGTATTCCCATAAAAAATCAGCCCTTCACCCTCCCCGCTGTTCGTCACATAGGATAACTGATGCGGAGAAATATTAAGCTGCTTCGCCAGAATCTGCCTGTCCCCCGCCGCCTGGTTCAGCATATAAATAAAGTCCGAGTTTTCAAAAATATTCTCAATCTCCCGGCTTGACAGCAGGTCTTTGATGTTCTGCGTAATGCCTGTCGGGATACCGCCCCACTTACGGAAACGCTTCCAGATCTCCACCGAATACGCCGCCGTCTGTTCTTCTTTTAAAAGCAGATGGAACTCGTCAATAAAATATCTGGTGGACTTACAGGCAGTGCGGTTGACCGTCACCCGGTTCCACACCTGATCCTGCACGATCAGCATCCCCAGCTTTTTCAACTGCTTCCCCAAATCCTTAATGTCAAAACAGACGATGCGGTTCTGCAGTTCCACATTGGTACGGTGGTTGAATACTTTCAGGGAACCGTTTACATAGATTTCCAAAGCCGTCGCAATCCGCTGTGCCTGCACTTCCTTCTGTTCCCGGAGGCACTGGTATAAATCCCCAAGCACCGGCATATTTTCCGGCACGGGATGTTCAAAATATTTCTGGTACACAATCGGCAGGCAGCGGTCAATGACCGATTTTTCCTCCGCTTCAATGCCGTTCCTTGCCCCCATGATCAGCTCGCACAGAGATAAAATAAAATCACTCTTTACGCCTAACGGGTTATCATCGTCCGAATAGTCCATGTTAATGTCCATCGGATTGATATAGTCATGGCTGCTGGCGGAAATATGGATCACCTGCCCGCCGAGCGCATGGACAAGGGGATAATACTCCCCCTCCGGATCTCCAATAATGATGTCATCCTGGGTGGCAAAGAAAGCATTGGTAATCTCCCGTTTTGCAGAGAAAGATTTACCGGAACCCGGCGTACCAAGTATCAGGCCGTTCGGGTTTTTCAGCTTCTTCCGGTCTACCATAATCATGTTGTTGGAAAGTGCGTTCAAACCATAATACAAAGATTCCCCCGCCATGAATAATTCCTGCGTGGTGAACGGCACGAAGATTGCCGTGGATGTGGTAGTCAGCGCCCGCTTAATCGGAATCAGGTTCAGCCCCAACGGAACGCTGCTCATCAATCCCTGTTCCTGCATATAATCCAGACGGCGCAGCGAACAGTTATATTTCTGTGCGATACCCGCCGTCTGAAAGATCGTATTGTCAAGCTCCTGCTTTGTCTTTGCCGTATTTAAGAACAGTACCGTCACAAGGAACATCCTTTCATTCCGGGACTGCAAAATCTTCTAACAGCCGCTTTGCTTCCCCGCCGTAAGTATTGAGGTCGGAGGGGATGATGTCCATATCGTACCCGGAGCGCACTGCCTTCTTCTGCTCTTCAATTTTCATCCGGTTGATGTCCGTCACCTTGCTTTTCACCAGCTTGATCGCCTTCATCTGGTCTAAGGACTGGATATGGAGGTTTACAATCAGGTTCCTGTCCATATCCAGAAATTCCGCAAGCATCTTGTCCGTCAGCTCCGGGGCAAGTATCTGTAAATAAGACGCTGCACCAAGGGTATCCCCCATCTGAAAATCCTTCCCGTTCTTAAATACAAAACTGGTGGGCGCAATGAAATCCTTCGTCCCCATCCCGGTACGCAGAACATTATCATAAGAAAACTTAAACGGCGTTTTTTCCTCCGGGTTGAAGGTTTCATACAGCACCTGCAGGCGTTCCTCCCCATTTAAGGGATATGCCGATACGCCAAGCACCTTAAAGTTATTCAGGATGTCCGCTTCAATCCGCTCCAGCTTCGGCTTCGCTTCCCGGATGTTGTCAGCCTCAATCCCAAACGTGATATATTTGGTACGGACAAGCCCGTTGTTGCCCTTTGCAAGCTGATTTTTCAGCATCTGTGCGTACTCCATCCGCACATCGTCAAAATCATCATTCTGCGGCTTGATCTGGATGATGGATTCAAACTCTTTCATATTGCTGTGATGGTTCACAAAAGACAACTGGAAATGGATGGTACTGTCAAAATAATTGAGGAAATCGCACCAGTTCTCAAAAATAGCGTTCTTGTCCTCGTTCTGCGCCAACTGGTAATTGATGTCATAAAACCGGATGGTCTTGGAATAATATTTATCCTGCACCCGGCAGATCCCGTCCTTTGCCATCTCCCGGTAAGGGATGGACTGCTGTGCGGAAATCTGTTTCTCCTTTGCTTTTTTTGCTTTTGCCGCACCTGTGCCTTTCTGCAATGCCGCATTTCCTGTACTGCATTTCTTCGCCACCGATATCGGATGCGTTTTTCTCCTGGAAACAGCTTTCTTTTTCTCCGCTTTCTGCCTTGCCGCCTCCTTCTTCGCTTCTTTTTCTGCTTCACGGGCGGCTTTCCGTTCCGCTTTCCGGTCTGCATCCTCCTGGATCTTCCGTAATTTCTCTGCCTCCTTTGCCGCTTTCTCCATCGCCTTCTTCTCACGGCGGGTAAGCTCTCTGTGAATGCCCTGCCTGCCGCCTGACACGGAATAAGCCGGATTATTTTCAAAATCTATGTAATCATCCTCCGGCCCGTCCAGCCAGTCATCTAAAAACACAGCATCTTCTTTACCCGTCACATGCCGCTGGTTACCGGAGTTTCTTTTTCTTCCCATGCGTCCCTCCCCCTTTCTTCTGTTTTGCTATGGTTTTTCTTTCCTCCATCTCATAGATATTTTTTATCTCATACCGCCGGACCGCCGGCTTTTTTAATTTCACATTGATGATATTTAACAGAACCTTCTCAAGCGGCATCCCGTCCTTCTCATACATGGCGAATAAAAACGCCGGGAGCATCAGAAGCACCATGCCTGTCGCCGCATTGCTCGTCCCGATATATTTTCTTGTGAGGAAATAAAAAGGCAGCCCCACAGCCGCCGCAGCCACAAGGCAGACAAGCTGCCTCTTTGTAAGGTTTAAGACCACCTTATTCTTAATCTTTGTCAAATCTTTCGGCACACTGACAAATGCCATCTAAACCGCCTCCTTCCTGACAGGCGCATAATCTGAAAAATCTTCCACAGTATAAAATATCCGCTTGTTATTTCCCCAGCGCTGAAGCTGCCGGGTAATCTTCGGCGCATTTGGACGGTCATAGACCATCACATAAGGATCATATCCCATCTGCCGTAAGGTGTTTACCCGGTACAGATCCTGCTCATGGGTACTCCCATAGTTGGTCAGCACATAGACACGCCGCCTGCGTTTATCCTTAATTGCCGTCAGTTCCAAAAACTTCTGGAAATATCCGGTCAGATCATCTTCCGGATTGTCCCATGCAAAATGCACTGTCTTTGTGCGGACTTTATTCAATAATGAAACATTGTCAGGATTCACCAGCCGGATATCCAGCCCCTGGGAAAAATCCACCCATGCACGGCTGTCTGCAAGCTGCTGTATCAGCTTTTCATGCTCCGGGCAGGCAAGAAGGTTCGCATCCATCAGTTTTATCTCTTTCTGCCCGTCCCAAAATTCAGACAAGTCGGCTGTCTGTACGCTCCTTCTCCCTTCCTTGCCGCTGACAATGCAGAATCCGCAGTTCCGGGGGCATCCACGGCTTAAAAATCCATATGCCGTATCAGGAAACTGCGGATACAGGCTGTAATCCGGACAGCTATGCTCGACCATATCCGGCAGATTTTCCCTCAAGCCGTAGCCTGTGCCGCCCTTGATTAATATCCCCGCATTCCTGACTTCAACGGTATCTTTGGAATAGGTATCTGTAAATACCCTGCTTTTATAAGCCACATCATACCTGCCTTCCGGCTTCCACCATTCCACGGAATCCCCTTTTGCCTTATGGTAAGCCGATAACTTCATCAGACACAGATTCGGCCAGTTATGGGAATCCACGTCTATCAGTCCAATCTTCAAAAAATCCTCCTTCCCATTGTCTAATGCGCATTGAACACTGCCTTGCTTAACCCGCTTGTTTTCATCAGGCTGAAACAGAGGATCACGGTATATGCCGCCACCCCGAACAGCGCCGAGTGCATGTTGTCTGAAATCTGTATGGTGGATATAAGCACTGCGTAAATGCCGACGCACACCATCATAAAAAACCCCTGGAACCCAAGCGCCAGAAGCCCACGGAAATAGTTGTTCCCCACCTGCCCCCATTCCCGGTTGGAGAAAGTTGCAAAGGGGATTGGCGCAACCGAAGTGTAAAGGTAGATCTCTATCATACGCCCGTACAGAAGAACCGTGATAAGCACGGACATGATCTTCATGCACAGGCTGACCAGCATGGTTTCCAGGGCCAGCACCACAAGCTCCCCGATCTCCATAGATTCCATCGCCGTTTCCATTTCTCCTATCATGGTATCTATATTGATGGCAGTCTGCGAATTGATGACGCCGCCTGCGGCGCTCACCACATGCTGCCCCACGTCAAAGACTGCCATCGCTATGGTAAAGGTATTGCTGACCAGATACACAGCCACCCACATCTTGAAGAAATACTTGAAGAACATCCAGGTATCTATCTCGTGCATACTGTTTTTCTCGGTCAGCATGGAAATCAGCTCATAACAGAGGACGAACGTGATGATCATGCCTGCAATCGGCACAATCACCGAATTCGAAAGATTCTGTATCAGGCTGAAAATACTCCCGTTCCATCCCTGCGGCGTCTGTCCAACCTGTGCGGCGATCTCCCCGGTTTTCTCATTGACATCCGTGAACATCTCTGTCAGGTTGGACGTTACCATCCCGGTCAAAAGCTCCCTCATCCACTCCTCGATTGCCTCAAAAATGCCATCGAACATGAGTGAGTCCCCTTTCCTCTATTAGAATAACCCTCCAAGCAGCGGAACTAACTGTGTGCCGATAAGCACAACCCCACCTCCGGCCATAAGTTGTGTCATACCTAAATAGTTGAAAAATAATCGAATTGATTGTGAAACTTCAAGATTTGATTGTGTTTTATAGATATTTCTCCGCCACAGGGGATAAACTTCGTTCCCCTGTATGCGGTCTTTGAAAACATCAGACTAACTTTTTACCGTTAGCTGGTTTCCCTGTTTCATAAAATTAAAGTGTATCTCCACTGTTGTGTTGCGCCTGCCTTCTGACATATCCTCATGGACAACAATCTCTTTAATAAGCAGGTGTAACATTTCCCTGTCAAGCTCCTTAATATCGGCATACTGCCTAATCAGTGAAAGCCACTTTGAATTGTCCTCCTGTTCCTTTGCCGCCCCGTCAAGACATTCACGCATCATATCCGCCTTTTTCTGCAGGGTTTCCTGTTCGCCCTGTGCCTTTTCCATCATGCGTGTAAAATTCGTTTCGTTAATCCTGCCCGCTACCCAGTCCTCATAGAGTTTTGAAACAAGTGCATCCAGCTCGGAAAGCCTGCGTACACTCTCAGAAAGTTTTGCCTTCATGCGCCTGCTTTCTTCCTCACTGTCACACTGATTGCTTTTCCGAAGTTCCTCCATGACTTTTGTTTCATCTGCAAGGGCGAGTGCCGCACAGGAGCGTATCTGCTCCAAAACAATCTGATACAGCGTGTCAAGTTCCAATCGGTGCTGGCTGCAATGCGCTACTCCGTAACGGTTATACTTTGCGCACGTCAGTATCCTCGTTTTTGCTTTCGCATTTGCCACACGCTGGTTCATGGTGCTACCGCATTCCCCGCATTTGACAAGTCCGGCAAATATCCCGTAGTTGCCCCATGCGTCCGGTCTTTTGCGCATCTTCACTTTTTCCTGCACAAGATTGTAGGTGTCCATATCCACAAGCGGCTCATGCACGTTCTCCACCTGAATCCATTCCTCCGGCTTCTTGTCCCCAATCCAGCCGACCTTGAAACGGTAGTCTGCTTTCTGTGACGCTATCGTGCCGATATAGACGGGATTGGCGAGTATCTGCTTGATTGTGGAAAAATCCCACATATAGATGCCCTTTTCGCCGTATTCCTTTTCCCATTTTGTCACATGGTTGCGCAAGCCTTTCTTCCTGTTCCACCAGCAGGGTGCGGGGATTTTCTCGTCCTCCAGCCTGCGCCTGATCCAGTTCGTGCCATGCCCCTCAGCCGCCCACCCGAATATCTTCTGCACAATCCAGGCAGTGTCCTTGTCCGATATCAGGAAATTTTTGTCCTCTGGTGACTTCATGTAGCCAAACGGTGCGATACATCCCGTAAACTTGCCCTTTTTCGCCTTGATGACATAAGAGGAATGAACCTTTTTCCCGATGTCTTTTGAGTAAATCTCGTTGAAAACGCTACGGAATGCGATAAGGTCATCATCTTTACCCGTATCAACTCCGTCCGTCACGCCTATGTAGCGGATATGGTGCTTTGGGAAAAATTCATCCCTCAACTGCCCTGAATGTGTGCTGTTCCGGGTAAGCCTTGACATATCCTTCGTTACCACAATGTCAATCTTGCCCTGTTTGCAGTCGGCTAACATTCTTTGAAAGTCTGGTCTGTCCATATATAAACCGGAATACCCGTCATCAGCGTACACGCCTGCAACTGCATAACCATGCTCCTGACACCACGTTTCCAGCATATCCCGCTGGTTGTGTATGCTTGCGCTTTCCCCGTCAAGGTTATCGTCCTTTGAGAGCCTGCAATATATGGCAACCCGTAAGCTGCTGTGAAGCTGTTGTAATGCTGCGAAATTAGAATCCATCATGCTGTCCTCCATTTTCCGCAAAACCAACAGTTGTACCGCCAACATTTGCTTCACCGTCTTCAGTATAGCTCGCATATTGCGTTTTGTCAATATTATATCTATTATTGCCAATATCATTCTGTATATCCGAACCACTGATACGGTACTGCCTTTTTATCAGTTTCATAAATGCCTGCTGTCCGCTTTGGTTTCCGTCAAAGACCGTTTTTACTGTAATGCCTGTTTTTGTATCGGTGCAATTACCTGTCATGTTACCCATATTTATTTCCTTTCCACCTGTACCGCCTTCATCTTCTGCAAAAATAAAGACAAGTACAGATTTCTCCGTAATTGCCCTGACGCTGTACAAGGATACGGACTTATTGGCACTGCCATATCCACAAGTTACTGTTATTTTTTAAGCCTTTAAAATGCCCGAAGCACTCTCTATGTTTGCCCTGCCTTTACCAGTCCGGTAATTTTTCCCCGAAAAGGCAACAGGAACGCATCTCTCCATAATGCGGTCATAAATGCGCCCATGTTCCAAATCTGCCGGATTCTGTAATTTTTCCAGTGACAGGTTTGTTGTAATAATAAACGGTTTCCCGCTTTTATAACGCTCATCTATCACAAGATAGACCGTTTCCAGCACATAGGGAGTGTCACGTTCCACGCCTAAATCATCAATGATAAGGAGCTGGTATCGGTTCAGGCTTTTCAGGTACTCATTTTTTTCGCCGCTGTAAATCCCGCCAAGCGCATTTAACAGTTTCGGAAAATTGGTCATCAGCACAGGGATATTCTTCTCCATGAGCGCATTTGCAATACAGCCTGCAAGGAAAGTCTTTCCCGTTCCTACGTCACCCCAAAACAATAACCCTTGTCCATCTTTCTGAAATTCTGCAAAACGCCCCACATAACGGTGCGCATATCCGGCGCAAGGGTGCATTTCATCACAGTTTGCAAACGTATAGCCAAAAAAAGTCCTGTCCTGCAGACCTGCGCTTTTCAGCCTTGAAATGCCCTCCATCAGTTCCTTATCTTTCCGTTTCTGTTCTTCTTTCTCCAATTCCTCCGATCTGCACTTGCATAAACAGGACGGCTTCATGGTACGCCCCATCAGCTTTACAACCGTCTGCTTTTTTGTGCGGCATTTTCCGCACATCAGAAGTCCGGTATCAGCATCAATGTAATCGCCGCTGCCTGCAATCCCCTCCTGCATCAGCTCCGCAAGCATATCATCAACTGCCGCCTGAATATCTGTTTCATTCATAGACTTTCGCCCTCCTTAAACCTGCCATTGTAAACATACCCCTGCTTACCTGCCTTTTCCTGTTTTTCCCGTTTCCTGTCCTCTGCCTTCCAGTATTCCATCGTGGCAAGGTGGTTTTCGTAAGTACGTCCACTGTAAACCATGTATGCAGATAAATGTTCAATCATCTCCATGTATTCATCGGGATAATCTGAGATAAGCGCATGGTATTCTTTTTCTGTAAGAAAAACATTCTCGTACTTTCCGTATGAGCGTGGGGGAGTAATTTTCTCTTTCACACACTCTCTTTTATCTAAGTTCTTATCTCTATTCTCTGTACTCTTATCTCTAATCTCTGGTGGACAGAATTGGGACACAGGTGGGACATTGTCCCAATTTTGTTCTATGCCCGTATTTTTGTCTGTAAGAAGTGGCGTTTTTCCCTCTGACCTCAATCTGCGGTATCTTGCCTTGCGTTCTGCATCGGACGAGCCTTTTCCTGTCATTTCCTGAATTTCCGGCATATAGTAAGTGTTATCTTCCAATACCTCCACAAGCCCAAGCTGCATGAATGCCCGTATCGCCCTTTCCACTGTTCCTATCTCATGCCTTGTGAGCAGTGCGATCATCTCCGCAGAAAGCGGCGTCATCTCATTTAAGAGCAGTTTTCCGTTATGCTGCAATGATTTTAAATACAGCTTGAGCAGGATATTCACATATAAAACGCCATCTTTTGAACCTTCCAATACCACAATCTCACGTTGGTCAAAAAAATCCTCTTTGAGCTTGAGGAAATAATATTTCTTATTCTCTGCCATAGCTGCCCCTTTCCTTTTTTATTCTTTTTTCCTCCCCAAGATTGGGAAGTATTTCATTCTGTTTTGCTTTTGCCCTCTGTACCATTGCCGCCTTGTCCGCAATCTCCGCAAGTTCCCCAAGAATGGCATCATCTTTTGCTAAATCGTGTGTTATCTTTGCACTTTCCGCTTTCAGTCCGTCAAGTTCCTTTTTCCACGTTTTCGGAAGCAGCTTATCCGTACCACTCATATTTTTCAATCCTGTCCGGTAGGAGAGTGCAGTTTCAATCTTGTCCGCATTTTTGTCATAATAAGACTGTTTCTGCCTGCCGGAAAGACTTTCGTATTTTTTCAGGTACTCTGCATATGGCTTGTAGGCTTGATAGATGTCTACGATATTGGATACTTTTTTCAGCTTTGCATTTAATTCACGCTGGTTGTGAATGTTATCGCTCCGCCGCTTTTTGGTGTCCTCTGCCAGTTTCCGCAAATCTTCAAGCGTTTCAATCTTATGTGATTGCAAAAATGCCACCATAACAGAAAAATCTTTTACATTTCCTGCTTTCGTGTCTGTGCGCTGCCGGATATTGTTACCCTGAATAAAGGCGCTCCGGTTTTGCTGCCATTCCATAAGGATTGAAATTAAAGTGTCCGGTTTCTTTTCCTCTGCCGGTGTTTCTTTTTCTTCCTGTCCAACGGCTTTTTTCTCTTTTTCGAGGAACGTTATTTTATCCGTCAGACGCTCTATGTTCTCCATGCTGGACAGGATAAGGGCGTTGATTTTTCTAATCTCCCTGTTCATGTTGCCGACTTCGGTTTTAATGCCCCTGCGCTCCATTGCGGTCACTGCCGCACCCATATGGATTGTCGGTAAAAGGTCTATGCCCTGCCTTTCAAAAGAACGGTGTTCCACCGTAATCTCATAGCCGTTCTTTTTGTAAAAATCAGTTTCAATATCCGCCCACAATGCCCGCCATTTTTCCACGTTTCCCCTGTCATCCCAATCAGTAGCGTAAACTTTATGTGACTTATAATCATTGCCTTTCTTTGTGGGGATTTTCTGACCGTTTTTATCAAGGTCATATTCCCGCCAGCATTTCTTTTCTAAAAAAGTCCCGTCTTTTTGGAATGGGCGCATGGTAAGCATGAGATGACAATGCGGGTTCGGGTTTTCATGGTCTGGATTGTGCAGATTCATATCAACAACCATTCCTTTATTTCTAAAAAATTCCGCGAGTGTTCTTGCCGCCTTTAACCGTTCATCCGCATCCAGCTCACAGGGCAGAGAAAATTCAACTTCCCTTGAAAGCTGCGCCCTGCTTCCTTTTTCAAAATTTTCAACAGCGTTCCACAAAACAGAACGGTCTTCAAATTCTTTTGGCGCATACTCCGGCAATAGGATTTCGGAATATATCACATGACCCTTCCTTGAAAAGTCTTTTACTTCACCATCATATTCGCAGTAAATTTTTGTTGCGCTCCGGTATGCGGCAGAAGCCACAGCCGACTGCGGCTTTTCCCCGCCCCTGCTGATTATCTTTGCGTTAAGATGTATCATTTTGGTGCTTATCGGTATCTCCCTCCTTTTCTGCATTTTCTATCCCCGACGGAAAAATGTAGCTGTGCTACATTTGACAAGGGCGCATTATTCGAGATTTTCAATTATCCAAGGAAACTTTCAAAATTACTGACAGGAAAGACTTTAAAAGAAATTACCTCGAATAATTATTTCTGAAAAGAGTAGCTGCCACCTCAATGATTATCCAAGATAAAGGCGTGATTGCCCCATTATCTCGGATAGGTGCAAATCATCCACAAGTTGATAACGGGTTTCATTATCCGAGATAATCGTTTTGAAATACTGTATTCATCGGATTAAATCAATTTACCTCGGATAAGTTTTTATCTCGGATAATGCGCCCTATCCAAGAACTGGGATAGGGCGCACTTATACACGCTTCGCGTGTGTGCGCCCTGCGGGGCTTTGCCTGCCTTACGGCAGACAACAGGGGAAACGACAATTCCCCTACGGGCGTTCCGCCCTACCCTTTAGTGAACTTTGCGTTCAGATAAAGGCTAAAGAGCAGCCTTTATCTGCCCACAAAGTTTTATAATGCCGCCCGCCACGTTTCGGCAGATAATTTCTATGAATGCTCTTTATTCATTTCCGTCGGGGATTGTGGGTTTACTTTTTCTGTCAAAATATTCTGCATCATCCGGCGGAAATACGAATCAGAAAAGAGAGTATTCAGAATATCTTTTACTGAATCATCATTCAGGGAGGCAAGCTGTTCTTTGGTAATATTCAGCTTTTCTCTGATAAGGTATTCAAAGTGGCTTCCCCATACGATGTTGCGGTGTCGGCGTTCCTTTTCTGTCTTACCTTTTATCTGGTTAAGGAGTTTCTCCTGCCTGTGTTTTGCAATGGCAAGCTCGGCTTTCGTTTTCTGCAATTCCGCATCAATTACCTCTCTGTTTCTTAATTTATTTTCGCTCATTTTCTCACTTCCTCTCTGCCTGTAACGCTGTTAATATTGCATATCTGTTATCCTGCACCCTAGATACTCCAAGTCTTTCTTATATTCGTCAAATTAAATGAAGGTACTGACTCATA
>QXWR01000042.1 GCA_009911065.1 Clostridiaceae bacterium | reverse complement strand
GGTAAGATGACATTCCAGATTGGTCCCAGCTCCGCTGAAACAATCGTGGTAAACAGTCAGGCTATGACCGTTAGCGGTATTCAGGCTGCTGTTTGGGATGCTCAGTTGAAGGTTGACAGACAGAAAGCTGCAGAGGGTACAGTGAGCGGTAACTCCGCTACTACTCTTCAGTTTAAGGTTGGTAGCAATACCATGACCGTTAACCTGGCACAGTCTGCTGGAAGCAATGGTTCTTATCTGACAGCAAGTGGTATTGTAGATTCTTCTTCCTTTAGCACACAGGAAGCTGCATTTAAGAGTGCTGGCGCTATTTCTGGTAATAGTACTCTGGCATCTGCATTGCTGCATTCTATGGATATTTCCGGAAGCAGCACGGTTGTTGCTAATGCTGCAATTGATACCATTAACAATGCTATCAATGCTGTTTCCAGCTACCGCGCTAAACTCGGTGCTGCACAGAACAGACTTGAGCATACGGTTAACAACCTGAAGGTTACTTCTGAGAATATCACTTCTGCTGAGAGCCGTATCCGTGATACAGATATGGCAGATGAGATTACTGCATTCACGAAGAATAACATTCTTCTGCAGGCTTCTCAGTCCATGCTGGCACAGTCCAACTCTGTACCGCAGAGCATCTTGAGCTTGCTTGGTTAATTTCTTTTAGGGTAATAGAGTTTAAATATATTCTAAAAGCAAAAGCCATTTTCTGCAAAAAGCATGAAAATGGCTTTTTGTAATGGGAGATGGAAACAAAAAATCTAAAGGAGGAAAATCATTGAAACAAAAAAAATGTGTCCGGATATCCCAATGTATGATTGTCAAAAATGAAGAAAAGAATATAGAGCGGGCATTGTCATGGGGGAGAGAGATTATGTGGGAACAGATTGTAGTGGATACTGGCTCCACAGATCGAACCATAGAGATTGCCAAAGATTTGGGGGCAAAGGTGTATTCTTTTCCTTGGACAGATGATTTTTCTGTAGCAAAGAATCATGCCATAGAGATTGCCAAAGGAGATTGGATTTGTTTTTTGGATGCAGATGAGTATATGATGTCTGAGGATGCCAGAAAGTTGAAAGAACTTTTGGATGGATTGGAAAAAGAGGCTTTTGACGGAATTTCTACTGGTTGGCAGCAGCTGAACGGAGAGGGGAAGATTTTTGCTTCAGGAACTCAGATTCGATTTTTCCGCAATCAACCGGATATTCGCTATCGCAGGCGGATTCATGAACAGTTGGAATCTTTGTCGGGGAAAGATTTAAAAGTAGGAGATGCTGTGGCTGCATTTTCGATTTTTCATACCGGATACCAGGGGGAGGGAGAGACGAAACATACCAAAAGCAGCCGAAATCGGCGGTTGATTTTGGATGAATTGAAAGAACACCCAGAAGATTCGGAGATGATGGGATATATGGGGGATGAATGTCTGGATGATGGGGAGCGGGATGAGGCAGAGCAGTGGTATCGCCGCGGGGTAGAACATATGCCGATTGAAATAGGGGAGGGAGATCAAAGGAGCGCTGTTACTTATACCCGGCTTTTGACGATTTTGACAGAAAAAGAAGGATGTGTGTGGGAAGAAGCGGAGGAAATCTATCAAAAGGCAGTGAAGCATTTGCCGAAAGAGGCTGATTTTGATTATATTGTAGGGCGTTATTTTGCTGCGTCGGGGCAGGCAAGCAGGGCAGTAGAGCATTTGGAAGCAGCTTTGGAGAAGCTGAATACTTATGGGTGCTCCAATCGGGCTTTGATTTTGGCAGGGAATCTTTTAGATGCCTATGAATTGTTGGTGCGATGCAGTTATGAGGCAGGAGAGGGGCAAAAATGCGTTACGTATGCAGTGGCTCATTTGCAGTATGATAAATATGCCATGTCAGTTTTATCGCGTCTTCTTATGGTGTTGCTTCCTGAAGATAACGATGGATTGGTTTCCCATGAGAAGACAAAGGAAAGAATTGGATCGAATTTTGCTTCAAAAGAAGAGAATCAGCGGATACTGGAATTTTTTGCAGGTCTTTATGATCTTACATCCTTAAAAGATCGGTTATTTTTGGTTAAGACGGCTCAGATGGCAAAACGCTGCAGTTTTGCAGAATATGTGATTCGACATGTTTTTACACCAGAGGAGCAAAGAGCGTTATTATAAACTTGAAAAGTGATTTCTTGCTACAGGAAATTGGCAGGAAATTTTGTGTAAGGGATGTATGACATTGAGATAACATATTAGCGCTATCTGCAGGGCAGACATTTTTTACACAAAGCTTTCTGTAAGAGATAGGAAGAGTCAAAGAATAAGTAGGAAATTTTGAGAGAGGAGAAAGGATTATGAAAGTTCGCAGCAGAGCGAAGATTTCCCAATGTATGATTGTAAAAAATGAGGAGGCAAATATTGAACGTGCCTTGTCCTGGGGAAAGGGAGTGGTGTCTGAGCAGATTGTTGTGGATACGGGTTCCACTGACCGGACTGTGGAGATTGCTGAACGTATGGGGGCAAAGATTTATCATTTTGAATGGATTGATGATTTTGCAGCTGCAAAAAACTTTGCTATCAGCAAGGCAAAGTATGAGTGGATTGCATTATTGGATGCAGATGAGTATTTTTTGGAGGAAGATGCGAAAAAGCTTTTGTTTTATGTCAGACAGCTTCAAAATAAGGATTATGATGCCATTTTGTCTTCCTGGGTGCATTTGAACAATGAAAACCAGGTTATGGCAGTAGGAACGCAATCCAGGGTATTTCGGAACCGTCCAGGACTTCGATATGTGGGACGGGTTCACGAGACCATCATGGCTGTGGACGGATCGAATTTTAAGTTTGTAGATGGGGTCAATGAGCTGGCAATCTATCATTTGGGATATGGTAAGATGCAGCATATGGAAAAGGCATCCAGCGGAAGAAACTTAAAGATTATTTTAAAGGAGCTGGAGGAACGGCCAGACAGCCATCAGATGCTTGGATATTTGGGGGATGAATATTTGTCAGTGAATGATCTGGAAAAGGCAGAGGAAGCTTTTAGAAAAGCTATTTCCCTGATGCCGGATACGGTGGAATATGTAGATCCCATTCGTGCTTCCATGACATTTACCAAGCTGCTGGAGATTTTGTATGCAAGAGGAAATACGCCAGAAGATGTGTTTATGGAGATTTACCGTAAGGCGATAAAGCGGCTGCCAGAAGAGGCGGATTTTGATTACTATGCGGGAAAATATTATTCAAGGATGAAGAATTTTCCGGAGGCGGAGAAGTATCTCAAACGGGCGCTGGACCAGCTGGAAAAATATGGAACGGCTTTTAAGTCCATGTTTTTGTCCGGAGATATTCGAGAGGCTTATGAAATGCTGGCAGCCTGTTGTTTTAACAATCATAATCTTGCCGAGTGCATTAATTACTCAGTGATTTTGTTAAAGGCAGATCGTTATCTGGCCAATACGGTTTTACTGCTTTTAACTTCGTTTCTTTTGGATGAGGCCAGTGGGAGAGAGGGAGCGGCGCCTGCAGAAGCAGTAGCGCAGTTTTTGGGACAGAATTTATATGATTTTACCTCTTTGAAAGATCGGCTTTTTGTGTTAAAGATTGCTATGCGGCTGCAGTATCAAAGTTTGATTGAGGTAATGCGGGGAATGTTTTCCCCGGAAGAATTGGCGGCGGTAGATCAGGCTATGGCTGCAGAAAACGGGAACAATTCTTAAGTGATAAAAAAGGAACCTTCTAAACAGAATGGTTCCTTTTTAAGTAGGATTCTCTGGCAGAGATACAGCCCATAAAGGCGCTCCTGCATCGTAAACGCGTTTCAACTCATCCATTAACTGCTGTAAATTCCATTCTTTCGTACAATTTTCATAATTGGCAGGGTCTGCAATATAGACATTCCCATTGGAACATAGCTGGGCTATGATAATAAAATGGCCATTCTGCGTCAGGCTGCCTTTGCCCATTAGAGCCACGAGAATGTGGCCGGTGCGTAAAAGTTCAGCAGCATTTTCCGCAGAGCGGTCAGAAACGCTTTCGACCTTTAACCCAAAGGCGGCAAGACTGTTGGGAATCAGGCTGTGATAGGACCCTCCATGTTTGGCAAATTCTCCGTTGGCTGCCGCCCAGTCTGCCATCTCTATGGGCGTGACGCTGGTAGAAGAGAAGCTGTTGATTACCATGGCTACACAAGTAGGTCCACAGCCATAGCGGCTGATTGGATCAATCCCACCATAAAGATAATTTTTCCATCGGATATCCCCTTGACAGTAATACAGCATAGGACCTATAGAGGTATCCAACATAAACGTGTAGATGGAATCTTCTTGTGGAAGAAATATGGGTTCTGCATCAAAATCAGCAGTTCCTAAATTGTTAGAACGTTCGATATGAGGAACGGTTTCGGCGGCAATCTCTGCTTCCTGGGATGCCTTTTCTTCTGCCAGTCGTTGTGCCTCACGTTGCTTTTTTTGTCCCTGGACGTCTTCTATATATTCTTTTACATAAGAATAGGCCCCTTGTGCCGTATTTGCAATATCTTCCAACGTAAAAGGACGGAAGTAGACAAACAGGCTGGTGGCCATGGCTACTGTGGTAGTGGCAATACCTCCGATCACAAGCCGCTCTGTGAATCCCTTTTTATGGTATTTTGCGGCAGATACAGGAGGAAGACCGCTGCTTGGATGAGCAGCGGCTCGGACATTCGTGCGTCCTCCTCCTGATGATTGTTTTGTATGTGACGGTTGTTTTGTATGTGACAACTGTTTTCTTTGAGACGGCTGCTTTGTATGTGACAGCTGTTTTCCTTGAGACGGCTGCTTTGTATGTGGCAGCTGTTTTCCTTGAGACGGCTGCTTTGTATGCGACAGCTGTTTTCCTTGAGACGGTTGTTTTATATAGGAGGATTGCTTTCCATATAGCGGTTGCTTGGTATAGGAGGATTGCTTTCCATGTGATGGCTGTCTTACATAGGACGATTGCTTTTCATAGGGTGGTTGTTTTACATGAGATTGATTTTGCATAATTGTTACTTAGGATTTGGCAAGTTGTGCCATAACAACTTGTGGGATGGAGCTTAAAGCAGACTGAGTGCAGACAGCTCCGGCCTTATAAGCTTCCATAGGCATACCATACACTACACAGGTTTCCCGATTTTGTCCAATGGTATAAGCTCCGGCTTTTTTCATCCGCAACAAACCGGCAGCGCCGTCAGCTCCCATACCAGTGAGGATAATGCCAATGGCACGACTACGCACATTGGCGGCAACAGAATCAAACAATACATCAACGGAAGGTCTGTGACCGCTGACTTTTGCTTCATTGGTACAGCTTACGGAATAACCGCTTCCCATCTTAACTACCCGCATCTGCAGACCTCCTGGTGCGAGAAGAATCAATCCGGGCTGAACCTTATCTCCATGAGCAGCTTCCTTTACATTCAAATTGCAAATCCGATTCAGACGTTCTGCATACATGGAAGTAAAGCCAGGCGGCATATGCTGAGTGATTACGATTCCCGGCATTCGGGCAGGAAATTGACGAACCACTTCCAAAATAGCTTCCGTTCCACCAGTGGAAGCTCCAATCGCAATTAAATCCACATTTCCAAAAGATGCAGGAGAATGAAAACGGGAAGAGGATTCAACAGCAGAGGAGGCGGCAGGAATGGTACTTTTGGTTCCTGACAATATCCCGGTTCCACTGCGCGAAACAGTTGACGTTCCCGTTCCTGAAAAATTAGCAGGAAGTCGGACATGAGCATTGGCGCCAGCGGCAAGTTTTGCTTTCAGAGTATTTAAGAAAGCGGCTTTTCCTCCTTCGGCGTTCATATCCGGTTTCCGTACAAAATCAATGGCTCCTGCTGCCAAAGCGTCAAATACCCGCACATTCAAAGAAGACACCAAAATAACAGGAATGGGATGTGTGGGAAGAATTTCCCGCAAAAATTCCAAACCCGTCATTCCGGGCATCTCAATGTCCAGGGTCATGATGTCAGGTTTCAGTTTTGGCAGTTTATTTTTTGCATCTAAGGCATTGACTGCATAACCGACCACTTCAAAACGGGGATCGGCTCCCAGATTTTGTACCATCCAGCTTCGAAATAGGATGGAATCATCCACGATCATCAGGCGGATTTTTTGCATTGTTTAACCTTCTTTCTTGCTTCTCCTACTTTTTGTTCTCCGATTTTCGGTAGATAGCAGGCTGGATATATTCGTAAGGGCAAGTTGCTTTGGTAAGTCCCTCCGAATGGCCGATAAAAAGATGACCTCCTGGAACGGTTGCATTGTAAAAGCGTCGGACAAGAGCATCTTTGGTGTCCTGATCAAAATAGATCATCACATTGCGGCAGAAAATCAGGTCAAATTTTCTTTTAAAATTAATCGGTTCCATCAGGTTAAAGGGACGAAATATTACGTTCTGCTTGAGAGCAGGGGCCACAGTATATTGTCCGGCTCCTGCTTTTACAAAATATTTCTGCTTCCAGGAAGCGGGAAGAGGGGCAATGCTCTCCTCATTGTAGGAGGCAGTAATGGCCGAATTTAAAATCTTCTGAGAAATATCAGTAGCAAGAATCCGGGTGTCCCACTGGGAAGCCTGCGCACCGAAAAATTCTTTCAGATAGATGGAAATCGTGTAAGGCTCTTCACCGGAGGAACAGCCAGCGCTCCATATGGAGAGCACTTTGTCTCTGGCATGTTTTGCTGCAAGCTGTGGAAGCACAGTTTTTTCCAAATATTCAAAATGCGCCTCTTCCCGAAGAAAGTAGGTATAATTGGTTGTAAGTTTGTTCAGCATGGCCGTGACCATTTCCGGGTCACGACCAGATGTAATATCTTTTACGTAGGCTGAAAAATCTTTGTAGCCCTGAGCCGTCAAAGTATTGGAGAGACGGCTGACAATGAGCTGCTTTTTTTTGCTTAAATCAATTCCATAATTTTTCTTTATATAGGTATAAAGATTTTGAAAATCATTGTCCGTTAATGTCAGCATTAGAGATTACTCCTATTTTCATAATCTTAATCTTAATCTTCGGTGCTGGACAGCGCCTGACAGTCAACGGACATGAAGACGCTTCCATCTTCCATAATTACCATTCCGTCAAGCAGTTTCTGCTGACGTTTGATGGGGATTGGGCGTACATGCTTTAAGTTGATGTCAACTACCTGACGCACAGAGTCTACAATAATCCCCAAGGAGATTGAGTCAATCTCCAATACGATAATGCAGGTTTTGCTTGTATAATCAGAGTCTTCCTTTCCCATCCGCTGCTGCAAATCCACTACCGGAAGAATCTGGCCCCGCAAGTTGATGATGCCTTTAATGTAGGGAGGCACCAGAGGCAGGGTAGTGATGGAGTGGTTGTTAATGATCTCAATCACATGCTTGGTACTAATATACAGGATAAGATCACCGGATTCGAAGGTGAGGCAGCGTTCTATGGCGGAATTTTCATCCGCATTGGATACAGTTAAAACCTCCTGGTCATTCATTTGCTCAGACATGTCAGTTCCTCCCTTCTATACATTTTCCATGGCCGCAGCATGGAGACTCTGGATATCCAGAATGATGCTGATATTTCCGTCGCCTAAAATCGTACAGCCGGAAATGCCAGAATTTTTCAGTTCAAAAGAATGCAGGAAAGCGGGAAGCGGTTTTACCACAACCTGCTGTTCACCGATTAAGTCGTCTACAAAGAGACAGAAGGAGCGGTCGCTGGATTCCACCCACATAAGAATACCATCTTCCAGGCGTGTAACTTCTGTGGGGATTCCATAAAATTCATGGAGCCGCAAAATCGGGTAGAAACTTCCCAAACGTTCCACCATCTCGCTTCCGTTTTCGTCGCGGATAATCTCATCGGAGAGAATCTTAAAGGACTGACGAATATTGGCAATGGCAATGGTGAAGATGGAAGAACCCACCGTCACTTTCATGCCGTCCATAATAGCAAGAGTCAGAGGAATCTTCATCAGGAATGTGGTTCCCTTGCCCTCTTCACTGGTGAGGGAAACAACTCCGCCCACGGATTCCACATTCTTCTTTACCACATCCATGCCAACGCCACGGCCGGAAAATTCGGTAACGGTCTGGTTGGTGGAAAAGCCCGGAAGCATAACCAGTCCTAAGGCTTCCTTGCGGGTATATTCGCTTTCCGGTTTTGTAAGAATGCCCCGCTCCTTGGCTTTGGCCAGAAGCTTATCCGGATTCATGCCCATACCGTCGTCTGCGATGGAAATTACCACTTCGCTGCTGGTATGGGAGGCAGACAGAATGATCTCTCCCTGAGGACTTTTGCCAGCTTTGACACGTTCATCGGAAGTCTCCTCAATACCATGGTCCATGGCATTGCGGACCATGTGCATAATGGGGTCCTGAATGCTGTCTACAATGGTCTTATCCACCTCGGTATCTTCCCCAATCAGGGTAAGACGCACATCTTTGCCAAGTTTCTGCTTCATATCCCGGACGATTCGGTTCATCTTCTGGAACACGCCGGAAATGGGAACCATCCGAAGAGACATGGAAATATCCTGCAAATCGTCCGTAAGCTTCCGCAGCTGACGGGCAGATTTCATAAAGTTATCATAGGCATCTCTGCTTAACTGACCAAGCTCTGGTGAAGAAGTAACCATAGATTCGGTAATAACAATCTCTCCCACAATATTCATCAGACTGTCCAGTTTAGTCAAATTGACGCTGATTAAATTCTGCTTTACCGGCGCATTCTGGACCGGAGGCTGCTTGGGAGGAGCCGGAGGCTGGGGTTTCTTGGGGGCTTCCGCCTGCTGGGGAACGGTATTGTCCGTTGGGGCTGCGGGAACCGGTCCGGAAGAAGCGGGGTCTGCCGGGGCAGACTCCTGCGTCAAGTCGGAAAGAGATACCAGCTGATAGGAACGAATGTGGTTCTGAGTACAAAGATTGGTCTCTGCCTTTGCAGCCATTTCTTCCGATTCAAATGCAAGATAAAAGCCGTCTTCTATAATCGTGGCGCAGGTATCTGGATTGGATTCCATATTTTCCGGATAATAGCGGAAATCCAGTTCGCATTCTTTTAAGGCATTAATGATCATATATGCCCTTAAATTCTCCATTCCGATTCCTTCATCTAAAAATACATGAAGGAAGCAAACGGCATTGCTGTCAGCAGGGAGATGTTCTGCCGCAAGGGGCTTCTCAGTTGAGGGGGAGGGAGCAGCAGCGCTTCCTGCATTAGCAGGAGCAGTATCTTTTGCTTCCGCTTTCCCAGCCGGATCATCATCAAATCCACTGCTGATCTTTTTCAAAAAGTCGTTAATCTCGGAGGCGAAGGTATCCATATCCGTGTCCAGCGGTTCGCCATTCTCCACTTTTTCCACCTGTCCGCGAAGACAATCTTCGGAACGGAACATCAGGTTAAAAAGCTCTTTCTTGTGCTGAGAACTGAGGGAGTCGATTCCCTTGTCACGGATATAGAAGAATAAATCTTCTATATGATGCGCAATGCTTGAGAGGGAACCAAATTCCATCATGGCAGAAGAACCTTTGATTGTATGCATGATGCGAAAGATTTCATTGACATCGTCTGGTGAGAAATCACCAAGTTTCTCATCTTTCACAAGCATCTCGTCCAGGTTGTCCAAAAGGGAATTCGTTTCAAAAAGATATGTGTCAAGCATACTTTCCATACCGTTATCCATTCTATTACACCACCTATCTTATTGATTTGCATGAAAATAAAACACAACATACTAAGTCATATATCGGCGGAAAAGAAAAAAAAATAAGTAAAAATATTTTTTTGTTTTATGTATTATGAATTGCAAAAATATGCCGAAATAATATAACAGGGTATATCGTTCTGTGTTGAACGAACGACCGAGAAACATAAAGGCTCAACAAGGAGGAGCAACGAATGAAGAATTTAAAGGTCGGAAAGAAGTTTCTAGTGTCATTTGGCTCTATTCTGGTATTGCTGCTGACCGTTGTGGTGATATCCACTGTAGGAATGACCAAGTCAAAGGCAAGTTATCAGAGGTTTTACGAGAAGGATTACCAAGCACTATGCAACATTTTTGAGATTCGTATCAGTCTGCAAAGGACCATTAAAGAGTTGCTTTTGAGTGTGATTACAACAGATGAGACAGAATCTGAGCAAAGGGTTTCCACGGCAGAACAGCATATCAATAACATTCAGACATATCTGCAGCAGACCTACAGCCTGTACGAGGGAGACACTACCCATCTGAAAGAATTTGAATCCCTGATGAAGAATAATTCTCATATTCGTCTTCAGGTAATTGAGTATTCCCGTATGGGGACCGAGGAAGGAAACCGGCTGGCTCAGGAGATGGTGCTGAAGGAGTATAATCCCTTGGTGGAAAGGTATGTGGAAGCTCTTCAGAAGGCATTTGACCAGATGGAAGCAGAGTGTCAGGACAGCTATGAGACCGCAATGAAGATGGAGAATGGTTTGATCTTTCTTAGCTTAGCCATTGCCGTCATCAGCTTTTGTCTTACATTGGTGATTGCCCTTACCCTGACAAAGAGTATTTTGACTCCGGTGAAGAAAATTGAGCGCGTTATGAACGAGATGGTGAAAGGTAATCTTTCAGAGGAAGTGGATTATCGGTCAGAGGATGAGTTTGGTTTGATGGCTCATGCCATGCGGGACGTAACCAGAGGAGTCGGGTCAATTATCAAAGATATCGAAATGATATTGAGCGCTATGGGAAACGGCGACTTTACAGTTCACTCCTCCACCCCAGAGAAGTACGTGGGAGATTATCACAAGATTTACATGGCAATGAAATTGATCAAAGAGAATTTCAATGGGACTCTTACTACATTGAATCACTCGGCAGATCAGGTGTCTTCCGGTTCGGATCAGGTGTCCTCCGGAGCACAGGCTCTCTCCCAGGGCGCCACGGAGCAGGCTTCTTCCGTGGAGGAGCTTGCGGCATCCATTAATGAAATTTCGGGACATATTAACAAGAACGCTCAAAGTGCTCAGGAAGCTGGAAATAAAGCGGTTATAGTTGGGAATGTAGCTGGAGAGAGCAACCGCAGAATGCAGGATATGCTAAGTGCCATGTCTGATATCAACGCGGCTTCCGGTGAGATCGGAAAGATTATTAAAACCATTGAAGACATTGCGTTCCAGACCAATATTCTTGCTTTGAATGCGGCAGTGGAAGCAGCACGGGCAGGAGCAGCAGGAAAAGGATTTGCTGTGGTGGCAGATGAGGTCCGCAATCTTGCCAGTAAGTCGGCAGAGGCATCAAAGAACACAGCTGTTCTGATTGAAAATTCTCTTCATGCAGTAGAGAACGGAAAACGAATTGCAGATGATACGGCAAAATCCTTAGAAGAGGTTATGACCGGAATCCAGGATGCGACCAGTATGATGGAATCGATTGCAAAAGCTTCTCATGAGCAGGCAGAAGCAATCACGCAGATTACGATTGGTATCGATCAGATTTCCAGCGTAGTGCAGACCAACTCAGCTACAGCTGAGGAAAGCGCAGCAGCCAGTGAAGAGTTGTCTGGTCAGGCACAGATTATGAAGGAACTTGTTAGAAAATTCCGCTTAGAAGGACAATCGTCATCCCCATCCCCGTCTCCAGTGGAGATGCCGCATTATGAGGCTCCGGATGATTCCGATTATGTAGATTTGTCCTCTTACACATCAACTCCCACTTCCTACGGAAGCGGTGAGAAGTATTAACTTGAATATATGATCAAATTAGGAAACAACGTTGGTGCTCGGATTGCTTAAAGCTTTCTGAGTACTAATGCTGTTTTCTCTGTTAAAAGATTTGTATAGTTAAATTTTAATGCGAGGATATGAGGTGAAGAAGGATGAGACATACTATCAAACAGGAAGTAATGATGCGTGTTGCCTTAATCTTTTTTGTTGTGATTGTGAGCGGTATCATTACATTTAGTGGAATGAATAATGTGAGAGGTTATATTCGTTCCACGGAGGAGGCAAACAAACTTCATTCTTTAGTATTGTCCGCAGAGAAAGCTCACTATGGCTGGGTGGAAAATTTATGTTCTTCAGTTGCTATGGGAACAGAATTTACAGGAAGCACAGATTATAAAACCTGTGTGCTGGGAAACTGGCTTTACGGTGCAGATCTTGCAGAAAGTACGGATCAGGAATTGATAAAGGTGGCGGAACAGATGAAACCGGTTCATCAGGCAATTCATGAATCGGCAAATACAGTTTTAGAATTGAATAAAACAGATGCTCTGGCTGCTAGAGAAATGTATCTGAATACAACAAAAGCAAATGTTGTTAAACTGGTTGGTTATTTGGAAGATGTGGCTGTTCTTACGGACCGTGAGGTGGCAGACAACCAGGAAAAGTTGTTTCGTGCCATATCTAACACGGAAATTATCTCAGCAGTTACAATTATTGTGACTCTGGTGGCAAGCATTCTTTTGGTGTTGTATATATTAGGTAAGATTGTAAGACCATTGGGAATTATTACCGAGTCCAGTCAGCATTTGTCAAAAGGGAAACTTGGTTTTCAGATTGATATAAAAAGCCAGAATGAGATTGGAGTGCTGGCAGACAGCTTGAATACTTCTGTTAAGAACCTGAAGCTTTATATTTCAGATATTAGCAGGATTTTGAATGAGATGGCCGGGGGAAATTTAAGCGGTGAGAGCAACATTGAATATATTGGAGATTTTGTTGAGATTCAGAGAGCCATTGGTATAATCAGTGATCAGATGAGCCAGACGATGGAGCAGATTCATGCTGCCTCCAGTCAGGTGGATGCGGGAGCAAACCAGGTGGCTGACGGAGCGCAGAATCTGGCTCAGGGAGCCACTGAGCAGGCTTCAGAAGTAGATAATCTGACACAGATGATTGAGCGGATTACAGAACAGATCAATGAAAATGCCAAGAGCGCTTCCATTACAGCGAGAGAGACGGATTCAGTTGGAGGTAAGATCAGCCGCTGCAACACTCAGATGCAGGAGATGACGGATGCAATGAATCAGATCAGCTCTTTCTCCGATGAGATTCAGCATATCATTAAGACCATTGAGGACATTGCATTTCAGACGAATATTCTTGCTCTCAATGCAGCGGTGGAAGCTGCCAGAGCAGGAAGCGCAGGAAAGGGATTTGCAGTTGTTGCAGATGAGGTCCGCAATCTGGCTGCTAAAAGTGCGGATGCGGCTAAGAATACCACAGAGCCGATTGAGAAAATGCTTCAAATGGTACAGAATGGTTCAAAGCTTACAATGCTTACACAGGATTCTCTCCAGTCTGTAGTGGAGGGGGCAGATACTGTATCCGAACAGATTAAGATGATTTCAGAGGCGTCTGCTGCGCAGGAGACTGCGATACAGCATATTAAAGAAAGCATTGATCAGATATCGACAGTGATTCAATCCAATTCTGCCACCTCAGAAGAAAGCGCTGCCGCCAGTCAGCAGTTGGCGGGTCAGGCACAGGTCCTGAAAGGACTGATTGGAAAGTTTCAGCTGAAACATCGATAAAGATGACTAAAAACACAGATTTTAGTATTTTGGAGGAATGGAAGAATGGTTAATATGATCCGGAATTTAAAGGTCAGTATAAAACTCTATTTATTGGCGGGAATCGCAGTGGTCGGAATGCTGATGATTGGATGTATGTCCATGGCTCTTATGGGAACTTTAAATGATCAGACTTTGATTATTGCTGAAAAATGGCTGCCAAGTTTATCTTTATCGGACAAAATGAACACTCTTTTGGCAGAAGTACGGATGAGCGAGCAGGCTTATGTGACGGCAGATGAACAGGAATCTTCACAGAGAGTGGAAAATGAACTGAATCAGTATTTAAAAGAGTTGGATAACAGTATAAAGCAGTATGGCGGATTTGTTACGACCACAGAAGGCCGGGGGCTTTATCAGAGTTTGCAGAATGCCTGGTCCAGCTTTCAGCAGACGGACAGCAAACTGGTTAGTTTGGTGAAGGCAAGACAAATGCGGGAGGCAGAAGAGCTTTTAGAAGGGGAGTGCAAAAATCAGTATAATGCTGTTGACAGTGCTCTTAGTGCATTGGCGGATTTTAACACAAGAGGAAGTGACGCTGCCAATACGACAAGTGCAAAGACCTATAATGGGGCAATTTGGTGTCAGATTTTGGTGATGGTAGCGGTTTTTGCAGTGTCAGCCGTATTTTCTACCATTATTATCCGCTGTATCCGTCAGCCTATACAGGCGATTGAGAAGGTTGCCATTGAGATGGCCAAAGGAAATTTGGATGTAGACCTGAACTACTATTCCAATGACGAGATGGGAGGACTTTCGGATCAGATGCGGGAAGTGGTGCGAAAGCTTCAGGCTATTATTAATGATGAGAATCAGTTTCTTGCCAAAATGGCAGCGGGAGATTTTACAGTAGATACCATTTGTGAAGAGGAATATATTGGTAACTTTTACCCAGTTCTTCTTTCTTTCCGGGCCATTGCCAAACAGCTTAATGGTTCTATGGTACAGATCAGCAACAGCAGTGATCAGGTATCCAATAGTTCAGAACAGGTTTCCAGCGGCGCACAGGCATTGTCCCAGGGCGCTACTGAGCAGGCAAGCTCCATTGAGGAACTTGCTGCCACCATTACCGATATTTCAGACCGGATTAAAGAAAATGCAGAAAATGCTACCAATGCCAATCGGCAGGTAACGATAGTTCGGGATGAGATGGATCAGAGCAACACAAAGATGCAGGATATGATTCGGGCTATGGAGGATATCAGCAACAGTTCCAGTGAGATCGGAAAGATCATCAAGACCATTGAAGATATTGCATTCCAGACAAACATTCTTGCTTTGAACGCAGCAGTGGAGGCAGCCAGAGCAGGAAGCGCAGGAAAGGGATTTGCAGTGGTTGCAGATGAGGTTCGGAATCTGGCCAGTAAGAGTGCGGAGGCTTCTAAGAATACAGCGTCTCTGATTGAAAATTCCATTAAGGCAGTGGAGAATGGAACGGAGATTGCAGGCGAAACAGCCAAGGCGTTGGTTCATGCTGTGGAAGGAGCCAAGGAAGTTACTGCTTTGGTGGATAAGATTTCAGCGGCAAGCAATGAGCAGTCAGCAGCGATTTCACAGATTACTTTGGGAATCGATCAGATTTCCAGTGTGGTTCAGACGAACTCTGCTACCGCTGAGGAGAGTGCGGCAGCAGCACAAGAGCTTTCCAGCCAGTCACAGCTTATGAGAGATATGGTAAGTAAGTTTAAGCTGAAAGGAACCGGAATTTTATAAAGAGATGGAAAAAAGAGCGGATGAGCCGGAAGGACATCCGCTTTTTTTCTACAGTTTTGTTTCCATGATTTCCAAAGTTTTGTTTATATCGTTTCTAAATGTTTTTGAAGAAGGCAAAGATAACGGTGAAAAAGTGATGGGTCTTTTAGATTTACATGGGAAAGGGGAACATAAAAAGGTTTGCTTTTGTATTCTTTTTGCATGGCTGGTTCCCATATTGGATCGAATTGAGGAAGAAAAAGTCCTTCTTGTTTGGTGTAACAATTTTTGGCTGTGGCTTTGGTTCGGGCGGATTTGTCAACGTATTCTCCTACACTTTTATGTATAGCAGTATCTTCGTATGGAAGATAGTAATAGTCCTTGTAATTGGAGTAGAAATGTTTCAGGATTCCCTGAAATAGTTCAATGGTAAGGTAAAGACAGTTGTCTTTTGCCAGACAGCTGACCACAGGTGTTTTGCGAAAAAAGGGAACAGGAATGGAATGTTCACTTTGGCAGGTCAGTTTCAGCTGGTGGCTGGAATGATTGTTTTGATCTGGTTCGGAGCAAATATTCTGATGGATTAAGGAAAAGGGATGGGTCCAAAAATCTTCATAGTTTAAAATGGGAAGAATTTCAGGCATTCCTTTTAAGTCGTCTTCATTGTGAAGAAGCAGCAGGGATTCCAGGGATTGATTGTGGGAAGCCAGGTAATCTTGATAGACCTGAACCAACTCTCCGCCGGAAAATGTATCTGTGCGGTCAATTCCTAAAAATCCTTCAATGGCTTTTTGCTTTAGACTGTCCATGCCGAGGAGTTTTCGGTAAGGCTTGATTTTTTTGTAAAGATCCAGACTTTTTATATGGGAAATATCCCAGTCAATTCCCAAATGAGTACAGCGCTTTTGCAGATAGGGCAGATCAAAGGTATCCCCGTTAAAATGGAGAAGTATTTTAAACTGACGTACCAGACACAGGAAGGAATGAAGCAGATCGGCTTCGGCATCTTTGGAGTCTGCAAACCATTGAATGAGATTCCAGGTGTCCTTTTGCCAGTACAGACAGCCAATCAGATAGAGCTGAGAGGAGGAGCCGGAAAATCCGGTGGTTTCAATATCAAAGAACAGCAGATCTTTTGGTCGGCCAATCTCTTTTAAGGGATATGTGTCAGGAAGGGCTAGTGTTTTTTTTATGGTAATCATGAAATGGAAACTCCTGTTTGAATGGTATAATTTTTTGTCAATAAAGGGTTGTGTGGTCTGATTATAGCGTCGGAAGGGCAGAATGTCAATGTAACATGGAAAAGTTTTGAAATACGAATGTTTGTTCGATTTTTGTGTGTTTTGTCTTGCGTATGTCTCTTTGATATGTTATGATGTTTAAAGAACAGGGATTTTCAGGGAGGATTCGGAGCATATGTTTTCATATATAAAAGGGCCGCTTACAGAGATTCTGGAAGAGGATAGTACAATCGTGGTGGAAGCGGGAAATATTGGATGGAATGTTCATGTTCCTTTGTCTGTGCTGGACCGGCTGCCGCGGATTGGGGAACCGGTGCAGATTTATACTTTTTTTCAGGTGCGCGAGGACGGGATGAATCTGTATGGTTTTCTAAGCCGACCAGATTTAAAGATGTTTCGAATGCTTTTAGGGGTTAATGGAATTGGGCCGAAAGCTGCTTTGGGAATTTTGTCTGCGGTTGGAACCGAGAATCTCCGCATGGCAATCGTTTCAGAGAATGTGAAGGCTATTTCCTGTGCGCCTGGAGTAGGAGCCAAGACAGCAAAGCGGGTGATTTTGGATTTGAAGGACAAGATACCCACAGAGGATTTACTTCCGGGAGGAGTTGTCCTGGGGGATTTGGGTGTGGGAAATGGGGATACGGCCCTTGGCGGAGAGACTGGGGCATCCAGAGAGGCTGTGGAGGCTTTGGTGGCTTTGGGTTATTCTATGTCAGAAGCGGCAAAAGCAGTACGACAGGTGGAAATGGCAGATGGAATGACAGCGGAGGCAGTGTTGAAGGCTTCTTTGAAATATCTGATATAAGGGTTGGAGTGGAACATGGAGCGTAGAATTATTACAACGGATGTGACAGAGGAAGAGAAGGTAATTGAGACGAATCTGCGTCCTCAGATGCTGAAAGATTATATTGGGCAGGAGAAGATAAAGGCGAATTTACAGGTATACATGGATGCAGCCAAGGGGCGGGGGGAATCTTTGGACCATGTATTGTTTTATGGCCCTCCGGGGCTGGGAAAGACTACTCTTTCCGGAATTATTGCCAATGAGATGGGAGTTCATATGAAAGTGACTTCCGGACCTGCCATTGAAAAGCCGGGGGAGATGGCTGCGATTTTAAATGGTCTTCAGGAGGGGGACGTGCTGTTTGTAGATGAGATTCACCGACTGAACCGGCAGGTGGAGGAGGTGTTATACCCGGCCATGGAGGATTTTGCCATTGATATTATGCTGGGAAAGGAGTCTTCCGCCCGTTCCATTCGTCTGGATCTGCCTCATTTTACCTTGGTGGGAGCGACTACCAGAGCAGGACTTTTGACAGCGCCTTTGCGGGACCGGTTTGGGGTGGTTCAGAAGTTGGAATTTTATACGCCAAAGGAGCTTTCTGTAATTGTGACTCGTTCTGCAGGCGTGCTTGGGGTGGAGATCGATCCTTTGGGGGCTGCGGAGATTGCCCGAAGGTCCAGAGGAACGCCCCGTCTGGCCAATCGCCTTTTAAAGAGGGTCAGGGATTTTGCGCAGGTGAAGTACAATGGGATTATCACAAAGGAAGTGGCGGATTTTGCGCTGGATATTTTGGATGTGGATAAGATGGGGCTGGATAATAATGACCGGAATATTTTATTGACCATTGTGGAGAAGTTTGAGGGAGGACCAGTAGGGCTGGATACTTTGGCGGCGGCTTTGGGGGAGGATGCCGGGACGTTGGAGGATGTGTATGAGCCTTATTTGCTGATGAATGGATTTTTGAATCGTACTCCCAGAGGAAGGGTGGCTACCAGACTGGCCTACGCTCATTTGGATTTGCCTGTTATTGGAGGGTGAGGTTTGCAGTTTGCTGGAGATCTGTGAATGAATGCAAAAGAGTACTAATGGCAAAGTGAAACCTTGGTTTGCAGGAGAGAAGGTTGCCAACAAAGCAGAGTTATGGTATAAATAGGAAGGAATTATTAAAATACAAAACATAAGACAGGAAAGATCAGGGGTCGATGGCATGAATCAGAAAAATCAGATGGAAGTGTTAATTGATGGAAAGGTGTACAAGCTTAGCGGGGCAGAAGAGGAAATGTACTTACAGCGAGTGGCAGCCTATTTGAATGGAAAGATTGCAAATCTTAGGGAAGAGGAAGGTTTTTCCCGTCTGAGTGCAGATTATCAGGCGGTGCTGCTGCAGCTGAATATTGCGGATGACTATTTTAAAGAGGAGGAGCGGGCCAAAAGGCTGGAAGAAGAAAATTCTGGTCTGGAGAAACAGATTTACAGTTTGAAACATGAATTGATTCGTACTCAGATGGAACTGGATAATACAAAGGCTCAGATAACGGGGGATACAACAAAGTTAGAGCGGGAGAGGGAAACATCGGATTTGGTTAAGCCAGAGACAGAGCGGAAAAAGTATAAGAAGAAAGGGGAAGTGGATTGAAACCACAGATAGAGGTTCTGGCTCCGGCTGGTTCCATGGAGAGCATGGCTGCGGCCATTCACGCTGGAGCGGATGCAGTTTATATGGGAGGAAGCCGTTTCGGTGCAAGAGCATATGCAGATAATCCTTTGGAGGACGAATTTTTGCGGGCGATTGATTATGCCCACATTCATGGGAGCAGGCTTTATATGACGGTGAATACTCTTGTGAAAGAGGGGGAGATGAAAGAGCTGGCAGATTTTCTGAAGCCTTATTATCTTCAGGGACTGGATGGGGCGATTGTACAGGATTTGGGGGTGTTTTCTCTGATTCAGGATATTTATCCAGATCTTCCCATTCATGTAAGCACCCAAATGACAGTGACAGGTCCAGGTTTTGCCCGGTTGTTGGAGAATATGGGGGCGTCTCGTGTGGTGACGGCCAGAGAACTTTCTTTGGAGGAGATTGGAAGAATCCGGCAGAAGACAAATTTGGAGCTGGAGTGTTTTGTTCATGGGGCTTTATGCTATTGTTATTCGGGACAATGTTTTATGAGCAGTCTGATCGGAGGGAGAAGCGGCAACCGGGGGCGCTGCGCCCAGCCTTGCAGGCTTCCCTATGAGGTGGAAGGAAAGGACAGAAAAGAGAACGCAGCCGGGAGATGGGGAAAGGCCGAAACTTTAAAGAAGCGGGGGAAACATGACCAGAAAAAAGGTTCGGGAGAAGCTTTGGGAACGTATGTGATGAATTTGAAGGATTTGTGTACGCTGGAGCTTTTGCCGGATATTTTGGATGGGGGAGTGTATTCTCTGAAAATTGAGGGACGGATGAAGAGTCCACGGTATACGGCTGGAGTAGTTCGGATATACCGGAAGTATGTGGATCGATATTTGGAAAAGGGCAGAGAGGGATATATTGTAGACCCGGAGGACAAAAGACAGCTGTTGGAGTTGTTTGACCGGGGTGGCTTTACACAGGGATATTACCGGAAGCAAAATGGAAGGGATATGATTGCCCTTGGGGCAAAGCCTGGATTTCGGGAAAAGGACCAGGCATTGTTTGATTTTCTGGATCGGGAATATGTGAAGAAAAAGAAACAGGAACCAGTGATAGGAAGGCTGACGGTGAGTCAGGGAATGGAAATCCAGCTGGAGTTAAAGAGGGGGGAAGAGCCGGGGAGGCCGGCGGGAGCGGACTGGAAGGTGGAAGAATCTGAATGGGAAATGGATGGGATGGGGAAACCAGAAGAAGCGGAGTGGATGGTTTGTGTTACGGGGAATGTGGTGCAGGAAGCGCGAAAGCAGCCTGTTACCAGAGAACAGCTTTTAAAACAGATGAATAAGACTGGGGAATCTTCTTTTTACTTTCAGAAACTGGAGATTGAACTTTCAAAAGATTGTTTTGTTTCTGTCCAGGAACTGAATGAACTTAGGCGACGTGGCCTTCAACTGCTGGAGCAGAAGATTGTGGAGGAATACCGGCGTACAGGTGAGCGCAGCAGGGGAATGCTTAGAGAGGGGCTGGATGGAATTGGAAGAGAAGAAGTTTTGGAAGGGAAAGCCGATTTATGGAGGGGAAAGGAACAACTTCCAAAACGACAGGATGAACAGAAGATGGGGGTTCATGTGTCTTTGGAGGATTCAAACCTGTTTTCGGTTGCTTTGACCCATCCGGATGTGGATGAGATATATTTGGATTGTGTGGGATTTGGAGCTGGGGAGTGGCAGGAGGCAGCAGAAGCCTGTCACAAGGCCGGAAAGAAGTGCGGACTGATTATGCCGCATATTTTTCGAAAAAAGGCAGAACAATATTTTATAAACCACAAAGGGGAGCTTTTAAAGGCAGGATTTGATGAACTGATTGTAAAGTCTTTGGAGGAAATTTCTTTTCTGAAAGAAGAGAACATTCAGATTCCGGTTGTGATGGATGCTAATGTTTATGGGATGAACCGTCGGGCATGTAACGTGTTGTTTGAGATGGGAGCATCCCGCTTGACTTTGCCTTTGGAGCTGAATGAGAGAGAGCTTTTGGAGCTGGGGCTGTATGGGCAGGAACTGGTAGTATATGGACATTTGCCTTCTATGGTTTCGGCTCAATGTGTGCAGCAGACCATCAGGGGATGTACGGGAAGACCCGAGACTTTATATATGAAAGATCGGACTGGAAAGGAATTTCCAGTAAAGAATCATTGCCGATTTTGTTATAATACGATTTATAATCCAGATCCGTTATCTTTATTGGGACTTGAGGAGCAGGTGAAAAAGCTGGAACCAGCTGCAATTCGACTGGAATTTACAGTAGAGACAAAAAAAGAGATGAAGGCAGTTTTGGATGGGTTTGGGGAAAGTTTTTTAAGAGGGGGAAAAGGACTGGTTCCCTTCTCTGTATTTACAAGAGGACATTTTAAGCGTGGCGTGGAATGAGACAGCGAGACAGGTGAATTATGGTTAATGTAATGATTGAAGTGTCAAAGTATCTGTTGATTCTTTTGATGGCAGTTTATACATTCCTGAATTTCAGTTATTTCCGGTTCCGGGAGGAATGGGGACAGATTCGGGTGTGCAGGAAACAGAATGCTGCCATGTTCCTGCTGCATTTTGTGGCTTATTTGATTTTGTATTTAAAGTCAGGAGAGGAACGAATCGTACTTTTTTATCTGGCTCAGGTGGTGTTTTTTGCGTCTTATATTGGCTTATATCAGTTGTTCTATCCCAATTTAACGCGAATTTTAGTGAACAATATGTGTATGCTTTTGTGTGTGGGATGGATTATATTGACGCGGCTTTCTTTTGAAAAGGCAGTGCGGCAGTTTTTGATTGTCTGTGTGGCTGCTTTGGTTACGTGGATTATTCCTTTTATCATTGACCGGATCTGGCAGCTTTCCCGGATTCCATGGGTGTATGGACTTTTGGGGCTTGGGCTTTTAATTGTGGTATGGATTGTAGGTAACAACAGCTATGGAGCGCAGCTTTCGGTTACTTTGGGAGGATTTTCTTTTCAGCCGTCAGAGTTTGTGAAAATCAGTTTTGTGTTTTTTGTGGCTGCGGTGTTTTATCATTCTACAGACCTGGTTTCTGTGGGGGTGGCTACGGCTGTGGCGGCGGCGCATGTGCTGGTGTTGGTGTTGTCGAAAGATTTGGGAAGCGCTTTGTTGTTTTTTGTCACCTATCTTACGATGCTGTTTGTGGCCACCAGTAATTGGCTGTATCTGCTGGCCGGAGCTGCCGGTGGATGCGGAGCGTCTGTGCTTGCTTATCAGTTGTTTTCCCATGTGCGGACTCGTGTGGCCGCCTGGAAAAATCCCTGGGCGGATATTGATAACCGGGGGTATCAGGTAGCCCAGTCTCTGTTTGCCATTGGAACCGGAGGATGGTTTGGAATGGGTCTGTACCAGGGAATGCCTTATAAGATTCCGGTGGTGGAGAAGGATTTTGTGTTTGCCGCCATATCGGAGGAGCTGGGAGGAATTTTTGCCATTTGTGTGCTGTTAATCTGTGTGGGGTGTTTTCTGCAGTTTATGTTGGTGGCAACCCGGATGCAGGCGATTTTTTATAAACTGATTGCTTTTGGGCTGGGAATGGAGTATTTGGTTCAGGTGTTTCTCACAGTGGGGGGCGTAATTAAGTTTATTCCTTCTACAGGTGTGACGCTGCCCCTTGTCAGTTATGGGGGAAGTTCCATATTAAGTACGTTTCTGGTGTTTGGAGTAATTCAAGGTCTATATATTCTGAAAAAGAATGATGAGGAGGATTATGAAGAAAGCAATGCCTAATCCTGGCGCTAACCGGAGCATTTTAACTGTGACCTATTTGATGGTTGGACTGTTTGTGTGCATGATGGGGTATTTTGGATATTTTCTCCAAGTTCAGAAGGATCATGTGATTAATAATTCTTACAATTCCCGTCTGGACCGATTTTCGGACCGAATTGTCCGGGGAAAGATTTTAAGCAAAGATGGGCGTGTTCTTGCGGAGACGAAAGAGGAGGGGGAGGAGCGCCGGGTTTATCCTTATGGGAGCCTGTTTGCCCATGTGGTGGGGTATTCCAACAACGGAAAGACAGGACTGGAAGCTTTGGGGAATTTTTATCTATTGTCTTCTCATATGAATTTGGTGGAACAGACGGTCAATGAACTGGCAGGAAGGAAGAATATAGGGGACAATGTGATTACCACCTTGGATGTGGATCTGCAGCAGGCGGCAGGGGAAGCTTTGGGAGACCGACGGGGATCTGTGGTGGTTCTTGAGCCAGATACAGGAAAGATATTGGCAATGGTGTCTCACCCAGGTTTTGATCCCAATACTTTGGGGGAAGACTGGGACAGGCTGATCTCGGAGGAGAACACAGAGGCTCAGCTTTTAAACCGGGGAACCCAAGGGGTATATCCGCCAGGATCTACCTTTAAGATTGTGATGATGTTGGAGTATATAAGGGAACATCCAGATACCTGGCAGGATTTTACGTTTGATTGCAATGGGCTGTATCAGCAGGAAGAATATACCATTTCTTGTTATCATGGAAATGTTCATGGACATCAGACTTTGGAACAGGCGTTTGCTAATTCCTGTAATGGGGCTTTTGCGGCTTTGGGACAGGAGATTGATTTAGGAAAAATGAGGAATTTGACGGATCAGCTTTTGTTTAACAAAGACTTGCCTCTTACTTTGGCATACAGCAAAAGTTCTTTTAAAATGGAGGAAGGGGCAAATTTATGGGAGATTCTTCAGACTTCGATTGGGCAGGGCAGCACTCAGATGACGCCAATTCACAATGGAATGATCACAGCGGCCATTGCCAATGGCGGTGTGCTTATGAAACCTTATTTGATGGAGCGGGTGGAAAGCGCTGCGGGGGAGGAGATTAAAAAGTTTTTGCCGGAAGCTTGGGGAAATCTGATGACAGCCAGGGAAGCTGAGATTTTGGCAGATCTGATGAGGCGGGTGGTGACAGAGGGAACGGGTTCTGCTGTGCGGACGGATGCATATTCTGTTGCAGGAAAGACCGGTTCAGCGGAATTTGAGACAGGGCGGGAGACCCATGCATGGTTTACAGGCTTTGCCCCCGCAGAAGATCCCAGGATTGTAGTGACCGTAGTAGTGGAAGAGTCTGGCTCTGGCGGACAGGTGGCGGCGCCGATTGCGAGAAAGATTTTTGATACTTTTTTTGACGCCTGAAAAATATCCTGAAAAATGGGGAGGATTTTGGCTTGCATAACATTCCAAAACGCGGTATACTTAAATCAGTCTAATGACACACCATGGCCGTGTCTTCCTGACAGGCCGATACAGGAGGGATTGCAGTGATTGAAGCAACGAGCTGTGGAGGTGTGGTTATATTTCGGGGCAAAATCCTGGTTCTGTACAAGAATTATAAGAACAAGTATGAGGGATGGGTATTGCCGAAAGGAACTGTAGAAGCAGGTGAGGAATATAAGGAAACGGCGCTTCGGGAAGTAAAGGAGGAAACCGGTGTCAGTGCCTCCATCATCAAGTATATTGGAAAAAGTTCTTATTCTTTTACAACTCCCCAGGATTTGGTGGAAAAGGATGTACATTGGTATTTGATGATGGCTGATAGCTATTACAGCAAACCACAACGGGAGGAGCATTTCATGGATTCTGGTTATTATAAGTTTTATGAGGCATATCATCTGCTGAAGTTTTCCAATGAAAAGCAGATTTTGGAAAAGGCTTATAATGAGTATCTGGATTTAAAGAAGGCAAACCTCTGGGGCAGCAAAAAGTATTTTTAGGAAAACAAGGATTAAAAAGTCAGATGGGAAGCAGGCGCTCGAAGGATGGGGTGTCTGTTTCTTTTTTGTTTTTCGGGATGTTGGGGGATTTGTCAGAAAGTTATTGGAATGGATTGTTTTGCTGGTTATGATTAAAACGGATTGTTTCACTGGTTATGACAGATAGTATGATTGACATGCTGTGGGTTATACTAAAATGTGTTTGAAAAATTCGGTCGGTCAGATAGTTATGGTTGGGGACATTATGTTTCTTGCTATGAAAGGAGAATGGTTGTGTATTTGGGGAAAAATAAGAAAGAGAGGTTTGAGCGATGAAGGAGAGAGAAAATCAGGGAAGATTGGAATCTTATTTGGAGCGGGCTATGGCTATTAAGGCGGCGCTTACTTTATTTGAGTGGGATAATGAGACGTTGGCGCCTCAAAAGGCGGGAGCTTATACAGCCCGGATTCAGGGAGCTTTGTCAGCAGCCTATCAGGAGTTGATGACGGACTCGGAGCTGGTGGATTTGCTAAAAGAACGGGAGAGTCAGGAGCTTTCGGAGGAAGAATCAGCGATTGTTCGGGAAGCCTGGGAGGAGAGGAGAGAGTTGTCCTGTATACCGCCAAAGGAATACAGAGCTTATCAGGAATTGGTGTCTGAGTCAGCAAGAACATGGGCAGATGCAAAAAAGAAGCAGGATTTTGATGCTTTTGCACCTGTTTTGGAGAAAATTATTTCTTATCAAAAGAAGTTTGCAGGTTATCAGGCAAGGAAGGGACAACGTTTGTATGATGTGATGTTAGACCATTATGAAAAGGGATTTTCCATGGAAAGGCTGGACGAGTTTTTTGGAATTTTAAAAAGAGAGCTGGTTCCCTTTTTACAGAAAGTTATACAAAGCGGTGTTGACATTCCAGATGATTTTCTTACAGGCAATTATTCCGAGGAGAAGCAGAGGGAGCTGGCAGAGTTTCTGGCCAATTATGTGGGATTTGATTTTGATAGAGGGGTGTTGGCAGAGAGCGCCCATCCTTTTACTACCAATCTTCACAACCATGATGTGCGGCTGACGACTCATTATAAGGAAAGGGTGGACAGTTCTCTGTTCTCAGTGATACATGAGTCGGGGCATGGAATTTATGAGCTGGGAATTGGGGATCAGCTGACTTTAACTTTGGTGGGGCAGGGAGCGTCTATGGGGATGCATGAGTCCCAGTCTCGTTTTTTTGAAAATATTATTGGAAGAAATGAAGCGTTTTGGATTCCGGTATATGGAAAGCTGCAGGAATTATTTCCCCAACAATTGGGAAAGGTTGACAGGGAGGATTTTGTGCGGGCTGTAAATAAGGTGCAGCCTGGGCTGATTCGTACTGAGGCGGATGAATTGACATACAGCCTTCATGTGATGGTTCGATATGAGCTGGAGAAAATGTTGATTGAGGATAATCTGGATGTGAGAAAGCTGCCTGAAATGTGGGCGGATAAATATGAGGAGTATTTGGGAGTTAGGCCGGAGCATCCGGCAGAAGGAGTTTTGCAGGATATTCATTGGGCACAGGGATCTTTTGGGTATTTTCCTTCTTATGCTTTGGGCAGTGCATTTGCCGCTCAAATATATCAGTTTATGAGAAAAAATATGGATTTTGAGGGGCTGCTGCGGCAGGGTGAGGTGGATGTGATACGGCAAGTGCTGAACCGGCATATTCATCGGTTTGGGAAAGTAAGAGACAGCCGACGTCTTCTTATGGATATGACTGGGGAGGATTTTAAATCTCAGTACTATGTGGAGTATTTGAAGGAAAAATATGGAAAGCTGTATGGGGTGGAAGTGTAGAGAGGTGTGGGGGAGAAAGAAGTGGAGAGGGTATTTGAAAAAATGTAGCAACAGGGAAGGGGAGGGTCATACAATAGTAGAAACAGGGGTGCAGAGGATCGGGAAAATTTTATGCCGAATCAAAAGTTGGAAAATCTTTTAAATTTGTCTTTGGAGGTTACACCCAGGGAGCGCTCTAGGTCTTTGGAGCTTGAGATTGGGTATATACCAGAGGAGCGTTCCTGGGAGCTGATTGTAAAGTATTCGGGAAATCTGGATAAGGTGAGAGAGATGGGAGTCCAGGTGGAGGAAATGCGGAATGAATATGCTATATTGATTGTACCTGAATCTTTGATTGATCAAGTCAGCGCTCTGCCCCAAATTGAATTTGTGGAAAAACCAAAGAGGCTGTTCTTTGCTGTGAATCGGGCGAAGTCAGCCTCTTGTATTAATATTTTGCAGGAACCTCCGGAAAATTTGACTGGGAGAGGTGTTTTGGTGGCGGTGATTGATTCGGGGATTGATTATTTCCACGAGGATTTTCGCAATCCCAATGGAACTACACGGATTGGTGCATTGTGGGATCAGACGCTTGGCCGGGTGTTTACGGGAGAGGAAATCAATGAGGCGTTGGAAACAGGAAACAGGGTGGATGCACGGAATCTGGTACCATCTGTGGACGGAAGCGGTCATGGAACGTCTGTGGCAGGAATTGCAGCGGGAAATGGGAGGGAATCTGACGGGGCTTATCGGGGGGTGGCTTATGAAAGTGAGATTTTGGCGGTAAAGCTGGGAGCAGCTGCAAAGGATGGATTTCCCCGCACAACCGAGTTGATGCGGGCAGTGGATTTTGTGGTGGGACGGGCGGTGGAAATGGAAATGCCGTTGGCAGTCAATATTAGTTTTGGAAATACGTATGGTTCCCATGATGGAACGGGACTTTTAGAGACATTTTTAGATGATATTGGAAATTATGGACGGACGACAATCGTGGTGGGAAGCGGGAATGAAGGGGCAGCGTCTGGGCATTTATCGGGAACTTTTCCTGTGATGGGAAGTGGTGGAAGCAGCGGAGTTGGGGCGCAAAACAGGGGGGAAGTGAGGGTGGAGCTTTCGGTTGCGCCTTTTGAGTCAGGTATGAATGTGCAGTTGTGGAAGGCTTATTCCGATCAGTTTACAGTTAGTCTGGAGACGCCTTCTGGGGAGAGGCTGGGACCTCTTTCGGAACGGTTGGGTCCGGTTCGCTATCAGTACCGAAAAACTCAGGTGCTGATTTATCATGGGAAACCGGGTCCTTTTAGTGTGGCGCAGGAGATTTATTTTGATTTTGTGCCAGATGAGGGGAATTATGTGGAGAGCGGCATATGGGCGTTTATTTTGACACCCCAGAGAATTGTTCAGGGAAGATTTGATTTTTGGCTTCCTTCTTCCGCTGTGTTAAACTTTTCTACGTTGTTTTTAGGCTCCACGCCGGATACTACTTTGACCATTCCATCATCAGCATCTAAAGTAATTACAGTGGGAGCTTATAACAGCGCCACTAACTCGTATGCGGATTTTTCCGGAAGGGGCTTTACCAGATTGACGGATCAGGTGAAACCGGATTTGTGTGCGCCGGGAGTGGGTTTGATGGCGCCGGGGAATGGGGGTGGGTATCGGTCTGTAACTGGTACTTCTTTTGCTGCGCCAGTGGTGACGGGGAGCGTGGCGCTTTTGATGCAGTGGGGAATTGTGAATGGGAATGATCCGTTTTTGTATGATGCTGTTATAATTGGACTAAGTTAGAAAAACCTTGAAAAACAGGGGTTTCTGCTTAGTCCATTTTCATTTCAGCAGGTTTTCTACACCTGAAAATAAGACAAGTAACGTTACAAGAAGTATAACACATAAATGCTGGCATTGGAACCAAATTCGGGTTGTCAGTTATCCTCTTTTTGGATAACTGGCAGCACGAATCCACAAGGGTTTGGGAGTGTAGCTCCCAAGTAATATTTGTAAAGATGATGAAACGATAAAGTAGATTATTTATGGAGGACAAGCTATGGCAGTAAATACAGCGAAAGGTGCAGAAAATAGAAATACTCGCACAATTACTTTCAAGAATGAGGAACATGAGAGGTTTTATAAGGCATATCTGCAGAAATGCAGATGTCAGGATGTGTACCATAAAGCATTGGTATATTGTTTTGGAATTGACAGGGATACAAGAGTAAATGTAGACAGGATTTATGACTTTAAGACAGGATGCGTAAAAACGGAATGTTTATATGAAGGATGGCAGACAAGCGGAAGCATGAAGATTGTGCGTATGGCGTTTAATCTTTATTGTAATGGAACACCCAGCGTCCTGGATATTAAGGATGCAGAGGCACAGTTGGAGGAATGCCAGTGTTACACAGTGGAAGATTTATTCTGCTGCGGATATGCCAGATATTTTTGGGAGGCTGTGAAGATCCGTTATCCGGAATACTGTTTTTACGTGGATATGGAGGATTTGTATACTGAAAATTAGGATGCAGGGGACGAAGAATGACCTTCATTGGTTCCGGAGGCTTTTAGAGCGGCAGGAGGACGTGGATGTGAAATCAGTATCGGAACCGTTTGCAAACAAGGGGACAAATAAATATTTCCGTGCGTATGCGGAAGTGGAGAGAATAGAAAAATAAATGAAAGAATCAGGAGGAAAGTATTTATGTGCAGAGTGATCGCAGTGGCAAACCAGAAAGGCGGCGTGGGAAAGACTACGACATGTGTGAATTTAGGGATCGGGCTTGCAAGGGCAGGCAGGAAGGTTTTATTAGTGGAGGCGGATGCGCAGGGCAGTATGGCGGTCAGCCTGGGGATTGAGGAACCGGACGAGCTGGATGTTACGTTGGTAAATATCATGGAAAAAGTTATTAACGACGAAGATGTGGAGTCAGGGGAGGGTATCATCCACCATGAGGAAGGGATTGATTTTATCCCGGCGAATATCGAACTGGCAGGACTGGAAACATCCCTAGTAAATGTGATGAGCAGGGAAACGATACTGCGCCAGTATCTGGACAGCGTAAAAGGGGAATATGATTTTGCAATCATTGATTGTATGCCATCCCTTGGTATGATAACAATAAATGCCCTTGTAGCCGCAGACAGCGTGCTGATCCCGGTAGAGGCGGCGTATCTCCCGGTCAAAGGATTACAGCAGCTCATTAAGACGATAGGGAGGGTACATAGAAAGCTGAACCCGTTGCTTGACATTATGGGGATTCTGCTGACAAAGGTAGACCGCAGGACAAACTTTGCAAGGGATATCTCCGCACAGATCCGGGAAGTGTACGGGGAACGGGTGCATATCTTTGAAAACTGCATCCCGTTATCTGTAAAAGCGGCAGAGACTACGGCGGAAGGGAAAAGCATTTATCTCCATGATCCGAAAGGGATTGTGGCAGGTGGGTATTTTTCACTGACACAGGAGGTGCTTGCCGATGAAGAGTAAGAGTGCGGAGAAAGTAAGGCTGAAATCCTTTGATGACTTATTCGGTTCAGGAGAAACAGTAACAGGGGAAACGGTGACGTCCGTTCCGCTGAGTGAATTACATACATTCAAAGACCATCCGTTCCGGGTATTGGACGATGAAAAAATGCAGGAGACGGTAGAAAGCGTAAAGCAGTATGGCGTATTGACGCCGGGGATTGTCCGCCCGCATCCCCAAAGCGGGTACGAAGTTATTGCTGGACACAGGCGGTGGCGGGCATGTGAGCTTGCAGGACTTACGGAAATGCCTGTAATCGTCCGGGAAATGGATGATGATACGGCGGTAGTATTGATGGTGGATACGAACATCCAGAGGGAGGATATCCTGCCAAGTGAGAAGGCGAAGGCATACCGGATGAAATATGAGGCAATGAAGCACCAGGGAAGCAAAGGGGAGAAATATACTGCAGATGTTATTGGGGAAGCCGCCGGGGACAGCGGAAGGACCGTGCAGAGATATATCCGTCTGTCGGAGCTGGCGGAAGAACTGCTGGGCTATGTAGACGAAAACAAAATCCCGATGGTGGCCGGTGAAAAGCTGTCTTATCTGAAAACGGACGAGCAGGCATGGGTTGTGGATGCCATCGGCAACAGCGGCATATTTCCGTCAAAAATACAGGCGGAGCAGTTAAAGGCAGTCAGTGAGGCAGGGGAATTAATGGAAGGGAAAGTATATGCGGTTTTGGTTAAGAAAGAGAAGGAAAATGTGAATGTGACCATCTCCGCAAAGAAAATCCGCAATTATTTTCCAACAGAATATTCCAAGGAACAGATTGAGGATGTGATCTATACACTTCTGGAGGAATGGAAGCAGAAGGAGAAGGAGGGAGGAACGCAAGATGCAGGAATTACAGTTTGATTATTACCGGGGCATGGAAGCGGAGCAGTATACATTTTACCGGATTCCAAAAGTTCTGTTCACTGCAGAATGATTTAAGTCCCTTTCCTGTGAAGCAAAGGTTTTATACGGTCTATTATTAGACCGTATGAGCCTCAGCATAAAGAACCGGTGGTTTGACGAAGAAGACAGGGTGTATATTATCTTTACGGTGGAAGATGTGATGGAACTGTTGAATTGCAGTAAGCAGAAAGCGATTAAGAACCTGGCTGAACTTGATTCGGAAAAAGGGATTGGGCTGATAGAGAAGAAACGCCTGGGGTTGGGAAAGCCAAATGTAATCTATGTGAAGAATTTTATTATAAAGGAAAGACCGGAAGGGGAAGAAAAAGAGCCGGAAAACGCCGGAAATTCACAGAAGTATGAAAATCATACTTCCAGAAGTATGGAAAATGAACTTCAAGGAGTTCCAAAATCATACTTCAAGAAGTATGAAAATCATACTTCCAGAAGTATGAAAAACAGACTTCAAGAAGTTCCAAAAACAGACTTCAAGAAGTTCCAAAAACAGACTTCAAGAAATGCGAAAATCATACTTCAAGAGGTATGGAAAACAGACTTCAAGAAGTTCCAAAATCATACTCTAATAATACTGATATTAACAATACTGATTTAAGTGATACTGAATTTAGTGAAATAGAGTATAGTGAAACTGATCTTAACGATACTGATTCTGGTGGATCAGCTATCTATCCCAATCTTATCCCGTCCAATCCATCTATCCAGGGAACAGATCCGGATGTGATGGAGGAGATGGACGCATACCGTGATATTATTCGGGAACACATTTCCTACGAGTGTTTTCAGGACGGACGCTATCACAGGAGGGAGGATGTGGATGAGCTGGTGGAGTTGATGGTGGAGGTGATGTTGCTGCCGGACAATGTCACAGTGCGGATTGCAGGGGTGGAAAAGCCGGCGGCAATCGTCAAGAACCGGTTTATGAAGCTGAACCATGAGCATATGGAGTATATCCTGACCTGCCTGGGTGCAAATACGACGAAAGTGGGCAATATCAAGGCGTATCTTTTGACGACGCTGTATAATGCCCCGTTGACCATAAGCAATTATTATACGGCGGAGGTGAACCACGATCTGTATGGGAGTGGATGAGAGAAGCGTGAACGGGTGTTTAGTGTTTATGTAAAAAATTGTTTTGGCATAGTTGGCATGTTATACTGGAGACAGATACAGATTGGAGGAAAGGTATGAAAGTAAGTGAATTTGTAAAATATGTCATAGTCCCTGTCGTATCGGCATTATTTTTGGCGGTGCTGTTCCGTCCGCTGTGCATGGAGGGGAGCGGGTGCGATTATCTGAAACTGTGGTGGTTTATGGGAGTTCCATTCGGGATTCACAGGATGTTTTTCTGGATTATTCCGAAAGGATATGATATTGGCGCAACAGTGGGAATCCTGTTTCTCAATGTGCTTGCAGGCGGCGTGATCGGAGGGATCGTGCTTATTTGGAGACTGCTGGCGGCGGCAGTATATTTTGTGAAGGCAGTTGTGGCAGTGATCCGCTGGACGGTAAATAAGCTGGCGGGAAAACCCTGCCGGATATGAGATAAGCGCAGGGGAATCAGAAGGAACAGGCAGTAAGGTGTAAAAAGAATAATAATCCGCAAAAACAGCTTGGGATACGGCTGTTTTTTTGTTGTCCGGCTTTACGACACGGTGTCGCAAAGTATCAGGATAAAACCTGATAGCAGGATGGCAGAGGGCGGATCAGGAACTTTACGACACGGTGTCGCAAAGTCCAGGGAAATGATTTTAGACCGGGAAGGAGGTGCAGATTGGGCAACCGTGCAGTGTCGCAGGACTTGATTGAATTAGGCAACCGCATCCGTGACCGGAGGCAGGCGATCAGCATGTCGCAGGAGAAGGTTGCGGAACAGGCGGGGATCAGCGCAAACACAGTCAGCCGCATTGAGGGCGGGCAGTCTGCGATGTCCATAGAGATATTTATAAAAATGGTGCAGATACTCGGCGTGGATGCGAACGAGCTTCTTGGCGCAGGCGGAAAGGCAAAGGAGGGGGACGGCCAGTGCCGGGAGATGTTCTGCCGCATCCGGCATTTAAGGCAGAGTGAGCAGACAGTGGTTTTACAGACGATGGAGGCATTGGTCGATGGGCTGCGGCAATGCAGGTGATGTGGTTTACCACGATTTACCAGATTCCACAAATATGTTGTCCTTTCTGAAAATCTCCACATATATGTTGGGGGTAAATGGGGAGCGTGGCTGTTACACTGGAACTATCAAAGATGGGCAGACACAGGAGGACGCACTGGGGAAAGGAGGATAGCAGATAAAAAGACCGGGATTACCGGGGAAAGAAAAAATTAAGATACGGACTGGCAAAGGCAGTAAAAGGGGTTTCAGGCTCCCGTTAAAAAAAACGGGCGGGCCGGGAGCTTAATTTTACTGCTTTCTGCCGTATCAGCAATTCCTGTGATGCCAGCTTTGGGCCGCCCGCAGCCTTCGGGCAGAAAGGCGGTCATATATGCTGACATTGCAGGAATTGAAACAGGCTGTAAATGTGCCTGGGGACAGGGAGAAGCTGCCAACGGCAAGGCAGCTTCGGAACTCCGGGGAAATAATCGCAAGGGAGCAGTTTGGAGGGGAAGCGGAACTATCCGTTTACCGGGATGGCTGTGTGCTTTATCAGGTGGGAAACCGTTCTACCGTGTTTTCCCTTCATCCGTGCCGGGGTTATTTTTACCTGTCGGATGGGGATAACGTCCATTTGCCAGAGCAGTACTTTGATAGGAAGAAATGGTATCTGAGGCTTATTTTAGAGGGTGAGGACCGGCTGAACCGGAACCGGGAAGAACGGGAGCGGAGCCGGAATGTTTCTTACAGCGCTGTGTCCGGGGAATGGGCGGTAATGGAGGATACGGCCCGAACCGTCATAGAAAATCTGGTGGAGCGGGAAACTGTGGAGGAAATGCTGCAGACGCTTACAAAAAAGCAGAAAATAATTGTCTGCAGATATTACCTGCAGGAAAAAAACCAGATGCAGATTGCAGAAGAACTAGGGGTGAGCCGTGTGGCAGTAAGGGATGCGCTCATCCATGCGGTCAGGAAAATCCGAAAAAAAAATCTGCGGTGCAGTCACGGCTTCCCTTGCGGCATGGCAGACAGCGGGGCAGCGCAATGAGAGGACGCAAACCGAAGGAGCGGGACTGCTATGTGCTGCGGATGGGGGATGGGACGCTGGTTGAGGTCAGCCGGGAAGTCTATCTGGAGTGGTATCAATCCCGGAGAAGGGAAAGGTACCAGGATGAGAAAAGCAGGAAACATGGAGTTTACAGCCTGGATGAGCTGGAGGAAAAAGAGATAAGCCGGGGGCTTCCATCCTGTGTCCGGGACGGGCTGGAAGAAACGGCGCTGAGGAATCTCTGCCGGGATAAAGTAAGGGAAGCGTTAGGGAAACTGCCGAAGATAGACGCTGCATTGATCGACTTGCTGTATTTTAAGGAAACTACTGTCACAGATGCGGCAAAAATATGTAACTGCAGCAGAAAGACCATACAGAACCGCCGTAAACGGATATTAGAAGAATTGGGCGGTATTTTGAAGGAACAGGGCATACAAGGAGGGTATTTTTAATACAGGAAGTTCTTCTGCTTTGCGGCATCGTGTCGCAAAGTGGGAGGGCAGACGATACAGACTGCTTTTGTCCGGTTTTTAAAAAAGTTCTGTGGTATCCTCCATATATTCAATGATGTCAGATACGCTGCAATGGAGGATAGCGCAGAGATGGTTGATGGAGTTTGTGGTGATCCCTTTTCCGTGTTTGAGTGCATAATAAGTAGAGCGTGGGAACCCACGCTTTTCAAGCTCATAGGAGCTGATTCCTTTTTCTTTCATGGTCTGGAATAAGGGCTTGTAACTAATCATGCTCACACCTCTTATTACCATCATACCAATATGCTCGGATATTGAGTATGTACGAAAAAGCATACATATCTAAGCGGAAGGGATAGTTTCATCCTCGATATATTCCATCACATCGGATACAGGGCATTTTAAGAGCCGGCATAAATGGTCGATGGTATTTGTGCTGACGCTGTTTCCCTTCCGGATGGAATAGTAGGTTGCTTTTGGGAAGCCTTGCTTGAACAGTGCGTATGATGAAGTGTCTTTCTCTTTCATAGTTCTGAAAAGTGGTTCGTAGCTGATCATTTTTCTGTACTCCTGTCATTTTTAACCAGTGTAGTCTTATGGTCGGATATTGAAAATGTACGAATATCCGAGTATAATCAAATATGTATGGAAAACCGAGCATATAGGGAAAGGATGGTTGCTTATGAAGATTGCGGCAAAAATATTTGAAAAAGCTACGATGAGGGGACTGGCGGATTATTTAATCTACGGCCTGCCCCCGGAGCCTGACGAAAGGGATTATAATGAACGCCTGGAGGCAACATATAATGAATTTGAGAAGATCGCATTGAAGTATAACCCTGACGGGGCGTCTGACTTATTATCATCGGCAAATGACATGACCTGTGAGAATGCGTGTATGAGAAGGCATATGAGATCTTGAAAAGGTGGGGGAAACCAGAAGCAGAACCGGAAGGGGAGAAGCAATGACTGTTTCATCAATAGAAGCATAGCATATGGTAAATGAGGATAGAAAAGGGAAGCAGGCAGGTATTTTGATACTGGCCGCTTCCCTTTTATTATTTCTCCGTTTTGTTCTTTCCCACTATCTTATGCCCGGAATAGATACAGACCAATGCGCTGGCCAGCATTAGAAAGGAACTGTATTTATGCCATTTCATAGCATCCATCCCATCCACCTTCTTTTCTTTAAAATGTCAGTCTATAAAACTATGAGCAGGGTATTTTTCTGCAGACAGCCTTATCATAAACCAATCAATGGTTCGATTCTATATGTTTTCTATCGGATATTCAAAAAATTTCAAAAAATTTTCCAAACTACTTACATTTTCCCCTCTCCAGTCTGCGATTAGTGAAGGGGTAACATTTCTGAAAAAATCCAATTACTGCAATTCAAAGATTTTCCCTTTCGCCGTACCTTGAAAATTTCATAGCCTGCCCAGATTGATACCCGGTACTGAGTGTGCATTTTCGCGTGCCTTGCCGGAGAAAACGCCCCAGGAAAGAGAAACCGGGGCAGGGAACGGGTCTGGGAAGAACACAGGAAAACGCTCAAATAAAATTATAATCAGTCCGGGAAACCGGGCTTAATAACAGCAGATGCCATGCAGGGAAGCTTTTTTGTTCCGGTGTGTTTGAATGTGCCGGGGCAGAGAGCTTTCCTGTATTGATGTGCTGTTATCGGCTGGCAGTGCAAAAGACGGGAAGGGAGGTGGATATACATGGGAAAGTAGGAAATCAGAGGAACAGAAAGACAGGATGATGGCAGTGATGAAGCTGCACAACAAAGAAAGCGAGGGATAAATCAGATTGAAAGGAAACGTAAAGAGGATTGTATCCGGCCTTCTGTCGGCGGTTACGGTCTTGTCCGCCTTCTTACAGCCGCTGGGAGCTTATGCGGCGGAGCCGGAACCTGCGGCTTATGAAGCAGAGTACCCGGCTTTGGAGAAGGTGAAGACAAAACTGGATGCGGATGAAATTGTGGCTGCAGAAGATTATACCGTGGAGATTGACAGTCACTTTGACGTGGAACATGACTTTTCCGGCATAGAGTTTTCATCGGGTAAAGTAAAAGTCACATTCCATGAAGCAGAGGATAAGGGCGGGGGAAAGTTTGACATCAGAAAGGCAGGAACCTACAAGGCGGTTTATTTTGTAGAGCCGGTGAGCAGACATCCGTCTTACCATGTCAGCAGGAACATTATTGTAAAGGAAAAAGCGTCCGTATCATCCTCTGAAAAACAGACATCAGAAAGAAGCGAAAACAGTCATTCTGACGATTCGGAAGAAGCTGCGGAAGACGGGGAAGGGGATTTGCCGGGGCAGACGGCGGATACGGAAGAAATCCCCAAAGAATCCATGACAAAAGCCGAGATGGAGGCGGTCATGGAAGGCATGGAACAGGCGGAGGACACCAGGCAGGATGCGAAGATGATCGCAGAGGAGGAAGGCATCCTTCTGTTTGCGGAAAGCAGGCAGATGGCCAGGGCATCCGGTTCCGCAACAATGGTGAAAGGCAGGAAGATTTATTATCCCGGAAACCTGGGGAATTATTCTACCTGTTATTTTACGGTAAATGGGAAAATCGCATACTGCCTGGAATCGGCAAAGGGTTCACCGGATACTGGGAGCTATGCCGCTAAAATCATAGACGGGAATCCGAACCTGCAGAAAGCGCTCTATTATGGCTATGGCGGCACGGGGGATGTGACGGGAAGCTATATGCCGTCTTTTGGCGAAGATTTAAAGTATGTGTTTACCCATATCGCAGCCAGTTATTTTTACTGCGGCATGGACGGGTTTGCCGGATGCACGATGGATGACCTCCGGGAGTGCGGGGTGCTTGGATGGATTGATTACCTGAAAAGCCTGCCTGCACCGCCTGATCCGCAGATCAGTTTGAGCAAAACAGCTCTGAAAGCAACTTATGACGGTGGGGAACAAGTGACGGGGACTACAAAGCTGAATGGCGATTCCAGAAATTCCATCACCATCAAACTGCCAAAGGATGTGACGTTCCATAATAAAACAGATGGGAGCAAGCAGACCGGGGGAAATGTCCGTGTTTCCGGAGGGACGAGTTTTTATTTTACCGCCCCGGTGACGGTCAATGGGGACTGGAGTACCGGAGCCATGAAAGGCAGCATCCGGGTGATATGGAAAGCGCTTGTCGTTCCGACGGGAAGTTCCAGCCAGGACATCGGGAGCTATTATGAGGAAGAAAGCGGCAATTCCGTGAGCCTTTCCGTGGACTGGCTGGAGCGGGCAAGGGTGAAAGTAGTAAAGGTGGATTCCATTGCCAATGCCAGACTTTCCGGTGCTGTATTCGGCATTTACCGGGATAAGGACTGCACGGATCTGATCGCCAAAATGCCTGCGACAGATAAGAACGGTGCGTCGGAGGCAGAAATTGTCATGACACAGGATACGGTGTACCTGAAGGAGATTACAGCTCCGACAGGCTACCGCTATAATGCGTCCGCTTACCGGGTGGCCCTGAAGGCGAACCAGACAGTTTCCACTACCGTCCCGGATGTAGAGCAGCTTGGGAACCTGACCATTTATAAGGAGGGGGAAGTCCTTACAGGTGCGGATTCCAATGAAAATGGTGTGGCGTTCCGCTATGAGGGGCGCAGACAGAAAGGCGCTGTATTCAATGTATATGCAGCAAAAGACATTACCACGCCTTACGGCTCTGTTGTCTATAAAGCCGGGGAACTGGTAGCGGAAAACCTTACGACCGGAGACAATGGCTCTGTGACGCTTAAGAACCTACATCTTGGAACATACCGGGTAAAAGAAATGCAGGCTCCGAAGAATTTCTATAACAAAGGCGAAACGAAAGATGTGGCGATCACTTATGCCGGGCAGATGGCAGAGACGGCATTTTCCGATACTACATTTCAAAATGACAGGCAGAAAGCGGAAGTGCGTGTGGTAAAGAAGGATAAAGATACAGGAAACGGCCTTGCAGGAGGGATTTTCGGGCTGTATGCTTCCGAAAATATCACCAATGCAGACGGGAATGTTGTTGTATCAGAAGGCGCACTGCTCGACAAAGTTACTACGGATGGAGAAGGCAATGCTACGTTTTCGGCAGACCTCCCGGTTGGGTTTGGGTATGAGGTGAAGGAAATCCAGGCCCCGGAGGGTTATCTTAGGAATACAGAAGATGTATATTCTTTCCGGTTTGGCTATACCAATGACCGGGAGGCAAAAGTGTCTTTCTCCCATATTTTTGCCAATGAGCGTGTGAACGCCACGATCCGCCTGCAGAAGAAGGATAAGGAAACCAATAAAAATATTCCGCAGGGGGACGCAACACTGGAACATGCCGTTTACGGTTTATACGCAAGGAATGACATTTTACATCCGGATAAAAAAACGGGCGTCCTTTATAAAGCCGGGGAACAGGTGGGGACGCTGACGACAGATAAAGTGGGTAAGGCAGAGATCGCCAATTTATACCTTGGGGAGTATTTTGTGAAAGAGATCACGCCGCCCACAGGTTATCTGGCAGATGAAGCGGAATATGATCTGGTTTGTAACTATGAGGGAGATTTGGTAGCTACGGTAGAACGTGACTGCATGTCTCTGGAGCAGGTGAAAAAACAGCCGTTCCAGATCATCAAGGCGGCGGACAATGGGAAAACCGATGCAGATTTATTATCCGGTGCAGGGTTTACTGCCTGGCTGGTATCTTCCCTGGATAAGAAAGAGAATGGCGGATATGATTTTGATTCCGCTGAACCTGTGGTGATCGGGGAGAACGGGGCGACGGAGATTTTTACCGATGAAAGGGGCTATGCCTGCAGTATCCCGCTCCCCTTCGGGACGTATATTGTAAGGGAAACAACCACGCCGCATAATTATACGCCGGTCAAAGATTTCCTTGTATATGTCACGGAGCATAAGCCGAATACGCCGCAGGTGTGGCGGGTGCTTCTGGATGATGAATTTGAAGCGAAGCTGAAAATGGTGAAGCAGGATGATGAAACAAAAAAGGCTGTGCTTGCGGAAAATACAGAGTTCAAGGTATATGACCTGGACAATGAAAAATACGTGGAGCAGGTGACGACTTATCCAACCGTGGTAACGCACAAATCCTATTTTACAGACAGCGAAGGCTATCTGATCCTGCCGCAGAATTTAAAGATCGGACATTACCGCATTGAGGAAGTCCATGCCCCATTTGGCTATGCACTGAATGAAAATTTCTATGAAGTATCTGTGGATTCCGATACGCTGTACCAGTTGGACGATGTGTCGGGGGACGTTATCATTGATGTTGTCTATGAAAACCATCCGGTAAAGGGCGGGCTGCATATCGTGAAGAAGGGCGAAGTGCTGAACCGGTATGACGATAAGGATTTCCGATATGAAACGGAGAACCTGGATGGAGCAGAGTTCAAAGTCTATGCGGCAGAGGATATTTATACCGCTGATTTTCAGAAGGATGAAAATGGGAACCGTATCTTAGAATATGCTTCCGGCGCACTGGTGGATACGCTGGTGACAGATAAAGACGGAAAGGCGGAGATTTTGGATTTGCCGCTTGGCACATACCGTGTGGAGGAAACAAAAGCCCCGGAAGGGTTTGTGTTAAATGGCGAGCCACAGACGGTTACTTTTGCCTATGCAGACCAGAATACGCCAATCATTGAGCAGACAGCCACGTTTGAAAATGACCGCCAGAAGGTGGAGATTGCAGTGGTGAAGAAAGATGCGAAGAACGGCGCTGTGGCAGCGGGCGCAGTCTTTGGACTGTATGCAAAATCTGATATTCTGGCGCATGGGAAGGTGATTGTAAAAGCGGACACGCTGCTTGGGGAAGCCATGACCGGGGAAGACGGCAGGGCAGTCTTTGATCTGGATCTGCCTTTCGGAGAGTATTATATCCGGGAGGAACAGGCTCCCGCAGGTTATGTATCTTCCGATAAAACCATTGAAGTATCTGCATCATACCAGGGGCAGGATGTGAAGGCAGCGGAATACACTTCTGAATTTGAAAATGAGCCGACAACCGTTTCCATCAAAAAGACAGACCTTGCAACAGGCGTGGAGCTTTCCGGCGCAACGCTGACCGTCCTTGACAAAGACGGAAATATCATTGACACATGGAAATCTGTTAAGGGTGAGGAACATATCATCGAGCGGCTGACGGTTGGGGAAACTTACACGCTCCGGGAAGAATTAGCGCCTTATGGATATTTAAAGGCAGAGGAAATCACATTTACCGTGGAAGATACGGCTGAAATCCAAAAGATGGAAATGAAAGACGATGTGCCGACAGGTACGCTCCTGATTAACAAAGAGGGAGAATTTTTAGAGAATGTATCACTGCTTGACAGTATCGGCGGCTGGGTTGCCCATCTGTTTGAATATCTCACTGGATCACTGAAAGACGTTGCCTTTGAGGTATATGCCTTAGAGGACATCAAGGCGGCTGACGGGGAGAGCGGGGATTATTATAAGAAGGATGAACTGGTAGACACCATCATTACGGACGATACCGGGATTGCGAAACTGGAAAACCTGCCTCTTGGAAAATATTACGTGAAGGAGAAGGAAACGGCAGAGGGTTATGTCCTAGACGGCGAAATCCGGGAGATTGATCTGACTTACCGTGACCAGGATACAGCGGTTGTCACGTTCTCTGCGGACTGGCAGAATCACCGTCAGAAAGCGGAAGTCAACGTAATTAAAACCGAGAAGGATTCTGACCGTGCAGTGGAAGGGACGGTATTTGCCTTGTGTGCAAAAGAGGACATTACCAACAAAGACGGTGAAGTGATCATGGAGGCAGACACGGTGATTGAGGAAAAAGCCACGGACAAAGCCGGGAAGTTGTCGTTTGAAGCTGACCTTCCGATTGGATTCCCCTATTATGTGAAAGAAACTGCCCCGGCTCCGGGATTCACCAGCGAGGGCGAGGTGCAGGAATTTGACTTTACCTATGAGGATGCGAAAAAAGAAAGCATTTCCTATGAGTTTGCCTTTGAAAACGTGCCTACGGTCTTTGCATTTACTAAAACATCCCTTACGGATGGAAAAGAGGTGGAAGGTGCGAAGCTTAAGGTAACGGATGAAGAAGGCAATCTTGTGGATGAGTGGGTTTCCGGCAAGAAGCCGCATATCATCAAGGAATTAGTAGTTGGTAAGAAATATACCATGACAGAAACGCAGCCTGCAGACGGCTATGTGACTGCGGAGAGCATTGAGTTTGTTGTGGAGAATACAGGCGAAGTGCAGAAGGTTGAGATGAAGGATGATGTGACAAAGGTGGAGATTTCCAAGACGGACATAGCCGGAAAGGAATTGCCGGGGGCAAAACTTTCCATCCTGGATAAAGAAGGGAAAACAGTGGAAAGCTGGACTTCCGAGGATAAGCCGCATTATATAGAAATGCTGCCAATCGGGGAGTACACGCTGCATGAGGAAAGTGCGCCGGACGGCTATTTGGTAGCAGATGATGTGAAGTTTGAAGTCAGGGATACCGGGGAGATCCAGAAGGTTGAGATGAAGGATGAAGCGAAGCCGGACGAGCCGGAACAGCCGGAACAGCCGAAGGAAACGCCGAAGCCGGAAACACCGTCTGCCGGGACGCCGAAAACCGGGGATGACAGGCCGTTCTGGTTATGGATTGCCCTAGCCGGGATTGCTGTGTGCGGCATTGGAAGTTCCATTTTTATGTTCAGGAGAAAAAAGAAGGACTGACCATATTTGGAGGAATCAGGGAAACAGATAATTGTAACAAAATAAGATGAAAGGGCCTGACAGGCGTTTACGGATTGCGGAAAGAATCTGTAAGCGTTTTTTCATGTCTGTATATAGGGGGAACTGCTGATTTTATATGGAACGATGGCAGTTCCCCCTATGGAAAGGGGTGAAGCAGAATGAAAGGGATTCTTGCCGCCGCAGGCATATTTGCGGTGGTCACGCTGTATTCCTGTATCCGGGCAGGGGCGCAGGAGGACAGGCAGATAGAGGAAATGAAACGGAGAGGGGAATGGGATGCAGGCAGGAAAGGCAGACAGCCGGAACCGGGCGAGGGATAGCAGGAAGTATGCGGCGGATAGGCCGGGTGACTGTAAGCACTGTTATTTCTGGAAAGGGAAGCGGAAAGGATGCAGCCAGGAGGAGTGCTATTATCTTCTTCCGGAGGAAAGCCCGGCGTCGGCAGATGTCCCGGACAATTCCCTGCCACAGGAATTTAGCAAAAACAGCAATGGCGGGTGTGAAGGCTGTCCCTATGGCAGGCATTCCCCATGTATCGGTTACTGTATGAAAAAGATTTTGCGGGAGATGAGGGAGAAAAAACAATCCGCAGGAAGGGAGGGAGAACGCCTTGCAGGACGAGGTAAATGAGAAAACCGTATCGCTGTGCGTTAATGGCGGCAAGATTTCCGCACGGATTCTGAAAGCCGCCATGCTGAAAGCGCTGGCAAAAATGGAGCAGGAGAAGCGGAACGGGAAACAGAAACAGGCAGAGAAAAAAGCAATGCAGAAGGCAGAAAGGGGCGGCGCTGTCTGCCGTGGGAAACAGAGCATGGAGAAGTTGATGAAACAGGGGTGCCAGCTTTCCAATATTGAAGTGACAGACGGAAATATCAAATCCTTTGAGAAATGCGCCCGGAAATACAGCATTGATTTCAGCCTGAAAAAAGATACGTCCATTTCCCCACCCCGCTATTTTGTATTCTTCAAGGCAAAAGACGTGGACGTTATGACGGTGGCATTTAAGGAATATACCGGGAAGTCACTGGCGAAAGATAAAAAGCCGTCGATCCGGAAGAAACTGGAGCTGGCAAAGGAGCGGGCGGCAAAGCACAGGGAGCTGGAAAAAACAAAACAGAAGGAACGGGGGCCGGAGCATTGAGTGGGAAACAGAGAAAGAAACCTGCCGCAGGGAAAAAATCTGTGCCATTGTCCGGAAAAATAAAAAGCATGATCCGGGAGAACATGCCTGCCGTAGACAGGAAACGTCTGATCATGCTGAATATCCCCTATATCATTGTGTTTTATCTGGTGGATAAATCAGCGTGGATGTACCGCCATTGCGTAGGGGATTCCCTGATGAATAAGGCAATGGCATTGTTCTTAAATTTCCAACTGGCGTTTGAGCATCCATTTCCGAGTATTCACGGGATTGATTTACTGGCCGGAGCAGTCGGAGCCGTGGCGGTGAAGCTGATGGTCTATCTGAAAGGCAAAAATGCAAAGAAGTACCGGCAGGGGGTGGAGTACGGCTCTGCCAGATGAGGTGCATAATCTTAACTGTAAGCAACACCTATATTGACGCAGGAGGGTATGCACATGAATGATTACAGCAAAATCACAGCCCTTTACTCCCGCTTATCCGTGGGGGACGAGGACAGGGACGGCGGCGAAAGCAACAGCATACAGAACCAGAAGAAATTTCTGGAAAGCCACGCCAGACAGTTAAAACTGACAAATATCCGACACTACATTGACGACGACGAAAGCGGCAGATTTTTTGACCGCTCCGCTTACTCCCGCATGATAGAGGACGTGGAAAACGGCAAAATCGGCGTGTGCATTATGAAAGACATGACCCGCTGGGGGCGCGACTATCTCCAAGTGGGGAACGCTATGGAGATTTTCCGCAGAAACAACGTGCGCTTTATCGCGGTAAACAACGGGATAGACAGTGAAAAGCCCGACACGTTAGAGTTTGCGCCGTTCATCAATATCATGTCAGAATGGTACGCAAGGGACATCAGCAAGAAAGTAAAAACAGGTATCCGCACAAAGGGGACAAGCGGCAAGCCAATCGCAACCGAAGCCCCATACGGATATGTCAAAGACCCCGACAACAAGGATTTTTGGCTGATTGACGAAGAAGCCGCCGAAGTTGTCCGCCTTATTTTCCGCCTGTTTCTGGACGGGAAAAACCGAAACCAGATTGCCGTATATCTGAAAAATGAGCAAATCCCGACCCCCACATTCTACATGAAAGACCGGGGGCGGGGAACCTGTAAAAATAAGACGCTGAACGAGGAAAACCGTTACAAGTGGAACAAAGCCACGCTGACCCATATCCTCACGCGGCAGGAGTATTGCGGTGATGTGGTCAACTTCAAGACAGCAAAGCATTTCCGCGACAAGCGAAACCACTATGTAGACAGAAGCCAGTGGCAGATTACGGAAAATGTGCATGAACCGATTATCGACCGCGCCGACTTTGAAAACGTACAGCGGATTTTGGAAAATGCCCCCGTTAAGCGACCAAACGGGGACGG
>QXWR01000041.1 GCA_009911065.1 Clostridiaceae bacterium | reverse complement strand
TTCTGCACATGGATGTAGGTAATATCTGTGCACCATTTTTGGTTGATGGTTTCCGTTCCAAAATCACGTTTCAGGATATTCACTTTATCATCCGGGATACTGCCATGATTGGCATGGTGGTTGTACTTCTTTACTACCACAGAGCGCAGTCCCTGCTCTGCCATATGCCTCTGGACCCGCTTGATGCTGCAGGGTGTCCCGGCGCCATTGAGTACACGGCATAGTTTGACAGCCCCATATCTGCGTTTGGAATCCTCAAAGGCCTGTTTCACTTTCCTGCCGAATTCCTCATACTCCATCCGCTTATTGGAAGGTACACAAACCAGAGCCTTGTAATAAGTACTCCTTGGAAATTTCAAGGCACTGCAAAGCTGTGATACAGAGTAATAGGTTAAGTTATTCTGGATAAATGCAACAATCTCGGCTATTGTTCTTTTGCGAATATGGCGGTCGCTTTTTTTAGTATTTCATTCTCGATCTTAAGGCGCTGGATTTCTTTTTGGAGAGCCTTATACTCCTTGAGGGTGACCGTTTCCTCCTCTGATACCTTGATAGGGGAAAGCTGCTTTACCCAGCCGCTGATCGTACTCCGATTTACGCCATATTCACGTTCCAGTTGTGGATACGAGGTTCCTCCAGCATTATACAGATCCACGATCTGCTGTTTAAATTCCGGAGTGTAAGATCTTTGATTTTTCGCCATGTTGAACATCTCCTTTGCTCTTTCATTTGATAGTATAGGTTGTTCAACTTTTCCTGTCCACATTTATATACTAACACCAATGCCTCCAGCGGCCGGTCATAAAACAGCATGGCCTCCACGTCTGTAGGGCTTCCGGCCAGGAGTCCTTCCAGGTTCCGGTATATCATGTCGATGGACGCAATCCGCCCTGCTTCTTTCAACATATTCTCATCAGAGAAATCAGCGCCCTTCAGTAACTTCCCATATTCCTCCTCCGCCCGCTTCATCAACAGATCCATCCGTTCCTGAAAATCCATCCTGCACCTCCCCCTTCAGCTGTTCAATGGCATCCCGGATATCCATGCCGTCAATCTCGTTCCCCACACAGACCCAGCCGGGATGCACCTCCCTGGCAAACAGCTCCGCACGGGGGACATCCCCCATCAGCCGCTCGATCCGCCTGCGTACCTCATCCGGCTTTTTGCTGTGCCGCTCCACCGGTGTATCCACGATGCAGTGTACCGCCTTTGACATCCGTTTCGGGTTTCCCCTTGTGGCAATCAGGCACATCTCCGGGTTCGCCCTCGTCCAGAATCCCAGGCCCCAGAACCATTTATCCGTCTGTTTCCGGCACCGCTTTACCCAGCAGAACCCCAGGGTCTTATAAGTAAATCCCCAGCGCCGGAGCGCCTCCAGCCCCTGCACCAGACATGGAAATGTCACCCACAGGAACAGGGTACAGTCCCTGGCCGCAATCCCGCCGATATCCAGCCCATAGATGTCCTCCGTCTGCATGGTGCGGTAATGGTTCTCCGCACTCTGCCCCTGTCCCTTTTTGCAATAGACCCGGTAAGCCCATGGCGGGTCGATGTACAATACGTTAAACTTCATCCGTCACCCCACTTTCTGCCAGTTTCCGGCCAATCTCATAGACCACGTTGACCGTGACGGCATTCCCGGCCTGTTTGTAAAGCTGGGCGTCGCTGATCCCCGCCGCCTTCGCACGGTCAAACAAAACATCCTCAAATGCCTGCAGCCGCCAGCACTCCCTTGGGGTCAGCCTGCGGATACGGCAGCACAGCAGAACTCCCATGCTCCCGCCGGTCAGCAGGGTCTGGGCGCACTGTTTTCCCACCCGTCCCCGGCTGACCGTGCTGTTGGGATAGGAAAGGTTGATTCCGTCCCCATGCACCGCCCTGGTGTATCCGTCCTTTTTCGCCTCCCGGAGGGCAAGCCCCTTTTCCATACAGCATAAAAGGATGCCGTGCCGGTCCTGGCAGGTCAGGGTGAAGCCGGGTTCCCCCGGCTCCTTGAACCGCCGCCCGTTCTGCCGTTTCTCCATACGGTCGGGGGTAATCACTGCCTGCACACATTCCGGATGTCCCTTACAGATGAAAATACCGGAAGTCTCCCCCTTGCGGACTGGAAGAACTTCATCATATAATTCTTAAACACTCCCTTGTCATTATCCAGAAGCCCCACACAGGCCACCGGCACGCCAATCCGCAGGATCATGATCTCCAGCCCCCGCATCAGGAACTGGAAATACAGCATGAAATAACTGATGACAAACACCAGGCCGAAGATGGCCGTCACAATCCCCGCTGAGGACAGGCCGTTCACCCATGCCATCCAGTCATAGTCTGTAGCCGCCCCGATTGCCGCCAGCAGTTCATCCGTCAGGCTTGTGGTGATGTCCGCCATCCACCCGTACAGCACCGGAAAGCAAACGGCCACGGCAACTGCCTGGATAAAGCGGGTCACAAGGTACACCGGCTCGCTGTCCGGGTCTCCGTCCGTCCACATCACATAGCACTCAAAGCCCTTTTTCAGGAATTTCAGGATAATCAGCGACACCCCAAAGCCCAGCAGGATCTCAAACAGCACGTCCACCATGCTGCCGCCTCCCGCCCCGATCATGTACTGGTCTGCGTGGAGCGTCATGGGAACCAGATCGGAGAGCATCTCGTCAATGAATGCCACCGCGCCGTTTAGGACCGCCACAATCAGCAGCACAAGGATTACTTCCAAATCAATCACCTCCCATGCCCGGCAGGATGATTCCCACCAGGCATCTTATTTTTGTGCCTGCTCATCGGCTGCTCTGTTTGGGCTGTGCCGTGTCCTCCAGACGAATGGTTTCCCCCGGCAGCCTGTTTCTCTCCGGGTTTCCTGCCTGTCTGCCGTCATCCGGCAGAATCCCCATTTCCGCTGTCACCGCTGCATCCACCTGTGGCTCTCCTGTCTGCCCCGTTTTCTCTTCTGTTTTAAGTCCAACCCCATAAATCGGGTCGTCATCCTCCGGCCTTGCATATGCCTCCAGCACACTGTCCTTGATCTGCTTGTACAGTTCCGAAGTGATAGGGAAACAGATATCCCGATATTCCCCGGCATGGATTTCCCGGCTGGGCATGAACACGGCCAGCCCTTTCTGGCAGTCTGCCACGCGCACCCCTGTCACCAGAAATTTCCTGTCCAGGCAGACGGTGGCAACGGCTTTCAGCCTGCCCTTGTCCTCATACCGGGCAACAATCTTGCTCTTAACTTTCATCAAAACCTCCTTTTGCTCATAAAAATACCAGCCCTGTTACTATTATCAAAGCTGGCAATAACCGTTCTTATCTGATAGTTATTTTAATAAATGGCATCTCTGTTTCATGATATTTAACTAATATTTCTAACCCCATGTATTTTGTCAAGAAAATCTCCCATTAAGTAGTGCCAATAATTTGGCTGATAAATTAAACGATACATTTTTCCTCACTCTGAATTGATCATATATAAAAACACGGCTGAAATTTTGCTTCAACCGTGTTTTTATATTTATATTATTTCTACTTCTTTTTCCAAGAACCATCCCACATTTAATACTGTTGTTTTCACAACTTGGGGATTCTCTGTATAAATAACTATTGCTAAATCCTCCTCTGCCCTACTACATGCTACATAAAATAGCCTTTTTGTCCTAAAGATACTTGTATCCTTTCCTTCAATCTCATTTTTTTTATCTGTTTGTGTTTTATTTTTTACCCCGAATAACTTTTCATAACTAAACATAAATCCTTTTGCTTCACTATCATCAATTATAACCATTACCCTAGGGAATTCCAACCCCTTAACGCCTTGATGTGTCATAAATCCAGATCTACCTGCAACATAATTACTATATGCCTTGATTTGACTAAATGGAACTTTTAAAACCTGTTTCCAGGCTAATATTATTTCATCATCTTCTGGCAATTCAATAATGCTCTCAAAAGCAACTTCTTTAAGTAATGATGGTATTTCCAGAATTTTTTCGTTCCAAATAATTCTTAATACGTCATAGCAACTAGGATCATTTCCATTTTTCCATAATTGTAGTAGCTTTTCCATAGAGCACTTCATTTGAGATAAATGTTCTGTAAGCAGATTCGTATTAGAATCGTTAAGAAACAACGAATATTCATTAAGTAAATGCATTACTTCCAACTGATTTTTACTTTCGTTTGCATCAACCAATGGTAGAACAATATTAGTAAAAAATGACAGTTCCTTAAGTGTTCCATCTAGTATGGCAGTTTTATAACGCTCCACCTCATATAAAGGTTCAAAAAGTTCATTAAACTTTAATCTTTTGGCGGCCATATGATGTTCCAAAATTAACTTTTCAAAATTGCTCTTCCATTCAGTATTTCCTGTTATTTCTACCATCTTCTGCGCCACTATATCTTCCGTCTTTTCTTTATTAATATTTTTATCTGCAATAAATAATCGTACATTTCCTAATGCTTTGTCTAACCTTGAATTTTGCTGCAAGCCGTCAACATCAATCCGAATTTTATTTATTAAATCTACAATTCTTTTACAGCACCTATGATTCATAATTTTTTCTGTTCTTAACCAATCATCTCCCATGCCACTGATTTCATCTAATAAATCCGATTTCCCATCTGTATAAATTCGTTGCATCATATCACCAAAAAGACCTATCGAAAATTCCAAACTATATTCTCTTTGGATTTGTAAAAAAGCCTCCATTAGCTCTTTTTTTGTATCTTGACTTTCATCAATCAACAAAATAGGATAACTATTTATAAGTATTTTCTTTAATGTCGGTTTTTTTAAAAGAAAATCTTTACCCATTTCTATAACTTCACTATGGTTTAATGAATCAATACTAGAATTCTCTCCATTTGGATTATACACAAAACATTTTATATCTCTAATAGATTCTAACCTTAAACTTGCTTTATCAATTTTCCTTTGGCGTTCTTTAGAAGTTGAATTATTTAAATCTCGGCTTCTGCTTTGTTTTTCTTTCAAATCAGCCAAAGTGTCTTCTATTTTTTTTGTAATCCATACTTTAATATCTTTTTGATAAAAATTTATCAAATTCCAAATAAAGCTATGAATTGTTGAAATTGAAAATAATGAATCATACTCAACTCTCCTCATTATCTCATCACATGCAGCGTTAGTATATGTAATTACAGCTATTTTTTTCCCTTTACGCTTATATGCTTGTCCATTCAATTCTCTTAATTCTAATAAAAGCTTAACAAGGCTTTTTGTCTTTCCTGAACCAGCCCCGGCAAAGACAAAAAAACTTTTATATGGCTTTTTTAAATAACAGGATAAAATTTCTTTATCTACATGGTCATCCCTATTATCATCATTAAAAATACTGACATCACTCACAAATAGTTTCCTCCTGTAATAATTGCTCTCTTTTCCTTTTTAACTGTTCCTCTAGCCATCCTAACCCTTTTTCAATATAATCAGGCATTTTAATATTATCGTATTCATCAGAAAATAATAGGTCTAATGCAAATTCAGCCTTACGAATGTTTTTATCCTTTAATATCTCAAATATTTTTTTACTAAGCCTTGTTTTAGAGTTACATGTTATGACAGCACTATTAAATCTCTTAATCAAACCTGTACCTTTCATCGTTTTAAACAGATCGAAATTTTTATAAACTAATGCATCCTCAAATGTATTTGATAACATTTCAACTTTGCGCTTACCTAACAAAGATATTTTAATCGGTGTCTGATAAGCTACTCTGACGAAACTATCACCATCCTTATTTAGTAATACAGCCTTATCAGTTTCTTCTAAATTCAATAAAAAATCAATATCTTCGTTTCCAGGAATCCAATTTTTCAATGTAGAACTATTAGAAATCTGTCCTTTCCTTCGTTGTGGAATTACTGATTTTCTAACCTCATTTGAAGAAATTGCATCTAAATCAGTTATAATCAAACATGTTATTCCCAATTTCTCAATTAATGGTCGTAATCGATGTGCATGGCTTCCATTTATTTCAAGCAATGAAATATAACAGCTATTCAATACCTCAAATTTTTCAATAAACTTAGGCATCAAAATACGTTCAGCAGCACCTTCAATCAAAATAACAGCATCTGCAAAAAACAAATCGCAGTGCGTAGTCTTCAGATACCTCACCACAAACCGCTCAGTTGAATTTATTTCTCCCTTTTTTTCAAAAACATCTGACATATTTACTATAACTGATATAGGGATGTCTTTGCTGTCTTTAGGCCTGATTCTTTTAAAATACCTCAAATCCATAAATTCAGCTGCATGTACTATGTAACTTGAATGTGTACTTATTACTAACTGTGTTACATATTCATCACTATCACCCAGTTCAGAATGATTTCGCAGTACCTTATACGCCTGCTTAATAAATACTTGTTGGACCTGTGCATGAAGGTGCGCTTCTGGCTCTTCAATTAGCACTAAGTGTATGGGTTCTATTTGTTCAATTCCCTCGTCTTCATCATCTGCCTCATCACTTGCTTTTCCTACTTTCATCCATGAATCTCTAAAACTCATCAATTTAAATACCATTGAAATAAGATTTTGATATCCTAATCCATTGTATTTTTCTGGTAATTCCAATGTTCCATCGTTAGTCAATGAATATTTAACCGCGGACTTATGATCAAGCCCATCTATTAAACTTAGTTTGGTCGAAATCGTTATCTGAGGATTTGCAACTCCCGGATACCCTAATGTTTCCAATTCCTTAATCGCATTCTCAAAACCTGCTACTAACTTATCATCAAATGTTTTTTCGGCCTTTCTTATTGCCAGAATAGCCTCTTTATCATTTTTTGTTGGTATCTTTTCTGGATCTAAATGTTCCTTATAATACTCTTGCAATTGTTCCGACAACTTTCCCTTTTTATTGTTAGCGTTAGAATCAAAATCCGAATTCAAGAAGTCTCTTTGCGCCGGTATTAAATTAACTTTAATTATTCCCTTAAGAGGATTGTGTTTTTTAGGTAAAGCCATATCTGAAAGTTCTTGTGGGATATCCTTCACTTTATCAATTAAGTCTGGATCCAATGTATAATAAGTTACGGCAAAATATTTATCAAGCTTTCTTTCCAAAAAATCCAGTAAGTTTACTGGCCATAAATTAATTTCTTCCGAAGAATATTTTTCAGAATTATCTTTATCTGCTCTTATTGTTTCTGCCGCCCTCAATGCTTTTAAAAAATCTTTATATAATTTATTTAAATCAATTGGTTCTAAATTCATTCTAACACCAATCAATTTATTTTCCCATTCTAGCGTAGGAATAACAGTTCGCAAAAGGTTAATATCATTTCTCGCTTCTATCCAAACATCCAATGATGGAATGATTTTTTGCCAAGCTGATAAAGTTATTTTTTTCTTTTCATCCTCCTTCAATTCTTCTTTTAATAATATTTTTCCTATATCTATGATGGTATTCCAATTCGACACTGTAAAATCATTAATAGTAAACATTGATGTTTTTGTTTTGGTCAAAAACTTTACCAATGCATTCATAGCAGATGTCTTACCACTATTGTTTGCTCCAACAAAAAGCGTATTCTTATCCCCTAATTCAATTTTGCAATTTTTTAATCTCCTAAAATTCTGAATTTCCATATATTTTATTTTCATAGTTTTCTCCCCACATGAATCTTATTCCGTATCTCTTCCACCAACCTATGTACCCTACAAGCCGGCCACATCTCCGATGGCTTCCGTTTCCCATCTTCCACACACCTTTTATAACATCTCTCCGCCATCTGAATCGCCCTTTTCTCATCCCCATACTGCACCAGTTTCCGATAAATATCCCTATCATTCTTAGAATACTTCTGCCCCGTTACCTTCTCAAACTTCTCCGCAAACCGGTCACAGCAGGTATAAGACTCCCTGATCACAGGCATCTCTCCAAAATACGCATACATCCAGATTTCAAAGCAGGGATTAGACCATCCAGCACCCACACCGCTTTTCTCTGCTGTCTGGATAATCTCGTCAAAGTCCTTCACCTGGTCTCTGTCAAAGACGATCCATGGAATCCGGTACTGTGATTCCTGCCCTGTCATTTCCAGGGCCTTCCTCACAAGTTCCACCGTCCTGGCCTTCTCGATCTTTATCACAATCCTATCTTTCAACTCCGCCGGAATGCTGTCCCGCAGCCCTTCAAAGTAATTCTTCTCTGTTTCTTCCGTATCTGTCACGATCAGATAATATCCCAGTTCAGGAACCCTGACTCCCACACGTTTGTTCCTGTCCCGCCTTTTTCCGGCTCTGCTGTCGCTGGGTTTTCCATCAGAGACAGCTTTCTTTCCCGCCGCTTTCCCCCTATTTGCCATCCACTGTCCTCCCCTTCAACATCTTCATAGGCTTTAACGCCGGGATTGCTCCGTAATTCCCTGTGAGATAATTCTTTGCAAGTGCCTCGTCCCGCCGTACCTTATTCCCATCTTCGTCCTTAAACTCAACAAGGGAATACAACTCCGAAACCCCATCTCTGTTCTTATTGACCATCCAGATTTCATCCCGCCGCAGTAATTCATTGGAAAACTGCCAGATGTCATGGGTGGTAAACACCAGCTGTGCGTTCTGAGTATTGATTTCCGGGGAAAGAAATGTCAATATAATATTTCTTACCAGCAACGGGTGCAGTCTGGCATTCAGCTCATCAATAAACAGCGTGGAACCCTGATCCAGCACTTCCTTTAAAGAGGGATACAGGGCAAACATCTTCAGTGTTCCGCTGGATTCCTGTTTTAACGGGATAGAAGCCATTTTTTCACCGTCCCCCATCTTATGCAGGGCGTCAATCTTATAACTCTTACTATTGTCTTTTTCATCCTCCTGTGTAAGTTCTTCTACATTAAAATCCCGAATCGCTTCGTCAAAAGACGCAAAATATTCCACCACATTATCCTGTACCTCTTTTCGGTCTACAAACCCTTCCGGCAGAACTCTGGAAAGGAAAAAGTTCTCCGCTGGATCGCCAAAGTTTACAATCTCATTGCTCAAAAACCAGTCCCTCACCTTTTTCAGTCTGGTTATCCGCAACTTGGACCCCAAAGATACAATAAGGGATTCCTTGTTCAGAGATGCCTTGATATTTTCCACATGGTTTTTGGAAAAGCCGTTCATCTCCAGTTCTTCGCCTTTTTTACGGTAAAAGATTGTCCGGTATTTATTCCTTGCCGTCTTTGCCTTGGAATAAAGCCATTCCTCCACTACTTCATCCTTCTTCAATGAAAAGCCGTACTGGTATGTCTTGCCTGTATCTTCTGAATTGTCAACATAAAACACTTCAAAGGTAGTTTCTTCGTCCCGGCTGTTTTCATCAAAAAGGAATGGCGTCACTTTCAAATAAGAGTCTCCCGTTTTCCTGCGCCGCTCTTCTTCATCACCGAATTTAAAGGATTCATCCACATAGTAAGTCATATATTCAAAGGCATCATACACATTGGACTTTCCGCTTGCGTTGGCGCCATAGATGGCGGCTACCTTCAAAAGTTTATCATTCGCCGCTTCTGCCACATGGTCTTCGTGTTCTGTTATTTTCGTTGCCGTTAAATCCAAAGATACCTCATCACGAAAGGATTTAAAGTTTTTAAAATTAAATTGGATCAGCATAATAGTCTCCTCATTATAGGTCTTACATCTATCACTCAAATTTCATTCTCATGTATAGTATAATCTATTTTCAATAAAAATCAACATATAATTTCATATTTTCTATATTTATACGCTCATTTTTATGGGAAATTTATATTTTTATACGTTTTCATTTCTGTTTATCCACGAAGGTTCTGTTTTAATCCTTCATCCTCTGCCATCTTCGATAAAACGCCCAGGTTCTGCCCTAAAGGGCAGAACCTGCAGCACTTGTCAGCCTTATCCCTGGTAGTTGAACAGGCTGGTGATCTTCTGGGTCAGGGTAGGCAGAATGGTATCCTTGAACAGCGTATACAGCCCTGCCAGCAGCAGCGCACCCACCACCACGGAAATCAGGATCTTCAGCGCCGTATCCACAAATCCTTCCCCGGACTTCTGGGAGAGAACCTCCGCCAGCTTCGCCTTGGCCTGCATCCCCTTTACATAACCTTTCACCGCCAGATCATTCATTTTGTCAGTCAGTTTCCTCATAGATTTATTCTCCTTTTCTTAGTTGATACTTAAGGCCGCCATGATTTACCCCTCTGCCCAAGACAGGAGTACGGCTGGCGGCCTTTCGTTATACGGTTGACAGCTGCAGCCTTATCCGATGTGCAGCATAAATTGATGGTTATATGGCAAATCCATAAATATTCCCTGAGGTTATACCCGTTTCATTACAGGCTGTTTACTGATAGTAGCCGATGATAATATTCAGCGTGGCACTCCCCAGCACCGCACCAATGCAGGAGACGATGGCTACCACAATGCGGTTGTTCCATTTCTTCTGATCCATCTCGTCCGCCGCTGACCGCCGAATGCAGAAATAGATGATCAGTAGCCCCGCCACCACAGGGGCCAGCACCATCAGCCAGGTTGTGGCATCGGCAATCAGTTTTTCTGTTCCCGTGGCAAGTTTGCTCTGGCTGATGCCGGACGCATACGCCGTGGTATTGTTTGCCAGCATAAGGAAAGCGGCTGTGCCTGTGGCACACGCCGCCCGAAACCTTGCCGCTGCATGTTTAATCTTCCTCTTCATTCTTGTCTGAACCTCCTACTGTTCTTCTATAGCCTTTCACAGACGAAAACATGGAGCCGGCCTGCGCCCCGAATGTCTGCGATTTCTGTTGTGCCTCCTTCAGCTGCAGGTCTTTGGTATAATACACCCAGATGTTCCACAGGGGGATCTCCTCCGTCCTGGCCGAAAGCACCGGGCGGGCCTTCTCCCTGGCTTCCCGCACCTTCCGGTTATGCTCCGGGTCTCCCAGGCCGCACATCCGGTTGAAATACCACTGTGACAAATCGGGCGCGTTCATCATGGCCGGGTGCGCCCTGCTGATGACGATCTGGCTGGGGCGGGAAATCCGCCGTATCTCGTCCGTGGTCAGAAGCTCCCTTGCCACAAGGCTGATGCTGTGGGAGCTGCTGGGATTGACATACCTGCCGTGCTGACTGGATAACTGATACGCCGAAGTGGTGTATTTCCCCAGTTTGTCGCACACGTCCTGCAGGGTCTCCTTATCGTCTGCCTGCAGGTAAATCCAGGTCTGGCAGTTGGACTTGACAATGGCCGCCGTCTCCTTGTCGTATTTCTGGGTCAGCTGTTCAAAACTCTGCAAAAATAAGTTGAACCGCACGCCCCGGCCTCCGGCCACAGTCAGCTTGTTAGTGAAATCGTTCAATTTGGTGAAATTTCCAAACTCATCCAGAACAAAGTTCACCCTGTTTTCCAGCCTGCCTCCCCGCAGATCAGACTGACGCACCAGCAGCTCATACAATTGGGACACCATCAGGCTGGCAATGGGGTAGTATGTGGTCTTTTCATCCGGCAGGATCAGGAATAATGCCTGCTTTTTCCTGCCGATGTCCGCTATGTTGTAATCGCTCCTATGGGTGATGGCATAGACGGATCGGCTGGTGAACAGGCGCAGGGTAGTCAGGGCGGACGTGTCAAAGCTGCCCTTGGTACGGCTGGGCGCCACCTCCGCAATGGACATCAGCGCCCGTGCCGGATGCTTGGCCGGGAGTTTCTTCATGTACTCGCTCATGGGTGTCTTTCCCCCCACGGACTTGCTCATTTCTGCAATGAACCAGTACACGTTGGTCAGGTTCTGGTATTCCGGCCGTTTCCGGTTATCCGCCACCACACAGAGGATGGCTGCCGCTATGGTGGACTTTTCCCCGTTCTCCCAAATTTTCTCGTTGGACGTGTTGTCCCCCACCAGGATGTTGGTGATATCCCAAGCGTACATCTCCGCCCGTTCCATATCGTCCTCGTTAATGGCGTCAATCACTGGCTGGAGCAGGTTGTAACGGGTACTCTTCTCCGGGTTCTTGAAATCCAGGCAGATGACTTCGTAGCCCAGTTTTTTCAGATAGTCCGCCGTGTAATGGTACAGTTCCGCCTTGGGGTCGCTGATAACCAGGCTTTCCCCTGACAGCGCTATGGAGCAGATGGACTGGATCACCAGGCACCGGGTCTTGCCGGAGCGGGTGGCGCCGATGGTCAGGGTGTGGGTATCGTCCCCGATCAGGTACAGCTTTTCCCGGTTGCCCATCTTTTCCATCCCCACCACAATACCGCCTTTGGGGAAGAGTTTATACGGGTCGGTTCCTTTTTCCCCATCCTCTGCCCTTACTGCCTTTTCCATTATCTCACCTGTTGATGGTGTTTTCTCTGCCTCCTTTCCGGTCTCCTGTCTGCCTGTACCGGCAGGAGAAACCACATACTCTACGGTTTCAAAATCTTCATCCTCCTTTGTCCTTGATGGATTTATAGGAACGGACGGGGAAGAGGCGGGGACTGCTGTTCTGTCCTCCGGCACGCTCCCTGCTTTCTCCTGTCCGGTATCCTCTTTCTTATTTCCTGTGCCGTTTTCTTTTTCCAAAAACGGCAGGTCATCATACCCCGTATCCAGAAGCATCCGGATTACTTCATTATGCGGATCAATCACCTGGGCCGCAAATACCCCATCCCTCTCTTCCTTTTTCAGCCACCGTGACGAACCGTGCTGATACTGTCCCGATGGGGCCGGGGTATAGATATCTCCGGCAACTTTCACAAGTTCGCTCTGATAGCTTCGGCTGTTCTGCACCCAGAAGAGGACACAGCACAATGCCAGAAAACCCTCAAAGGACAGGAACAGAAGGGACTGCTGACGCTCCGTAAACAGTCCTGACAGACACTGAAAGAGCGGAACGAATGTCAGAGTATCATACCTTCTGGACATCAGCCCGTGCAGAGCCGCCGTAAAGAACAGGTTCAGAATGGTTCCCGCTGCCAGCAGGATAACACTTAAGATCAGCTTTTCTTTTTTCTTCATTGGCACAGTTCCTCTTCTTCCTCCTGCCCGTATTCGGCAATCCCGCTGACAAACTCCGGATAAGCGTTTTTCAGTATCTCCAAGGTCTCCCCTTTTGGAAAACCCAGTATCTCACGTCTGGATACTGCCATCCTGTCCCGGTCTATGGGATGGAAAAGATGGACGGTATCGCTGAAATTTCCCCCGTCTGCCCTGCACCCTGGGCCGTGGGTTGCAACCCAAAGCTGGTTCCTGGCATTTCGGTGTTCCGGTTTCAGGCTCTCATAACTTAAAAGTACAAGCCTGCCATCAAGATTTTCCTTAATGCCGTCCCCTACACAGTCCCATCCATCCAGCAGGCGTGTTTCATCAGTGCTGACAGGATAATACTCTTTCAGGCTGGGATAGGGGACAAAATAAGTCCGGATTCCATGTTCTCTTGCAAAATCAATCTCCCCCTGCATCCCCTGGCTGATTTTCTTTCCCATCACCCACATCTCATCACATTTTTCCAGCAAAGCAAGTCCCAGTTTTAATCCCTGTTCCCTCTGCTCTGGAACCGTATCATTGCACCACTGGCTGAAAATAATGTGGGGCGCCAGCGGCAATAATCCGCACTCGCTGACAAGCCTGCTGTATACCACAGCTCTTTCGATATTCCTGTCATAATCCCCTCTTAGGGGAGATGCAAGGTATACCATTTTCAAATGAATCTCACCTCCCATGAAAAAGACAGGCCGTATACTGGATAGTGCCAGATATACAGCCTGCCTTATGTTTCTATATTCTTTTTTATTCCATTGTCACCGTAATGACTTTTACCGGTTTTCCCGCTTTCCTCGCAAAATCGGCTATCGCTTTTGTACCCCGGCACTTTCCGTCCCATAAGGCAACCACTAAATCGGCCATGGCTACCATCTGTGTATCCTGTTCCGAAAGTTCTCCCTGCCTGCGCTGTTCCCTGTCCGGTTCCACAGTTTCTACATGGATTCCATGATACCGGGCATACTGCTCTGCCACAGATCCAATCCCCTTTTCCTGATAACAGAGAATCCGCCCGCAGTCTCTGGGGATATAGAGGGAAAGGTCAAAGGATGGGAGAGAACGGGAACCGATAACCAGCACACTGGCCGCCGATGCTTTACAGATAACCAGCTGGCCGTCCGTGCAGGATACCTCTATGGGAGTTCCCGGCAGAAAACCATAGTCCTCCAGCCATTTCCCCTCAAGGCGCAGCTGGGGGACCGGGTATCTTTTCCAGTTTCCTCCCCGGTAGACCCGCAGCCGCCGTTTTCCACCCTGCTTTGCTGACTGAACTTTCTCCATGGAATTTCTATCGGATATCATAGTCGATCTGTTCGCCAAATTCTTCCAACCTTTCCTCTTCTTCGGGCCGGCTCTCCGGTTCCTCCCTGTCCCCGGCCGCTTCCAGCTGCACCGCAAGGAATAACTCTGCCGGGGCATCCGCCTCCGGTATCTGTTCCTCTTTCGGCACACAGGCATTGTACAGCTGTTTGTAGGCAGGAAATTTCTGGTCCAGGGTGGCATACAGGCTGTCCTCGGAAATAACCAGCGCCGATACCTCGTCAAACACGTTCTTCAGTTCATTCAGCATGACGGCGCTGGATGCGGTATCGTAAAACAGGTAGTCTCCCTGCCTGCTCCCACATTCCGCCGCCATAGGCGACATAAAGTTGTCTGCCACTGCCTCGTGGACGGCAAATTTCAGGCTCTCTTTATCCTGGGTCATGTAAATGCCGTTCCGCACATGAAGCCTGTCATCCACCTGTCCGGCAGGGGTCTCCTCCGGCGGCGCGCACTCCCCGAAATAGTCCGTCAGGGACAGCTTTCCATCCCTCCTGATCTCCTCCATCTGCTTCATCACGACAGACTCCATCCGCCTGCACAGCGCCATACGCCGCTGCAGCACCTCATATACGGGGATGTCCTTTTTGTCCTCGTCAAAACACAGCCAGTCCCCGTCCTCCCGCCCCATAGCGGCGGCTTTCTCCGAAAGGGTATCCTTCACGGCATTTTTCCGTACCATGACACCCTCCCGCTCAATGCCCTGCCCGTCCACGGCCACGATCATGTAGACGTTCAGCGCGATCTCCACGCAGGTATTGATGGTTCCCCAGATGGATTCCCCCTGTGGTGGCTGGTGCATAGCATCACTCTCCTTTTCTTTTAGCTTAATCTGCTATCACTTAGCTGTTAAGTGACTGTATAATAGTTACAAAGAATACCATAAAATATATCTAATGACAAGTAAGTGGAGGATATATTTTATGGCTACAAACAAACGGGTATTTACCCTGAGACTGGAAGATGAGGTTTTTGACAAGATCGGGGCGCTTTCCACCGCACAGCACCGCTCCATGACGAACTATATCGAATATGTCCTGTTAAAACATATCAGAGAAGTGGAGCAGGCAGAAGGCGAGATCCGGCCGCCTGTCCCCAAAGACCATGACTGACAGCCCTTCCGCTCCGGCGGCGGGGCTGTTTTCTCGTCCCGTTCTTCCATAATACAATAATATATCTGTAATTTCAACCATTTTATTTGTATTATCTTTTGTTTGGCTATCACCCATAATATGAATCAGTAGGCAGAGCCTACTGATTCAACGACAGACCGAAGGTCTGGAGTCTGATTTTGAAAGATTTCCAATACAGCAAGCCTGCTGATTTAACGACAGACCGGCAGGTTTCCAATACTGCAAATCTCTACAGACAAGAAAGGGTGACAGCCATGATCGATATTCCAAACCGTTTCCGAAAGCTGCGGACCGACAAAGGGTTCAGCGTATACCGTCTTTCCAAAGAATCCGATGTGTCCGAAAATTATATCCACAAGATTGAGCGGGGTGAAAACCAGCCCTCCGTCTACATCCTGGAGAAACTGCTCTCCTGCCTCGGTGCCACGCTCCCTGAATTTCTGAATGAGGATACCGAAGTGATGTACCCATCCGATTTTGAGCGGGAACTTCTGGAAAATGTCCGTGTCCTGCCGGAAGAAAAAGCACAGGCTCTGCTCCAGATGGCAAGACTCTTAAAAAGCTGACCGTTCTGCCATGACAGTCTGCCCTTACCCCGGCAGGACAGCCGCCAAACACATACAGCCCCCAAAGTACCGCCCCGCAGCCCTTTTCTACCGTTCCCTCACATTTTCAAGGGGCGAAAACAGTTTCATAAAATCAAATGTCCTCTCCTTTTTCCCCAGTTCCGGCACAATGTCCTCAATCCGCCCCACCAGCGCCGCCACGGATTCCATGCCGTCCTGATCCAGTTCCTGATCCTCCGTCCGCAGCTTCACCAGCCCCGCATGGAGAATCCTGAGTTCTGTTTCAGTAAACAGTTTTTTCTCGTCCACCAGGCCGCTCCGCAGGGCAAAATCCTCAAAAGCCGCCTCCCGGTTATAAAAATACTGTCTCTGGATGGGCGCGCCTCCATGCTCCATATCCTTCCGGTAAGTAGACAATACATAATCAAAGATTGGGTGCTGCTTGCACACCAGGACCACACCATTGTGTTCGTTGATCTTCACCAGGCCGCTTTTATCCTGGGTGGCTGTTTCATCATAAGGCCGGTCAGAACAGATGCCGCAGCTGATAGCCGTGGACTTTGCCAGCGCCTGCAGCCGCTCCATCAGCTTTTCCTCCACTTCCACAAAAGGATTTTTAATAATGGCATCCTGCCTTCCATAAAAAGCGATCTGCCGGTTCTTGTGGTAAATGTCTGCCACATAATCAGGTGAGGACGGCGGCCGGATAGAAAACCCCTTTTTCTCCAGTGTCTCAAAAAACGCCTGGTAAAATTCCGTCTTGCTTTTCATTTATATCTCCTTCCTGCTGATTATATTTAAAGTGCCACTTGGAAAAGCCAGAATACTTACGGCATTTACCACAGCATGTTATCCGGTATCCGTTCATCCTCTGGTCTAATGTTCATACCCTTTATCCTGATATTTCAGATACAATTCTTTTCTGGCCTCCTTAGACAGTTCCCCCTGCCATGCTTTCTCAAAATCATCATATTGGCAGCAGTTGGTATCCACCAGGGAAGAGAGCATGTCAAGCATCTCCAACACCATCTGCTCCACATAGTATTTCTTCCGTCCCTCCCGGTACTCCGCCGCCCTGTCCTCGTCATCCAGACGGTTTAAGGTCTTTACCATCCCCAGAATCCGGTTTGCAATAATCTTGTCCGCCTCGGCCTCAAACCTCTTTCTCTGGGATGAAAGGTATTCCTCGCTGCCCCCGTACAGATGTACCATCTTCATTTTGCTCTCCACATAGTCTGTCCGCAGTTTTTTCAGTTCCGGTACATTAGAGAGCAGATAAGCCGTAAGCGCATCCACCTGTTTTTTCAGCTCCTCCGAAAGCAGCTGGTAAGCAATCCTGCCCTTTGTGGGTAATGCGGATTTCAGGCGGAAAACCCGGTCGGCAGTTTCATTCAGTGTGTGGTCGGAAAAATCAAAATCTTCTGCCAGCTCTGCATTTAGGTCATATTCCTCCCGGAGTTTCTGGTATCTCTTATTTCCCAGCAGACGGATATGGCGCTCGAAGTCATCCACCAGGCTGTCGCTGATCTTTCGCAGGTCAGCCGCCGCTTTTGTCTTTTCCTCCCCATAAGCCCGTATCCGGCCGGCAAAGGTGTCCTTTATCATCTGCCTGCGGATGTTATTTGGGACAGATGGATGGGTAAAGGGGTTCTTAATCTTAGCCTTCTCATCGGAATCATCCCAGAATACCACATGGAGATGGGGATGGCTCTTCTCCCTGTGCAGAGCCGCCGCCCACTGGAAATGTTCCCGCCGAATGCCGTTCTTCTCCGCAATAGTACGGATGTGGTTCTCAATATACCTCTCCCATGCTTTTTTGTCCGTCAGTAACAGCTCCTTTGCCGTGTCCTCCCCAAAGGAAACCACGCTGCGGTACATGGTGACATGCCGCCGGGAGTTCTGATAGACCAGCCGCGCCACGTCCTTCCAGTCCTGAAACTCCGTCAGGGATGTCCCCGGCTTCAGGCAGCCGAACAGTCCATGGTTCATGCCCTCATTCTTTGCCACTCTGGGTCGGGTGGCGATATAGCGCACATGGGCATAATTTTTGCTGGCTGTGCTTTTATAGTTGGGGTTTTGGAACCGCTGCTTATAGACTAACAGGGAAATAGGCTATCACCTCTCTTCCTCCCATTCCTCACTGGTTTCTCCTGCTTCCTCTTCTTCCTCTATCCGGCAGGCATGTTGATAGTTCTCCATGGTGGTGCGGTAACGCTCTGTTTCTTCCTCCAGATACCTAAGCCCTGTGGCCGTACTGGGCAGCGCCGATTCATAGGTTCTGTAAAAAAGGTAACGGTCGCAGGCCGGGTCGCTTTTCGGGGACAGCATATCCAGAAATTCATCATAACCATAAGGACAAACTTTTTGGATCTCCTGACATACCCTGTTTAATTCCAGGAACAGATCCACACATTCCATTCGGGAGAGCACCATCTCCCCCACAGGTTCCTTTGCCTCCAGCTTTACCCGGATATTTCCTGTGCCGGAAACTGGCAGGGACGAAGCCTGCCATGTAATGCCGATACTGGATAAATCTTTCTGAAGTTCATACAGCCTGCGGGGCAGCTCCACCACCAGGGTATTCCCCCGATGCTCCAATACTGCTGTTATCATAAGCGCCTCCTTTACCGTTCCATTTCCATGTCCTCGTCCGGCTCCCCAAACATTTCAATCCCTATCCCTCCATTCTGCTCCCCCATCCCCATTCCCATATCTTCCGACGATTCCAGCATCTCTGTATACATCTGCTCCATCCTGCTATGCAGCCGCTGTGTCCGCTGATACGGCTTGCTGTCCAGAAACAGCTCCGGCTCCCTGTTCTCTGCGTCCCGTATCTGCACTTTCACCTCACCGGACGCAATCCAGATGGCGTTGCAGACCTGTTCCATGTAAGGATATCCCATGCGGGAAATATCAAAAGGCGTCACCTTACACTTCCCCGTCCATTTAAACAGGTTGTGCGCAATCTCCACTATCTGCAGGCTGGTCTCGTCAAAGCCCCGCAGGGAGCGTTTCAGGCCGTCAAAGCCAATGCCCATAGCGTTTACATGCTTCTTTGCCACATCAAATATCCCCTGCTCACAAGAGAGCAGATAAAAAGCCGCATGGTAAGAGGAATCCAATGTCTTTCCCTCCGTCCGTGCGGCCAGCTCCTTATAGCGTTGTGCCTGATCCATCATTCTCTCCTATCTCTCCATTTCCTCTTCCATGCTTTCGGTTTCCATTCCCTCATATCCGGCAGAAACCATTTCTCTGTTCCCGGCCAGCTCCCTGGTTTCCTCCGGGGACAAAGCCAGGGAAATCTTCTGCTCTTTTCCGTTATAAAAGTACACCTGATTTGACAGGACTTCCTGGGGCAGCACTTCCCTCTGGTTGATATCCATCACTATGCTCTGTAGTTCCTTCGCGTCCATACCATTGTCCTCTTTGATAAGCAGCACCTCATGGATACTGCTTGGCAGGATATAAAAACCGGACTGGGTACTCTCTGCAATGGACTGTAAAAGCCCCGGATACAGCATGGTTGCCGCTCCATAGTCTTTTTGCGGGTTTGACAGGATATACAGCCCTTCCTCACGGAATACCTCTTCCAGCTCCAGCGGTTCCTCCCCGTCAAAAAACACAGACATCATACTGTTGATCCGGGCAGGCGCCTGGGCAGCCGTATTGTTCAGGGCCGTCTCATACAAAGATTCCACATCCATGCCCCATGTTTCCATGAGCGCATCCGTTACAAGGGCATTTGCACACTCCTTTCCCTGCTCAAAAAACAGGATGCGGAATACTGCCAGAAGATCCGTGCCTTCAACCTCTTTTTTCGGACAATTCTGCAGGCTTTCCCGGTTCATATCCCGGTTCACCACCTGTACCCGGATATTCCCTTTTATGGAGTCAAAGTCTTTTACGGATTCCTTCACAGTTTCCACCCATTTCCTTTTTAAGTCATTTTCCAGATAATCTCCCGCAATCGTCTTTAACATCGTTTCATCTGATACCCAGTCCGGGAATCTTGCATAATACTCATCCAGATATATCCTGGCGGCCACTTCCTGCCCCTCGCTTTTTATCATTATGCCCACCTGTTCCTGGTCATTGTTCCTTTTTGCATGGATGATCTCCACCGTTGCGTCCCGGTATTCTTCCGGCATATACGCAAGAATCCCGTCCTTTACTTTCTGCTGAAATTTTTCAAAGCCTGTCATATCTCCTCTTTCCCTTTCCTGTTCATTCTCATAAGTTTCTTTTTCTATGGATTCCCTCCACTCAACGACTGTGATCGGTTCCTTAATGCTGCAGATGATGTTCCTTCCCCTGTCACAGCTTATCCGCAATCCGGCGCAGGCTGCCGCTGTCCGCCAGGAAGCTGTTGATCTGGAAGTCCTTCTTCTGCATATAGTCCACCCCCAGAGCCACCGCCTCCGACAGCATCTGGTCGAACTGTTCTTCCGTCCCCTCATGGGCCACGTTCATCAGCACCTTCACCAGCAGAAAGAAAGCCGCCGCATCCACCTTGCCGGATTTCATGTGCATCTTTGCAATGCGGTTGGCCTGCTGTTCCACCACCGCCCTGATGTCCTCGATATGGTAGACCGCCTGCACCTCCTGCCGGATGATGCCTGCGATCAGATCGATGTCCTGGCTGTACCCCTCCACCGCCAGCCCCTTCTCAATGTAGCGCCGGATCTGTTCATTCCGGGAGATATGCCCCCTGTCCGCCATCTTGTCAATCTGGCTGCACATCTCCTTTGTCAGATAGACCGAAGTGATGATGCGGTCGTCCCGTTTTGCCATAGCCTGCCTCCTCGTCTGTGAATTATTTTGTGTCCTGCCCGCACTTCCCAGTACATTCCCTTTTTTCCAATCCTGCGGTATCATATCCCTGTATTCCACAACCAAAACTGCCGGAACACAGAAAGGAAAAACTTATGAGCAGAAAAGAAACAAGGAAAGAACTGGAACATATCATAGCTGTATTCAAAGATTACATCCATGCCAGTACACACCTGGATATCGTATGGTCAGAAAAAGCCGGATATATCTATCTTGACCTCACTCCTTTTGAAACAGGCCATGATCCCGATGCCTATCTCATGGAGACCGGCGAGGAACTGTTTGAAAAGCTCTTCTCTGAAATCTCCCTGGATGTTTTTGAACTGACTGGAAATGAGGATGGTCTGCCAAGCGCCAATCCCCTGGAGATTGCCGAACTTAAACGGCGTCTGGAGCCATTCCTTTTAAAGCTGCCGGAGTACCGGCCTCTGGCCGAACAGCTGATGTCCTCCAAAGACATCACCTGAACCTGTGGCAGGCGGCAATACCCACTGCCGCCTGCCCCTTGCCTTCTATCCTCTCTTTAGTCAATTTTTAACAGTGCAGTTTGATATTTAACAAGGGTACAGGCTTTGCCTGTACGGTGTTTCCCCGGTTTGTTTCACAAACCTATTCCTGCCTTAACTCCAAAATCTCCGATTTTGAGCGTATGTGTCCCCTCTGCGTGGCATCGGGGAAAAGGTCGCTCCGCTCCCGAAAAGCGAAAAAAGGAAGTACCATAGTCTCCCACGATACTTCCCCTGAAATCTTTCCGCTGCTTTTGTTTCACCGCTCCCATCCCTGCAGGTTCTCCTGCCCGTGCTCTGCTTCCTGCTCCGGCAAATGGGTAAATTCAATACCGTCAATACAGTTCTCATACAGAAACTGTTTGATCTCCGTCATGTCATTGGATTCATAAAACTGTATCAACAGCCCTGTAAAGGCTGGCTGTAATTCAATGGGAACGGAAATAATGCCGCACCCGTTTGAAATCATCACATGGTTGCCTGCCAGCATGGATGTCCTCTTATTGCCGTCCAGAAACATCTGCTTCCGCACAAGGTAAAGCATCATGGTCAGCGCCCGGTCGGTCGGGTTCTCTATCTGTCCGATTTCCGCCATTTCCTCTTTAATCTGGGATTCTATGGGCATGTCCGGCTTCCACGTTGTACCGCCAATGCTCACCGGCACATTCCGCAGATATCCTGCACGGATAATCAGGTTATCGCCGCCCACACACTGGTTGATCTTACAGACAAACGGATAATCCGTAGGATAATCCAAAGTATCCAGCACAAACTGCCATGCGTGTTTCAGATTGTTTACCGCCACAATGTCAGACACCTTTACCCCCTGGACGCTCATGCCGTTATAAATGGCCTCCGTGTCTGGGTAGGTCACGGCCAACCCTTCCAGCCGTGCGCTCTTCCAGATATAGTCCACGATATTCCTTTTGGCAACAAAAATGTTCTCTTCCCGTGTCATATGGTATTTCGCTTCCAAAACAATCACCTCTCTCTAAATCCGCTTTTCACAGCTTCCCCCCATATTGAGGGTAAATATTTTTCCCAAACTCATATGCTTCCTGCAAATGTGCTGTCTTGTCAATCTGCGGCCTTCCATTGGTATCCCCGCATCCACCGGCAAGCACCATGCCCCTGTCATGAAAGCCGATATAATGGACAAGCGCAAACTGATAATACGATACCGCCTGCTCAAACGTCCAGAAAAAATCATCCGCTGATGTCATCAGCAGGGCACAGTCCTTAATGTGATACTTCTCATACCTGCCAAGCGGTGGGTTGGGATCTTCCTCGGCAATGCAGTAAAACCGTTCGATAAATGCCTTTATCCTGGCAGATACCGTCCAAAAGTACAGAGGGGAGGCAAACACAATACAATCCGCATCCTTGATTTTCGTCACAAGGTCATTAAAAGCGTCTTTCTGGATACAGGGCTTCCCATAACGGCAGGCATTGCAGCCCAGACAGCCCTTGACCTCATTCTTTAAAAGCGAGATCACTTCTACGGAATGTCCGCTTTCTTCTGCCCCGGCTACAAAGCTGTTGACAAGCTGGGCGGTATTTCCCTTTGCCCTGCCGCCGCCCTGTATCACAAGTATCTTCTTCATCCGCATTTCCTCCGGTTCCTGGTTATCTGCCCTTAAGTATAGCACAGATCCGGGCCTGCACAAAGTATACTTTGGAAATATTTCTTCCAATATCCCTTAATACCGTTCCAAAAAGTCGCTGATCTCCCTGCACACCCGTTCTCCATGGGCAAGGGTAAGCACCACAAACACAGCAATCCCCACAACTGCCAGCACTCCAACCAAAACCACTTTCATACACACCTCCATCTTACCGCTCCCACTCATCTTCCTGCAGCTCCATCCTGTCCGACCGCCGGCCACGGGGGTAGACAAATGGCGGTACATCATCCACTTTTCTCGCCTCTTTTAAAATGCTGGAGATTACGGCGGCATCCGCCAGACGGAACTCTTCATCCGCTTTTCCGGAGTTATATTCTTCGGCATAGAACACCATGAGGTAGTCCAGATCCACAATCTTGGAATCCATGCCGTTCTGTACGGCCTCCTCAAAACTCATGCCGTAATACCGCTCCACTTCGGACTTATCGCCCCCGCAGCCGTGAAGGATCAGCCCCTCCAGCAGTCTCCTGACCTCCATCTGTTTCCGTTCTTCCAGCTGGCACACATAAACCGGCCTCATATGCCTCCTTTCCGGCATCAGGGATATGCCGTTTCTAACTCTTCCGCTTCTGCTCTTTCAGGGCCGTCTCTGCTCCTGGCCGACATTTCCCGGAAGGTAAGCAGATCCTCATTAAAGTCCTTTGTCTGCGGGGTCTGGATGAACACTTTATATCCTGCCTTTGTAAAAGCCTCCGCTGACTGGTTCGCCTGTATCTGCCCATGGTTGCGGGGCTGCCCGTTTGCGTCCTTCCCGTCCACGTCATTGTCATAGCAGAACACGATCTCCCGGATCTCCGGGTGGTTCTTTAGATAGCGGGAAAGGGCCTTGTCCGACAGGCACCCTTCCGCCACCCGGTGATCCTCCCGCCAGTCAATGCCGTACAGCTTGCACAGGGTGGCATGGCTCATGGCGTCAATGGGCGCCTCAAACTCATACACCCGGTCAGAGCGCCCCTCCATGCAGAAGCCATAAGTTTTGTCGGAGTTCTCCACGTCCTGCCGGAACTTCCGTTCACTGCTGGGTGCCCGGAGCGCACAGTACCGGGGCTTCCCCTCCCCGTCATAGCCTACAAAAGCGCAGTTCCGGAAGGTATATCCATTTTTCTGTGTGACTGCCTGATAGATTTTGTTCTGGTTAATCATGGCATACACGATTTCGCTGTCTATACCACGGGTGCGGGTCAGATAGGCGATGGTACGGTTAAAATCTTTATCTTTGGGCGGCAATATCAGCTTCCCTCTGGGTTTCTTCTCCACTGGCTGCACATAATGCTCTGTCTGCTCATAGGCACGGCAGCCCAGAATCATCTCCACCGCACTTTTGAAGTCAGCAGCTCCCAGATATTCCTGGGCAAACTGGATAATGTTCCCGCTCTTCTCCCCGGCAAACTGATAATACCCCCGCCCATGCCGGAACAGATACAGGCCGCCGCTGTGCTTTACATGGACCGTGTTCCGGTCGCCTTTCTCCACCTCAAATCCATGTTTGACAGCGAAATCTATGAGATTGGTGTCAAAGACCTGCTTCATCTGCTCTTCCGTAAAAGGCATGGATCGCCGCCTCATGGCTGTTTGTCTGTCCGTAACCGTCACCTCCCTGCAATCAGAAAAGGCGCTGGCAAAATGGTTTTTCATCCATCTTGCCAGCGCCCCGCACTGTGTCGTTATTTTACTGTTATTCTGTTATGGTTTCTGTCTCATCTGTCGTTATTTCAGCTTCATTCCGTCCTTGAAAGCGTTCCCCACCTTTTCGCCCAGCTTCAGGTATGTGTTGTTCACCGGGTCAAACACAATAGGTTCCAGCTTTGCCGGGTCAATCTTCCCGTTTTCGTCCAGAATCTTTTCATCCGCCGAAACATTGACAATCTCGCCCACCAGCCTGCAGGTCTCCTTATCATAGCTTACCAGCCTGCACTCCACCGCCATAGGCAGCTCCAGGATAACGGGAGCGTCCACATGCTCCGCCTTTTCCGTATGGAACCCTGCCTTTGCCAGCTTGTCCGGCACCTTGTTTGCGGACTCGATCCCCACATAATCGCACTCTGCTACATGGGCCGCATCCGCCATGCTCACCGTAAAAGCGCCACGGGCAAGGATATTCGCCACTGTCTTATGCCCTGCGGAAAGACACATGGAAATCTGGGTATCATCACTGATGCCTCCCCATGCGGCGTTCATGGCGTCCGGCGTCCCGTCCTCCCCATAGGTTGCAATGATAAATACCGGCTGCGGATACGTCCACGGCTTCGCTCCAAAATTCTTCCTCATTGGTTTTCCTCCTTTGCCCCAAAGCGTTCTTTCAGGCCGGAAAGCGTATCCACATCCGCCATATCCTCTTCCGTCAGAAGCGGATACCCCTTCTCTGCCCGCAGTTTATTCCCTTCCTCCAAGATAGCCGCCCTGACAAAGCTGTCAAAACGCTCCATCAGTTCGTCATCTGTCTCTTTCCTCTTATCCTCTGCCATCCTGCATTTACCTCCTGGCTCTTATTTCCGGCAGACTTTCCCGTTCCGGTTATGTAACAGGCTGTATTGACAGCCTTATCTGCGCCAGAACACCTGCCGGATGATTCCAGTATAACAGACCGGCAGACTTTATTCAATGTTTCCGCCTTTTTACCGCTCCATTTCTTCCGCCGGCGCTTCCTTTCCTGCCTGTTTTTCCGCCTGCGGCTCCAGCAGCCGGTGGAACCGGTCAGCCCCCGGCACAAGGGCCAGGGACCTGCCATTCTCCCAGATCATATGCAGCTGTCCCGCATCATCCACAGACTTCACAATCCCTTTCAGTCCGGGCGGCATCCCCTGCTCGTTCATATAATCCAGTTCTATCCGGGAACCTGCAGGATATCGCTTCCGTATCGCTGCAACCTCCGCCTGCGTTTTCCATCCTGCCATAACCGTCTACCTTTCCATATCCCCGTCCTCCGTATAGTCCAGGAGATTTTCTAACACTTCCTCCCGGCTGCACGGCACAAATTCATGGTTTCCAAAATCTGCCAGAATCTCTTTTAAAGCATCCGGCAGGCACCCCTTATCCACATGGATATCGTCTGTGAGGGTTGCCGTGTAACCGTAATCATAGGTTCCGTAGGTCTCTTTCAGGAACTGGCGCACTGCATCCGGCAGATCCTCTTTATATGGACTGATGCAGCCGTACTTTGTCAGGTAATCTATCTCCCAGTGTTCTCCTGGTGAAGATAAATTCATTTCCATAAGGGCGATACAGACATTTCCATTCTCCCTGGACCGCAAAACTCCCGGCAGAAGGACATAACCCTCTTCCAGTGTATCACGCCCCAAAGTCTCTGTGCCGTACACTTCTATTACACCCTGATGGAGCGCGTTCAGCACGCTTTTGGCATACGCCTTTTCCTCTGTCTGGTAATCTTCCTGCAGACGTGCGTAATTGATCCGGTTCAGCACGTTCTGGTTGATATAATCCACATAAAAATTCATTTTATAATCATACATGGTTTCCTCTTTTCTGTCCCGACAGCCTGGAACCGAACATTTTATCCTTTACTGGTTTTCACTGTTAAGCGTCTGGATATCCAAAAACTGTCTTATCGCTGTTCTACTGAATGACGTCTCCCGGCAGCACTTCCTGCTCTTCTGCAGAAGCCTCCCTCTGCCTTTCTCCCGGCAGGAAACATTCTGCCTTATGGATAATGCCGTCCAGCAGACTGTTCCCCTCCGGCTCGTTCTCCATGCCGGCCTGCAGTGCAAGGGAATAAATCTTCTGCATTTCCTCTTCATTGAAAAGAGGGACCGTATCCTGTTTGAAGTACCGCAGGATATCCTTCTCCCCGGCCTCCATGCCAAACAGCTTCCCATGGGAAAGAGCCTTCCGGTAATCCTCCCAGTCATGAACCGGTTCCCTGGAACCGTCCCGATTCAGTATGTAGCACTCCAGCCCCTGTTTCACCGCCCGCTCCGCATCCACAGGACCGGTCAGCGCCAGATCCCCTGCGGTATAACCATACTCATGGAGCCTGTCATGTTCCAGACGCTTCACATATTCGTCCACTTCCATCACATCCACTGCATCCCAGAACATCCCGCAGGCTCCTGCCATATCCCGCGACAGCTGACACTCGTCCTTCACCAGATACCGTTTCCGCTCCACCGTCCCGTACCTGTCTGCAATGGCCTGCCAGTTCTGCTCGTATTCCTGCCAGCCGAATGTCCTGCAGCTGTTGGGATTTTTAAACACTACCTCCACTTTTGCAGGGTCATGGGAATGGGTGCAGAGATAGTCCAGATGCTTCTGGTAGTCTATCTCCAGAATATCCCCCATCACCCGGTCATCCCTCATCCCCCGCAGCTCCACCCGGAATGCCTTCACATGCTCCACCCGGCATCCGCCATAATAGAACCAGGTATTGTGCGGGCTGGTCTGCCGGATATGCACGCTCCGCTCTGGAAAGCACCAGGTGCCGCCCTTCCTGCTCATCCAGAAAAATTGCCGGGGCGCATTCCTGTCCCTGGCGGCTTCCAAAAGCATCTCACGGTCATAGGCAAAATCTGTCTGAAAGAAACTGGTATTATGCTCCATGATCTTCTGCAGGGTCTCAAGAACATCCACGTTCCGGAAACAGGCGTTGGGGCGGAAGTGGTATCCATCCCTCTGCAGCCTTTGCCGAAGCTCTGCCATCACCTCTTCCCTTTCCCCTTCCACAGAATCCCCGTTGTACTGGTTCCTTCCGGGAAAATCCCTTCCCATATCCCTTGTACGGACACACAGCCCTCCATGGCTGTCCGGCATGACAAAGTTCATCACACCGTCCACGTCTGCGCAGGGAACCCCATCAAACAGGCCGTACAGGTCTTTATAGACTGCCGGTTCCTGCTGTCGGATCTCCTGAACCGTCTCACGGGGCAGGTAAAGTGTCCGCAGATAATATCCGTCCACCCCTGTCTTTTCAAGGGCATAGACTTTTTCCACTTCCATATCCATCTTCATCCCCCTCTCCCCGTTTCGTTTTTTTTACTGTCCTCCAGGCGGTAGGGAACTCCGATAAAATCCAGCACCCTGCCGCAGCCCAGACGGTTGATGCAGTAATCATACTGCCTGGGGTGGGTCTGCTGCATCCGCTGGAACCGGTTGGGTTCCTCTTCCAGATGGACCCCGAACATACAGTACATGCAGCCCGATCTGGATACCCCGCTGGTCTTTAATATCCGGCTGCCGTCCTTCTTTTTTATCTCCTCAATCTCCCCATAAATGGAACTGTAGGGAATCCCGGTTCTTTTCAGGTATTCCAGGATATCCTGTTCCAGCCAGAATGCCATGGGCTGGCTCAGGGGCCGTTTCCGCTCAAAACCGTTACATCCGTACTGGAGCCACTTCTGCGTCCGCAGGCGGCTCTCCTGGGCCATCAGCCCCACAATCCCGTGCCTGCCGGTCTCACGCTCGAACCGGTAGATGGGCGCCTTCTTCATATGGTAACAGCACCTGGCTGATATCCTGAACGGCGCCTCCAGCAGATAATGGTAGTTCTCACAGTTATACACGGACTTGCTGCCGTCCGGCGCCAGCATCGTCCCGTTCAGCCGCTCTATCCTTGTAGCCTGCCCCTTCCGCGCCCCGTCCACGCAGTCCGCTATCTCCTTGGAGATCACGGGATACCCGTACTTCTCGATGATCTGCGGGAATGGGTATCTGGGCCGCAGCCAGTTCACGTTTTCCTTTGTTTTTACAAACTCCCGAAGCTCCGGGTATTCCAGCCCCGTATCCACGAACACCGCCGGGATATCGGGATATACCCGGCGGGCAATGTCTAAAAGCACGCAGGAATCCTTCCCGCCAGAAAAACTGACGAAAACCTGTCCCCCGAATCTCAAGTACCATTCCAGAATCCGGGTCTGCGTCACCTGTATCTTTCGTTCCAGGCTCCATCCCTGCATGGCCTTCAAGTCCTCTCTGGTATGTTTCAACCGCAAAATACCTGCCTTTCACAAGAAACCTTTGTGTGCGCCTGCTTTCGCTTCCTGTGAAATCCTGCTTACCCTTTTTGGCTCCTGCAGTGTTTGGCCTGTTTCCGCTTTTTTTAATCTCCCTCCTATCGTTCCATGGTATTTTCTTCTTCCTGTTCGTATCTTTTGATCTTTACCGGCTCAAAGCCCTGGTTTTTAATGTTGGTAAACCACTGTACCATAAACCCTTTCAAATCCCTTACCATTGCCGGGGCTGCCTCCGCCGTCTCGTAATACACCCCGATGCCGTCCTGGAGAAAAGAGGAGGGGTGGATGGATCTGCTTTCCCTGTCGATGGTAAACGTAATCTCCGGGTCACGCATGGAATCCCCGTTCTGGTCATAATAATGGGCAATGCTGTATTCCTCCCCTCCAATGGCCTCAACCACCAGATCCTCATACCCCTTTGCCTGCAGCTTCATATAATAGGCTTCTCCATCCAGGATTGGGGCCGCAAACAGACAGAGTTTCCGGTAAATCCGCTGCTCCAGTGTGGGCGGCTCCTTTCTGTCTCCCTTCCCGCTTCCTTCCCCTGCCTCTTCTGCCGCCATCACGTACTCCCCGTCCTCCTTAAATTCCAGGGCAAGGTCAAGCTGTACCTTTTTCTTCTGTAATTCCAGCAGCCTTTCCTCGTCCGGAAAGGGCTTCCCGCACTGTTCTTTCGCCTCTGCAAGCTGCTGTTGCAGGTTGGCAAGTTCCTCCTTGTCATATTTGTCATCTGACACGATGCGTTCTGCCAGATGTTCGATGCGGGTAATATTTCCCAGCCCGGAATCACCGTAATCGGTTCTATAGCTCCCCTTCCCGCATAACCAGATCTTCATTCCGCCCATATCTGGCTTTGTCAGCCGGATGGTGAGCCCTGCATAGCTGCCAGCATCAAGGGAGGAACCCGCCTCCATCTTCATAACCCTGCGGCCGCATACCATCAGATGCTCCGCCGCCTTTGTGCGCTCGTCATGGATACGCCCGTCAATCACCATGTGGAAATCCTCCGTCTTGTTGGCCTGATACGTCCGGATATCCTCTTCCCTGACCGCTATCTCATTCTCCTTCCGGGCAATCCGAACCGGATAGTGGCGGCTGGCCTGCTCCTGCAGCTGGGCCTGCTGGCTCTGCCAGGAAGATTTCAGCACGGTCAGCCGGTTAATCTCATTGTCCGTCTCCATCTTCTCCTTCACCCTTGGGTCAGAGGTCGCCAGCGCTTTAAACTCCGCATACTGCAGCACGGTCTCGTCCAGATCCTCACAGCTCCGCAGCGGAGAGCGGCCGGTCATGATCTGGCTGATGTACCGCTGTTTCTGCTCCAAAATCTGCCATAAGTAGCTGTCAAATGTATTTTCTGTGATATAGTTAAAAATAGATACTTCCTTATTTTCGTTGCCCTGCCTTAAAATCCGCCCGTTTCTTTGGGTCAGGTCGGCCGGGCGCCACGGCACATCCAGATGATGCAGGGCAATCAGCTTCTCCTGCACATTCATGCCGGTTCCCATCTTCTCCGTACTGCCCATCAGGATACGGATTTCTCCCTTTCTCACCTTTTCAAAAAGCTGTTCCCGCTGTACATCCGTCTTTGCGTCATGGATAAAGCTGATTTCCTCTGGCTTTACTCCCTGTGCAAGCAGCGCCGCCTTTGTTGCCTCATAAAAGTTAAAGCTGCCATCGTATTTCGGCGTCCCCTGGTCGCAGAAGATCAGCTGGGTCAGCCTGCCCTCTGCTGTCTCGTGATAAATCCCTGCTACCTTTTCGGCGCACAGATTCAGCTTGGTATCCGGGTCATCCGGTATCTCCGGGTGCACTGGTCAACAAAAATTGGACACTTAAATTGTATTTTTTCGCATACAATCCGCAATTACTGTACAGTTGCATATGTTTCCCTGTACTGTTTGGGTGTCAGATATCCCAGTGCATATGCTGGCCGTTCCTCGTTGAAAAATTTTATATATGCCTCCATCTCTTCTGGAACGTTTTCGCCCTGCAGATGAAAATCTGTAAACAGTTCTGACTTTATCCATCCATTGATTGACTCCATTGCTGCATTATCTGTCGGTGTTCCAGCACGTGACATGGAATGTATGATGCCGCAGGGGCCAAGTAGATCATTGTAGTTTTTTGACGCGTACACCGAACCCTGGTCTGAATGCAGAACCATTTGGTATTCTGGATGCTGTTTTTTCAGCTCTATCAGGTCATTTAGCCCGCTTATATATGTCATTCTGTCTCCACGTTTTGCAGACAGCGAATGGCTGAGTATTTCATTGTTCCATAAATCCATGTACAGAGTCAGTTCATAATAAATGCCTTTTACACGGAATGCTGTCATGTCGCTTACAATACACTGCATCGGCCCGTCAATGTCGATCCCAGCAAGTATCAGGTTCGGATATACTTTACGCGGTTCACCAGGCTTTTTGTACCGGTAATGCTTCGACCTGCTTTTGATTCCAGCCAGTTTACAGCACTTGTGCGCATACGGATCTGAAACAGAAAGGCCTGTATCGAGTTTTATCTTTGCATTCAGCCATCGGTAGCCGTGCGATGGATATTTTATGTGGTATTCCCAGAAAAGAGTGGTATTGTCTGCAAGCGCTTTTGTTTTCGGTGCTGGAGCTGCAAGGCGTTTTTTCCAGTAATAGAAACTGCTTCTTTGCATTCCCATTGTTTCACATAACATCTGAACCGGAAATTCGCCGGACAGCTCCAGAATTATTTCATATTCCAGTTGTCGAAAATTGTGACTGTCCTGTCCGCACCAACTCCTTTCACTTCGTATCCTTTTTTTAACCGCGCCTCACGGATCCGGGATTTCACCAGCTCCTTAACCAGCTCTTCTTTTGTCATGGATTCATATTCAGACAAATCTGGTTCAGAGGAATATACGCTTATCTTCACGGTGTTTTCTTCTTTGTGAACCCGATTTTTGGGCGGCAGTCCGTTTACATCTCGGTAAAGCCTCATGTAATCCCTGGCTGTGCCCTCGCTTATTTTGTATTTTATGGCTGCGTCGCTTTTGCTTATTTCATTGTTGTAAATCTGTTTTCCGATGTCCAGTCTTTCTTCTCTTGTGTAGCCCATTGGTAAACCTCCTGTTCATTTTGCTGGGAGAGATGTTCATGTGTAATATAGACCGTGTTTAATCTTACCCTTTTTGCTGTCTAATTTCCACCCCCTCCGTGTCCAATTTTAGTTTACCACTTCAGTCAGCTTCAGGAAATTGTCCTGGCTGCTGTCCACCTCCCCGTTCCGGATGGCCTCCGCCCGTTCTGCCAGCTCCATGACAATCCGCTTCTGGTCAGGGGTACAGACAGATTTAATGACCTGGGGGCTGCCGGTTTTTAACTCCGGCGTGGGCAGTTCCAGCATATCCGCTGTCCGGATATCCGCAATCAGGGAAAACATGCTCATCAGCTCCGGCAGGTTGTGGAACTGGGAAAACCGGTTCTTCATCTGATAGCCGTTGCCCTCCGGCCGGATTTCCAGGGAGGATGTGACACGTCCGAAAGTCCCCGCCCAAGCGTCAAACATCAGAAGCCCCCGCCGTTCCAGTTCCTGTGGCTGCAGGGTTTTCTGCATCACATATAATTCCGACATGGAGTTGCTCACGGGAGTCCCGGTCAGGTAGATGACTCCTTTTCCCCCGCCAATCTCATTGATATACTGGCATTTCTGGTGCATATCCATGGCGCGCTGGCTGCTCTGGCCGCTGATGCCTGCCACGTTCCGCATCTTGGTATAAGAAAAATTATTTTTATAGGCATGGGCCTCATCCACAATCAGGGCATCCACACCTAATTCTTCAAAATTGATGAGACTGTCTTTCTTCTCGGCATTAAACAGCTGGTCATACCGGAACTGCAGGTTCTTCCGGAAGATCTGCATCTGCTTTAGGGACCAGTCCCTTCCGGAGCTGGATTTCTGCTCGTCAATGGCCTTTGTCACCTCATCCAGTTCCGCCCTCATGGCCGCCAGCTGCCTCTCCCTGGATAATCCGATGAGTTCAAAGCTGGAATGTGCCATGATGATACAGTCATACTCCCCGGTGGCGATCCGGCTCACGAAACGGCGGCGGTTCGCCCTCTGGAAATCCTTCTTTTCCGCCACTAAGATATTGGCATTGGGGTACAGCTCCATATAGGCGTCAGACCACTGCCCCACCAGATGGTTGGGGACGGCAATCAGCGGTTTCGCCACCTTCCCCAGCCGCTTTAATTCATGGGCCAGGACGATGGCGGCATAGGTCTTTCCCGCCCCTACCTCGTGGGCCATCAGAAGGTTCCCGTCCCCGTACAGGCCGTGGGCTATCACATCAAGCTGATGGGAGCGCAGCCGGATATCCTGGGATAAATCCGGCAGAACCAGACCAGAGCCGTCATAGGTGCGGGGCCGGATGTTGTTGAACCGGTCATTGTACAGCTTTGTCAGGCTTGCCGCACGTTCCGGTTCCGCAAAGAGCCACCGCTCAAACTCCGCCTTGATCTGCGCCTGCTTCTCCCTGGCAAGGATAGTCTCCCTCTTGTTCAGCACATACTTCACTTTCTCTTCTCCGGTGTCCGGGTCTGTACACTCCACCCGGTCTTTTACCTCCACAAATCGCAGGTTCAGGGACGCCTCCAGTATCTCATAGGCATTCATCCGTTCCGTGCCGCAGACCTGGGTGGCGGTGACGGAATCACTCTCATTTCCTTTGTTGGCTATAAAATACTGACCGTTATATTTGGAATATTCCAGTTCCGTGGCATGGCGTCCGCTCCGGCTCCCCTCCTGTGTCTTGAATGTCTCATACATGAACTCCTCATAGGTCTCCAGCGGTATCCATGGCGTCCCTAAAGAGAAGCTGATCTCCCGGGGCGTCAGCGGCGCGGGCTGCACCGTCCGCAGGGCCTCCACGTTCCGGGAAAACCGCTCCGGCTCTTCCTCCGCTTTGAGGACTGCCTCCGCCAGCTTGTCCTTCACATAGCCGCTTAAATATTCCCCGGCGGTCTGCCAGCCAGCGTAAGGCTTCCCCCTGTACAGGGCCGGGTCCTGGTAGATCTGATCCCCCAGTTCTTCTATGATTTCATCCTTTGTTGCCTCCCTTCCATCCGGCCTCCGGTACAGCTGCGCCATATAGTCCAGGTCAAGCCTGCCCTTTACGTTTAAGGAGATCTTTAATGCCTCTTCTGCGGACTCCGCCATAGTGGGTATGATCTTTGGCCGGATGGTGGCTTTGTAGAACATGGCGGTCTTTTCATAACGGACATGGTTTTGTCCGTTTTCCCTTGTTTCCTCTTTTTTCTCCCTCTCAATGGAACGCAGAAGCGGCGCATTGGAATCCCTGGAAAACGCAATCACGTTGGCATAGGCATTGATATAGCTGTATTTCTTTACAAAGCGGTCATAGACCCGGTTCAGATTTCCGATATGCTCCTGCAGCACTGCTTCATACTCTGTCCCAGGCAGGTTTCCCTGTTCCTGGTTCTGGAAGTCTATCAGTTCCCGGACTGCCTGTGTGATCTCCAGAAGCCCTTTGATGCGCTCCGCTTTCTTTCCTGTGATGTCCTGCTCATACATCCGGGAATGTTCCCGGTAATACAGGTTCCCATCCGCCAGTGCATAGGAGAAGTTGCGTACTTTGGGGTCTGCCGGAATGGACTTTCTTTCCTGTAGGTCATCGGTTCCCGGCATATCCTCTTCCTGCTCCGGTTCCTCGTACTTCCCCTCCAGATAGCTGACGGCACGCCCCAGCCGTTCATCCAGGTCGTCCCCCGGTAAGGGATGGCAGGCCGTACTTTTCTCATTGCCGTACACGCTCTCGTCAAACACCATGCGCCCCAGCACCATCTCCGGATGGTCGATGAACCAGGTATTCATGGGGATGCCGTCTGTATTCTGCTCCACGGACAGCCAGGGGCTGTTTATATCATCCGGTACAATCTCCCGTTCCCGCTTCTTTAAAAACAGGATATCCGTGGTGGCTTCTGTCCCTGCCACCTGCTTAAAGGCGGTGTTTGGCAGGCGGATGGCTCCCAGAAGTTCCGCCCGCTGCGCCAGGTATCTCCTGTTACTGGAGTTTGCCTTGTCCATGGTGTATTTGGATGTGATGACTGCCACGATCCCTCCCGGCCGTGTCTTGTCCAGGGATTTTGCCAGAAAATAGTCATGGATGCGGAAATTGAACCGGTTGTATCTGGGGTCGTCTACCTTGATGGAATGAAAGGGGATGTTGCCGATGACCACATCGAAGAACTGATCCGGATGATTGGTATGCTCGAAGCCTGTAACCTGAATATCTGCATCGGGATAAAGATGCTTTGCGATATGCCCTGAAATGGGTTCAAGCTCCACCCCGTACAGCCGGGAATCTGCCATGCTCTCCGGCAGGACGGAGAAAAAGTTCCCGGTCGCCATGGCAGGGTCTAGGATATTTCCCCCATGAAACCCGAATTTCTCCAACGCGTCATAGATGTGCCGTATCACTCCCTGCTCCGTGTAGTATGCAGTCAGGGTGCTTTCCTGCGCGGCCTGAAATTCCTCTTCTGTGAGAAGCTGATGTATTTCCTCATATTGCATTTCCCATCCGCTCTTTCCCGGTGTCAGGGCATTGGCCAGACCGCCCCATCCCACAAATTTTGCAAGGGTGATCTGTTCCTCTGCGGTTGCCTTCCGCCCCTGCTTTTCCAGTTCCTTCAACAGCCGGATGGCCGCCACGTTGTTCCGGAACTTTGTCTTTGGGCCGCCTTCATACAGGTGATGCTCTTCTAAATAGCGGTAGTGAAAACCATGAGGCATACGCTGGCTGAAATCCTCCAGGATGGCCCGGTCGTGGGCGTCATTGGCCTGCATGGTCTGCAGAGCCTCCGTCTGTCCCGCTCCGGCTTCACTGCTCTGCACTGCCGCTTCCACTATGGATGCAATCTCTCCATCTGTGTAATTGTCCTTCACCGTCTGGCAGCCTTCAATCTCTGAAGCCGGAACCCGTTCCCGGATTTTAAATCCGTCCAGGTTCTTTAACTGGCTGATATCCCCGATCTCCACTGTCCTGTTATCATAGAGATACCGCAGAATCTCGTAAACCCTGCCGTTGTAGGAAATCCTTTCTCCCTCATGGAAGGGGAGGGGCTGTTCCGGCGCCTTATCTGCATCCAGCAGGGCATCCCGGCCGGAACCGGTATTGTCCTCATAACCGGATTCCATCCCCAGGTCAAAGAGGGAGATCTGCTCATTGTCCGGCTCTTCCGGGTTCTCCATTTCCCCTCCGAAAGAATATGCTTCCTCTTCCACAGCATACTCTGCTGATATCTTTGTTTCACGGTTCCCGCGGCTTTCCTCCAGTTCCTCCCTTTCATCCGGAATGGCAAAATCATCCAGTTCTTCTTCCTCTATGCTGAACGGATAGATACCGCCCAGGATCAGGGCATCAATCCGCTGTGTCAGTTCCGGATAGGAATAGAAGTAATCGCCTCCGTCTGCCTGAAACACAATCCCCTCACTTTGGCCTAAAACATGCACCTGATAGCCGCCATCATGGATGGTGTAATCTTCGTCCAGTTCCCCGTAAATCAGTTTCAGGGCATTTGCCTTTTTCTCCTGGCTGTTGCCTCTCTGGAAAAAACCGCAGATTTCAGAATGCCACACCCTTGCGTCAGGAACCAGGTCATCCGCGCATAAGACCATATCCAGAAGCTCGGAGATTTCTTCCTCTTCCAGCAGGCCGGAGGAATAGGACGGTATTTCCGCTTTTGCTACCCTGGATATTTCCGCATGTCCTTTCTCCGCAGAATCTGTTTTTTCCCGCATTTCCAGTATGGCTTCTGGTTCTGTCTTGGGCTGCGGTATTTCCCCGGATTTCTGTTCCGGCTTTACTTTTGACTGCCATGTTTCTTCGGTTCTCTGTTCTGCCTCCGGCTTTGACAGTTCTTCCTGCTCTGGTTTTATTCCCGTCCCGGCTTCCGGCAATTCCTCTGTGCTCTCTGCCATACTTTCTTCCGGCTGTGATACCTCTTTTGGTTCCTGCTCTGAAATTATTGTATTTTCCGCCTCTGGTGCCTCTCCTGATTTCTCTACAGATGCAGCCTCCGGCTCTGCGATTTCCTCTTGTGGATGTGCAGAACCTGTCCCCTGCTCCGTCTGCCTGATTATCTCCGGTTTTTGTTCCGGAATCTCTCCCGTATCTGACCGGGATGCCCGTAGGGTTTCCTGTGACTTTGGCGGTACAACGAAAAAATCGCCCACAGACGGTTTAAAACCATCTGCAGGCGATTTTGTAGTTTGAGGGGACGGCGGGAACGCAGGTGTTATCTGGCTTTCAGCACCACCTCGTCCATTACGATCTCTTCCGCTTCTTTCGTTATCCTGTTCATGTATCCGGCTCTCTCCATGGTATCCTCTGTCTCCGGCATGGGATGGACGGCCAGCAGTTCCTGAATCAGCTCCTCCTTTCTCTGCTCCGCCTCCTGGTCTGCCTGAAGGATCATTTCGTTGATCCTGCCCTGTGCCACCAGTTCCGACAGCCTGTGGGGATGCTTCTCCATCATGTACGCTTTCCACCGGCTCCCGAACCGTCCCACCGGCATCCGGTCGGTCTGCGGGTTCTCCGATACCCTGATTTCGGGATACAGCATCCCGTCCTCTCCCTGTCTGTATGTAAAGTTCATCAACGGCTCTGTTCTCATAGATTTTGCTCCTTTCGATTTTGATGTCCTGGATTTCCCTGTAGATTTCATTCAGGATGGGCCTTGCGATAGAGACCGTGCAGCTTCCCAGCGCCATGAAAAGCTGGAGTGTGTTGTAATTGCTGATGTTCTCAAAACTACCATCCTCAAACATCTCCGTGGAAATCCCACATTTGGAAAATACGGTATAAGCCACACTTTCCATTATCAGCCCCATAAACTCTGCCTTCACCGCATCTTCCGGCATCCCATGGAGAGGGCTTTCCTCGTCCCGTACCTTAAAACTTTCCATGTAGGGTGAAAGCCAGTCCCTCACCCGCAGGCTCACCAGATGATACAGGCAGGCGTCCATGCTCCTTGTGGGAGTGTTATATTTTTCATGGAACCGCATGATAACACTGGGACGGTACTGTTCCTCCAGTTCCCACAGGTACTTCTGCAGGTTCCGGTAGGACTGGACGCTGCCGTTGGTATCCATGAAGTCAAAGAGATATTTGATACTGGCATTGGGGTTCACCATGTCAATGACCGCAATACTTTTGGCTCCCCGGTTGATGCTGCGCCCCACCCGCTTGTCATGCCACTCGTCAAAGGTTCCCAGCTGGGTGGCGTCCGGCTTCTGCGCGTAGATCAGCACCGCATTGTCAAAGGAACGCTTGTAGAACCGTGCGACACAGGACAGCAGGCCTTTCCACTCTGCCGGTGTTTTTGTATACTCCTGTACGGACGCTCTGTAAAGGTCTGCTAAACTGCCCGCTCTGCTCAAGCTGTTCCCCTCCTTCTCTCATTTCAGTTACGCATATTCCCTTTTTCATGCCAGTCCCATGAACACATCCGGATTGCTTATTTATCCGGAAACTGCTCTTCCTGTTCTTGGGAAATATGCTGGTTTTCAAAGTACAGTGCCAGCGCCCGGTCAATGGTGTCCTCAATCTCTCTGGCGCTCTGGCCTGCGGTGAAGTACTTGGTGATCACCGCCTGTTTCACCTTAAAGGGCTGCGGCTTACTGGTTTTTGGTTTCCGTGTTTTCTCTCCGGAAAGTATCTGCACAGTGGCTATGTCATTCAGTTTTCCGGTCTCGTAGTAGCTGCGGAGAAGTTCCGCCTTTTTCATGTCTATCTTGTAGTTGTCGCTCTCCATCAGTTCCGCTATCTGGCTCTGCCGGTCTGCGTTCCCGATAAAGGACAGGTCGTATGCGGCAAGGAAGGCGATTTCGCCGGTATCCACCTTTTCCAGCAGCTTGGTATTTAACCCCGCAAGCCGGATATATCGTGCCACTTTCGCATGGGAAAGCCCATATTCCTCACCAATTTTATCCCTGCTTTTCAACTTGTGCTCAACTTGAGCACATGTCCCATTTTCCCTGGATTCATGCGGGTTTAAGAGCATTTCTATCTCATCTAAAAGGTCATTCCTCCTGCCCTGTGACTTCAAAGCCTCATAGTGCTGGGCAAGACAGTATGCCCTTTCGGAATGGCTCATATCCCCAAAAGAACGCTGCCGGAGATTGGTCTCCGTCACAATCAGCACGGCTTCATCATAGGTCAGGTTCTCCGTTATGATGACCGGGCCTTTGGTAAGCCCCGCAAGCAGGGCGGCATTGTGACGGTTATGCCCGCTCAAAATGATGTATTTCCCGTCCTCGTCATGCCAGAGGATAATGGGGAGCAGGACGCCGAACTGGCGGATGCTCTCCACCATGTCGGCAAGCTGCTGTCCCTCGTACAGCTTAAACTTATGGTTGGGGAACGGCTCCATCCGGGCAAAATCCATTTCCAGGATGCCTGCCGGTTCCGGAACCTTCCCCTTTGCAGATGCCGCCGGGGTATCCGTAACCGCTCTTTCCGGCTCTGTGTCAAAATGCAGCATATCATCGAAATCACTCAGATTGACTTTGGGCTTACCCAACTGCCTGCACCTCCCTTTCCTCGTTCTCCAAAAGCTCGTCCGCAAACCGCTCATAAGCCAGCGCCGCCGGATTGTTGGGCATGAACTCACAGATGGTCTTGTGGTACAGCACTGCCTCCGCCACCTTGATGGAGCGGGGAATGTGGGTCTTAAAAATCGGCACCGCTCCGGCAAAACCCTGTTCAATCAGCTGCCTGACCTGAACCGACACAATGGTATTGGGGGAATCCATGGTGATAAGGATACCCTCAATCCGCAGCCGGTGGTTGCTGTTCTTCCGGATAATCTGATAGTGCCGGAGCAGTTCCGCCAGCCCCTGGGTGGATAATAACTCCGCCTGCGTGGGGACAATGATACTGTCCGCGCACATCATCACGTTGATCATAGGGGTTCCCATCTGGGGCATACAGTCAATGATGATGTACTGGTATCTGTCCCGGATGGTATCTACATACTGGGACAGTATCCGCTCCCGGAAATCCATGTTGCACAGATTTCTCTCCAGTGTGAAAAGCTGGGAATTGGACGGAATCACCTCCACGCCGCTCTCATGCTTTATCACATAGCTGTCCGGTTCCGGCAAAGGCTCGTCCTCCATAATCTTCCGCAATAAGGTGTTGATTGTTATTTCCAACCTGTTGGTGTTCTTTACTCCATAGACGATACTGGAATGCCCCTGGCCGTCAAAATCAATCAGGGCTGTCCGTTTTCCTCTCTTTGCCAGCAGATAGGCCAGTGTGGTGGCTGTGGCTGATTTTCCCACACCGCCTTTCTCGTTCATTACGGCTATAATTTTTGCCATTCTTGTTCTCCTTTCGTTTCCTGCCCGTTTTTTCAGATGTAACGGTATACCAGAATGGTAGTTTGTGGTAAGATGTGTTTGGGTAGTTTGGGTTGGGTAAATAGGGTATAAAAAATAGGACTTAATCGGTAAAACCCCTTAAATCAAAGGTTTTCTGATTAAGTCCTATTATATCTGCATCATCTTCATAAACTCCTACTACTTCCCATTCAGGATGTGATTCAAGCAAATTTTGATACCATTGCATCTGATTGTCTAACGCAGACAACTGTTCCTCTGATGTTGTAGAAACTCTTCCATAAAAAACAACTCTTTTTTTCTTCATACTGTATCTCTCCTTACAGGGTGCCTAAATTATATAGACACCCTTAATCAGTTACATTTTATACTTTTTACAAATTGCACTATATGTTTCAAAATCAATTAAACCGCTCTTATATGCTGCCCTAATAATTACTTTGGTATTGTCACTAAGCTTCATTATTTTCCACCGCCAATCTCATCTTTTACTACATGAATCAAAATAGTCATTTTATTCACACTCCTTTCAAAAGTGGGGGTATGGTACATGATTTTTCTGCTTATTTCAATATTGAAAATGCAAGGAAATCATGTAAATAAATTGTTTATAGTGCCGGATTTTTATAAAACAGCTATTATTTTATTCCATGATTACACCACCTCTCTCAACTTGAATCACTATTAAACATTCCTAAATGCTTACTGCTCAACAATAAAAATTAACAGATTTCAATTTTTAAAATTGATACCTACCAATATGGAAATGCTTAAATATATGTATAAAAAAATAAGAGGGATAGCTTGATGGCACCCTCTCATTTCTTGGAGATAGATTTATATGTATAAGAGTTACAATCATTCTCTCTTATTTATTGTTGAAATGAACAATCATGTAACCTTTCAAAAACCTTGATTTTAAGCCACTTTTACTGCTCATAACAACTATTTTATATCGCCTCATAACAATTAATGCTTTACACTTATTACCTATAAACACAATTATCATTTTTATGCTTTACTTATTCCTAACTTCTTTGATTGAATATTTATGCAATAAAAAAGAACCATCATTTCTGACAGTTCACTTTAATCTTCATAATGCCCTTTACAGGTTATACTCAATAACATGATATTCCTATTTTTATAATACAAAAACTGGTATCTGGTATCAAGGGGAGAATGAACTCCCCTTTAAACTTATGCTGCCTTACTCATACTGACTTCTTCCAAATCATCAATCAGATAGTTTGTCCATATGTACTCTGTACGCTTATCCTTTTTCTTGTCTTTCTCACCTCTGCCACTAAACGCATATGTATCTAAAAGCTTATAGCAATAAAATCTACTATCACTTAACATATCATCATAAATAGAACCGTCTTCACCTCTGTATCCACACAACATAAACTTGCCTTTACATATACTTAAAAGATGTGCTAACAACTCATGCTCCCAATCCTCTAGCATACTTTTATAGTAGACATGATTGTTTATCAGCTTATTTTCATAAGGAGGATCTACAAACCAGAATACATCCTGTCTACTATAATCTTCTGCCAAAATATCAAATGCGTTTTCATTTACAAACTGTATATTTCCTTTATGAATAGCACTTCTGATATTGGAAATGCACTTGCAAACATTCTCATCATAGTTCTTATTATATTGTGGCTTATTAAAACTTCCCCTTCCATTATTGAAACTCTGAAAAACATCCGCTACCATATATTTGACACGATCCTCAAATTCAATGCAATTATAAGGATTTTTAATCAGATTATGAGCATATTTGAAATTTTCCTTTGTATACTCAAAATCTAAAATTTTTATTAAATCTTCATTACTGGCTAAATATTGATACAAAGAGATAATATTGTAGTCAATATCATTCATTACAACTTTCTTAAATTTTTGTGAAGATGTAAAACCTATGCTACCACCACCAGTAAACAAATCTATTAAAACTGATTTATCATTTGGAAAATGTGCCATATACTCACTGCACTTAGCTTTTTTACCGCCAACCCAAGGTAATCCAACTGCTTCTGGTGTGGAGGTTGCCCATTTCTGGGCAACTCCATTATGTAAACTCTGATTGTTCATTATGCTACCTCCTTCAATTCTTCTGTATTCCCACTAGAATTTTCTAGTGCTGCAATTTCTTCCTTTGTTAAAAAATCTTTCAAAGGAATACGAATGCTCCATTCTTCACCAGCCGTCCTATTTTGATAAAGCCCTCTGTGATACTGGTCACCATTCGCCCATAAATCAAATACTCTGATTGCCATCTTTTTAAACTCTGTAGCCTTCCATCCTGAATGAATATCATCTAAAATATACTGTAATGCCTTGTAGTAATTGACGCATAAATATTTCACACCATTATTTTCTCTTATGTATGTTAACTCTTTCTGCCCATTTAAATCATTAAGATGATATTTTTTACAATGTCTAAGGTGATAATAATAAACCTCTCTGACAAGATCCTTAATTCTCATTTTTCGTGCCACATTTACAGGGGTACTCATAAGCTGCCTTCCAATATCACATATTTTCTTGCAATCATCATCTGTAAAATCAATGATACAACTGGATTCCAAAATATCTGCTATTTTTTTAACAGCCCCTGTATTTTTTAAAACAGTATACTTAATATCTATAGGAGTCAAAAAATCATCATCATATTCTATAATGACACTTAATTTGCCATTTTCATAATGTTCATGCTCCGCTTCCAAATTTACTGTACAATTTGTTAATTTTACTATATTTTTACTCATAATCAAACTCTCCTTTTCTATATATAAACATTTTTTGTTATTATCTGAATTTTATATACAGTACCCCCTGGGTTGAGGGTACGTTAAATTGTCTGAAAATTTAATTTTATGTACTTTAATTCTATGGGAAATCCTCCGCCAGGATAGAGTTTCCCCGTAAACTTATCACCTTCCTTTCATAATTTAAACTATATGCAATTTTCAATGTACATGGGTCACTCTACATTACCTGGCGTTTTGTGTTGTTTCCCTTTCGATGGTTTAATCTTATCACACATTTTTATAGTAGCGTTGAACAGTAATTTAGGTATATAAATGCTCTGCAACTCATATATTTGCATACTTCAATGTTTTTATTTGTTCTATATCCATTTTAAATGTAGCACTCATTTTCTTTCACATAACTTTCCCGAACCACTTTTTTACACAAAAAAAGGACAAAGCTTATATATGCCTTGTCCTTACTCTTATATCTATTTTTTATGTTTGATTTCTTATTTATTTGTTCTAATTGCTCTTTTTTGTGCTATATAATGGATTTTTCATGTTCTCACTGATTTTCTGTGTTCCACTCCACCTTTTATAATTGCTCATAGTATCTGCACACTGTATATGTAACCTTAATAATTCCTTTACACTGTTCATCAAAGCCTGATTATCACAAATCTCCCAGTCCTCCGGAGTAACCATTAATAATGCCTCCTGTAAACCAATCAGCCTTAAATCCTTCTCTGGTAATGGTCTTATGTATTTACAGAAATAACATAGCTTATGAAAATTATTCTTAGGGTCAATCCCATTTGTCTCAATCTTTGACTTGACCTCACTGGCTTGTATTCTTATTTGTCCTTCTATATCATCTCTGCTAATCTGCTTGCTTGATACACTATCACTGTATGCACTCACCAAGTCTTCTTTACTTATCCCTGGCACCTCTAATATTTCATTCCCTAACATGATGTTTAATGGCAGACCAAATCTTTCTACTATATTCTCATCAATGCTACCACTATAACTTTCACCTGCTACTACCTTATCAAACCCACTCCTATTTCCTATTGTATTATCATAAATTATCTCTAACGTCTTACCATCCCTATTCTTCTTAGGATTATAAAACATCCAAACTGTTTTAATAATATTATAATCAATTTGTCTATTCAAAATAAACTTCCCTTTATTATCAAGCTTGATACCTGCCATATCCCCTGACCTCCTCCAAAATTTCAACTAGCTATATTATATCAAACTATTCTTACAAAGGAAATCTATTTTTTTGGTATCTTGGTATCTGATTCATTTTTTATCATATATTAAAGATCCTCTTAAATATTTCTTGTGCTACGCCACTCATTTTACCAAAGGATTTTACCAATATGGCGATAAAATCTAATCTGGTAAGAACGAGTGATAATACTAATAATGTAATACTTCTTATCAATGTATCACTAAATGTTAAATAAGCCGTATTACTCTCATTATAAAATGGTCGTTCTATTTTATCTCTGATTGCTACACATCTTCCTAAAGACATGATTGTCATAATTTTAGTCTCCCCTATAGTAGATACATCAATTACCCAAGCTGCCAAGAATAAGAATGCATATACCATTGTTAAATAGCCTATGATAACAAACATTGTTCTGATAAAAGTTACTCTATGTACCTCATCTTGTCTATTCATGTCCTTCTGAATTTTTGCTAATGTATCTTCATCTAAGATGATAACCTCTTTATCCTCCCCCAACATATCAGCAGTATAATTCATTCCTAAATATTCTGATAGAGCCTCTGTATCTATATGATAATAATATTTAGCTTGTTCTAGCCATGTGTTCCACCAGTTTAAACAACCTTTCTCTTCATCTTCTGCAACATCAATCCATCCACTATACAACTGACTGGCAAACATACTTCCATCAACACATATTCCATACATAATGATTCTTGACTTATTTGTATTGTTATATTGTGCATCTGCTTCTGCCACAGTAAATTTATTATCTGTATCTTTAATAGGAAATTGAGATACTGGAAAAATCTCGTCCTTGTATTCCACCTCAAGAAATCTATATTTATCCTTGTCAGACGCAAACCCAGTTTCATCATCTGTACCAACTGATACTACATTATTCTCAATATTTTCTGGCTTGCTCTTTGACAATCGGATTGCCCTTCTTTCATTATCTGGATTACCTGACTTTATATCCAATAGATCATCTACAGAAATATTCCCAGCCCCCTCTACTGGTTTTCCTGTTTTATCAATAAACTTTCCTATGATTAATGGGTCTGATATTGTATTATCCTTTTCTAAATTATATAATCGTATCCTTCTACCTAATGCTACGAATGGCTCACCAGCTATATATTCAGGTAAATATGTATACTCCAAATAATCTTTTAATAATATTGTGTTTTGTTGATATGTCCTCACTTCTCCATTAGGCATAGTTTCTTCTATTTCTTGTATCTTCCAAATATCAAAAGATGAATTATTGTCAGCGTTTCCTAAAACATTATAAAGCTTCTCCAGCTTATTTTTTTCTTCCATGGATAATAATTTACTGTCCGCATCTGAAACCGCCTCACCAGTCATTATATTTATATGCATCATCTCACTTTCTTTAATTGATACACTTGTCTTTTTATTTACACTATCCCAATGAAATGATTCTACATAATTTACTGGATAAAACATCTTATAAATTCGTACTCCCTTTTTTGAATCCCCGTCTACATAATCAATTAAATAAGCATCTCCTGATTCCTTACACTTCTTAATGAGTGCGTCTACTGCTTCTGGATTTATCTCAAATAGTCGTAATGCAAATACAGGAATATTATTAGAAAATATTGCCAAATCTTTTCCTATCTCATATGCATTAGCTCCATTTGCTTTTGCTTCATCAATCCCTTTTAAATCTTCTGACAAAGCAGCATTATAAGCGACGTCATTAAAGCTTGTTTCATGAGTCAATGCAGTAATTGGATTTCCCTGCTTATCAGCCAAGCCATCCATTAAACTTTGTCCTGATGGCTTAAATGACACCAGCTTGCTTCTGGCATTAGACAGTTCTTGTTTTTCATCATTTGTCTTTCCTTTTTTATCCTTTAACTCCTTAATTGTATTACATGCTTCTGCTATCTCACTTAAATCTGTCCCCTCCAATGCTTCAGAGTTTAACACATATATTTCTGCATTTAACACTGTATTAATGCTCACTCCGCTCTTTTTATTATTTTCGTCTTTACTGCTAAAAATGTCTATCGCCTTTGGATTGTTATTTTTTCCAGTGCTTGAATCTGGTTTATTTAACATTACATTTACATCTTCTTGTACCCATTGATGTAATTCTGGATAATCCTTTTTTAACTGACAGTCATCCTTATCTTTTCCACTTCCCCCAACTTTAGGATGCCCACTGCAGCTTCCACTGATTGCACTTATACTTTTAAATATGCCGGCTTCATCTTTAGATGCTCTGTAAGATGTAGCCGACTTGATTATCCCTCCTTTTACTTTTCCTAAATCTGTTTCATCCACTTTTGTAATCTGTTTTGTATTTGATTTAATGTCAGCCTCCAAAACATCATACATATCTTCTGTTATTAATCCTGCATATTGAAGATCCTTTAACAAATCCAAATTATACTGGACTCTGTTTCCTATGGTTGTCCTGTATCCGGACACTACATCATCAATGTCCCCACAAGCCGTTAAACTTAATGATGTAAGAGCCATTATCATACCTAATTTTAATTTCTTTCTTATACTGCCTTTCATATTGTTATCCTGCACCCTAGATACTCCAAGTCTTTCTTATATTCGTCAAATTAAATGAAGATACTGACTCATATATTCTGATGTATTTTACAGCAGAGTGTTTGAACCAGTACCTTCTTGTGTTATCATATC
>QXWR01000040.1 GCA_009911065.1 Clostridiaceae bacterium | reverse complement strand
ACTACAAAGGATGATTTAGAAATATTCAAAGCTTATTTAAAGATGGAAAGGGATTCTTGGTTAAAATGAAAGTATATGAAAAAGATATTGATTTTGTAACTCAATTAATTTTACCATGGGAAAAACTAAACAATCGTACAATTCTAATTTCCGGAGCAACCGGGATGATTGGAAGTTTCTTAATTCATGTATTAATGAAGCGACCAGAATCTATACGTATTATTGCTTTAGGCAGAAACAAAGAGACTGCCAAAAAACGTTTTAGAGAATATTGGGGCATCGATAATTTCCAATTTATTTCCCACGACATCAATCAACCACTTCAAAATATTGGTATTTCAGATTATGTAATTCATGCAGCCAGCAACACGCATCCTATATCCTATGCGTCCGATCCCATAGGAACCATTACAACAAATGTTATAGGTACCTACCATTTACTAAATTATGCTGTTCAATGTAGTGTCCACAGATTTCTATTTATGTCTAGCGTGGAAATCTATGGAGAAAACCGTGGGGATATTGAATATTTCAACGAAAAGTATTGTGGTTACATTGACTGCAACACCATGCGGGCCGGTTATCCGGAAAGTAAACGGGCTGGAGAAGCATTGTGTCAAGCATACCGAAAAGCAAATGAACTAGATATTGTGATTGCCCGCGCAGCACGAACCTATGGACCAACCATGCTCTATGAAGATACAAAGGCAATTTCCCAATTTATTAAAAATGGGCTAGAAAAAAAGGATATTGTTTTAAAAAGCGAAGGCAATCAATTATATTCTTACAATTACGTAGCGGATTCTGTGTCAGGATTGCTAACAATTTTATTAAAAGGGAATGATGGGGAAGCCTATAATATCTCAGATTGCAATTCGAATTATACCTTAAAGCAACTGGCATCCTTGATTGCTAATCTTACTGGTGTAAATATAAAATATGAAATTCCAAGTGTCTTAGAACAATCTGGATATTCCAAGGCAACAAAAGCACTCATGGATTCCACAAAATTAGAAAAATTGGGATGGAAAGCCCATTGGAATATGGAAAATGGGATTAAACACACTTTAGAATATCTTAACTCATGAATTTTATGTAAAAAAAGCCAACTCTATTTTAAATGTACAATGTCTTATTGAATTTGATTAAAATAATATAAAAAAAACTCTAGTCAGGAGAAAATGTGTGTAAAAAAATTTCGGTTATAGTCCCTGTTTATAACATGGGACAATATCTGTCCAAATGTGTACATTCCCTTATACATCAAACATATAACAATATTGAAATAATTCTCATTAATGATGGTTCTACGGATAATAGTGGTGAACTATGTGATTTGTTTGCTTCACAATATGATAATATATTTGTCTTACATCAAAAAAACTCGGGAGTATCCAGCGCTCGAAATAAAGGATTAAAATTAGCAACTGGTGAATATATCAGCTTTGTGGATCCTGATGATTATTTGGATTTGGAAACATATAAAATTGTAATTTCATTAATGGAAACATATGGCACAGAAATTGGATGTTTTGACTTTTGTTGGTTTAGTGACAAAGAACCTATTCATAAATCAACTCACAACCCCCATTATACAACTCAACTATATTCTAACAATCATGATGTTGTAAAACTTTTAATACAATCATGTTCTGCATGTAGATGGATTTTTGCTAAGAGAAAATTAGAACATCTGTCTTTCCCTGTTCATATAACACAAGGAGAAGATTCCGTTTTTTTGACTAATACTTTAATTAGATGTTCCAGTGCCCTGCACATAAAAGCCCCTTTTTATTTTAGAAGAGAAACGCCAGATAGTGCTACTAGAACTCAATATAACCCTATATTTTTAGATGTCTTTAAAGCCAATAAACTTTTAGAAAATATATTAATGCAACATAATAAAAAGAATTACAACCTAGTTAATTGTGTTTATTTTCATCAGCTTACAGCTTTACTTTATAGTATGAAAGATGTATATAAAAGTCATTCCAATGATACTAAATATATTTGCAAAAAACTTAGATGTCGCCTTGTTTTTTTTATTATTAATCCGTATTTGAAAATAAAAGAAAAGTGTATAATCTGCATCTATTGTATCTCTCCATCTTTATACTATTTCCTTCGGAATTTTTATCACAAATTGAGAGCGTAATATAGTAATTTATTAACTTATATCACAAGAGAATTATTATAATTAAAAGGATAATATTATTATGAAACATGCAATAAATACTAGGAATATTCTAATGTATATGATGACTGGAGCTATAGTACTTTTTTCATTTTTTCCAGATTATCTTAACTATACAGTTTTAGTTAAATATGATATTTTTATCAATTTAACAATTGTAAGTTTGATAATTTTCTATCTCATGTATTATCAAAAAATTCATAAATACTATTTATTAGTTAGTATGTTTCTCATTATACAATTATTTAGTACTATATTACATCATGGACAAATTGCATCCGCAATATGGGGAAAAGGAATTTTATTATTATACATGTGTGTAGGAATACAATTTACATATAATTATAACGAAAATATATTCTTAAAAAATATTTATTGCTTCTTTTATCTTTTAATTATTATAAATTTTATATCATTATTATTATTTCCAGATGGAATGTATGAAGATATTCGTGGAATAAAAAATACCAACTTTTTTCTAGGTAATTACAATGGATTTATTATTTATATTTATCCAACTATTGCAATAGGCTATATTTTTTTCAAAAAATACTCTAACAAAATTCCCCTCAATTATATTATTTTATGGTTTATTTCTTTGGGGACAATTATAATTAAAGGATCAATTACTTCTTTATTCGGTTTATGTTTTCTAGTTCTTTATATGATACTTTTTAATAATAAAGTGTTTCGCTATATTTTTAATATAAAGACCTATCTCATTTTTAATATATCCTTTTTCTATTTTCTCGTATGGAATAATTCAAATAGCTGGTTATTAAAAAAAATGGTTAACCTTCTAGGAAAAGATATAACATTTACAGGAAGAACTAAAATATGGCAAAATGCAAAAGTACATATTATGAATCATTTGTTATTGGGAAATGGATTGGAATCTGCTGAAGTATTATCAGAAAAACTAAATTTATATGATAAAATGTCTTTTGTTGCACATACGCATAATTTGGTCATTGATGTATTATATAAATCAGGACTCGGGGGATTTATTGTATTTAGCATGTTATTTTTATTATTATTGCAAAAAGTAAAACGATTGAATGATACCAAAATACGGTACTTTTTGGAAGCATTTTTAGGTATCTTTCTTTTAATGAGTCAATTCGAAGCATACAATATAAAACCCATTTTCATTATATTAACAATTTTATACTTTTACACAAGTAATAATCAAATAACCAGGACAGGTAAAATAACTTGAAAACAAAAAATACCTTCTACAATTCCATTGCAAGCATTATTTACTATCTCGCCACCATAGGATTAGGAATTTTCAGTCGAAAGGTCCTAATTTCTATTTTAGGAATTGAATATCAGGGAATCAATGGTTTATTTAGCAATATTCTCTCCATGTTGTCTATTGCTGAATTAGGAATTGGAATGACTATGATTTATCATCTATACCAACCTCTAAAAAACAAAGATGTACTTGCAATTCAAACTTTAATGTATTTTTATAAGAAGTGTTATATCGGGATTGCTGGTATAATCTTCAGTATCGGTATCTTGATTATACCTGTACTTAAATATATCATTCATGATTATTCCCTTCCTTATTCGCTCCCTGCTATTTATATTTGGTTTTTGCTGGATTCCGTATGCTCTTATTTATTTTCCTATAAGCGTTCCATCCTAATTGCAGACCAAAAAAATTATTGGGTGATATTTTGTGATATTATATATCAATTATCAAGCAAGTTCCTTCAAGTTATAGTTTTACTTTGTTCCCATAGCTTTATTTTGTATCTGTTTACCATGATAATATGCAGATTAGTCAGTAATCTGATCATTTCTTATATTGCAAATAAGCGATATCCATTTTTGAAACACCTAAAAAAACAACCTATACCAACCACTGTGTTTCTTGATATTAAACAAAAAGTAAAAGGAAGTTTTTTTCATAAAATCGGGGGATTCGTAGTTTTAGGAACAGATAACATATTAATATCCAAATATTTGGGATTAACCAGTGTAGGAATTTACTCTAACTATTCCTTAATCATAAATTCTATAAAAAGTATTTGTACTCAAACATTGACTGCATCTACTGCAAGTGTTGGACATCTTTTAATTGAAAAAGATACTAAAAAAACATATGAAATCTTTATGCAACTTTATATCTTAAATGGAGCGCTTATTAATTGTGCAACTACAGGGATTTATTGCGTAACAACACCCTTAATTGGTCAAATTTTCGGAAAAAAATATCTTATTTCAGAATTTACCTTATTTATCCTAGCGCTCAATTTTTGCATTACAGGAATGAGAACTGTATTTTCTGTTTTTAAAGAAGCCGGAGGAATTTTATATGAAGACCGATTTATTCCCATTATAGAATCTTTTATAAATCTATTAACATCATTGGTATTTCTCCATTATTTTGGTTTAGCAGGAGTTTTTATGGGAACTATCTTTAGCTCCACTATTTTATTCACCTACACCTATCCTTGTCTGATTTATAAAAAAATTCTTGGGAGAACCATTGGAGAATATTGGAAAGAAATCTTGTGGTTTGAAATTCTTGCTCTGGTTAGTATGATTATCTCTAAACATATATGTAACAGCATAATTACTACAAATATATTGGTTCAAATTGGCTTCTATATTGTAGTATCAATTTGTATTCCAAACATACTATTCATTCTTTTTTATGCATATTGGAAACCAGAAACCAAAGCATTAATCAAAAGATGTAAAACAATCTTTAGAAAAAATATAATCAGGTGATTTATATGGAAAATGAAAACTCTTATCCCGTTTTTTCAATTATAATGCCCATTTATAATGCAGAAAAATATTTAAAATCAGCTATTAACAGCGTAATAAAGCAAACCTATACAAATTGGGAATTAATTTTAATTAATGATGCTTCTACAGATAATTCTCTGCAAATATGTCAGCAATATATAAAAAATGAAAAAAGAATTCGTTTACACAATAAAAAAATTAATCATGGACTTGGAATGGCCCGCAATACTGGAATTTCATTAGCCCAAGGAAAATGGATCTTTTTTATGGATTCAGATGACACAATAAAAATTAACACTCTTGAAGAATTATCATTATATAGTACTTACGATAATTTAGATATTATAGTTTTTGGATTTACTCAAAATTTTGAAAATTCTAAAGGCCATATAGTCAAACAAGTCAAATTAATACCGCATATAAAAGATTATGAATTGATTGGAAATCAAGTTATTCAACTGGACGAGCAAAAAGTATTTCCCTATGCGTGGAATAAAATATATAAAACTGCCTTTTTGCATTCTTATAACTTATCTTTTGAATCTACTAAAATGATTGAAGATTTTTTATTTAATATTCAGGCATTTTCAAAGGCTAATCAAGTGAAATGCATATCAAAAATTTATTATAATTATCGAAAACCTGAACATATTACCTTGTCATCCGAATATATGGATAATTTTCATTTGTTATGTTTAAGAAGAATGCAAGAGGAACGTCAATTATTAGTTGATTTGAAATGCAATTCCCCAAAAAACTTTAAAATTCTTTATCAAATACATATCAAACATATTTTCTCCTCATTAGTAAGAGTATCCACTATTCAAACATTAACACCAAAGGAGCAGCTTGCTAAAATTAAGGACATTTTAGACCATCCACTTATCCATAATAGTTTGCATTATAATATAAATTATCTAAGCTTTAAATATCTCTTTTTAAGAAAAATCATGTTTCGTAAATGGTATCATTACTGTTTCTTTATTGCAAAACTTTATGGAATAACTAGGTGATAGAAATGGAAAAATTAATTAGTATTATTATCCCTATTTATAATGTTGAACTGTATTTAGATAAATGTATTAAAAGTGTTATATCACAAATAAAACAATATGAACATCAAGTGGAAATTTTATTAATTGACGATGGTTCAACAGATAGTTCTGTACAAATATGTGATTTTTACGCCAGTAAATATCAATCTGTAACTGTCATTCATAAGAAAAATGGAGGATTATCAGATGCTAGAAATTGTGGGATAAAACATGCCCATGGAACTTATCTTATCTTCTTAGATAGTGATGATGCATTAAATAAAAATGCTATATCAGAAATAATTTGTACAATATCTAAGCATGATAATGCAGATGTCTATATTGGGCGTTATATCTCCGTATATCCTAATAAGAAAATAGAATGCTCCTACTACTTTAATAAATCTAACTTAAATATTTCCAAAGAAAAACTAATCATAAAATTACTAAATAATACCTCCCATTATGATTGGTATGCATGGCTTAATATTGTAAGAAGAGACTTTATTCTAAATAACCATATTTTCTTTTCATGTGAACGATACTTTGAGGATGCATTATGGACGCCACATCTCTTACTGTTAGCTGATAATGTATGTTTTTTTAACTATCCATTTTATCTTTATACTAGAAATCGAATTGATTCTATCACACGCAGTTTTTCAAATGCCATTTATAAAGACAAGTTAAATGTTTGCTTTTTCTTTAACAAATTTTGTTCAGAAAACAACTTGAAACCATCAACAAGAAGATTGCTATTTGGAAATCTAAATTTAATTTATAATTCACTACTTTCTGATTATTGGAAATGTTCAAAAGAAAATAAAAAAAGATACTGGAAGTCTCTTCAATCATTTCAATTTATCATTCGGTATTCAAAAAGAAAAAATGAGAAACTACTAAATTTTTTATGTCATGTAATTGGATTAAAAGCAGTATCCTTCCTCTTGTTTTTAAGATCAAATATTAAAACCTTATGGAACTGAAAGAACCAATTGTAAATATATTGAAATTGATCAATATAAAATAGTTATAAAAAATTTTAGGAGAATATGATGTTTCTAAATATTAAATGCTTTTTTGCAAAATATAAAATACCATTATTTGCTGGTTTTTTTACAGCATTATTTGCTCATTTATTCGTTTTAGTAAATATCCTACATAATTATGACAATGTTGCGGTACTTCCGTCTGGATATGGAACTGGAATCGCTTCCGGTCGATGGTTTCTTACCATTCTTGGAGATTTTATAGGAAAAGTATGGGGAAATTATAATATTTCTTTATTTAATGGGCTAATTACTATTGGAATACTACTTTTAGTAGCATGTTTGATATTGGATTTGTTTCATGTGGATAATGTATGGATAGGAGCTATTTGGACAAGCGTTTTTCTCTGTTTTCCAACTGTAACAAGTACTTTGTTCTTTATATATACAGCTCCCTATTATGCCCTTGCTATTGCCATGGCTGTTATGGCTGTGTGGGTGACAGAAAGATTTCCTCATGGTCATTTTTTATCCATGTTTCTTCAAGCATGCTCCTTAGGTATCTACCAGGCATATTTTCCAATGACAGCAACTTTGTTTGTATTGCTTTTAATCAGTAAAATTCTTGAAGAAGATTCATCACTAAAAGTAATCATAAAAAACGGGGTTTCCTATCTTGGCTGTCTTGCTGGCGGTATGCTTACCTATTTTGGATTGCTTAAAGTGTCTCTTTGGTATTATGGGAAAGAACTTCATGATTATCAGGGCGTTGACTCTATGGGAAAATTAGATCTGCAAGAATTTCCTGCTTTGCTTACAAAAACTTTTCTCCAATTTTTAAAAATGCCTATTAAAAATTATTATGGTGTGACATCAACGAATATTTTGAAATTTGCGGTCATTTTCCTTGGTATTTTCAGCGTTTGCGCTATTTTATTTTTATTAATTATAAACAAATATAAGTGGCCAATCTATATGGGAACGATTGGACTATGTCTTATTTTTCCATTGGCAGTAAACAGTATTCAAATTATGTGTCCAAAGAGTTATATCTATACACTTATGATTTATGCTGCTGTTTTTATTTATTTTTTGCCTCTGATTTTGATTGAAAAATTATGGAAGACAAAATCAAAGATAGCACACCAGCTATTTTATTCGGGGGGGGGTATTTGCAATATTGTAAAAATTGTTTATGGGATAATTCTATTCAGTTATATATGGCTTTCAAACGGAAACTATACAGCTATGTATTATATGAACCGCCAAACAGAAAACTACTTGACTATGGTAATTACCAGAGTGCAGGAAACAGAGCATTTTAATGAATCTTTTCAATGGATATTTATAGGGAATAATTTCTCAGATCCCAATTTCAAATATTCCTGGAGTGCATATACACCTTACTTGTATGGTGGGAATACAACATCCCTCATTAATGCTTATTCCCGCAATTCATTTATCAGAAATTTTCAAGGCTATTTTATCCCTCTAGCTGATGCAGAAACAGTTGAAGAGATAAAGAAAATGGACTTTATAAAAACCATGCCCTGTTATCCTTCAGATGGATCCATCAAAATATATGAGGATCTGATCGTCATAAAAATTGAAGAATTGGAGTAGGAGCTATGAAGGGAATCTTATCAGTTATTCTGCCAGCCTATAATGAAAATAAAAATATTGAAAAATCATATACCGCCATCGACCAAATATTAAGCAGTCATCACATAGCCCATGAATTAGTTTATATCAATGATGGTTCAACCGATTCTACATGGAATGAAATCTGCAAACTATCAAAAAGGAAAAAGGAGCACAGTCAGGTGATGGGAATCTGTTTTTCCAGAAATTTTGGAAAAGAAGCAGCAATCATGGCTGGTTTGGCCTATGCTTCTGGGACAGTGTGCGCAGTCATGGATTGTGATTTACAGCATCCACCGGAGAAGCTGGTAGAAATGTACCAGTTATGGCAACAAGGATATAAAGTAGTAGAAGGCGTAAAGCGAAACAGAGGACGTGAAAATGTAATTTATAAAACAGGTGCCAAGATATTTTATCACTTAATGACATTTGCCACAAAAATGGATATGTCAAGGGCATCTGATTTTAAGCTGTTGGATAAACAGGTGGTAAACAGCATTTTATCCATGCCAGAACGAAATCAGTTTTTCCGTGCATCCTCCTCATGGGTAGGTTATAAAAAAACAGAAATAGAATTTGATGTAAGAGAACGGGAATTTGGACAATCGAAATGGTCGAAATGGTCATTAATTAAATATGCTTTAAAAAATATTGCAGCATTTTCCACTTTTCCCCTTCAATTAATAACCGTTGCAGGTATGATAACGCTTTTAGGAGCAATCATTTTGACTATACAGACACTTTTTCGATACTATTCAGGGACAGCGCTGGAAGGGTTTACCACAGTAATTTTGTTATTGTTAATTATTAGCAGTATTGTAATGGTCAGCATAGGAATTTTAGGATACTATATAGCTAAAATTTATGAAGAAGTTAAACAACGGCCAGTCTATATTATTTCTGATATTATATAATAAAGGTGGAATTGAACCTCTCGGTAATGAAAGGAAAGATTATTATGAAAAGTGTCAGGACTAATCATCTTATTATACTAATTCAACCTAAAATTTGGATCTATGCATTATGGACAGTTATATCATTAAATAGTGATTTTTCAAATTCATATGATCCTAATATTAATGATTTTTTATTTATTTTAACTGTCTTTAAAAGTACACAATGTATTAATTTACTATTATTTTTTATGTTTGGTGTTTTTTATAAAAAAACTTATTATATCTACAAAACTAATTTTTCTCAATCTGAAAGAAAATATATTTACATACCTGCATTGTTATTTTCATGTTTTATGGTATTGGGAATATCCTTTGAATTAGATAATAGTTGGCAACTTATTTGGGGAAATGGATTTAAAATAATTAGAGATATAATCTTTTTCGTCGGTCATTTTTTCCTTTTTTCCTCTATAATTACTATTATCTTTTATTATTTAGATCAATTAGTAAAAAGTAATAGCTTTGTTTTACCCCCCCCCACCACCACAATTTTAAGTAAATTATTTGAACAATATTATTGTTTTTTTCACAAAAAAACTTTTTCTACTGTTTTTTTTACACTTTTTATTGCTTATATCCCCTATATACTCTTGTCTTATCCTGGAATGTTTATGGGGGATACCATCAGCCAAATTGTTCAATGTTTTAATTTAAAAGAAGGGACATCTGAATCCTTAAATTTAATTTCTGAGAATGTAAGATTAAATAATCATCATCCAATTATACATTCATTGCTAATACATATGTTTATCGTTGTTGGAAAAGCTTGTTTTGATTCATACAATATGGGAATTTTCTTATATTGTTTTTTTCAATTAATCATTTTTATATCCATTATTGCTTTATTAATTAAAATAAATGTTGAGCATAATATGAATTATTCTATTATGTTTCTCACTATATTATATTTTATTGTCTCCCCTAGAATACAAAATTATATGTTCTTAATAACGAAAGATGTTCTTTTTTCAGTATTTTTATTGCTATTTATATTATTTTTTCAAAACAATATGGATTCTCTACTAAAAAAAGTAATATTCATAATATCGCTTTTTGGTATTATCTTTTTTAGAAATGATGGTAAATATATAATTCTATTAACCGCATGTATTTCTGGATTGATGAAAAATAGGTTAAGAAAACGAATGTTTTTTATATTTACAGGTACATTGTTGCTTACTGCTATATACGGTCAACTTATATTACCATTCTTCCAAATTACTCCTTCAAGTCCCAAAGAGATGCTCTCCATTCCATTTCAGCAAACTGCCAGATATCTTAGAGATGCCAAGGACGATGTTACCATAGAAGAAAAACAAGCAATTTCACAAGTCTTAGATTACGACCATCTTGCAGAACAATACAATCCCAATCTTTCAGATCCTGTAAAAGCCACTTTCAATAAATTTGCTACTCCAAATGACATGAAACAATATTTTCGATGCTGGTTACAAATGTTTTGGAAACATCCCGGTATTTATTTACAGGCTACTTTAAATAATAAATACCGCTTTTTTTATCCATCTTCCATCTTATCTGGTCCATACTCCTATTCCTGGAGTGCCAATTCGATGGAAATAACCAATAATTTAACAGCAGATGAAATCCATACAGACTTTGCCTATCCACCTCAACTAAATATTTTTAGAAATACCTATGAACAATTTCGGGAAGCCATATTTCATCTTCCGGTTCTCTCTGTATTATTATCTTCCGCAACCTATACATGGCTGCTAATATTATGGACATGTTATTGCTTAAAGTGTAAAAATATTACTTCCATACTTTATACAGCTCCTTTGTATGTTCAGCTTCTTATTTGTATGGCTGGACCTTGTAATGGAGATTATTTCCGCTATATATATCCAATTGCAGTTTGTCTTCCTGTGGTTATTACTTTGGGATTTGATGCCCTGCAAAAGAAAGTTTAACTTCCAAAAGTCAGGAAAACAAGATGAAAACATAATTGTCTCCGCCATTTCAATACAAAATGGCGGAGACATATCCACGAATCAAATAATTTACAACCACAACCAAGCGCTCCATTACTCCCTCCCCAAATCCCTCCTTACTTTTTATTCCAAGTATAAAGAAAAGTAAAGAATCAGATATTTTCCCATCTTGATGAAAAAACAGGATTAAATCAGCCTTATTCTGTGGAATTGCCGTATTTGCGACAGCTCTGGATTATATCTAAACTCCCCTGTTAATTTGACTACATATTTAACTCTATAAATTCCTTAAGCCTTATGGCTTCCTCCTGCTCCTTTTCGCCTTCTACCAGAATCTCCAGGTTTTCGCCCGCCTTAGCAGAAAGGGAAAGCACATGAAAAATCAACTTGGCATCACCGCTTTTTTCTCCTTTCCTTATCTCCACCCTGCTGGTACACTGAATCGCCTCTTTTACCAGCTTTCCGGCGGCCTCCGGCAGAAGACCGACAGGATCCTTTACCTGAAATTCCAATCTAACCATAGATTTTCTCCCCTTTTATATGGATAAATAATGATTCAGCCCAAAGGCAATTCCTCCGTCATTGTTGCTTCCTGTCACAAAATCCGCCAATTCTTTTAATTCCTCAATGGCATTCCCCATAGCAACGGCTGTACCCGCTTTCTTAAGCATGGGAATGTCCAGCTCCTGATCACCAAAGGCAATGGTTTCCTCAGGGCTGATGGCCAGATTCCTGCAAATCGCCTCTAGTGCCTCCCCTTTGTTAGCTCCCTTAGGAAATATTTCAAGATAAATCTCTGACGAACGTGCCACATCCACTCCTGAAGACCCCTCAGCCTTCATTCTGGCCTGAACTTGGCAAATTATCTCCGGGTCTGCGCCGATGAGAAGCTTATTGGGGCCGGTTCCATCCATTTTCCACACCTTTGTCAGAGCCTCTAAATCACCGGGTTCCGGCTGATGGTTAATAATCCGACTCTCCCGGTCCACATAAGCATCCACACTGGTAACATACCACTTTCTCCCCTGGAAAATCCACAAAGGTATGTGATAATCAGCCAAAAAAGTCTCATAGATTCTCTGCGCTGTCTCAAAGGACAAATGCCTGCTGTGAATACAATCCTCTCCAAGAAGAATATATGTCCCTGCATTGCAGGCCTTAATACAGGGGATGGAAAGCTCCTTTTCCACCAGCTCAGTTGCCACCGGCATTCTTCCTGTGATCAAAGCAATCCTTATTCCCATGCTGTATGCCCTTTTCAGGCTTTCCTTCACGGCTTCCGGAACCCTCTTTTCATCATTCAAAAGAGTTCCGTCCACGTCCAAACAGATCAACTTATATGACATAACTCATCTGCCTCCAACTGATTTAATATCTTTTCCACATTGCGTTTCCCATTTCGAAGCCCTAAGTTTAACACTGCCGCGCTCCCCACGCCTGCAAAAAGCAAAGAAATGCCCACAATACTGAAGAAGATATTTTTCTCCTGTCCCCCAAATCCTGCGTAAAGAAACGCCACACCAATGGCAGACAAGGCAAGGGCTGTTTTTTTCCATCTTTCAATCTGTCCAAGAGCCTTCATCTGAAGCGCCGCCTCCCGGGATAATCGGTTCTTTTCTGCAGCCTTCATAACATTTCCTCCTCGTATCGGTATGCACCGCTGTGCGTCACCTGCAAATCGTCAGAACGCATTTCTATTGTGAAACTCCGTTTCACAAGCGTTCTTCCTAGTAAACAAGTCCGGGGTTGAAAAAGCCTAACAGCACGCCTGCAAACGCAACCACCACCAAAAGCAGCATCACCTTAATGGGCGACATCCGTTTTTTTGCCATCAAAAACCAGCAGGCGATCACGAAAATAGCTGTGAGAAGGCCAGGAAACACCTCATTTAATTTGTCCTGCAGCACCAGATAGGGTTCCCCTGCTTCATTTAAAAGCTGAAGGGATGTGGTAACGCTGACCCAGGTTGCGGACACAGCTCCAATCACCATTCCGCCAAGGATGGAAACAGACTCCCGAATGGCATCTCCCTGGGCGCCAATCAGAAATTCCACGGCTTTCGTTCCAAGGCTATATCCTTTAAAATACAGAAACCGCATTCCAAAATAAGCAAATAAGTTCCAAACAATAATGTAAAAAATTGCTCCCAGAGGAGAACCGCCTGTGGACATTCCCATAGCAATGCCTAGAAGAATGGGAATCACCGTTCCTACCACAAGGGAATCCCCGATTCCCGCAATGGGTCCCATCAGGCCGGCACGAAGGCCATTGATGGTCTCATCGTCCACATCCTCTGTTCCGCCTGCCCTTGCCTCCTCCAAGCCCGCAGTAATGCCTACAATCAAAGTGCCAAGCTGAGGCTCTGTGTTGAAAAACGCGGTGTAGGTATTCATGGCCTTTGCTTTGTCATCTTCATTGTCATACAAATCCTCCACCAGAGGAAGCATGGAACACAGATAGCCGAAGGTCTGCATGTGCTCCTGGGAAAAACAGGTCAAATGTCCGTAGAACCAATTATGAAAGGACTTTGTAAGAGCCTTTTTTGACAGCTTCTTCTCCATATCAGATATCCTCCTCGTCGTCATCATATCCGCCGGCAGCCGAAACCCTGCTCACGGACAGCATTTTAATCTTATAGTTAATGACTGCAAACATTCCGGCGATAACAGTTGCCGATACCAGGTTGATTCCCATGGATGCCGCCAGGGTGAAGCCAAACAGATAGGGAATAAAGTCTGTCACCTGCTTTACAATCTGCTTTAATAGAATTGCAATACCCACACAGGGAAGAAGCGAACCTACGGTAAACAATGTTTTCATGGCAATCCCATCCATGGGAAGTGTGGTCTTAATCAATTCTACCACACTGGTTCCCATCTTGCACATGATCAGTGTGGGAATAAAGGAACAAATAAAGTGAGACATCCAGGGCAAAACCATGTCAATCATATATAATTTATGATAATCCCTTTTTTCCACGGCCTGCCAGCCCATATGCTGCCATGCCAGATTGATAGTGGCTGTCCCGTAAAACAATACGGTTCCCAGGGTGCCTACCATGGCGCCAAAAGAAGTAGCCAGCGCCGCCCCTTCTGCTGAGGTAGCTTCCAGTCCATAGCTTTTCAATGCAACCATGGCCAGAGGAATCCCGATGTAGCTGACCGCCCGTACATCTGCTGACACGGTGCCGCCGGGAGTGACCAGTGCAATGTAGACCACCTGCATGGCACATCCCACCAGGATTCCGGTAGTCATGTCCCCCAGAATCAAACCGCATATAAATCCGCCAATTAAGGGTCTTCCGAATGTGTAGTTGCCAACCGATGAACCGCCCATACCGGGCATACTTGCCAGACACGCAAACAGACCAAGAAGCGCTGCCTGTAACCAACTGATTGTCATAATTTCCTCCATTCTGTGCATGCTTTACATTATCTGCTGCTCAAGGTGAAGTATCTTTTCACCTTTATCTTTTCTTAGTGAAATCCAAACTGTCCTCTGAACTTTTTCCAGTTGCCGATAGCTTCATCCTTCAAAAGAGCAAACTCAACCTCATAGCCTGCATTCATAATGTTCTCCAAAGCCTGAGCCTCCTCCTGGGTGATGGACTGATTGTTGCCCAGCTTAGTCGTCCCCGGCCGGTCGTTGCATGGCCCGATGATCACTGTGCTGATTCCCGGCTTTAATCCCTGCTCCACCAGAATGGTCTCCATATCCAGGGGATTTTTGGTGATAAGGAAATAGTTGTCCTTGCTCTTTAACACCTTCTCACTCTTTTCCTTAAATTCCTCCAATGACCACACAAATGTCTTTTTTCCGCTTGCACTCTTGTATGCAGATTTTAAAACCGGATTCTTTGCCGCTGCATTGTTGACAGCAATCAGCCCGTCACAAGGGTACTCCAACGCCCACCTGGTACATGTTTGACCATGAATCATTCTGTCATCCACACGGATAAATGAGATTGCCATAATTATTTCCTCCTGAAATTTATATTTTTCTTCTTTAAATAACCTGCGTTTTTTTCATATCTTATTTTTTCCGGCACCTATGGCTTTCCTGCCTCTGGCCTTCTTTTATCGCTTTGCTTACTCTCGCATCTTTGCTTCTATTCCTCTTTGGCCTTCTCCCGCCGTCTTGCTCATGCCTGCCCCTCGGCCTTTTCCTCCTATCTTGCTCATTGTCTGTCCCTTGGTCTTCTCATCCCACCTTGCTGATGAAAATTTATCCTGCCAGGTTTCGCCAGATATAATACAAACACCACATTAGCCCTGACTCTTTCAGATTTCGTCCTCTCCTTCGCTGGCTGCCACCGTAAACTCCCGAAGCGCTTCCCTCGCCTCCGGAACCAGCATATCAACAAGAACCTTGCTATCCACACTATCCTTTGATACAATGGCGCTCACCACCAATGGCAGGTTCATTCCTCCCACCATGGTAGTCCGGTTCAAAAGCCCTTCCTCTGCCAGCACATTGGCTGTAGTGGTCAAAGGAGAACCTCCGATCAAATCTGCAAAAACAAGAAGCTCATCCTCCTTCTTAACTACAGAAACACATTTGCGCACATTCTCTGCCAGCTCATCTGCTCCCATTCCGTTTTTCAGGCTTGTAGACAAAATATCCTCTCTGCCTTCTCCCACAAGCATATCCAGCACACTGTGTACTCCCTGCGCCATGGTGCCATGGCTTACCAGCAATATGTACTTCATTTTTGTATTCCCTCCTGTATTTTTTCAGCAGCACTTTGTTTTATGGCTACAGTATATAAAAAAAGCGACACATGTTCACCTAACATGTGTCACTCTTTCTGTCTGCTATATGTCATTTTTTTCCATGACATTTGTCATATTTACTTCCACAATTCCCTTCCTTATTTCTTCTACTCCCCATAATAGGTATCAACGCATCAGGCCAAAGGGCTTGCGGCACGGTCTCCGGCCCAATGGTAACTCCTGGCTGATATCGGTATGAATACGATAAAAGCAGAGCCGAAAATCCGGCTCTGCCTGTTCACAACCTCTACTGCATCTCCTTCAAATAGCGGTTCACCTTTCGGTTCTGGATAATCGTCTCCATATTAATATTGGAACTGCCCTCTAAGATACTTCTGACTGCCCGGTCAGCCTCTCCTACTGCCCTGTCATAATCGTGAAACCGGGCAGTCACAACCGCCTGCTCTACCGCATCGCTTAAAAGAAAAAGGCCGGGGGCATTTCCAGTATCTGGATTCCTTGTGAGGAATCCCTGGTTCTCCTCAGATTCCACAACCTCCCGCAACACAGAAACTCCTTCTGAATATCTGAAAATCTCCGATTGGATCTTCCCATCACCTGTAAGTAATTTCATCAGTTCCCACGCCTCTTGTTTATGAATCGTAGATCTACTCATAGAAAGAGTAAGAGTATCCAAGCGGGAAATGTTTCTCCCCTCCGGACCGGCAGGCATGGTCAGACAGTCCCACTCAAATCCTGAGTATTTTTTAATACTAAGAGGATAGGATTTATACGCCCGGTACTCTGAAAACAGCATGGGCTGAAATGCCACATTCCCCAAGGCAAACTCTTTGCTGGAAATGCTGTAGCCACCGTTTAGCTCCTCCAATTTCCCGATAAAGGAAATCCCTGCCTTCGCCCTCTCATCCGTCAGATAGCACTCGGTTCCCTTCTTGTCAAACAATGTCACCCCATTGGAATCAAAAGCGTCCTCCCAGGTATAGCCCACAACCCCAAACTGATCAATGATGCCGTTCCCGTCTGTGTCCTTTGTGACCTCCCGGCAAATCCTGTAAAAATCTTCCCATGTCCACTCATTCCCGGGCATGCCGATCCCCTCCTGCTCCAAAATACTCTTATTCACAAACATCAGCTTTGGGGCACATTCATAAGGAAGGGCGTACTGCACCCCTTCATAATTTCCATACGCATAGGCAGAGGTATAATACCGCTCCGGCGAAAATTCCCCATCCCCTTCTATAAGAGGGGTCAAATCCATCAGCACCCCTGCTTCCGCAAAATCATTAAAGTGCTCTCCCGGCACAAAGAAAATATCCGGGGCTGTTCCTCTCATCATCTGTTCAGACAGCCATTCCGAATAGTCCTCTCGAATAATACCGCTCACATACTCCACCCGTGTACCCGGATGCTGCTTTTCAAACTCTGCAATGGCATCCTCTAATATCTGGTAAGAATAACCATTCTGCACCTTCCAGTAGCTGTCGCTGAACACACCCACCCGGATCACATTTTCATAAAAGCCTGGAAGCATTTTGTAGGCGTCGCTAGCTATCATCCACAACAATAGCAGAAGAAAAGCACAAAGCCCTGCCTGGATGCCATATTTTTTTCTCACCTCTTCCCTGGCTGTTTTGTTTTTTTCTGCCTCATCTTTGTCTTCTGCGTCTCCGACCTCTCTGTTTTTTCCCGTTTCTTCCCTGTCCGCTTCGGTTCTATCCATCTTATCCCTGCTCATTTTATTCTTATCTTCCCGGTTCCTGTCTGATTCGCGTCCCATCCGTTTTCCTCTCAAAGCGTCTTATGGATTGCGCCGGTCTGCACTGCCCATATGGCAAGCTGTGTTCTATCTCGCAGATTCAGCTTACTTAAAACTGTACTGATACAGTTTCTCACCGTTCCGTCAGACAGATTCAGCTTTGCCGCAATTTCCTTGTTGGACAGACCGCTTCCCACCAGTACAATGACCTGCCATTCGCTGTCTTTTAGATCAGCCGACTGCCGTTCATCCACCTGAATTGCAATATTGGACTGTGCCATTCTGGAAAACAGCCGGACAACCTTGGAGGCAATGTCCTCATTAATCATGGCTGTTCCGTGATAGACCTTGTGAATCGCTTCTGTCAGCTCTTTCATGGAAATTCCCTTGAGAAGATAACCGCTGGCTCCGTATTTCAGAGCATTAAACACATACTCATCATCGTCAAAAGTGGTCAGGATAATGATTTTGATATCAGGATAATTCTCTTTTATAATCTGGGTGCAGACCACCCCGTCCATCTCTGGCATCCGGATATCCATCAGTATCACATCTGGTTTTTCCTTCCTAACAGAGCGTATAACTTCCACTCCGTTGGTCACCGCATCGGTTACTTCAAAATTGCTCTCGCTGTTTAAGATAATCATAAGACTCTGCCGGATCAGTTCCTGATCATCTGCAATCAGTATCTTAATCATTTTCTTCCTCCATCCCCCATCTGATAGGAATACTGGCATCTATGACAAAACCATGGTCTCCGTGATAGGATAAAGAACCTTTCAGCATATTCAACCGCTCCTCCATATGATGCAGGCCAAATCCTTTCTGCACATTGACGCACCCCACTCCATTGTCTTCTATATGAATCTTCAGCATATTGAAATCCCGGTTAATCCAAACCCACACCTTATCTGCCTTTCCATGCCGGATGGCATTGGTAATGGACTCCTGTACAATCCGGTAGATAATATCCTCCTCGTCCTTGTTAAAGCCCTTTAGCGTCGGCTCTATCTGCCAGGTAATCTCAACCCCTGTGGAACGTTTTGCTTCCTCTATCATCTGCACCAAAGCTGCCTTTAGATTCATGCTTTCCAGCGCATCTGGCCGGAGAGCCTTCACCGAGCGCCGAACATCCTTGATACCCTGTCTGGCCACCCCTGCAATGGCTTTCAGCTGTTCCTTGGTGGCTTCTGGCGCCACATCCACCAGCATGACACAGGCGTCAATACCGGTGATAATCCCGGTCAGGGAATGGCCCAGAGTATCATGAATCTCCCTAGCAAGGCGGTTTCGCTCCCTGGTCTCCGCCGCTTTCTCTGACTCCCGAGCATATTCCTCCAGCTTTTCATTGGCTGACCGCAGCTCCCGATTAGCTGTGTTCAATTTTTCATTCAGCCCCAATATCCGTTCCTTTTCCCTTACCTCTGTCAGAATCAATACAATCGCATAGCTGATAAAGACAATCGTGTTTAAGGAATTAAGGATATTCCGGATTCCCAGCAGCAGGGATTGTGTCTCCCTGCCATAATAGCCCCAGCAGGTCTCTGTGGAAATAATAGGGCAGACGGCTGACAGCAGATCATAGTCCAGCAGAATGTAAAACACACAAATTGACGCCACCAGAAGCACTCTCCGCTTCAAATCAGAAAAATAGCGCATGGTATCTGCAATTATGAGAAGCACCATGCCTGTATAACTGAAATTCAGCACATAGCTGATAGCAAATACGACCCCCAGCTCCAGAACTGTTTTCACCAAAAAACTCCTCTTGCTCTGGCAATGGATTGACAGCAAAAGAAGCAGACACACATATAAGCCAATAGACAGAACCGACAGCTTCCACGGCTCCATGGGCATCCGTTTTACTTGTATTAAAAAATCCACGGCAGAATTTCCATCCACATACCCGTACAGACTATGCACCGTCACCATGGTCAGATACAGAATCATAACCATATTCAAATTTTTCATAGTACTCAGGACAAAATCCGGAAACCCCTTTCTGTTCATCACCAAATCCCTCTTTTTCTACTGCCAGCGGTCAATACTGTACTGCTCCACATTTTCCTGCGTAACCAGTTCTACCGGCACCTGAATCCTTCCCTCCACGGCTTCCCCGTCCAACAAGCGGTAGATTACATCTGCTGTTATCTGCCCAATCTGGGAGGGAAATTGTGCCGCAGAAGCAGACATCATTCCTTCTTTAATCAGCGCCTTGGCATCTGGGGAAGCATCAATACCATACACTTTTACTTGTTTTAGCAGATCATGCTCATCCAGCGCCGCTACCACCCCCACAGCTGCTAAATCATTGAGACAGAATACGCTGTCAAAAGAAACCCCTTCCTCAATCACCTGCTGCATTTTCGGCATAGCAATCTCCAACTGGCCATCACAGTTGATACGTTTCACCACATGAATTTTGTCACTTTTCTCCACCTCGTCTAAAAATCCCTTCACTCTGTCTTGACCAGATTTTGCTACATCGTGAGTCATCACAATCAATTTCGATTCTTTGTTTTGTTCCAGAAAATACTGGCCTACCAGACGACCGGCATTATAATTGTCCGAGGTAATGGTACAATCCGCCACGTTTTCATCTTCCAAATCCGAATCCACCACTACAATGAACACTCCCTGCCCTTTTGCCTTGTTTAAAATACTAGACAGACTTTTCCAGTCTACCGGCGTCACCACCAGCACATCAATCCCCATCTGCAGCATTTCTTCTATCTGCTCAATCTGCCGATCTACGCTCAGAGCCGGATCTCTTAACACAATCCGATCTCCCCGGATCTCCACCTGATTGCTGATCTCCTCATTGAGAATTTTATAAAATTCGTTATTCATTGTCATGTAGTTTACCCCAATGAGGCGGCTATTCTCCTTTTGTTCCAGGGAATAATCCCTGCCCCCAAGTCCCGCCCATAAAAGCAGCATTACAGGCAGATACAAAAGAAGGTTGAACAGGATAAATATTTTCCGGAAATTTACGTTCATTTTCTCTTATATTCCTTTCCCTTACATAAGGTTATCTCCACCAATCCCCATTCCGCTTCCAGACAATACCGATTATGCCCTTGTGCTCCCCGCCGGATCTCAAGCTTTTGGTCTCCTGCAAAAGGCAATATCGCTCCTTGAACAAACACTGTAATCAACAGAGTCCTTTCATTCATGGCCATCCGTTCCATGCCATATGTATAAAGGCTCATCCCTTCGTTTTTTAGATTATATCATATGTCATCAATTTTTACCAGAATTCAGATTTGATCTGATTAAAAAACACGACATAAACCTACTTTGAAAAAATATGGTTAGATCCCCCTATTAAAGAAATCTAACCACAAAAATACTGATGTTAAACATAACGGCGGACCCTGACCCGTTTTATTTCGAAAACAATATACAGGAACTGATCAAAGAGATGCCCGCCGTGACCCATTCAGCGGTATGGACAAACCAAAACCATTGAAACATGATCTATCCAGCTTATGGAACCACTGCATCAATAAAGCTAGCCGTTTAATATACTTCCTTAAAAATGATATACTAGAGCGTGCCTGAAAAAGCCACTATAGCAAATAAACACAAAAAGACAAGCTGTTTTTTCTCTTTAGCGGCCTTTCTCCTCCTTGGAAACCGGCCTTCTGGCTGGTGAAACCTCTTAGAAAGTTTGTTGGTCCATTCGATGATGATTTATGTGCTTTGGCTGGTTGGAAAGCCCCAAATTACACCTGTATAAGCTGCTGGTATAACCCATTTTAAATACCTTTCTGTTTCGGCAAGGCTACTTTTCTGAAAGTGCAGAGGGAAAAGCGGAGGCGTAGTGGTGCTACGGTATGTTTTGCAGTCGTGAGGGTGGTAGGGTTTGATGATTATACCAACCAATGCAAAACTTAGCTGAAATTTTTATCAGAATCTTTCTTTTTCGGACCAGTCAGCTGATAACTTAAATCAATCAAATCTTTTATTTTTTCATCTGGCACACTGCCATCCAGACGAATACTAATCCATTTTTCCTTATTCATATGATAAGCAGGATGAAATCCTGGTTGGCCTCGCAGAGATCCAATCAGAAAGGGATCACATTTCACATTAATAACATCTGTGATTTCCGAATCCGGTAAACCCAGTTTATCCCGTCCTACTTCCAAAACCACTCCAAACCATTTTTTATTTTCTTTGTGCCGCAGAACAGCATTGTTATCGTTCCAGGGATAGTCTGGATCGGTTTTGTATTGTTCTTTTATCCATGCAAATAATGATGTTCTATTCATTCTTAAAAACTCATCTCCCTTAAATACGGCACAAAAATATCATAAAATTTCTTACTCCATTCTGCATGGAATTTTGCCATTTGAAGCCAGTCTGCCTCCTGCTCAATTCCCACATTTTTAAGGCAGATCGTAATAGAAGAACTTTTTATCTCCTCATTTTTCATCCAATTTAAGGGACCTCCCAGCTTTTCTTCAATGTCCCCTTTATAGCTCATCAGGTGATCAAATGCCTTCTTATTCTTCTCCCGATCTGACTTTGCAAGGCTAAGCTCCACTCTTGCCATTTCAAAATTTGCCACACAGGTAATGCTAAAACCACCGATTCCAAAAAAACCGTTAATCCAGTTATCTGAAGATGGATTTACATTGGAAAAACAACTATCCTCTTTGTGGGCCTCGCGGATAAAATCCAACGCAAATGTCCAATACTTTTTACGGATTTTCTGTCTGGTTTTCTGAGATGCATTGTTGTCATTTTTATCATTTCTCAGGTAAAAAATCAGATCCGAAGGCTCGGCTCCATACAGTTTAAAAAACCGGCGCAGCAGAGACATTTTAAGTCCAGTGCTGGTATTTCTCTCCACATATAAGCCTGTGTCAATTTCCAGTGATTCTCGCAAATCCTCTTTCTTATTGCTTACATATTGAGCCAAATCCACATTCGAATCATAGGTATAGGCAAGCTTTGAGAGAACGGATTTATCATCTGCATGAAGGATTTTTAAAATGCGCTCATACAAATCAATCCAGCTGCTTACGGGCTGTTCTGTATTCTTATAGTGAAATTTGGCAATGGTTCTTCCGCTCAAATTCACATCATCCTCCAATGTACAGGAGTCCATCTGCTTTTCCTCCGGAACAAATTCAGTATCCGGCGCTTCCCATATCTGAAGCGCCCTGGTTGCCAGATATTGACTCCGGTCCTCTAACTCGGCCAGTCCCCAGTTGTCTTTGTCTGCAATGTACCCATTCATTCGGATGCCGCTGTCTTTGAATCCATTGGGCATATTTTTCTTTTCCGCAAAAGAACTGTTGCTGTATTTGGCATTATAAGCAGTTAAGGTAAGATTGGCAATTCGGTGAAGCCAAATCTCGTGAATCTGTTCATAATCGCTTCCCAAACTGGCAACCCAGGCAGGAGTCAAATGCTGGGGCATAATATGTTCAATGGAATAATCTCCGTCATCAAAATGGCGGTACACATCTTTGTCTTCTGCTGTCCCGTAATTTTCCAGTCGTTCAAAAAGATACATCTTATTTTTGCTGTTCATCTGATAGACCTGACGGGTGCAAAACGCCTCTTGAAACTCCACATCATCCGGGAAACGTGCCCTCTCCTTTTTGGAGAGAAGGGCATATTTGAATTTGGCAACATAATTGGCTTCGGTTCCGTCATAGCGGACAATTTCCTTGTGAAGAAGCAGAAAAATCTTATTTAAAGCATTTGTAGGAAGGTCGCACATGGCCCTTCGAAATAGATAATTCTCTGTAAACCGGAATATCTCGCTTACCTCATGTATGGTCAGTTTTCCTTCCTTCTCCAGACGAAGCACTTCCATGAAAAATGGTCTGGCTACTGTAGTTTCTAACCGATTTAACCGATCTATACAGGCATTCAACGGTCTCTGTCCTGTGTTTCCTTGCAGTAAAGTTCCATACCACTTTGCATAATTTAAAAGATCTTTTAACAGTATTTCTATGGTTGTCTGAAGCTCTTCCACATAAGCTTTAAATGTAAAATAAACCTTGCTCATAGAGGGAATTGCCTGCTGTTTTACGCTTAAATAATCCCGGATAAAGGAGCTGACATCATAATTTGTGTGAACCTCAATCTTATTCCAATATTTCTCATAAAACTCTTCCTGTTCTTTACCAGGCTGCCCCATAAGTATAAAATTACGTATCTTATCTCCCTCGCTTAAAGCAAGTCCTGTGGAGTTTAAACTTTCAAATATCAACTGGGGATTATCGTCCTTGTTTAAGGTAATACTAATAATCTCCAAACGGCAAATTGCATCAAACAGATCATCTACAGAGATTTCTTCTTTTTGGACCCGGTTATAAAAATAATTGTAATTAATGGTCAAATTGGATTCTGGCACATATTCCGATGTATCATCAAACAATTTTTTAAAAGCGGTCTGGTCATTTTTCACTGGTTTCAGCTTAATTCTGGTATCCTTATCCTGCCATTTATCAACCAAATATTCTTCAAAAATCCGTTCACTCAAGGTCGCCTTCTTGGGAGTAATCACCTGATTCTCCAAAAGATTATACATAGCAAGAAGCAGCAGCGACACCGTAGTAAGACGCTGCTGCCCGTCAATCACCAGAAATTCATCGTTCGCCCCATCCGGATTATATACCGATACAATACTTCCGAAAAAATGGCTTTTTCTCCTGTTTTTTACCACCTTTACAAGATCATCATACAGCTGTTTGCAGTTTTCCGTCTTCCAGTCATAATTGCGCTGATAAACCGGAATTACAAAACGCTTGTTGGCTCCCTGCATATAGGCAACTAATTTTGTCTCTGAACCCTTCACCTTACAATTCCTCCCCTGTATTTTATTCATTGTCTAAAATTTGTTACATCCCCATGAGCCAAATGATTTTCCAACAGGTTCCTATTTTTACAGGATGGCTTCCAATCTTCTGGCAGATCTATATACGTTTGAGTATAGCACGGTCCGCCTGTTTCGTATACCAAATTCTGGAAATTTATTAAAATACAACCACGCGGGTTCCAATCTTCTCCTGAAACCGAATATCATGGTCCACCAAAAGCATGGTAGGTTGAAAGGCAAGTAAAAGTTCTTCAATCTGCATCCGTGAAAACACATCAATATAGTTTAACGGCTCGTCCCAAATATACAAATGAGCTGGTGTCATCAAACTTGCGGCAATCAGCACCTTTTTCTTCTGTCCCTCAGAAAATTCCTCCATATTCTTGGAAAACTGCACCCTTTCCATATCCAGTTGACGGAGCAATGCACAAAATAAGCTTTCCTCCAATTCTTGTTTTTCGCAAAATTCCCCGATTCTTCCCTTGAGAAAATCGGTATCCTGATTAATATAAGAAATCGTCAAGCCGGAACCAACCTGCAGTTCTCCGGATATTACCATTTCTGCCTTATTCTTATGGCATTTGTCAGACTCTTCCCCTTCATAATAAAAAGAGTTCCAACCATCCTGGTCTTTCTTTAAATTCTTACGATTCATTTCCAGAATTGTCTTAATCCAGGTTGACTTGCCGCAGCCATTTTTCCCGTGAAGAAACACTCTTTCTCCCCGTTGCAGCTCAAAGGAAAAATTCTTTAAGACCAGCTCGTTCCTTCCTTCATATCCAATGTTTAAGTCTCTGCCATAAAGAAGACGTTCCTTGTGATAAGACAAAGGATTCAGTTTCAAAGAAACCGGCGTCTCAAGATCCACAAGCAGCCCCTCCTTTGCCTGTATCTCCCGCTCCATCCGTTGTTCATACTGTTTTACCCGTTTCTGCATCTTCTTTGTCTTTCCGCCAATGTACGCTCTTGTAGGACGATCCGGTTCTTTAATCGGATCATAACCAATTTTGGTGTTTTCATTTTTCTGCGCCCAATGGCCACTTTGGTCTGCTGCTTTTTTTAAGGAAGCAATTTCCTTGAGATGTTTTTCATTTTCCATTTTTGCAAAATGATCTCTACGGTTTTTATTTTCCCACCAACTGGAAAAATTTCCGCTCTGGACTTCAATTGATTGTCGGTTTAACACCAGAACATGGTCAATGCAGGCATCCAGCAAGTCCCTGTCATGGGACACTAAAATAAATCCCTTTTTTTCTTTTAAATATCTTTTTATTGTTTCTCTGGACCCTTGGTCTAAGTGGTTGGTTGGCTCGTCAATCAGCAGGAAATCATTTTCTCCGGCAAACAAAACTGCCAGCAGCACTTTCGTTCTCTCTCCATGGCTTAAAGTTTTAAAAGGACGGTATAACAATTCTGCCGAAACATCCAGTTTGGCAAGTTCGCATATAATCCTCCATTCCTCACATCCAGGTTTCAGCTCATCTATAAAATCAGACGCACACCGGTTCATCTGCTGTTCTGATATAGAATATGGAAAATAATCAAACAAAGCTGGGGTTGAAATTGAACCACTATATGAATATTTTCCAAGCAAAAGATTTAAAAAAGTGGTCTTGCCCTTTCCGTTCCGCCCAATAAATCCCAGCTTCCAATCTGTATCCACAGAAAAAGACACATTCTCAAAAACAGGGTCAAAACTGCCTTCATAGCAAAATGTAAGATTCGCAACATGAATCTGTGCCATATACATTCCTCCCATCCAAAATCCCTTGCTGCCAAAAATGGTATTATCTACATGATTCTCTTTTTTGACCGGGTGAAATACCAGACTCATTTGCATTTACGGCATCAAAAAAGAGAGGGTATGAGAATCATAACCTACTTTTGGCAACATGAACAACCGTATCACATCTGTCTCAGACGCTTTAACGGTTACAAAAAGCTTCATGTCTCAAAAGTAGATTATTTTCTCATCTTTTCACCTCTCTCATTTTATCTGTCCATTAGCATATCACAAATCTGTTTCATTTGCAACTAGAAGAAATCATTTATTTGGTATTACCTATTTTAGAAATTGATACCCATTCATTAATGAGCCATATAATCCGCATAAGCAGCATCTAAATCCGGGAATGTATTTCCCTCATCCAGTTTGATCAGGGGACCAAAACTGTTATTATACTGATCATAAGCTTCTTTTGACGAAACTTTGGTTTTTACGGAATATACGTTGTTCTCTTTCCATGACATACCAATCACTTTATAAGAACCATCCTCTTCAAATCCCCAAAATATTCTGCTTTCGTAGTCACTATCTTCTTTTCTTTTATATTCGCAAAATGCATTACCACCATCTGCATAGTAAACATCACTTCCTGTAAGGTAACAGCCGCTGTCAATCACTCCATCACGATATTGGTGAGCATAGTAAGATTTATGGTTAGAGGTGATGACACAAACCGGAATATCTGGATTGCCTGTATTGACAAGCCTACAGCTATACTTACTGTAGTATTGAAATTTATTTTTATATGCCTCAACTACTGCCTTGACAGACTCCTCATTTTTAGGAACCGCTGTCTGTTGTGCTGGCAGACTTTCTGCTGCTGTATTCTCCGTTTCTCTCCAAACCCCATCTTCACCAACAAAATAACCATCCGGGGTTGTGGTGTTGGTCATCATATATCCGTCTGCTCCCATATAATACCAGGAACCGTCTGTGTCCTGATACCATTCATTTACCAAGTTGGAACCATCCGGGTTCTCTACCTTCCACCCCCCCCCCGCATCCTGCTTCCACTCTCCTGCATTTGCTACCATCATTGGAACCATCGTCATGGTTGCTACTGTTGTTAAAAACAGCATTCTTTTTAATTGCTTTTTCATGTGATCCTCTTTCTGCAGACTCTTTGCGTTCTTGCTTCTGCCATTTTACTGAAGAAATTAAAAACAAGGCGCTGGCATGCATCCACACCAACACCTCATAACCATTCTTCGAGGATTCCACTTAATCTTTTAACTTTACACGAAAACATTGCACTTTTGTAAAAAGTACATTGGGATTCGGATTGTGTATGGTAAGATTAGGTTTGTATTGCGTGGTACGTACCTACCAACCTTGCCCGACGCTGTTGGCGCAACGCCGAGTGGTACACCTTTTCTGTTCCTAAATTCTCTAAATATATTTTATCATATGTATCGGATTAAGGCAACCAAAAAATGGAATTGTCAAAATTTCCTGCCTGCCTTTCTTTTAAAAATAATGATATAGTTTCTGATTTCTGAATATCAGATAAATCGTCAATATTAGTGTAAAAAACTCTGCAAGCGGGACAGCAAGCCATACGCCTGTCACCTCTAAAAATCTCGGCAATACCAAAAGGAATGCCATAATAAATCCAAATGTCCTAAGAAACGATATGGCTGCAGATACTTTCCCATTGGACAATGCGGTAAATAGAGCAGATGAAAAAATATTACATCCAGAGAACAGAAAACTGAATGAAAAAATAATAAATCCATTCTTTGTAATCTCAAAAACATTCCTGTTATTCTCCGCAAAAATTTTGGCAATGGTTTTCCCGCCCAACAGAGAAAACAAAAATACCAATATGGAAATCCCCGCTATAAAGCGAAAACAAATACGAACTATCTTTTTTAGCTGTTTTACATCTTTACTCCCATAGTGATAGCTTACGACAGGAGCTGTTCCCATAGAAAAGCCAATATAAAGCGTTGTTAAAAGGAACTGTGAATAGATGAGTACTGTAATTGCCGCTACACCGTCTTCGCCCAGCAGATTCATCATCGTTATATTAAACAGAAATGTCGTCACCGCAGTGGAACACTGGCTTACCATTTCCGACACACCATTGAAACAACTTTTCAGCAAAACAAATAGATCCATTTTCGGCTTGCAAAAGTGCAGCTCACTTTTTTTCGTCAGAAAAAATATTGTACCGATAATGGTTGGTATCATATATCCAATCCCCGTCCCAATGGCAGCTCCTCCTACACCCATTTGAAAAAAAACGATAAAAACATAATCAAAAACAATATTGGCAATCCCTGCCAAAACAGCAAGCACTAAGCCTAATGTAGGTTTCCCCGCCGTAACAAACAAATTCTGATATAATACCTGCATCATATTCCCAATAACAAAAACGAGCTGTATGGTCAGATAATCTCTGCAATATGGAAACAGAACTTGACTTGCCCCCAATCCCCAAATAATTTCATCCAAAAAAAGAAGTCCTGTCACAGTAATCAGCAAACCGATAACTGCTCCTGTCAGAACAATCAATGTGAAATTACTTCGGGCTTCCTCTGCCTTTCCATTCCCCATTTTCTTGGCAACGACCGCGCTGCCGCCTGTAGCAAGCATCGTCCCCATACCCACTGTCAAATTGATGACAGGGCAAACGATATTGATGGACGACAAGGCGTTCGTATCTACAAACCGCGCCACGAAAATCGTATCTACAATGGTGTATAATCCCATAAACAACATCATCACTATACTTGGGAATGCAAATTTAAGAAGAGATATGGCGTCAAAATTCTTTGCTAATGGATTTTTCTGTGTTTCCGTCATTTTTTGTATCCTCCTTTTCCTCTAGGAGAAGCACAAAACGCTGTGTCGGATATCCATATTCCACAAGCAGTTCCCGTTCTGTAAATCCAAGACGGCGGTATTCTTCCCGCCAGCCTGTATCTGCTTTATCTCCAGCACGGTATGTCGTCAACGTAATCTCTTTCCCCCAAAGCAGTTCGTCTGCCAGCTTATCAAGGAATAGCTTTGTAATTCCAAGATGCCGATACTGGGGATGGACCGCCAAAAAGTCTATACTCCCTGTTTCTTGCGAAAATCCCATCACGCCGACGGTCCGGTTGTCATCTCTCAAAATCAAAGCCTTTTTATCTACAATATATTGATGCAGGTTTGCGATATAATCCGCTTTATTCAGACATGGATAACCGTCTATCGTAAGGCTTACCAATTCCATCCAGTCATCTACATCTGCCAATGTGGCAAATCTTATACTGTCTTTTGTCAAATCCATTTTTACATGCTCCTCCTTCAAATGGATTTCAAGCTGTAATGGGTAGAAATTTTCCATTTCCCGAAATTCCCCAGGAGAAGTTTTGTACATCCCTTTAAAAATATCTGTAAATGCCTGCTGACTTTCATATCCGCTCATAAGGGCAAGCTCTATAATTGGTTTTTCGGAAAACACAAGAAGTTTTGCTGCCTCTGTAAGCTGCCGCCTTTTTGCGTAGTCGTGGATCGTCAAACCCACTGCCTTTGTAAAAATCCGGTGCAGATGGTACTTGGAATAATGCAGTGCCAATGCCACCATGTCTAAATCGATCTTTTCATGCAGATGTTCTTCGATATAACGGATGGCCTGTGAAACAATATGTACGGTCCGACGTTGCATTTTGCTCCCTCCTCTCCTGTTTTTTTCCACACTGTTTGTCATTGTAACACAAGGAGGTTGCTGTTCTTTCATTATTCTTGCTATGTTTCACAGATTTTCCATATATTACTTTTGCATCGTACATACCATGAATTGGGTAATCCATGGTGCTATATATAACTTCAAAATAACGATTTACTATTCTTTCAAATCCTCACATAATGTCAGCAAGACTTCCAATCTTTCTACAATTCTATGCTGTTCCTCTATTGGGGGAAGCGGCACCAACAACTCTTTTATCGTATCTGGTCTTAACTCTGTCTGATTTGTTGAACCAACTCCCATCTTTTCTAAATAAGGCTGATTGAATTTTAAAAAGAAATAAATATATCTTGGCAAAACATCATTTTTAGTTCTTATTGTTGTAACATGAGAATCAGGAACTATAGGTAAAGAGTTTTGTATCAGTTCTTCCAATATATAACCAATTCTTCCGAGAGTACCGCCACCAGTAGAATTAATCACTATATCATTCCCTTGCAAATAGTTATCTTGTTCATATTTATGTTTTATAGTTTCATCTAAATACTTTGCGTCATGTATGGCAATACTTCCGTTTTTTTGATTACATTTTTGTGCAAACACTAGAACACCACTCTTGCTAACATATTTAGGTGACTTTCCTCGCTTTATTGGAATAGAGGTTAGATTCCCCAATTGGACAAATCTCCAATTATTAGGAATAAAATAAGGGTAATTATCTTCAATTAATATGTTTATTTTTTCTCTGCTAATAAACTCATCCACACTACTGTCACTCTCCAACTGCTCTGTCAATTTTCCCTGCATGGCCGCTTGCAGCAGTGCCTCTTTCATATTTATCGAAAATTCTTTCTTTAACCTTTCTAAATCGTTTTCAATTTTCTCATATTCATCAATCTTTGGCATAATCTCATTAATTTTATCAACAATTCTCTGCTGCTCTTCGATTGGAGGAAGAGGAATAACTTTAGGCTGAATCATCGGAACGGTTAATTGCTTTACAGCTGTACCGATCCCCATTTCTACTAAAGATTTTAAAACACATTGTATATAATACAAATTCGTCTGTTGTAATGATGTAATTACCAGCAACCTGACAATTGGAACGTATGGTTCTGTTCTAATAAGTGAAAATCCTATTGTACCACGTCCTGAAACAGTCAAGCTTTTCTCTTTTATAGTTGCTTCATCTGTATACCCTAAAATTCCATCATTAGTTTCGCCATTTGCAATAACAGGTATAGAAAACAATTTTGTTTTCTCTTTTGAAAAATTTTTTGGCTTATCTCCACCAGCAGAAATCGTTTTTACTACATCTCCTAATCTCACCCATCTCCAATTATCTGGAATATCAAATGGTATTTCTTCATCCTGAATTTCTGGCAATGGTTTTTCCTTTTTAATTTTTTTATCTGCAACAAGCTTCTCTTTTTCTTCCTGCATTTTTACCAACATTTCATCCACATTACCATCCGTATCAAGCTGCTTGGTCAGCTTTCCTTGCAATGCAGCCAGCAATACGGCTTGTCTTAGATCTTCCGCTAGTATCATAGCTATACTCCCAACATATCCATAATCTCTTGTAGTTTTGCATCCATCTTCTGGTCAAGCCTTTCTCTTTCTACTTTAAAATTCTCTATAGTTTCTTTCGGAGAAAGAATTAACTTTTCCTCATTGGGATAACCACAAAAATTCAAACTATAATGATTCGTTATAATTTCTTCCACAGATACCTTTCTTGCTTTCCACGTCTCTGTCATAGAACGATCTTCTTTTTCATCTTTTATCTCTACACGATTATCCCACCATTCATCAAGGGCAAACAGTTTCTCTCTTGTCATAGGATTCTTTTTCATAGAAAATTTCTGTCCATTCGGCAAATCATATCTGTAAAACCATATACTTTTTGTCGGCTCTGTTTTATCAAAGAAAAGCAAATTTGTTGCAATGCTTGTATAAGGTGCAAAGCAACTCCCAGGAAGCCTGATTACTGTATGTAAATTAAATTCTTCTACCAGCTTCTTCTTAATTGCACTTTTGCTATTATCCGTTCCAAAAATAAAACCATCAGGAAGAACAACTCCGCATCTTCCATTTTTATTGAGCCGATACATAATTTCTATCATGAAAAGATCTGCTGTCTCTGAATTTCTAAGTTCAGCAGGGAAATTCTTCTGCACAATTTCTAGCTCTGACCCACCATAAGGAGGATTCATCAGGATAACATCAAACTTATCATCATCTGTATATCTTCTTACATCTTGTTCCAAAGAATTGTCATGCATAATATCTGGCTCTGCAATATCATTCAACAGCATATTGGTTGTGCAGAGCATATAGGGAAGTTGTTTCTTTTCCACACCATAAAAGGAATGCTGCAGTTTGGATAAATCTTCTACCTTGATGCCACTATCTTCTACATGATGAAGTGCATCCACAAGAAATCCCCCTGTACCACAAGCAAAATCTGCAACTTTTTCTCCAATTTTGGGGTCAACTTTATCCACAACAAAAGAGGTAATTGCTCTAGGTGTATAAAATTCTCCGTTATTTTTCTGCAGACCTTTCAACAAAGTTTCATAAATATCATTGAAAGCATGTCTTTCGTTATAATCAGAAAAGTCAATTTCATCAAATATGTTAAGAAGCTGTCTTAAAAGCACCCCATTTTTCATAAAATTAGTAGATTCCTTCATTAACTCCCTCACAGTAAGAGATGCTCTGTCCGATCTTGTAAAAAGGTACACATCTTCCCCTTTTTCATTCTTAACAGCGTCGCCTGATAGGACTCGGAATAGCTTGTTATTTACAAAATCAATCAATTCTTCTCCTGTCATCTGATCTTTTACAGAAGTTGATGTTACCCAATCTCTCCAGCGATAACCTATCGGAATGATTGGAGCATAATTATCCTGTGTCAATTCCCACTCTTCCTCTTTATAATCAAAAATCTTTAAGAATAAAATCCATACAATCTGAGATAATCGTTGTTCATCCCCACCGACACCTGCATCTCCACGCATAATGTCCTGTAATCTTTTTATTAATGTAGCTAATGCCATTCTTCTTTCTCCTTACTGTCTAATATAACACTTCTTCTATCCGTTTCATTAAATCAATAAAGTTCTGTTTATTTCCACCAAATACATTTTTCAATATTTTCATAGATGTATAGCCTTTCTCTTTGAATATTGGCAGATTAAACACAGTAATATCTTTCACCTTTGAAAAATCCTCTGTCTTATATTCATTCAGAATGGTTTGAACAATATCTCTTTTTTCAACATCTAATTCATCTAAAATACCTGATTCATAAACTTTCTTCAATCTCTCTTCTTTGGATTTCGGCGGCTGCTTAAAGCCTACCAAACCAACAATATCAAATTTGTCAATGTAATATCCTATTGCTTTACTAATCTTTCTTACATATGTTTTTTCAAGTAGCAATTCCATAGTCATTCCATCTTTATCATTCGATGATTTAAATGAGACATAAAAATCTTGATAGGTAGGATATTGCGTCAAAATATTATTCTTTACACAACTATCAATATTCTGTTTGACAAGAGTTCCATTTTCATCTGTATAACGTACTTCTTCCCCATCAATAGTTACATCTACACCATTAATCTTTACCTTTTGAATATGACCTTTTGATTTCCCTTTATTTTTATCCTCGCCACTTTTATCTGTTTCTTTTTGAGGACTTTCTTTTGGAAATGAGCCATTCTCTCCCACTTCCATCACTGCCACTGGTTCACCATCAAATTCTGGATCTTCAAATTGATGATAATTTGATCTAAAATCTAAAATTGTAAAATGCAGCTTACTCTTCTTTTCTTCATCAATCGTGAAATTTTCATTGATTCTAGTTCCTCTACCTATTGTCTGCTTAAACTCTGTCATAGAACCAATAGACTTATCTAAGACAATCAACTCACAAGTTTCTGAATCCACACCTGTTGACATAAGTTTACTTGTAACTGCAATAACAGGATATTTTATATTTGGATCTGTGAAATTTTCTAGCTCTGCCTTTCCTATTTCATCATCACCTGTAATTTTCATTATGTATTTACTGTTTTCTCGAACCAAATCTGAATTAAGATTTTTCAATTTCAAAACCATAGCATCTGCATGATCAATGTTTTCACAGAACACAATTGTTTTCGCATATCTGCAATTATTCTCTTTCATATAATCTGTAATTCTTCTAGCTACGGTTTCCTGTCTTTCTTCCACAACAATAGTTTTGTCAAAGTCTTTTTGCGTATAAACTCTATCTTCTATGGGATTCCCATTTACATCCAGTTTTCCTGATGGTGGCCTGTACCCATCCTTATCAATATTAAGTTCAACTGAAATAACTTTGTATGGAGCAAGAAAACCATCTTCAATTCCCTGTTTCAATGAATATGTGTATAATGGCTTATCGTCTGTCTCCCCACAAAAATAATTGATATTTGACACATCTTCTGTTTCTTTCGGTGTTGCGGTAAGTCCAAGCTGTGTAGCTAAACCAAAATACTCCAATATTTCATGCCAATTAGAATCCGGATCAGCAGACCCTCTATGGCACTCATCCACAATAATCATATCAAAAAAGTCCGAAGGAAGTTCCTTATAATAGTCTTTATCTTTACTTTTCAACTGTTGATATAGTGCTGTATATATTTCATAGGCAGTATCTTTTTTAATATTTGCACTTTTCATTTTTACCATAACGCCAGCATCCACAAATGGTTTAAAATCCTTCTGCATAGTCTGATCTGCAAGAGCATTTCTATCAACTAAATATAATATTTTCTTTTTTGTTTTACTCTTCCATAATCTCCATACAATCTGAAATGCAGTAAATGTCTTTCCTGTTCCTGTTGCCATGACAAGAAGCATTCTGTTCTTTCCTGTTGCGATTGCATGAATCACCCTGTTTATAGCAATCCTCTGATAATAACGTGGTTTCTTTTGCTTTACCCTTGACGCATCAATATAATAGGGCTGGTTGATCAATCTGACTTCATCTTCTGTCAACTCTTTTTCCTTAATATAGCGTTCCCACAATTCTTCGGGATACGGAAAATCCTGCATTTTCAGTTTGTCATTATTCTTATGGAGGATCAAATCTTCTTCAATCAAATCAATCCCATTTGTCGTATATGCAAACGGAATATCCAAAATCTTAGCATACTCAAGAACCTGCTGATATCCTTCCATAGCACTATGATCTATCCCCTTTGCTTCCACAAAAGCCAAGGGAATGATGTCTTTAAATAGGAGAAGATAATCTGCCTTTTTCTTATCTCCCCTAGATACTTTGTCACCATCCATATTTACTCTGCCATCTGTAAAATAATATTCCATAATAATGTTATCAGGGTTTTCTTTTCCCCATCTTTCCTGAATAATAGGCGTAATGTATTTTTTCTTTGTATTTTCCTCATTTTTCTGTTGCTCTTCAATTTCTTCAGGTGTTAGCTGCATAATCGTTTCCCCCCCCCCAATTTTTTATAGTAATTTTCTATAATTATAATGTCTCCATAATTTGTTTTATATAATTATACATTTCCAGTAACATATTTTTTATCCGCCATCTGTATTATATTGTATGTTACCAGATATATTTTTTCAATATACATAGAAGTATTATTGAATTATTTTTATCTATTTTTTCAAATCATTTCCGAACTTAATCAAAATAGTTTTATTTCTGCTCCAAAGAGAACCTATTTTCTTTTGAGAAAAGCGAAGTCTTAAGTTATTATGTAAGGTGTATCAGTAGTTCGGTTACTGGCGGAGAACGTCGCCTTGTCCTGTCCGACAGAAAGGCGAAGGAATAAGCAGAGAGTAAATTTTCTGTTGAGAAATTCTGTAAAATATTTAGCGAATCAAAAGAAGAATAGAAATTTCTATTGAATTGTAATAAAAAAGGGCAGCAATGTATAAGCCGCATACTCCCTCAGTTTTTCCGTCTGTGCCTCCAGGCTGTACCCTTCAATCTGAGCAGCCGTGGAAACCCTTGTGTAAAGATAACATTTCATCTTCATTTTCGGTTGCTCACTTTCTGTTCGTCTATCTGTTACAAGAATTACTATATCGGATTCCCGATGATTTGTCAGCGCCCCAAAATAACTTTTTTTCTGCATCTATCCGAAATCTCCAGTAAATATAGAAAACACATCACTTTTTCGCATACCTTGACATAGAAAATGTGCCGATTATCTCAAACATAACCGACAGCATCCATCATTGTTCCTTATCTTCTTTTCTTCTGACTCCCCGGATTCCATTTCCTCCAGAACCTCCTTCCCATATTTTTCTACCATGCGGGCTAAAAATTCCGCACAGCCTTCCATTTTCAACATCACACTCCAATCAGGCAATCCAATACTTGGTTCCATGCACTTTAGCTCACTCATTCAGACACCCCCGTCTTTCTGGAGGTCTATGTACCCTGAATATTGTTTTTCCGAAATTAAGGCAAAAAAATTCGCCCCATATGGGACGAATCTAAAAAGTTATTATGATTATGTAATTCTCAATACCGGATTAGTTATCAGCGTATCAATCAGTTGTTTATAAACTGCCCTATCCTGGACCTCCATGATGGTCGTTGTCTTTTTCCCGGCATCTTTAGAAGAAGCCCCGCAATGATAGATTTTTTCACTCCGTTTTCCATAGTCCAGGATAATATATCTGTCATGCATCGTGTTATTGGTTCTCTTAAAATCAATCAATATGCCTGGAAACTCATTCCTAAAGTCATTCAGATCTGCCCTTCTCAAATGGCTTTGCTTATTGTCAGAGAACACGGTAACCACAACACCTGGATTCACATTCCTCAGGTGCATAATGGATTTAATCCCTATGTAATCATCAATGATAAAAATGCTGCTTTTTGCTTTTGCATAAATTCCCTGGTATACAACATTAGCTTCCGCAAGCTGACCATTCATAATCAGGAATTCTTTTCCTGTGTCCGATGACGCAAAATTTTTGAATATTTTAGGCAGATCTGATTTACGGAGCATCTCATCAGTGATCTTTGCAATGGCGGCTGTGTTTTCACTGGTCTGGATGGCAAGCCGTGTAATATCATCCGTTCCAATCAGGGCACGATTTTCTGAAATATAATCTTTCATACCCTTAAAGATACGGATCAATGCCTTGCTCTGGGCAATGGCCAAATCACCTTTCAAAACAGTCATCAGCATATAAATACCAGTTTCTGTAAACACATATGGAAGTTTTCGTGTGCCGCCCCAACTTGATGTCGATTTTTTCGACATCAAGTTTTCGAACTCATCTTTCGTCAGCTGAAATCGAAAATCATCATCAAATCTTTCAACGTTATTTTTTACCTGTTCATTAAAACGTCTCGTCTCATATCCATATATACGAGCCAAATCTACATCCAGCATTACTTTCTGTCCGCGGATAATGTAAATCAAATTCTCAACAGCTTCCTTATCCACAATAGCAATTTCAGTTGTTACTTCCTCTATATTTTTCATCGCATCACCTTTTTCAGTCAATTTTCAATACCTCTTTTATTATTTCGTTTTCTTGTTTGTCCAAATTCATTCTAAGAAGCGCCATAATATTCTCCGTTGTGCTATCATCCATTAATGCCGGATACCCCTTTATTAAAGAATCTAATTGGGCAATAACATCGCTCACATCCAATTCCTGTCTTTTTATATTTTCAATATTAGCATTTGACAACCGATTTAATTTCTTCTTCATATTTATGTAGTCCATCAAAATACCCAATATCAATTCCCTTGCCTCTTCAACACTAATATTTCCCCTCTCAATCTGTGACATGTCCTTGTCATCAGTAACAATCCCTGTACTTATTTCGGAAATTACCGTATCCATAATTTGGGTTTCAGGTACAGTCTCTTTTATTGTTTTCTTATTTTTCTTTTGCTTCCCATCATGGATAGCAAGCACTAACTTATTTTTAGCACTGGAAATACCATCTTTTGCCTTTCTCCCTAAATCAGCTGCAGCTTTCTGGATTTCTGGGTTCTCCTCCAAAAAAGTAACCATAGTATCTATGAGATTCAAAACAGATGTTATAGTCTCCGCCGTTGATTGACTTTTTTGCACCTCAGCCATCCGTTCCTCATGTGCCATTCTCTCCAATTCGTATTCATAGTCAACATCCTCTACCTCTTCCCATTCAATAATATCTGGATTTTTGTTTTCCGCATCACGAGTCTGTCCTATAACCCTGTTAGAATTTTTCTTCGACTGAACCAGATGGTCACCATCTTTTATAATTGGTCTATAATGTTTCTCGCTCATATAATATACCCCTTGTTAAGGTTTATCTTATTAAAACAAAATAGGTATCCTAAAATACGGACACCTACAAAATAAACACATTTGTGTTGTTTCGATCAAAAGACCACAATAATGAATTTATCTGTACAAAATCCGTTCCTTTAAATCATACCTTCCACCATTTTGCATAATTCCCTTACTTGTGACAGTATATTAGGTTTTCCCGCAATTTTCCACAAAAAAATAAAGGCTGCCCACAGCACACAGTCATGCCCTGAACAGCCCTACTCTCAAACCATACTCTTTCACGCCCTGTCTCCCCCGTGTTAGTCCCTGCTCCTTTTCTGATATTCAGATCCGGAATGCTCACCTTCACCAGAAACGGACAATCTCCATTTGCCATCCCGCCACCATCTGCCACAGAAACTGCATCCTTCACATCCCATTTCGTTAATTCCCATCGCTCAATAATGGAGCACAACTTCTCCACATAATCCGGGCTTGTAACATATCCGCCATCCTTAATGATCTGCACCGCTTTCCGGTAATCCGTACATCCCTTCAGTCCCTCATACCGCGGTCTCTTCCCATCCACATATTCCTGCGTCTGCTTCATATAAACGGAAACACCATCCCAGGTATTCCCTGACAGGTTCTTCTTCATCCCGAACACATTATTAGCATTCTGCGCCAGTTCTGATTTTCCGTACCCGGATTCCAAAATAAACTGCGCCAGAGACACGGATGCCAGAATACCGCCTTTTCTCTGGTCCGCCACAAACAAAGCACCCACCTTTGCGATTGCATCCGCCTCAGACAGATTTTTCAGTTCCGCCGCCGCATCATAAGACCTTTTGGCACAAGCCCTCGCCTCTTCCAACTTTCCGTCATCCACTTTAAACATTGCTCCACCTGTATATGTAATACAAGCCGGCTCACACATTTCCACGCCAATATGCGTATTATTTGACGCACCACCGCCGTCCGAAGCACACTCCCCGTTCCGATCACATTCACATCAAAGATATTCACAATCCCCACAAGCAGGAAAATCAGTATCTTCTTTGCAGTCCCCTTAAACCCAACCTCAGAATTCAGTTTTCTGTCGGCAATCCCGCACATCACACCTGTAATGTAATCAATCACCACGAACGCCACCAGGGCATAAAGCAATCCATCACACCCACCCAGAAAGTACCCAAGCCATCCGCCTACCGCAGCAAAAACCATCTGCACCACATTCCAAAATTCTTTCATAATCCTCATCCTCACTTTCTTAAAAATCTGTAAAGGAGGATGAGGAACTCAAAAAAGCAGCATAATCTTTCGGCTTTTTTTTGTCTAAAGTATTGACATAGGTCCAATCTTCCCGAACCACTTAATATCATTCTTCGTTCCCATAAGCCTGACTTTTAACATCAATCCCGTCCTCCAAGCATGGCGTACAACTTGTGGTTATATGTTACATATTCCGGATAACGAATCTGTACTGCCTGCCAAAAATAAGGCGCATAGGCACAGCAGAACAGATCTTCCACTGTGTACCGTCTGCACTCGTCCACCTGTTCCTCCGTATCATCGTAATCAAAGACACTTGGCGTACCATTGCAGTAAAGGTTAAACTCCATCCTGACTACTTTTAAGCTCCCGCTGGTCTGCCAGCCTTCATGCAGACACTCCGTTATTACACAGCCTGTCTTAAAGTTATAAATGCTGTTGGTATTTCTTCTTGTGTCATCACTGATACCAAGACAATATACAAGTGCTTTATGGTACACGTCCTGATACCTGACCTCTTTCAATTTCTCATAGTAGAATTTTTCATGTGCATCGCTGATAAAAATAATCTCTTTTGCTATCTCTGCTCTTAACGCTGTGTTTGACATTTTTCTGTTCCTCCTTTTAAAATTGAATTGAAAAGAGCATCCCGCTATGGAATGCCCTAATCAAGTAGGGGGCAATCAAGCCCCCTCTCACACCACCAGTACATGCCGTTCGGCATACGGCGGTTCAACATAACTTCAAAGTATGGCGCTCATTATAATAATCAACACAGCTTACAAGTCCTGCTCTTCCCAGCACCTCTTTGGAGATTGCTCTGCTGACACATGTTTTGGTTACAACCCAATAATAGCGGTCTCCACAGTATGCTGTCAGTCTTGCAAGGTCTTTTCCTATCCCAAGCTTCTGCAATCCCCATTGCCGTTTCTTCGGCACTTTCCACTGTTTCCAGATTATAACCCTGATTCTTGTCCTTAAATGTGCGTCAATCTCTGCCATTGCTGTTTTCATGGAGCCGAGAGCATAGTAGTTTATCCACCCTCTTGTCACCTGATTGATTTGCGCGATTTTCCCTGTGACTGTTCCGGGCATTTTCCTACAAGTCAGTTCTTTCAATTTTCCCTTGAATTTCTTCACAGAATCCTGATGGGGTCTGCATTTCCATTCTTTTTCCTTGCTGTCCTTGTAGAATCCGAATCCAAGATATTTCAATTTCATCGGTCTTGTGATCTGGGTCTTACTCATGTTGACCTTTAACCCCAGTTTCCTCTGAATCCAATCCGTTACTGTCCGCATGACCCTCTTCGCGCTTGATTCGCTTCTTACTGCTACCACACAGTCATCTGCATATCTTGTGAAGTGCAGCCCTCTTGCTTCCAGTTCCTTATCCAGTTCGTTCAGCATAATGTTTGACAAAAGCGGCGACAGATTTCCGCCCTGTGGTGTGCCGAGCTTTGTTTCTTCGTACCCTTGCGGCGTCATGGCTCCTGCTTTCAGGTATTTGCGGATTAGCGATTCCGTATCACCGTCGTTGATGATGTCGTGGACAAGGCTCATAAGTTTGTCCTGTGGTACATTATCAAAGAATTTTTCCAAGTCAATATCCACTATCCACTCATAACCCTCATTCAAGTATACCAGTAACTGCCTGATTGCCATCTCGCAACTCCTGTTTGGTCTGAATCCATAACTCCACTCCAAAAACAGTGGCTCACACATCGGGCTTATCACCTGCACGATGCCTTGCTGGATTACCCTGTCCATTACGGTTGGGATTCCAAGTTTTCTCACCCCTCCGTCCGGCTTGGGTATCTCTACCCTCCTGACTGGCTGTGGTTTGTATTCTCTGTGCCTGATTTGCTCCCTGATACTTTCCCAGTTTTCTTTGATATACTCGCCGAGTTCTTCAACCGTCACGTCATCTACGCCGCCTGCACCTTTGTTGGCGCAGACTTTCTTGTAGGCATCATTCATGTTGTTTTTGGATAGTATCTTTTCTAACAGTTCTGACATTGCTTTGTGTGCTTTCTCCTTTCCGTTTCCATGGATTCGCCCTAAGTTGTGCAGTACCTGCTCATCTACGTTTCGCACTTCCTGCTGTCAGGTATTCCATGAAGCATACATTTGATTACACGGTTACGTTGTTCAGCCCTTCGGCTTACGCCTACTATGGCTTCTGCTGACTTCTCACAGTTCGTTGTTACTACGGCTGAATGAAGCCGCCTGTGAGACCTCACGGGATAAGCCAATGCTCTTTCCTCATCTACCCTCCTGATTTACGCCTATGGGTTACGGCTACCTTTTGGGCTTCGTTGTCTATAGCCAACTTACCCGCCATAAACGCCTTATTATCAGGTTTCTGTCCGTAGGGCTACGATTTCGCTATCTCTTCTTCTCGCCTGCACCTCACAATGCAAACCTTGAGAGTCGCTTACAAGTTCGCTGGTAGCTACGCCTATGTGGACTTTCACCACAGAGCATTGGCATGCCCGTCATACTATAAAAAATAGGAACACTCTCATTCAAGTATCCCTATTGTCTATCACTGCATCTGATAGTCCTCTATTCACTTTCATTGTCAGGATTTTTTGTGTTCCCCGTACCGAGGTCTAACGCCACATCTACGGTTACTTTCTTTACAAGTATCTTTTCCTTATGATTTTCACCGATTTTGTTGAAACTGAAAAATGTCACAAAGTGCGTAAATTCAAGGATTTCTAGGTATCTTTCCTTTGTATCAACACAAACCTATGCTCAAATCTTTTTACTTATCGATGGCTTAAACCGAATTGATTTAAGCCACTGACCATTAATCACGGTTGTTATCCCATTTGTGCAACGACCGTTGCACTTTTTCTATCAATTTTACTGTTACCCCAATTCTCTTTCTATTTCTTCGATAGAAGGCAAACTACTCTGTAGCTCTTCTGGCAAAGACTGTGTGAGCTGATTCTGCCAATCTGCAACACCAATTGGGTTCTGATAACCAGATAAAGAATATTCCACTACAGTTTTATTCTTACCCTTAACCAGCAAAAGTCCGATTGTAGGTTTATCGTCAGGATGGCACAAAATATCATTTACTATATTCTGATACATATTTAATTGGCTGATAAATCCCGGTTCAAAATCACAGGCTTTTAATTCTATCACAACATAGCAGCGTAATTTCAAGTGATAAAACAAAAGATCTGCCTGTGTCAAGCAAGGAATAAAAAATTTTTCCTCTCAACTCTCTATCAAAAATATAACACTAATCAATATTTGTAAACATAATACCAAATAACATTCACCTCAATTTAATCTATAAATATGCCTTCGCCAAAAGCTCCGATATATACTCAAAATCGTGCAATGATATCCTATGTTCTAAGTTTAATTCTACTATCTCTTCCCTCACTCCTTTAGCAAAGTGTGAAGTAGTAGCAATAATACCTCCTGTTGGCTTTCGTTTATTCATTCCCAAAACGCCATACATATTTCTTATTACTTCTATTCCCACCGGTCTATTTGGAGCATAATGTTTACACTCCACCAGGAACAAAAACTTTCCTAAGTCTGTTTTCTCTGCTATGTAAATATCTACCCCACCATCCCTTGTCTGTTTTGTCAGTTCTACTTCATAACCTAATTTCTTAAATAACTCCGCAATTATTTTTTCAAATTCTCTTGGCGATAATTCATACATGCTCATTGGTTCTTGTGCAATATAACACATCAAATCATCATTTATCTGTAATACATCCTTCTTTATGCTGATTAAAGAGGGGCTTATAATACTTTTATTCGGAACAACTATATCTGATTTTCCTACAGAAATTTGCTGATATAATAATTTGTCTATAATATCGATACCAAGACTGTCTACCAGCCTAAACATATTCTCTATAATAAGTGGATTTCCCTGCGTCAATAAAAGAATCCTTTTCATTTCTTCATAATCAAAATCTATAAGATGATCTTTAAATCTATTTAGACGAAAAGAAACTATCTCACTTTGGCTCAATCCGTTCACTGATAAACAAACAAATTTTTCTTTACTAAAACGATAATCCACAGTTCTACCAACTACTAATATAAATGATAACTCATTATATTTTATTATTTCTTCTAACTTCTTTGAATCCAATTCATCTGCATCATCAATAATAATAAGGGAATTATCTTCTACCCTCAAATCTTTTGGAAGTTGCCATGCATGCCATATATAAACATTACTATATTGCTCTTTATTCTCTTCTGCATACACCCTTACTAATGTTGACTTTCCGATTCCTGCAACACCAGTAATTAAGGCTACATGATTACCTGATTCACTCAGTATTTTTTTCAGTTCAGATAATTCTTTTTCCCTTCTTAACAAAGGCATATTTGATTCAATAAATGTATCTGTATTATATTTATCAGATTCTAATAAAACGTCGTTAACCTTTTTCCCTATATTCATCAGCACACTTTTACTCCATACACAATTTTCTCAAATAAAATTAACAACTCATTTATCCAACTCTATAAGCATCGTATCCAGCCTATTATAAAGATACTCTGCCGGAGAACCACCGTGCAGTTTTTCGTTCAACAGATCAACCAAATCCTTATTTGAAATGCTGATAATCAATTTCCCATTCTCTCTCAACGTCCCTTTAATTGCTTTTTTAGCATTTTTATCTTCCCCATAACATGAAATTATTATCGCAACACATCTAAGCGCTTTCGCATACAAGTATTTGTCCGTAGTATATATTTCTTTTTGTGTTATTGTTTCTGAATAATTCTTAAATTCAAAAATAATATATTTAGACCGAAAATATTCCTCAATAAATTTCCAAAAACTCTCTTTTATATCATCTTTAATTTTGCATATTAAATCAAACCTATATAAATCCTCATTTGATTTCTGTTGTTCACTCCACAATGCCAAATCTGCTGCAAAAAGAATATTTAAAACCTTAGTACATAGATTTTCATATTCAGAACTCTTTCTTGTCTTCGGTTCCCAAGCCTGTATCTCCGCTATCAATGATTCAATAATTTCATAATCGTTCGGTTTTTCAACTGTATCTACATTTTCATTCTGAACCTTTACCCCCATTAACTTTAATAAATCTATAGGCTCATTAGGCTCAATATCCTCCGTAGAATACTCCAAAATTGAAAGTAATTGAGATTTTAAAACTTCATCACATTGTACTATATACAACAAATTTCTAATATCTACAACTAAAATATCTGTTTTTTGCTTGATTATTTCCCATGCCTGAGAAGACAACTCATTTGCCACCACTAATATATATTTTGAATTGTATGTATCTTCCAGCATAGATGCAGATGCCAATGCTTTGGAGATTATAGACGTACTTATTACCCTCTGCCTAATTGCTTTCGCCTCAATATAAAATCTGATGTTCTCTTTTTCTGCTAAAATATCATAATACTCATTCCTATTAGACATTTTAGTCAGGCATCCATAACTTTTAAAAATCTCACCCACAATATATTCAAACTGATACCCCCTAAGAGGATACCTGTATCCATATCTGGAAATTTCATCAATAATACAATGTGCCAACTCATTTTCATCATTCCATAATGTGACTGTCCTATTTCCAAACCTCTTTTGAATATCCCCATGAAATAATTCTTTTTTTACAAACACAAATACCGTTTTTCCAGTGTTTAATGCAATATCATATTCCCAAATAGAATTTTCAAGAAATTTTTCTGCTACGACAAACACAAAGCAATCACATTTTTCAATCTGTTCATTAAAATATCTGACTATATTATTACCAGCATTTGCCGAACAAACGTCTGTAAAAATATCAAATCCAAGTTCATTTAGCTTTTTACTAACCAAAGTAATTTTTTCATAATCTTTAAATGTATAGCTTAAAAATACTTTCCTCTTAAATTTACTAAATCTGGTCCTATTCATCTATCTAACCCCATTTTCACCTTAAATTGCTCAAATAAATATGAGCCACAGACACAACCTGCCCATGGCTCAATTTTACCACTACTTTCCCAAAATTGGAACTATCTTTCAGGCAGAAACCTCACCCTCAAACGGATTCCTCACCTTCCACACAATCTCCATAGCATCCTCCCCATAGACCACCACCTTCTCAATCAGCATCTTCACCCTCTCCCTATCAAAAACGTCCAGTACAGAAAATCCAGCCAGTTCCTCGTCTGCCACTTCCTCTAAACCGGCAGCCTCCCGCATACATTCAAGCTCCGCCTGCGCTTCACGCCTGCTCCGCTCTAGCTCTTCCATCCGCACCCTGCCCGCCTCAATCCGCTCCACATAATCCTCTCTGCTGATTTCCCCGGCCTTATACCGCTCATACAGCCGCATCTTCCTTCCCTTCCACTGTGTCAACTCCTTCACACTCTCCGCAACCGTCTTTTCAAGAACCGCCACCCTGCCGTCCTTTTGAGCCGTCCTGCTGATATCCCGCTCTGCCGCCAGCACATCCGCCATCTTCCTCACCTGGCAAAGCACTGCTCCCTCCAGTTCGTTCTTCCTGACAGTCACTTTCTGGCAGTCATTCTCCCGCTCCTGCGTCCGGTCTCCGCAGAAATACCTGCCGTTAGCCCTGCTCCTAAGCTGCAGTGCCTTTCCGCAATGCCCGCAGAAAAAAATACTTTCCCTCTTCTTCATCTCTTTTCTGGCCTTATCCGCAGTCCCCACTCCCTCATTAGCCTTCTCAAAAACACTCCGGGAAACCAGTGCCTCATGATGCCCCTCCACCACGATCCACTTCTCCCTTGGCTGCCTCACCACCTTCTTATCCGTATCCATACCGCACTTCGCCCGGTTCCAGATTAACTTCCCCAGATACACCTCATCCGTAATAATATCCCTTACCGAAGAAGCACACCACCTCTTCACCTTTACATGAGGCTGCCTGTCTCCATAAGTATCTCCTGCCATCTTGTGATAAACAACCCTTGACGGTATCCCCTCTTCATTCAGCCTTCTGGCAATCTCCGCATAACTGGTTCCGTCCGCTGCCATCCCAAAAATCCTCCGCACAACCCACGCCGCATCTTCATCAACCAAAAGCCTGTGCTTATCCTCTGGGTTCTTCCGATACCCATAAGGGGCAAACTGCCCAACAAACTCCCCGTTCCTCACCCTCGTATCCCTGGCAGACCGCACCTTCTTAGACAAATCCGCGCTGTACATCCCATAGACCAGATTCTTCAATGCAACACTCATCCCGCCCGTTGCCCCGAACTTATCCTCGCTGTCGTAGCCGTCATTCACAGACACGAACCGAACCTGCAGGATTGGAAAAATATATTCCAGAAACCTTCCCACTTCCAGATAATCCCGCCCGAACCGTGAAAAGTCCTTCACAATAATTATATCAATCCTCCCATTCTTTGCCGCCTCAATCAGCGCCTGCACCCCCGGTCTGCGGAAATCAACCCCGGAATATCCGTCATCACAAAACTCTGTAAGCTCATATTCCTCCCCCTGCAGCAGTTCCTCTATATGCCTTTTCAGCAACACCCTCTGCGCCGAAATACTGTTGCTCTCTTCCATTTCACCCTTACCGCTGTCCTCATTGGAAAGCCGAAGATACATAGCGACTATCCTCTTCTTCATCATACCACCTCTCTCTCTGCCCTGATTTTCAACAAATCTTCCAGCAGATCATCATATTTCAGATACACTTCAACATCCCCTCCCTCATGCACCGCAACCTTATCCACAAACGCCTCAACCATTTCCCTCGTCAGACTCTGCATATCCAGACATCCCTCAACGACAGCCTTCCAGTTTCTGTCTACACAATATCTGCTAGAATACTCCGCCCGTGCCTTTTGGACTTCCCCAAGCCTTGCCGTCAATGCCCTGATTTTTTCAGCATATTGCCCGCTGATCTGCGCATACTGTTCCTCATCAATCAGTCCATCTCTATAATCCTCAAAAATACCGGCTTTCACATCCGTCTCCCTCTGCAGCTCCTTCCTTATCCGTTCAGCTTCCTTCCCATAAAAATCATACTTCCTCAAATTCCTGTCATCCGCATTCATCCGCCTCACAGTTTCCTCCGCCTCAATACAGAACCTCATATGGGCAGCAACCGTTCCAAAAACAGCCTGGTTAACATCTTCCAGCGAAACCTTATGGTTCGTACAGCTCCCATGAGTAGATTGAAGATACATCTTGCATCGGTAAAACTTCTTGTCATGCTTTGCTCCCTCTGTACGGAACCCCATTACCTTTCCACAGTCCGCACAGACAATCTTCTTCCCCAGAAAATTAAAACGGGCATGGTCATAACCGTTCTCCCCATGGGTAGAATGGAACCTTTCCGCATTGCCCGCCAGCAGTTTCTGAACTTTCTCATAGTCCTCCCTACCCACCAGTGCTTCATGCGTTCCTTCCACAACAATCCACTCTTCCTCCGGTATTTTCACCTGCTTCCCGGCCACCCTCTTATACCTGTTATGGACGCTGGCTCCCACATAAGCATAATTCGTCAATATGGTTCTCACCGTCACATAATTCCATTCCGTATTAAACCCCTCCGGAACCTCATGCCCGAACCGCAACATCTTATAGGCCTTCGGATTCATCTCTTTTCGGGAAACCCGCCTTGCAATCTTGTTAATAACTTCATGAGCTGTCACAGATTTAACCTCATCCACTGTCTCAAACTTTCTCATTTTCCTGACA
>QXWR01000003.1 GCA_009911065.1 Clostridiaceae bacterium | reverse complement strand
GATCAAAATACCATTAAGTACATGATTGATGAGCTTCAAAAAGATCTGAAGGAAAAGAATATTGAATTAGAGGAGAAAAACATTGCATTAAAAGAGAAAAATACCGCATTAAAAGAAAAGAACATCGAATTAAAAAAGAAAGACATGGAAATCGAAGAGCTGAAAAAACAGCTGCAAAATTTTCAAAGTCCGTCAAATACTCTATAACAAGCGGACAAGACCTCCAATTTGCGAAGCAACAAGCTGCGGAATTTGCCCTCGCCGCGACGGTCGCCAGAAATCATACACTTATCTTCGTATGGCTATCTGGCTCGTTGCTTTGCGGGAATACCTGCTGCCGGATTCTTGATTTTCACCCTTCATTGTATCATCACAAATCTGATTTTCTCCTATCCCATATGCGGATAGCAATTTTCATAAGCATCCATACAATCCTGTTTGGGATTTTGCCCCATAAATTTTTTCTTTGTTCAAAAAATATAGAGTCTTTTGTCTGTGATTTTCCAGTTTATTGGCATTATTTTGATCTAAAACCCATTGACGCCAATACCGTTTTAAATTAGCGGTAAATTAGTATTGACATATAATATTATATGATATATAATATAGGAAATCAAGTAATATTATAAATTGTTATACTTTGGTGCAGCAGTGGAAATCAAAAAACGTAACCGTTCAGAGGGCAGATTTTTCATGTTTTTAAGGATTGCAAAAGCAGCGGTTACAGGAGAACAGGAGAGGGATCATGGTTTTTAACACAGGAGCAGCGCTTCTGGATGCGATTGTACTGGCAGCCGTATCACGGGAGCAGCAGGGAACTTATGGGTATAAGATTACCCAGGATGTCCGAACTGCCATTGATATCTCGGAGTCAACTTTATATCCGGTTCTGCGAAGGCTTTTAAAGGAGCAATGCCTGGAAAGCTATGACAGGGCCATTGACGGCAGAAATCGGAGATATTATCGGATTACAGAGAGCGGGAGGCTGCAGCTGAATCTGTACCGCAGTGAGTGGAGCAGCTATTCTCAGAAGATTTCCAGGATACTTGAGGAGGCAGAGGAATGAATAAAGGGGAATTTATGAGGGAACTGGAATATCTTTTACAAGATATTTCAGACGAGGACAAGAAAGATGCCATTGCTTACTATGAGGATTATCTGGAGGAAGCAGGGGAGGAGAATGAGGAGACAGTAATTTTGGAATTTGGCAGCCCAGAGCGGGTGGCCGCCATTATACGGGCTGACTTAAAAGGGAATTTAGACGAAGGCGGCGAATTTACAGAAAGCGGATACCAGGACGAGCGGTTTAAAGATCCCAGGTATCAGGTAATACAGCGGAAAGATTTGCCTGAGATGCCAGAGGAAGATGAATGGAAGAGATTTGAAGACAACGAACAAAACGGGGAGAGCCAAAAGGAGAAAGACAGACAATCCAGCTCAAAAAGAGGAGGTATTTTGTCAAAGGGAAGTACAGGAAGCCTTATCGTAAAAGTGATTTTGGTTTTTGCATTGTTTTGCGTAGTGTCTCCAGTGGTGCTTGGTGTTGGAGGCGGAATGGCAGGAATTGCTGTTGGCGCGGCGGCTTTGTTTCTTGGCGTATTGCTTTTGGTGGGAGTGCTGACAGTGACTGCATGGATTGGAGCGGCGGCGCTGTTTGTGATGGGAATTTGTATGTTAATCTCTAATCCTTGGAGCGGAGTTATGGTGATTGGCTTTGGCGTTTTGGCTTTTGGATTGGCGCTTCTTGGAACGGCCATTTCTCTGCTGTTGTACGGAAAGCTGCTTCCTTTTTGCTTTTGCAGTATCGTCAACGGACTTAACGGTTTGTTTCACAGGGAAAGGAGGCGCAAAGCATGAATCGTCTGATAAAATGGTCTGTAATTTTAGGAATTATAATTTCCCTGGTGGGAATCGGGGTTATTGCAGCCGGCGCCATGATGGGAGGCGGATATTATCTGGAATGGGTATTGCGGGACGCTGTTCGGGAAAGATGGGATTATGGCAGAAGAAGTATGAGAAATTCCCGGTTTTACGAAGATTGGGAGGCGTTAGAAGAAAAGGAAAATCTGGAAGGGACATATGACTCTGCTGTGCCAGAGGAAATTATGAGACCGGAAGAGATTTTGACTTTGGATGAAAATTTTGTGTGGAAACAGCTGGAAAGCGGAGAGATTTCCATACAGAACACAATGAATTATGAACAGGTTCGAGAATTGGAGGTGGAAGTGTTTGGAAATGTCCTTTTGCAGGAATCCGAAGATTTGACTGACGGGCAGGTGCGAATTGAAATCGTTGGAGATGGGGAGAATTATCAGTATAGACAAAAGAGGGATAAGCTTGAGATTAAACCGATCGTTTCCATGTACACGGACCATTACCAGGAAAACACCATGATCCTCTCTCTTCCTGTGGGAACTTATCTGAACGAAGTGGAAGTGAATGCCAGGGCAGGAGCTTTTTTTGCAGATCGGCTGCAGGCGAAGGAGATCTCATTACAGGCAGAGGCAGGTGCAGTTGCAGTGAAACAAATCCAGACAGAGGAGCTTTCTATAGATGTGAAGGCAGGTTCGGTTCAGTGCGGCGGGGCTGTGACAAGAGAGGTTTCTGCGGAGTGCAGCCTGGGGGAGATTCAGCTTACTTTGGAAGGAAAAAAGGAGGATTATTCCTATGAGATGGAATGTGATATGGGGACGATTTTCCTTGGCGGCGAGATACCGGAAGAGTATCCGCATCAGGGAGTACATTGGGAGAAGGATATGATCAATCCAAATGGAAAGAAAGTGGAGCTGGAGTGCAAGGCAGGAAGCATTTCAGTAAACTTTTCAGAAAGCTAAGAAAATTTCATGTAAAAGCACAGAAAGGAGAAAGAGATGGACTTGAATCGGAAATTGTATCGTTCCAATAAGGACAAAATGCTTTGTGGCGTGTGCGGGGGAATTGGTGATTATCTAAATATAGATCCAACATTGATTCGCCTGCTGTGGGTTCTTATGACTTGTTGGGCAGGAATGAGCATTGTGGCATATATTATTGCTGCGATTATTATTCCCCTGGAGCCGGAGTATTAAAAGGTGTTAAAGAATTGTTTTGAATAGGAAATCCAAGAAACGGGCATACTGCTTTTATGAAGTTCAGAGAAAGGAGTGTGCCTTTGTTATGTCAAAAAGTAAAAAATCAAAAAAACCCTTTGATATAAACAATATGACCCCGGAGGAACAGCTGAAGTTTGAGATTGCTGAGGAGCTGGGATTAGGAGCGCGGGTGCTGGAGAGCGGATGGAGAAGCTTGACCTCCAAGGAGAGCGGAAGAATCGGGGGATTGATTACAAAAAGAAAGCGGGAGATGCAGAAAATGGCCAAAGATGAGGCAAAGTGCAGGGAGGAGGTTACTCTGTCATAAGGCATAGGGGATTTGGAAAAGTTTTAGGCAGGCGGAAAAATGTAAGGTAATTAATGTTATTTTGGTAAGGGAAGGGAAGGAAGAGGGTTCGCAAGAGAAGAATGAGAGAAGGTTTCCAGACACGTTTTCACTCCATTTTTCACGTAACGGTACTAAGGTGCTTGAGAAACAGCACCTAAGTGCCGACGTGAAAAGAGGGTCTTCCAACCTTCTCTCATTCTTCTCTTGCTGCTTTTCTGGCATGGATTAACTTAATGACATTGCTCGTTGATTTTTCTGGTTGCTTTTAGTATAATTTTAAGTAGGTAATAGGAGAAACGAGAGATTGCAGCCAATAAACAGGTGAGAAAAAAATTGGCCAAAAGCGGCCAATGGTTTCATGTGGGATAAAAAATGGGACAATATTTAAGAAGCGGATACACGACGGGGATTTGCGCGGCTGCAGCAGCAAAGGCTGCAGCTGTTTTTTTGTTGACGGGAAGAAAGCCGGAAAAAATAAAAGTGTGTCTGGAACAGGATAAAAAGGCAGAGTTTTATGTGGAATATTTACAGGGGGATGGAAGCTGGTGCAGGGTCCGAAAGGATGCAGGAGACGATCCGGATGTGACGAATGGAGTGTGGGTCTATGGAGGGGTGTTTTGTGTGGACAGTTTTCGGTGGGAGGAATTGTGCAGACAGGAGAAAGGGTATGTGTTGGAGGAGTATCCCGCACTGTATCTTACGGGAGGTCTTGGAATCGGAGTGGTGACAAAACCAGGATTATCCTGCCCCATAGGTCATTATGCCATTAATCCGGCGCCTAGGAGGCAGATTCTTGGCGCGGTGGATGAGGTGAGAAAAAAGGTTTCTTATGAAGGGAGGCTGGAAGTTTCCGTGGCTGTCCCGGACGGATTCTGGCTTGCCCCAAAGACGTTTAATCCCAGGCTGGGAATTGTGGGGGGAATTTCCGTTTTGGGTACAACTGGAATTGTAAAGCCTATGAGTGAGGAAGCTTTGGTGGAAACCATTCGTCTGGAGATTCGGATGAAAGCGGCTGCAGGAGAACCGCTGCTTTTGCTGACGCCAGGAAATTATGGGGAAATGTTTTTATTGCAGGAGATGAACATAACGCTGGGAGAGGCGGTCAGGTGCAGCAATTTTGTCAAAGATTCGGTAAAAATGGCTGTGGAGGAAGGATTTCATAAGATTTTACTGGTAGGACACATTGGTAAGCTGGTGAAAGTGGCAGGTGGAGCGGAAAATACCCATTCCAAATATGGAGACGGAAGAATGGAAGAGATGGAGCGGCTGACAAAGGAATGTGTGGAAGGGACGGCGGAATGGAACGACAGCCAGACAAAGAAAAATAACCAGACAGAAAACGACAGCCAGATGAGAATTGGCAACCAGATAGAAAAGGATAATCAGATCGGAAGGGACAACCAAACAGACAACGGCCATCCGACAAAAAATTACAGCTGGGAGAAGTTGTTTAAGGCCGTCAGAAGATCCAATACCACAGAAGAGTCCATAGGAATTTTAAAGGAAGCCGGATTGGATAGACAGGTATTGTCAAAGGGGGCAGAGAAGGTGAAAAGGCAGATGGAACAGTGGGGCGAAGGAGCGCTAAAGGCAGAGGTGATTGTATTTTCTTCGGCTCATAAAGTTATGGGAAAAACCAGAAATGCAGATGAATTTATACAGAAATATTTCCATAGGAAGGAGAATCTTAACGGGAAGGGAGTTCTGTGATATGAAACTTGCGCTGATCAGTTTTACAAAAACCGGAGCAAGTCTGTGCTGCCAACTGACTAAAAATCTGCAAAAACAGGGATATATGTGTGAAGGATACATTCCCCGCCGTTTTTTCCAGGAGACAGAGGGAAGAGAAGATAAGGGGATTTACGGGCTGGAAGAATCGGCTCTGGAGTGGACTAAAAGGCAGTTTTTCCAGATGGACGGATTGATCTACATAGGAGCGGCAGGAATTGCCGTTCGGTCAGTGGCCCCGTTTTTGAGAGATAAGCTGACGGACCCAGGGGTGGTGGCAGTGGATGAGAGAGGCCAGTATGCCATTTCTTTGTTGTCCGGACATGTGGGGGGAGCCAATGAACTGGCAAAGGCAGTGGCAAAGTCCTGCGGAGCAGCGCCTGTGATCACCACCGCAACGGACATAAACCAAAAAATGGCAATCGATGTGTGGGCGGCAAAAAGAGGGCTTTGGATTGGGGACCGGGAGGCAGCCAAGGAGGTGTCGGTCAGACTGCTGGAAGAAGAGTCCGTGGGATTTTTCAGTGATTTTCCTGTGAAAGAGCCATTGCCGGAAGAATACAGTTGGAACAGGGCAGGAAAGGCAAACGTATGGGTCACAGTAAAAAAAAGGCCCCGAAAAGAAGATGAGACTGGAACGATGCTGTTGGAGGTTTTGGAGGAGGGAGGCCAGATTCTTCGTCTGGCTCCTAAGATTCTTACCGTGGGAATCGGCTGCAGAAAAGGGATTTCCTCCGAGATCATAGAAGAGAAAATCAAAGAGGCTTTGGAAGAGGGAAATCTGGAAGAACATGCAGTGGCCCGGTTTGCCAGTATTGATTTGAAAAAGGAGGAGGAAGGCATCTGTCGTGTAGCGAAAAAGTGGGGGGTGCCTTTTGTGACTTTTTCGGCGGGAAAGCTGGAAACGGTCAGGGGAACGGTGCAGGAATCGGCATTTGTACGGCAGGTGACAGGGACGGGAAACGTGTGTGAAAGGGCAGCTCTTCTTGGAGCAGGAGAAGATGGAGCGCTTTTGGTGGAAAAAAAGGCAGGTCATGGTGTGACGGTGGCAGTGGCTATGGAGTCTTTGGGAGGGCTGTAAATTTTGTAAAAGGGGAGTGTGGGCAGGTGAAAAAATGGTTTACACACGCTTTGGATAGGAGAAGAAACAGGATGATTTTGATTGTAGGAGGCGCTTTTCAGGGAAAATGCGATCTGGCCTGGAAGTTATCTGGGATGGAAAGGGAAGCGTTTGAGAAAAACAGAGGAGATGGGGAAAGGGACATGCCAGAGATCGCCTGTGAAAGAGAGTTTTTGACCGGATTTCACAGGTGGATTCGTCAGATCCTAGAAAAGGGGGAAAGTCCAAAGGAGTTTTTGGACCAGGTTTTGGCAGCAGGGCCGAGGATTGTAACGATGGATGAGATTGGGTGCGGAGTGGTGCCTATCAGCCGGCAGGAGCGGGAGTACCGGGAGGCAGCAGGATATGCCGGACAAAGGCTGGCAGCCTGTGCCAGCCAGGTATACCGGGTGATCTGCAGCCTGCCGGTTCAAATCAAGTAGGGCAGATTTTTATTTGGAAGGTATAGAGACAGAAGTCTGGGCAGGACCAGACAATAACTTGCCCTGGTGGGAAAAGCGGGAACCATGGCAGGGGCATTCCCAGGTACATTCGTGGGGATTCCATTTTAAACGACATCCCATATGGGAACAGCGTCTGTCTGGATGGATAAGTCCAAGAGCCAGCCCGCGGGAGCTTTCCGAAAGATGGGTAATCGCTTCTTTCCAGGATGCTTTTAATTTTATGCGTCTGGGCGTAAAGACCGACTCCCAGGGAACCGGTTTTTTACATATTTTCCGGCTGATTAACTGAGCAGCTACCATGGAAGTGGTCATGCCCCATTTACCGAAGCCGGTAATTACATACCAGTCTGGTTCCAGGAAGGAAAAAGGACCAATATAGGGAACTTGGTCTAAGGGCATACAGTCCTGGGCAGACCAGTGGGAGACTGTTTTTGCCGTGGGATAATACTTATGGACAAAATTTTGCAGGCGCTGATAAGGGTTGTCAGGAATGATTCCGGTCCGGTGGCTGCATCCTCCAAGAAGCAGACGGTTTCCAGCAGAGCGGAAGGAAAGGCCGCCAGGGTCAATTCCCAAATACATGTCTTGTAAGGAAGGAATCCCAGCCAGAGACAGACAATAACTTCGGCTCTGATACATGCGGGCAAAATAAAGTCCTGGCCACAATAAAAATGGATAGTGGCAGGCAAATATAATATGGCGTGCCGTTACATCTCCAAGAGAGGTATGAATTTGATGGCCTTTCACCGAAAGAACAGGAGTATTTTCATAAATGGTCAGTCCCTTTGTGATGGCTTTTAAAAATTTCAAAGGATGAAACTGTGCCTGATGAGGAAAATACAGGGCATTTCGCACTGGGAACGGCAGCTCGGTATCTGTGGAGAGTCTGGCAGGAATGCCAAGCCGGGAGGCAGCTTTGTATTCCTGCTGTAAAGAGTCTCCGGCTGAGCGGGTATACAGACAGGCAGAGGCTTCCCGAAAGTCACAGTCAATGGAGTGGGAATGAATGAGCCGGGAATATTCTTTGATGGCCTGTTGATTGGCGGAAGCGTACATGCGTGCGTCCCCTTCGCCAAAGCAGGTAATCAGTTTTTGATAAATCAGGTTGTGCTGAGCCGTAATTTTGGCCGTGGTGCCGCTGGTCTGTCCGCTGCCAATGCGTCGGGCTTCCAGAATGGTAGTCTGGATACCGGACCGGGTGAGATAGTAGGCAGTCAGGATTCCGGCTAGTCCTCCGCCAATGACAGCAGCCTCTGTCCGGATACTGCCGGGAAGGGACGGATAAGGGGAGAGGAGCTGTGTGCTGTGCCAGATCGATTTCATAAAGATTCCTCCATTTATTTTTCCGAGGGATCGTCCAGATGCTGTGGGAGCATAGGGATTGGCTCTCGTGAAAATGTATTTTCTGTTTAGGTTGTTAGGATGAGCAAAATAGATTGGTTTCATACCATATTTGCAGATTTTTAGAAAGAGAGCTTATTGAGAAAAATTCTCAATAAGCTCTCTTGACTTTTTGATAGAATTGGCGTAATATATCTATGAAAATGATAATCAATCTCAAAAAATAATGTTTTACATTTTGCTATCCTATAAAAAACAGAAAGGAAGTGTAGTTTATGCCATTGTCCATGATGGAACAGGGAGATACCAGAAAAATCAAGGGATTTCGAGGTCAGGAGGAGATGAAGCGCCACCTGCAGGATTTGGGATTTATTCAGGGCGAGACGGTGCGTGTGGTGGGAGATCATCCAAGTGGTATGATTTTGATGGTCAAAGGGATGAAGATTGCTTTAAACCGCGGTTTGGCCAATGGAATTATCGTGACCGATTAGAGGAAAAAGGGAGGATGAAGGATGACGCTGAAAGATTTAAAACCAGGTCAAGAAGGAATTGTGAAATCCATTGCCACTGTAGGAGCTATGAAACGGAGAATTATGGATATGGGGATTACTCCGGGAGTGGAGATAAAAGTCATAAAAGCAGCTCCTTTGGGAGACCCTATAGAAGTCCATGTGCGGGGGTATGAATTAAGTCTCAGAAAAGAGGAAGCCCTAAAGATTGAGATACAGTAAGGGTATTTGATTTAGGTCCAAATGAATACGGGAGGAAAGAGGAGAATCAACAATATGAGTATAAGAATTGGGCTGGCTGGGAATCCAAACTGCGGGAAGACCACATTGTTTAATGAGTTGACCGGTTCCAGACAGCATGTGGGAAACTGGCCTGGAGTTACGGTGGATAAAAAAGAAGGGGTATATAAGAAAAATAAGGAAGTAATCATTTTAGACCTTCCGGGAACCTACTCTTTGTCCCCCTATTCGGCAGAGGAGATTGTGGCCAGAGATTATATTGTGAAAGAAAAGCCAGATGCAGTAATTGATATTGTGGATGGAACCGGAATAGAACGAAATCTGTATCTGTCTTTACAGATTATGGAGACTCGGATTCCCATGGTGATAGCGCTCAATATGATGGATGAGGTGGAGCAAAAAGGAGATCAGATTGACTGTGAGAAATTATCTCATATTCTGGGAGTGCCAGTCATTCCGGTGGTAGCCCGAAGCGGCAGAGGGTTAAAGGAATTGATGGATGCGGCTGTGGCCGTGGCAGAGAGTGGCCAAAAGCCAGAGCGGATGAAACTATTTACGGAAGATCTGGATAATTCCATAAGGGCGATAGCAAATGTGCTGGGAGATGAAAATTTCGATGAGAACTGGTGGAAAGCAATTAAGCTGGTGGAAAACGATGAGGTGGTCACAAATTCTGTCGATCCGGCAAAAGCAGCTGCCATAAAGGATTTGGTGGATGAGGCAAATAAAAGCGCAGGCGGGGATGCAGAATCCATGATTGCAGATTTGCGTTATCAGTACATAAGCAAACTTGTGAAAGACTGTGTGAAAAAAGCTCACAAAGATCATGTAAAGACAAAATCAGATCAACTGGATGAGATTCTTACCAACCGGATACTTGCTTTGCCGATTTTTGCAGCAGTAATGTATGGAATGTTCGCCTGCACTTTCAGCGAGAATTTTCTGTTTATAGAAGGACTTTTGAGTCCGGGAAAATGGTTGGAAGGATTTGTGGGAAATCTGTGGGGAATTTTTGCAGATGGAATGATTGGTCTGTTGGAAGGTATGGGAGCTTCAGAGTGGGCGATTGGACTGGCTGCCAGCTGCCTCGACGGAGTTGGATCTGTAGTTGGTTTTCTTCCTTTGGTTTTGGTGTTGTTTTTGCTTTTATCCTTTTTGGAAGACAGTGGTTATATGGCACGTGTGGCTTTTGTTATGGACCGGATTTTCCGTCATTTTGGTCTTAGCGGACGTTCTTTCATTCCCATGCTTATGGGATTTGGCTGTTCCGTGCCAGCGCTGATGGCATCAAGGACTTTGGAAAGTGACAAGGACCGGAAAATCACTATGATGATTACTCCGTTTATGTCTTGTGGAGCCAAACTGCCTATTTATGCCATGTTTGCCGCAACCTTGTTTGCCGATCAGAGTCAGACAGTGATTGTATTTTCCGTTTATATGCTGGGGATTGTGACAGCAGTGGCAAGTGCATTGATTTTAAATAAGTTTGCCTTTAAAAATGAAGTTTCCAACTTTATTATGGAGCTTCCGCAGTACCGGATTCCCACGTTTAAAAGCGTGATGATTCATGGATGGGAGAAAGTGAAAGGATTTGCTGTTAAGGCAGGAACCGTGATTTTTGTCTCCACAGTGCTGATTTGGTTCTTGTCCAATTTTAATTTTGGAGGAATGTGCAGCATGGAGGAGAGCCTGCTAGCCTATATTGGAAATGGAATCAAGTGGATATTTGCTCCTTTGGGTTGGGGTGATTGGAGAGCTTCTGTGGGAGTTGTGACTGGCTGGATTGCAAAGGAGAACATTGTGGCTACGTTTGGTCAGCTGTTTGGAGGTATCAGCGATGAGACGGTGGAGGCCGTGATGGCAGGAGAGGAGGCTCTTCCAGCCATAGGGGAGGTGTTTAACCAGGTGTCCGCCTATTCCTACATGGCATTTAATCTGCTGTGTATGCCTTGTTTTGCGGCAGTAGGCGCCATAAAAAGAGAGATGGGTTCCTGGAAATGGACTTTGCGGGCAGTGGGATTTCAGATGGCAGTTGCTTATGTGGTGGCCTTTTTGATTTATTGGATTGGAAATTGGATGGTTTAGCGTTTTTAAAATCATAATAGTTGGGATGGAACGTGAGAAGGAGTTTTGTATGTCAGCGGAGAGCAAAAAAGTTTTGATTATGGAAAGTTTAAGGAAAAACGGGTGCCGGATTACCAATCAAAGACAGATTTTGATTGAGATTATTTTGCAGGATGAATGCAGTAGCTGCAAGGAAATCTACTATCAGGCAGGCAAGGTGGACCCGTCCATTGGAATGGCCACCGTATACCGTCTAGTGAAAACACTGGAGGAAGCAGGACTGATACACCGAAAGAATCTGTATCGTATTGATTGTGAGAAGATTGCAGAAGGAGCTTAAATAAAGAGACAAACCGGGGATTCCTTAATTGGAATCCCCGGTTTTATTGACCTGTTGGGAAAATGCTTCCACTGCTGTGGTAACGTCCTCTCCATTGCCGATTTTCTGAAGCATTTTCCACCATCCTTCACGGGCGGACGCCCATCCAGGAGTAATCTGATAATAATCGCCCATATACTGCATAAACATACTGTATTCGGACATTAACACGTCATTCTCATAGATGTCACGGAGATCCCGCACCGGCCAGAAGGACGAGGTTAAGACCGCCCTTTTGTAGTTATCATCATTTTCTGTCATAAAACGGATAAAGGTTTTTGCTGCCTGGATTCGATTGTCATCCCCATTGTCAAAAATACCAAATCCCCATATTCCTCCCTGCAGTCTGGGATTCCCCTGGCTGACCGGGAATGTCATGGGAAAAATCTCAAAATTCAGCTCCGAATTATTAATGATCTGGTTAATTTCAGCAGAAGCATTCCAACAAAAAGACATGGCCAGTTCTCCCTTGCAAAATTGGGCAATCTCCTCTGCAGATGTCATATCAGGTTGGAAATCAATGCCGTCCAGCTCCTGCAAAAGCTTTAGGGCCTGTTTATTTTCTTCACTGTCAATGGTATAAGTGGTGTGGGCTTCATCCGTAAAGGTCCCTCCGTACAGGTTATTCACCAAGGCTCTTGTTCCCTGATCTCCGCTTTGATTTTCGCAGTAAATTGCGCCGACATTTGTTTGACCATAATGATGCAAAGCCTCCACCGCCTTAATAAAATTGTCCGTGGTCCAGGTGTGGTTTTCTTCATCAATATACACAAGCGCACCTGCTTCCCGAAACATATCATAATTAATCGCCATACAGTGGGAAGTCATACATACGGGAAATTCGTAGTAGGAACCATTGCTGTGCTGACAGGCTTTTCGAATATTTTCATAAATGTCTTTTGCAGTATCAGAGGCCCACAAATCAGACAAATCAATCAAAAGCCCCTGGTCGCCCCAGTCAGCCACCAGCCGCTCCGGCCCTTCAAATACAAGATCAGGCCCATTGCCATTTGCAATGGCTTCCCGGATTCTCTGATCGCCATTGTCATAATTCAGACATTCCACATTTACCAAAATTTCCGGATGTTCCCTTTGGAAACTGGCAATCAGACTGGACACAGCAGTCAAATTTCCCCAGCTGCCCACTGGAAATGTCCAGAGGGTAATTTCCGTTTCCTGACAGGATTCCTCCTCAATCTCACTTTGGTTTGGATTGACTGGGCTACTGTTGCAGGCAGTCATAACTGCAGCCAAAAGAAAAGCGATACCTGCTTTGATTGTTCTTTTCAAAATGGAAACCTCCTGTAACTTTAAAAGTTTTGGCTTTTTCTAAGTATTCCTGTTCCCGCAATGTTGTCCGGATGAATGAAATCATCCGGATGACAGGAAGGAGTTATGTATGAAGATATTGGTTCATCAGGTCAATCAACTCTGACAGGTCATACGGTTTTGCCACATGAGCATTCATCCCGCAGGCAAGACATTTTTGGATATCATCGTCAAAGGCATCTGCACTGACTGCTATGATCGGTATATTTTGGGCGTCCTCCCGTGAAAGGCGGCGGATGGCAGCTGCCGCTTCATATCCTGTCATAATCGGCATTCTCAAATCCATCAAAATAATATCATACCATTCATTTTGGGACTGTTCAAATTTTTCCAGACAGATTTTTCCGTTTTCAGCCCAGTCCAGTTCCATACCCAGCTCGGAAAGCATGGAATTGCCAATCTCCCAGTTCAGCTCGTTGTCTTCTGCAAAAAGAACCCGCTTATTGGTAAAATCCATGTTGTCTTCCGATCCAGAGGATTTTTGCTCCTGGGCTTCTGCAAAGGGTCTTAAACCATAATACAGACCAGAGCGGAACAATGGTTTGGCAATAAAGCTGTTGATTCCTGCAGGAGCAGCCTGGGCTTCCAATTCATCCCATTCTCCGTCCGAGAGCAAAAGGAGGGGGAACTCCTGACCAAAACGGCTGCGCAGTTTTTTGGCAGTCTGAATGCCGTCTTGTCCTTCAAGGTTCCAGTCAAGCAATACAATCGGATGGATTCCTTTCATGCAGTATTCTTCCATCCGCTGGAAAGCGTGTTCCATAGTGTCTGCATACTCCCCGTTCAGGCCGATGGATTTTAAGGTGCAGATTGTATTTTTACAGCACAACGGATCGTCGTCAATGATCAGCACCTCTCTTTGCGGCAGAATTTGTTCTGAATCATGGGATATGATTTTTTCCATATCCAGATAAAAGTAAAAGTCACTGCCCAGGTTTGGACTGCTGTCCACATGGATGCTGCCTCCCATGGCATCAACAATATATTTGGTGATGGTCATTCCCATTCCGGCGCCCTCATGTTTTTCCACACGGGCATTGTCCTCTCTTGCAAACGGCACAAATATTTTTTCTTTAAATTCCTGAGTCATTCCGATTCCATTATCTTTAATATGCAGACAGGAACGAATGAAATTCTCTCCCTTTGGAGATGGTTCTTCGGAAAGGAATACCTGGATTTGGCCGTTATTCGGAGTAAACTTAACGGCATTGCCAATGGTATTTAATAAAATTTGACTTAACCGCACCCGGTCTGTAAATACATTTTCATATTGGATATCTTGTATGTAAATGTCAAAATGCTGATTTTTTTCCTGAACCTGAGGCTGGATAACAATCATAATGTTCTCCATGATCTCACGCAGAGAAACCGGCTCCAAATTCAGAGTAAACCCGCCGTTTTCCATTTTTGCCATATCCAGCATATCGTTGATTAACCCAAGAAGATGACGGCTGGATACGCTGATACGTTTTAAGCAAGCTCGAATCCGCACTGCATTGTCCAGGTTGTTCATAGCAATCAAAGTCATTCCCATGATCCCGTTCATGGGAGTGCGGATGTCGTGGCTCATATTGGACAAAAATTCGCTTTTGGCCCTGTTTGCCCGTTCAGCCGTGCGGCGCTCTGTTTCTGCGGACTGTCGTGCGGCTTCTGCGGATTTTCTTGCAGTTTCAGCAAACTGATATGCCTGATTCAGTTCCTGCATCTGATTGCGGGTAATTCGGAAATACACAGCAAACACCAAAAGCAGCACACAGAGAATCAGGATACAGCTTAAAAATGAATAAAAGGACCATCGTTCTGCCAGATGCTCAACCGTCTGGTCCAAGGTGTTGTAGGGCATGCACAGCAGCAGATACCATTCGGAAGAGGGAAGCTTTGTGCAGTACAAATTCCACCGTTTTCCGTCAGTGACAATCTCTCCGGTATAATCCTGACCCTTTTGCATAGATTCTTTTAACTGGGCAATATACTGCTCCTGTTCTTCCGGATGGATATGGTCAAAATAATTGCCGCTTTCTACATTGGAGTTTTCCAAAATAAATGTGCCGTCACTGCGGATAATGGAATAGCTTATCATATTGCTGTCAATATTGCCGGATAAGGTGTCCGCAAGATAACTTACCGGAAGTCCGGCTACAAGCGCCGTGCTTTTTTGTCCGTCTCCAATCTCATAAGCAGCCGGGACTCCGATTAAGACAACCCGCTGTCCGTATTCATCCTGTCCAACGCTCACATTGTCTTTACCGCCGATAACCGATTTATGGAGAGCCTGAGGTATTTCCGGATGAACGGTGGAACCATAGATCATATGAAAGCCGCCATCCTCTGTATAAAATGCCAGATGTTCAAATCCCCTGGAACGGGCATTGTATGCCAGCTCCACCAAAAGGGCCTTGTTTTCTCTGGCTCGTGTGGGAGAAACCGCATCTACCAAAGCCTCCACCTGTGACAGACGAAGCTGAATTGTCGTTTCAAAATGTGCGGCAACCTGTTTGCTCATGCCGGACATATAGATTACGCCGATTTCTTTTATGGCGTTTGCACCCATACGATTCATCCATATGGTCTGAATATTAAATACAATCATACAGAAAATGGAGGCCAGAATAAGACTGACCGTTAAAAAACGTGTTGTTTTATGCCTCATAGCAAACCTCTTCCAATCCATATTGAAAATAGTAATCTCTATTATAAGACATAAAGTTCTCACTTTCAAGGAGACTTTTTTACAGAAACTTATATTTCAGACAGAAAGTTGCCGCTTATGGGAAATGGGATTGAATGTAAGGGATAAAAGAAGGTGATAATGAGATAGAATTAGGTGCAGAAAGCACTGGACGGGAAGGGGAATTTCGTATATGATAGGGAGAAAAGAGGACGAACCAAATCTTTACTATAAAATAGAAGGGAAAGAAGGAACTGGTTATGACAAAGATTGATATTATTTCTGGATTTTTAGGTGCAGGGAAGACTACTTTTATTAAAAAGCTGCTGCAGGAAGCGGTTGCAAGGGAGCAGGTGGTACTTATTGAAAATGAATTTGGAGAGATTGGAATTGACGGAGGTTTTTTAAAGGATTCTGGGATTGAGATTCGGGAGATGAATTCCGGATGTATCTGCTGTTCGCTGGTAGGGGATTTTGGGAAGTCTCTTCAGGAGGTATTGACCAAATACCATCCGGACCGGGTGATTATTGAACCTTCTGGTGTGGGAAAGTTGTCGGATGTAATGAATGCCGTGCGCAACGTGGCAAAAGATCTGGAAGTTCGTCTGAACAGTGCGGTGACCGTGGTGGATGCCAATAAGTGCCGGATGTATATGAAGAATTTTGGTGAATTTTTCAATAATCAGGTGGAGAACGCAGGGACGATTGTGTTAAGCCGTACCGATGTGGCAGGAGCAGGAAAGGTGCAGAAAGCGGTGGAGATGTTAAGAGAACACAACCGCGGGGCAGCTATTGTCACCACGCCCATTGATCAGCTTGGGGGGAACCAGCTGCTGGAACTGATTGAGAAACCAGACACGATGATGGAAGAACTGATGGAACAGGCAAAAGCAGAATATGAGAGAAGCCATCATCATCATGGAGACGGATGTGGGGAACATCACCATGACCATGGGGAAGATCATAGCCATGAGGAATGTCATTCCCATGATCACAGGGAAGACCATGGCCACGGAGAATGTCATCACCACGCCCATGGGGAAGATCACGGCCACGAGGAATGCCATCATCACGCCCATGAGGAAGACCACGGCCACGGGGAATGTCATCATCACGCCCATGAGGAAGACCATGGCCACGGGGAATGCCATCCCCACGCCCATGAGGAAGGACACAGCCACGAAGAATGTCATCATCATGGAGACAGCCATGAACACAGCCATGGTCCGGAATGCACATGCGGATGTCATGACCATGATTCCCATGATCATCACCATGCAGATGAGGTGTTTTCCAGCTGGGGACTGGAAACCACGATTGCCTGCAATAAAGCAAAACTGGAAGAAATTCTGGAAGAACTTGCCTATGGAAGCAAATATGGGGACGTGCTTCGAGCCAAGGGGATGCTGCCGGGAGAAAATCCAGGGGAATGGTACTATTTTGACCTGGTGCCTGAGGAGTATGAGATTCGTATTGGTGCGCCGGATTATACGGGAAAGATCTGTGTGATTGGCGCCAATTTAAAGGGAAGCGAACTTGAGGAGGCGTTTGGTGATGGGACCAATGATTGACGATGAGATTATGCCGGTATTTCTGATCAATGGTTTTTTGGAGGCAGGAAAGACCGAATTTTTATCTTTCACCATGGAGCAGGAGTATTTTCAGACCGAAGGCAAGACCCTTTTGATTGTTTGCGAGGAGGGGGAGACAGAGTATGAACCGGAGTTTCTGGAAAGTGTCCGGACTATGGTGGTTTATGTAGATGATTTAAGCCAGATCTCCCCGGAACGGCTGACAGAATTGGAGCTGCTTTATAATCCGGAGCGGATTTTGATGGAATGGAACGGCATGTGGAATCAGGAGGATTTAAAGCTTCCAAAGGACTGGGTGATTTACCAGCAGATTACGATCGTGGATATGTCCACATTTGAGCTGTATGTGAAAAACATGAAGTCTCTTCTGGCCTCCATGGTCCGTGGGTCGGAACTGATTATCTGCAACCGGTGCGACGGCATTGAGGATTTGGAGCGATACAAGCGGATGTTAAAATCCATGAATACCAAATGCGATATTGTATTTGAAGATGAAAACGGGGAGATTGATGAGCTGTCGGAAGAGGATCTTCCTTATGACATCAATGCTTCTGTGGTGGAAATTAAGCCGGACGCTTATGGAATCTGGTATATTGACTGTATGGATAAACCACAGCGCTATGCAGGGAAAGTGGTGGAATTTACGGCCATGGTGTTTAAGTCTCCTGATTTTCCCAAGAACTACTTTGTTCCGGGACGAATGGCTATGACCTGCTGTGCAGATGACATGACATTTTTAGGATATATTTGTAAGGCCAGAGAGGCGAAAAATCTGGAGACCAGACAGTGGGTGAAAGTGCGTGCTCGCGTAGAATTAGAGTATTGGAAAGATTATCACGGGGAAGGGCCGGTGCTCTATGCAGAATCGGTTGTTTTGGCAGCGCCCATAGAAGATGTGGTGCAGTTTGGGTGAATAAAAAAGAAAAGATACCATAAGGGACACTTCACATAAAGATGTGTCCTTTGGGGTATTTTAGAGAAATTGTAAGAATTGATCATTAAAGAAAAAGGATTCAGATAAGGGTGGATAAGAATGCTGCATGTAGCAATATGTGAAGATGATAATTCTCTGCTTGCAGTTATAAAGGACAAAGTGCAGAAATATTTAAAGGAAAATAATAGGATAGCAATGCTGGAAACATATGACCGCAGTGATCTGCTAAAGTATGACATTCAGGAGGGAAAATACTTTGATATTGTGTTCAGCGATATTGAGATGCCTGATACAGATGGCATGAAGCTTGCGGAACAAATAAGGAATTGCCTGCCAGATGCCATCATTATTTTTGTAACTGCCTATTTAAAATATGCAATCGATGCCTATGAGCTGGATGTTTTTCGGTATATTCCCAAAAGCAGTCTGGATGAAAAATTGCCGCGGGCATTGAACGATGCATTAAAACGGATGGAGAGCCAGTCCCACAAAAGCTACCTGATACAGACAGCCACAAAAATAGAAAAGATTCTGCACAAACAGATTATATATATTCAAAAAGACGGAAAAAACGCAATGATCATCTGTACAGACGGCAGTGTAAAAAAAGTGAGAAAGAGTCTTTCTGATGTATACAAAGAACTCCATTCGGAAGATTTTGTCTTTGTGGAACGGGGCAGTATTGTGAATCTTGCACAGATCAAAGGGATTCGGAACGATGAGATTTTGCTGAACAACGGTGTGTGCCTTCACGCAAGCCACACAAGAATGGAAGAAGTGAAAAATCGCATGACAATATACTGGAGCGAACATGTATGATCGTTTTATCTGAGTTTATTGAATGGGTGGCTTGTCTGACAGAGATCGGATTATTGGTCTGGCTGTTCTGGGAAGCGTTTAAAGATCAGCGAAGAAAGATAGGCATATTTTGCGATGTTCTCTTTGTAATAGCCTTAGGGACCTGGACGCTTGTCATCAATAATATTGTTCTCTATTCAACGTATACGCTAATACAACTTGTACTTTTAAGCAGTATCGCAGCAAGGGTGTTTTACAAGGTGGGATATATAAAGCTTTTGTCATTTTCCATGTTTTATACCTTTTGTTTTTGTAGCACAGACATGTTGGTAAGCAATCTATACCTGTCTCTTGGAAATCGATGGAACATAAACGGAGAAACGATAATGACATTTTCTTTGCAAAGAATAGGATTGGTGGTTCTGGCAAAGTCTGTTATGATCGTTTTTGTGGTTTTATTGAGAAAATGGATGATTCCGGTTATAAGAAACAATTATGAAAAACGTATATTATTGATAACCGGGATTGCATTTTTGGGATTTTTATATTTTCGAGAACCGTTACAGAGTTTTTTTTCGGTGGAATTGTCCAGTATCTCAGGATTGACGGTGATTCTTTGCGGACTGGGAGTCTATATCGTCTATAGTTATCTGGAAAATCGAAATGAAAAAATACAAAACAAAATCATTCAAATGCAAAATGAACTGCTGCAAGAAAATTATCAGACGGTAAGTAATCTGTATGAAAGCAATGCAAGGCTATACCATGATCTGAACAATCACTTGGATGTTCTTTATCAGATGATGGTTTCTGAACGATTCCATGAGGCAAGAACCTATATCAGTCAGATCAGTGAGCCTATGAAGGAACTGATGTTAAAGAGTTTCACAGGAAATGATATTATTGATGTGATTCTTAGCAGTAAAAAGCAAAAAGCGGAGCAGCTTGGAATCAAAGTAAGTATGGATGTGGAATTTCCGTCAAATACAGGTATACAGACAAACGACATATGCACAATTTTGGGGAATTTGATGGACAATGGGATTGAGGGAAGTAAAGATAGCGAAAACCCAGAAATCTTCCTGAAAATATGCCGAGTACATCAGTTTATTGTGATTCAGGTTACAAATACAATTTCCAAACAGCCTCAGATAGAGGAAAAGACGGACCGGTTGATTACTGCGAAAGAGGATAAGACAAGGCATGGCTGGGGGATGCAGAGTGTAAAGGCTGCTTTGGAAAAGTATAACGGAACAATGAAATACCAATTTAGTGAAACAGAATTTAAAATCACAGTTATGTTGTTTTTCTAATTAAAATATTTTTAATGAAATAGGAAAGAGCAAGGGAACCATCTGGCACTTCAAGATTCATGGAACGAAGTACCGGATGGCTTTTTTTGCGGCATGGAAATTTGCGGACATAAAACCAGAGATTTACGGACAAAACAAACTATTTTGGATTGAGTTATTATATAATCTACGAATCAAATACAAAAAAGGAGAGGAAGCATTTATGAAAGCGAAGAAAAACATTTTTTTGATTATCGCATTGTTATGTTTAGGCTGTGGAGGATGTGCAAAGGAATCATCCAGGACAGAGATCGAAAGGGAAATAAGTTCAGAGGAAATAGGGCAAACAGAAAGTAAGGTTTCCAAACAGGAGTTTCCGGAAAGATTTGAAAAAACCATAAATGGAGTGTCATTTGATATGGAGATACGAATTTCTGAGGATGCAGACATTGAGAATCTCCACAGAATGACAGCAACACTTCAACATCCGGATATAGAAAAAGTCAAATCTGTGTTTGCTGCGGGAAAGACTGTAGTTGAGGAGCGAAATGAAACCGGCTCCGGGGAGGATGGTATTGAATTTCCCTGCTACGTGGCGCATTATGAGGATGATACTTTTTTGAATATCGGAACAAATTTAACATACAGCCATATTCCGGTGTTTGAAAAGATTAACGGGGCATTTCGTATGTATTCGTATTATAATGCAGAGCGTTATGGAAAAGATGTGGTATTAAAGGTTGGAGATCCCCAAACGATATTTGAACGTGTTTTAAAGACCATCCGCGATGGGGGGTATGAGCTTGAAAATACCGTGTATGATTATTATGCATTAGATTATGAGACTATGGCGGAAGAATTTATGATGTTTGATAAAACAGGGGAAGCTTTAAATACAGAGGGTATTTCCTGGGGAGTGGAAGACGAGTGCTATTTTTATACAGCGGTCCAACTACACGAGGGGCTTCCCATCTATTTTGGAAGCCAGGATTTTCCGGAAGATGAAGAGGGGAATCGACCAATCCAGGTACTATATTCTGCAAATGGAATAGAACGATTGGAAATCTCACAGTTATACGCATTTTCCGAGCCGGGAGAAATGGCAAGCTTGCTGGATTTTGATAGGATTGTTAAAACAGTATCAAAAAAATATGGAGAGATTATAGGGCCATCCTATACAGTGAAACGGGCAGAGCTATACAAAATGCCGGTGAAATCAGCAGACAGTACATATGATGTAAAGATTGTATGGCTGTTTGAAGTTTGGGAATCCGGAACAGACAGTGACACGGGGGAAGAATATGAATTTACCCAATATATGTTTGTTGATGCAACAGACGGTACGGAGGTGTTTATTTAGTGAAAAAGCGACAGGCATATATTGGGATAGAAATGAGTCATGGGATATTGGAGAAGATCAATGGGAAAAACATGTGAAGGACTTTGTGTGGAAGGTAATGTTCTTATACTGACGAAAAAAGTGACCACTTCTGTAAAAGGAATATTTTGATATTGGTCAAATACAGAAATAGGGCCGGGAAGCAAAAGAAGCTTTCCGGCCTGTTTTCGTTACCAGCAGGAGGGAATTTTGGTTGGAACTTTTGAAATAAAAGAAAAACTAAAAAATTTTTGAAAAAATCTCTAAAAAACAGTTGACATTTGGAAAAAAAGTGGTAATATATACTTAAAGTTGTTGATTCAACAACTAAAGATTGTTGAAATAAAATGAAAAGGGGGTATTGAAATGATTTACACGGTAACTTTGAATCCAGCCTTGGATAAGACGGTTGAGATTCCTTCTCTGACGGTTGACAGCGTGAACCGTATTACGACTATGCGGACGGACCCAGGGGGAAAAGGAATCAATGTATCCAAGGTGATTGACAAGTTGGGGAAGAAGAGCATTGCCACAGGAATTTTAGGTGGGGATACGGGGAATGCCATACAGTCAGCCCTTCAGGCTATGGGCCTTGAGACCAGTTTCCGGTTTGTGGAAGGGGAGACTCGAACCAACTTAAAGGTGATTGATCCGGTAAACCACACAAACACGGATATCAACGAGCCGGGAGTTACAGTGTCAGAGGAGATTTTAAACGGAGTTTTGCAGGATTTGCTGACAAAAGTGAAAACGGAAGATTTGGTGGTGATCTCTGGAAGCCTGCCAAAAGGTTCTCCTAAGGATACCTATTATACTTGGGTGAAAGCTTGTAAGGAGGCTGGGGCGAAAGTGATTCTGGATGCAGACGGGGATTTGCTGGCAGCAGGAATCAAAGCGTCTCCTTATCTGATTAAGCCTAACAATCATGAGCTTTCCGGATTGTTGGGGCGGACCTTACATACGCCAAGAGAACTGGAAGCGGCGGCCCGTGAGCTGATGGAGCAATATGGAATTGGGAAGATTGTCGTTTCTATGGGCGGTGACGGGGCATTGTATGTGACGGAAGAAGAGACCGTTTATGCGGAAGGTCTCAAGGTCGTGGTGGGAAGTACCGTAGGGGCAGGGGACAGCGTGGTGGCTTCTCTTGCGGTGGCGGAAGAGTCTGGCATGGGCCTGGAAGAGATGGTACGCCTTTCCACGGCTACTGGCGCTGCCAATGTAATGTGTAGCGGTACTCAGGCAGCAGAGTATCATGTGATTGAAGAGTTGATTCCAAAAGTAGTGATTCATAAAGAGTTTTAAAGGGAGAAGTTATTCTTGCAAATCTATAAATTTTAAAATATGATAAGAAGGGAGTTTTTAACATGAAAGCAAAAGGTGTCAGACTGCATGCAGCAAATGATTTGAGGCTTGAGGAATTTGAGCTTCCGGAGATTACAGATGACGAGATCTTGGTAAAGGTGGTTTCAGACAGCATCTGTATGTCCACTTACAAATGTGCCATTCTCGGAACTGCTCATAAGAGAGTCCATGATGATGTGGCAGAGCATCCGGCGATTATGGGTCATGAGTTTGCAGGAGATATTGTTAAGGTTGGAAAAAATCATCAGGATACCTTTCAACCGGGAATGAAGTTTACTCTTCAGCCAGCCTTAAACTACAAAGGTACCATGTGGAGTCCTGGTTACTCCTATGAGTTCTTTGGAGGAGACGCTACCTACTGCATTATTCCTGCAGAAGTTATGGAACTGGGCTGCCTGCTGGAATATACGGGTCGGGCTTACTATGAGGCGTCTCTGGCAGAGCCGATGTCTTGCAGCATTGGAGCATTTAACGCTGCGTATCACACTCAGATGGGAGTATATACGCACCAGATGGGAATCAAAGAAGGGGGAAAGCTGGCGATCATGGCCGGAGCTGGTCCCATGGGACTGGGGGCGCTCACTTATGCCCTTCACCGGGATGTACGTCCTTCCATGGTAGTTGTTACTGACTTAAACCAGGAACGTCTGGACCGGGCTGCTGCCTTGTTCCCACCTGCAGAGGCTGCAAAAGATGGGATTGAGCTTCATTTTGTCAATACAGGAAGTTTTGAGGACCCGGTGGCAGAGCTTTTGAAGATTTCCGGGGGAACTGGCTATGATGATGTGCTTTGTTATGCGCCGGTGGCTGCAGTTGTGAAACAGTCCAGTGATATTTTGGGTCGGGACGGCTGCCTGAATTTCTTTGCTGGTCCTACGGACAACAAGTTCAGCGCAACCATGAATTTCTATGATGTACATTACAACTCCACTCATGTAATGGGAACTACAGGCGGTAATACGGACGATATGATTGAGTCTTTAAAACTGACAGCTGCAGGACGGATTAATCCGGCAGTGATGGTTACTCACATTGGAGGACTGGATTCCGTGGCGGATACCACTTTGAATCTGCCTAAGATTCCGGGAGGAAAGAAGCTTATCTATACACATTTGACCATGCCTTTGACAGCCCTCACAGATCTTCGGGCAGAAGGAGAGGCAAAAGGAGATAATCGTTTGATTGCTCTGGCAGATATTGTAGATGCGCATCAAGGTCTGTGGTGTCCGGAGGCAGAGGAATATCTGCTGGCAAATTTTATTAACGAATAAAACGTGTCCGGAACTTTGGTCTGTGAGGAATCCGGCAGGGATTGTTTTAAGTCCCTGCCGTCCTTAAACAGTATGGCCTTGGAGATATTCCGGCACAGACTGGAGGAGCGATATGGATACCGTGGAAGCACGGAGAAATGCGATTGTAGAATTGATTAACGAAAAGGGAACCGTCAGTTTTTCACAAATAAAAGATGTATTTTCTAATGTGTCCGAGATGACTCTGCGGACGGATTTGAAACTTTTGGATGAGGCGAAGAGAATTTTACGCATCCATGGAGGGGCCAGGTCCGTGCAGGTCATCATTGGTACCGATGATTTTCTGAACCGGAAAGCAGTCCGCAATATTTCAGAAAAACAGAAGATCGCAGAAAAGGCCGTATCTCTTCTGCGGGCAGATACCACGGTTTTTCTGGATTCCGGCAGCACTGCCACCATGTTTGCCCGTCTGTTTCCGGACCAATCCAATTTGATTTATACAACGGGTCTAAGTTGTGCCACAGAGCTGGCGGAACTTACGAAGCCCACGGTTATGCTTCCAGGAGGAAAGCTAAACCGTTATAGTCACAGCGTATTTGGTTTTTCCGCCATCCGGGAGCTGGAACAGGTGAATTTTCATCAGGCGTTTTTGGGGATTACCGGGTATCATTTGTCAGCTGGATTTACCTGCGGAATACAGGATGAAGCTTTTTTAAAGAAAACTGCCATTCGTCAGTCCGAGCAGGTGATTGTGTTGATGGATTCTTCAAAAATAAATGTGAAATGTAGTTTTGGGTTCTGTGGGCTTTCCCATGTGGATGTTCTGGTTTCCGATGGAAATTTGCCGGATTTTGTTCTGGCAGAGTGTGAAAAACACAATGTGACGGTTTTGTAAACCATGGTTTGGGATTTCGAAGATCATTCGTCCGCCAATTTTCCATAAATGGATTTTAGTGAGGAGGAGTTGTCTTGAAAAATAAAGTACAACGTTTCGGTAAATTTTTATCGGGAATGGTTATGCCCAATATTGGGGCTTTGATTGCTTTTGGTTTTCTGGCTGCATTGTTTATTGACACCGGCTGGATTCCCAACAAAGGTTTCAGCAGCATGGTCGGCCCTATGCTTACCTATCTGATTCCTGTTTTGATTGCGTCTACAGGAGGCCGTATGATCGGCGGCGACCGGGGGCGTGTGGTAGGAGCTATCGCCGTTATCGGCGCGATTATGAGCAACACAGATATTACCATGCTGATGGCAGCGATGGTTATGGGTCCGTTGGCTGGTTTTTGTATCAAGAAATTTGATGAGTCCATGGAAGGCCATATGCCGGCAGGCTTTGAGATGCTGATCAACAATTTCTCAGCAGGACTGATTGGTATGGTTCTGGCTATGTTGGGCTATGTGGCGATTGGGCCGATTATGAGCGCTATTTTGGCGGTTCTGTCTTCTGGCGTCAATGTGCTGGTAGAGCGGGGACTGCTTCCGCTGGTATCCATTTTCATTGAACCGGCAAAAGTTTTGTTTCTCAACAATGCGATTAACCATGGGGTGTTTACCCCCATTGCCACTGCTCAGGTTACGGAGACAGGGAAATCCATCATGTATATGCTGGAGCCAAATCCAGGCCCAGGTCTTGGAGTTTTGCTGGCCTATATGTTCTTTTGTAAGGATAAAGCCACAAAGGATTCTGCTCCGGGGGCAGTGATTATTCATCTGTTAGGTGGTATCCATGAGATTTATTTTCCCTATATTCTCATGAACCCGGTGGTGTTAATTGCCCCGATTTTGGGAAGTTTTGTGGGGATTTTCTGGTTTAATATGATGGGCTGCGGTCTGGTAGGACCGGCATCTCCTGGTTCTATCATTGCTTATATGATGATGACCCCAGGCCCGGATATGTTAAAGGTGATTGTGGGTGTGTTGATTTCAGCAGGGGTGTCCTTTGCCGTGGCAGCTCCTTTGGTGAAGATGGCTGGAGGAAAGAGTCTGGAGGAAGCTCAGAGTGAGATGGCTGCCATGAAGGCAGAAGCAAAGGGTCAGACGGTGGTTCCTGGTTCTGTGGAAAAAGCGGATACCATTAAGAAAATCGTATTTGCCTGTGATGCAGGCATGGGATCTTCTGCCATGGGCGCAACCAAGTTCCGCAATCGCATTAAAGTAAACCGCCCGGATATTACGGTGATTAATACTTCCGTGGACAATATTCCCTCGGACTGCGATCTTGCGGTAGTTCAGACGACTCTGGCAGACCGGGCAAGAAAATCGGCTCCCCAGGCTCAGCTGATTACCATTGGAAATTTCCTGGCAGACCCAGCTTTAGATGCTTTGTATGTGGAACTGACCACTGGGGATGCTCCGGCAGCGCCTACAGAACCGACAGGGGAGAATACAGATATTACGATTCCGGATGTGCCGATGAAAAAGCAGGTGATCATTGCAGACGGCATCAAGCTTTCCCGGACTCCGGTGACAAAGGAAGAGGCAATCCAGGCAGCTGGGGAGCTGTTAAAAGATCTTGGGTATGTAGATGAGACGTATGTGGCTGCCATGCAGGAGAGGGAGAAGCTGGTTTCCACCTACATCGGTATGGGAGTTGCCATTCCTCATGGCACCACTCAGGCCAAAGGGACGGTAAAGAAAACGGGTATTGTGTTCTTCCAGTATCCGGAAGGAGTTGACTTTGGGGCAGAGAAGGCTCAGTTGGTGTTTGGTATTGCAGGAATCGGAGATGAACACTTAGAGCTGCTTAGCAAGCTTTGTTCCCTTTTGGAGGACCCGGTGCGTCTGGAAACATTAAAGACAACCAAGGATGTAAACTGGGTGTTGGAACAGCTGTCTTAAAGGGAAAGGCAGCAGAGATAATTGGATATTGAACTGTAAGGGGAGTTTCATATCATAGAAAATAAGTGTTTTACATTCAGGGGAGCGTTGACAAGTGAAAGAGGCCGGTCAAATATGTGAGAAACATGTTTGACCGGTTTCTGATTTATGGAACGATTTCGATTCATTTTTGCCAGCAATGAGCCAAGTGATGTGTATTTGTAACCGATTTATACAGATATGTCAATGGATACCATATCTGCCGCAGCCATGTCTGCTGACATGGAAGAAATATCCGGAACCGGAGCCGGGGAAGTGCCAGGGCTGACTGTGGAGGAGGATGAGGAAATGGCGTCTGTCAGACCAGAAACCATTTCACTAATTGCGTTTTTGGCATCTTCTCCCATTTCTTTTCTGGCATATTCCTGCTCGTCTTTTTTCCGCCGTTTCCGTCTGGCCTTCAGCTGCTCCCGGACTTCTTCTGCTTTTTCTGCCTGTTGTTCTTTTTCTAATTTTTTCTCCCGCAGCTCCAGCTGCTCTTCCTTTGACAGGTGCTGCAGTTTCTTTTGGATTCGCTTGATAAGCTTTTCCATCCGTTTAATCATCTGTGCAATCTTTTTGGCGTCTTTTCCCTCACTGGCAACAGCTGACATTTTTAAATTGGCCAAAGCACGCATCGCTTTGGAGGCTACCTGCTGTACATCCATTCGGGTCTCAGCTCTGGCAAGCATGGAGGCCAGCTCTCCCACAGAATCGTCTGGAGAGGAAGACTTAACCTTGAAATTTCCAGCGCCGGATTGGTCCGATTGGTTTGCGGAGAGAGATTTAAGGGAATCGCTCAAAGTATCCATATCTGGTTCTGTCCAAAGGCTGGTTTCTTTTTCCGGTTCCTCACTGACCTTGTCAGTTGTTTCTTTTGAGGAGGGTGCAGATGGGTATCCAATGCTGCGAAGACTTTGTTGTCCGTATTCTGATGTAACTTTCATAAATGAGATCAACCTCCTTTTCCTTAAATTTGTGTGGATTTTGTGAAGTTTTATAATAATATATCGACTTGAATTAAAAAAAGAAAATACTGCTTTGGAAAATAGTACAAATTGACCTGCGACACAGGGCAAGCCGCCAAAGCATACATTGATAGTAAGTAAGCTTTGAGGTGGCTTTTTTTGAAGACATTTCCAAAGCCCCTGTCGCCTGGGGAGGAGAAGATCTGGCTGGAACGCTGCTTAAAAGGCGACCAGGAAGCACGAAATATTTTAATCGAGCGAAACATGAGGCTGGTGGCTCATGTGGCAAAAAAGTATCAGAATACAGACTATGATGCAGAGGATTTATTGTCTGTGGGTTCCATTGGACTGATCAAAGCAGTCAACAGTTTTCATATGGACCGGGGTTCCAGACTTGCCACATATGCTGCAAAGTGTATTGAAAATGAAATTTTAATGCTGCTGCGTGCCAGCAAAAAATACACCAGAGAAGTGTCTTTGTATGAACCCATCGGAGTAGACAAGGACGGGGAGGCGGTCAGTCTGGTGGATGTGATTGAGATGGAGAATCGGGAGGTGCTGGAAGACTTAATTCTGGATCAGGATATTAAAGAACTTTATGAGGCATATCAGTCCTGTCTGAAGGAACAGGAGAAGGAAGTGATTGGCATGCGGTATGGGCTGTTTGGAAAACAGCCCCGGACCCAGCGGGAAATTGCGTCGGCTTTGGGGATTTCCCGGTCTTATGTGAGCCGGATTGAGAAAAAGGCTTTGGGGAAGCTTAGGGAGAAGTTTGAGCAAGGGGGATGAACGGATATTTTAGATACATTTCGGTAAATAGACTAATGGAATGAAAGAAAAAACAGGGATAAAGTCAGAAAAGCCATAAAATGGTTTGCTGCTTTATCCCTGTTTGATGGAAAACTTATTGTTCCCGCAGACGGAACTTTGCTACCAGCTCCCGCAGCATGACAGCCTGACCAGACAGCTCTTCGCTGGCAGCGGCGCTGCCTTCTGCTGTGGCAACGTTGGTCTGAACGACTGTGGATATTTGTTCAATTCCGCGGGTGATGTCGGTTGTGTTGGCATCCTGTTCTTTGGTGTATTGTGCAATACCATCGATCAGACGGCTCATCTCGTCCGCCTGCGCCACTACCTTTAACATGGAATCTGCTGTATCCTGAGCCGCACGCACTCCGTCATTCATGGATTCCACGGTCTGGCTTAACAAAACCGTGGTTTCCTGAGCTGCGGCAGAAGATTTGCCAGCCAAAGTGCGAACCTCATCTGCAACCACAGTAAAGCCTTTTCCTGCGGCTCCCGCTCTGGCGGCCTCCACCGCGGCGTTCAGAGCCAAAATATTGGTCTGGAAGGCAATGTCTTCAATGGTTTTCACAATCTTGTGGATTTCAGTGGATTTTTCACTGATTCGCTGAATGACCTCGGTCATATTCTGCATTTTATCATTGCTGGACAAAAGTCCGCGCTTCACTTCCTGAGAGATGAGGCTGACTTTTTCTGCGCCTTGTGCTACTTTGTGTACACTGTCAGACACTGCGCTGATATGTCCGGCCAGAGTCTCAACCTCGGATGCCTGCTCAGTAGAACCTTGAGAAAGGGTCATAGCTCCGTTGGAGACCTGCTGGGCGCCTGCTGCCACATCTCTGGAGGCAGCCTGCAGCTGTCCCATAGTGTTGTTTAAAGCATGGGAGATCTCGTTCAGGGCAATTTTGATCTTCTCAAACTCCCCGGTGTACTGTTGTTTCAGGGTGAATGTGAGATTTCCTGAAGCGATTTCCCTCAGTTTTTCCGAAACTTCCTGAATGTAGGCAACATAGTCCCGAAGCCTTAGTGTAACCTGATTAAAGTCATTGGCCAGAACACCAAGCTCATCGCCGGAATGATAATGAATGGTCTGATCCAGTTCTCCCTGTGCGATTCGCGTGGCCACCAAACTTAATTCCTTGATGGGGCGTCCAATGACACGCCGAACCTGAATTATAATCAGAAGAATCAATAGTAAAACCGCCAGAGCTGCCACAGCCAGCATATTGATGGTCAACTGTTTCAGCTCCTGTAAAACCTCACTTCGGGATACATAAGCCACGGCTGCCCAGCTGCTGCCAGGAATGTTTTCCACCTGAATATATGTATTGTGGTAGAGGGACAGGCCTGTCTTTTTCCCCTGAATCTGCTGATTGGCATAAACATACATGTCATCTGTCATTTGGGCCAGATTCTGTCCGGTAAGTGATTTATCCCGATGGCCGATAATGGTATTGGTCAAAGTATCTACCAGAAAGATGCCGCCAGTGTCCTCAATCTGAATTTCACTGACAATGTTGGAAATCGAATCCAGATATACGTCCGCAGCGGCCACTCCCCGTATTTGGCCATTGCGGTTTTTTAAGACACAGGAAGCGCCTACTACATAGGACTGGCTGTCCTCGTCTAAGTAGGCATCGCTTAAAATAAAGGAATCCGACTGAAGACCCTTTTGATACCAGATTTTTACAGTGGGATCGTAATCTGCTCCGGCTACGAAAGAAGCGTGATGAAGGGTGCCGTCGGTCAGGGCCACGTACAATCCGGCGGGGTAAGCTTCATTTTGGTTGACTGTGTGTTGGATATAGTTTGTCATGGCCGATATATCCATATCTTGGTATTCGATAGTATCCAGCTGGGTTTCCAGCATGGTCAGGGTTTTGTTCATCCAGGCTCTGGTTTCCTGGACCGTCCGTTCTGTAGTGGTTTTCAGCAAATGTTCACTTTTGTCTAACAGTGCATGTGACATTTTAAAATAAACTACGGCAAGAAGAATTGCCACAGCAATCACAACACTTACGACAATGGAGAATGCCAGTTTGCCTGTAATTCCAATGCCTCGTCGTGACGCGCCGGCTTCACCGGCGGCATCTTTTTTTGTTTTCATACTCCCATCTCCTTTTTCCAGTTACTTTCGAACCTTTTTCCGTTTCATTTTCTGGTTGTCTCACTTAAAAATAGCTTACATGAAAATGAATACGGTAATACTATAATTATACCAGTGGAGGGGCAGAAAAACAAGAGGTTTGTGGCGGCTCCCGGTGAACTGCAATAAAAAAATTCAGACTTTTTTTTAGAAAGAGAATGTGATATGCTAGAGTGTGTCTGAAGAACGTATTTTTCAGACATGCTCGGATAAAATGGAGAGATTTAGGAAGGTTTTCGCAAATAAACAGGGAGGAAAATCCGATGACAGGGGAACAGAAATTAAAAGCATTTACAGAGGCAAATTACCAGAAGACGTTGACAAAAGTCAATGACCGAATTTATCATTTTCTGGCCTATGGACATAGCAATTCTATTGGAATTATTGGGGATACTTCTGTGATTTTAATTGACGCACTGGACAGTCCGGGCTATGGGGAGGATTTGAAGAAAGAGCTGAGGGAGATTACAGACAAGCCGGTAAAAACCATAATCTACACCCATGGACATCCGGACCACCGGGGCGGGGCAGGAGTATTTCGGGATACGGTAAAAGAGGTAATTGCTTTTGCTCCTGAAAGACCGATGTTAAAATATTATGACCGTCTCCAGGATGTGTTAATTCAGCGGGGAGGAGACCAGTTTGGATATGGGCTGACAGATGAGGAAAATATCAGTCAGGGAATCGGAATCCGGGAGGGGAGAGCAATGGGAAAGGGCGCTCCCGACATCCTGGCTCCCACCACTATTTACCGGGAAAAGGAAGTGGAGCGGGTCATTGACGGAGTGAAGCTTAAAATGGTAAGGGCGGTGGGAGAGACGGAGGATCAGATTTTGATTTGGCTGGAGGATGATCAGGTAATCTGCACCGGAGATAATTACTATGGCTGCTGGCCTAATTTGTATGCCATTCGGGGAACTCAGTACCGGGATATTGCCACATGGATTGATTCATTGGACATGATTCTCTCCTATGAGGCAGAGGCCCTTCTTCCCGGACATACAAAACCGTTGTTGGGCAGAGAGAAAATAAAGGATCAGGTTGGAACCTTCCGGGATGCTATGGAGTATGTTCTTTTAAAGACTTTGGATTGTATGAATCAGGGAATGTCCATGAGCGAGACGGTGGAGCAGGTGAAGCTTCCGGAAGCTTATCTTAAAAAGGATTATTTGGGAGAATTTTACGGTACGGTGGAGTGGTCGGTAAAGGGGATTTATTGTGGGTATGTGGGATGGTTTGACGGAAATCCGGTTCATCTGTTTCCTGTCAGTGACAAGGAGTATCAGGCGACGCTTCGGGAGTTGATTGGTCTCCATAAATTAAAAGAAAAAATTAGTTCGTGCCTGGACTCCAAGGAGTATCAGATGGCCTTGCAGCTTTTAGAGCTAATCGACTGGGAGGAGGAAGAAAAGGAGCGCCAGGATATTGGCGGGAAAATGGGCTGGAGGGAGTTAAAGAAAAAAGCTCTTCTTGGAAAAGCAGAACAGGTGACTTCTGCCAATGGGAGGCATTATCTGATTGCAGGGGCAAAAAAAATCAAATAGAAAGATAAAGGAAGCGGCGCAAAGGGATAAATTTTGCGTCGCTTTCTTTCGGCTGTTTTTTGTTTTTATGTTATGCATTCTTTACTGCAATGGCTTCGATTTCGCACAGAACCCCTTTGGGAAGGCTTTTTACAGCAACGCAGCTTCTGGCTGGCTTGGAGGTAAAGTAGGTGGCATATACTTCATTAAATGCAGCAAAATCTGCCATATCTGCCAGAAAACAGGTGGTTTTGAATACATGTTCAAATCCAATGCCAGCAGCTTCTAAAATAGCGCCTACATTTTTGCAGCTCTGCTCTGCCTGGGCGGCGATACCTTCTGGAACCTGTCCGTTTTCCGGATTTACCGGAATCTGGCCTGAAGTGTAGACCATGCCGTTTACTTCAAATCCCTGAGAATAGGGTCCAATGGCGCCGGGGGCTTTCGTGGTTTCCAATACATTCATGTCTTTCTTTTCCTTTCTTGCTTAAAGTTATGGGTATATAGAGATTAAAGCAGAAAAATCTGGAAATGTCAAGTTGGTGTTCAGAGGGGTAGGAGGTAAAGGGTGGGGGAGGTTCGCAAGAGAAGAATGAGAGAATGGTTCCAGAAACACTCTAGTACTTCGTTGCAGCAACAGAGAAATTCGGTTGACTTCTTCTGAAAACTGTGATAGACTGAAAAACGACAATTAAAAGGGGTGCTGGAGTGTAGGTCTGGCTGAGATAAAATAGGATTTATTTTAAACCCTGGAACCTGATCTGGATAATGCCAGCGTAGGAAATGACTTTTTTTGTGATAGGAAAAGTATCCGTCCGTCTGGGAGAACCAGACGGATTTTTTATTTCGGCGGGTAATGAGTTAAGTGCCGTGTTTGCATGGGGATTTGATTTGTTTAAAAGATATGCTTCAGCTAAAAAGAAAGGAGTTTACTATGAACGCAAGTGTAGCGATTCAGTCATTGCCAGAGGCAGCCAATGACGAGGAATTGATTCGTGTGGTGGATGAGGTCATTGCTTATATTAAAAGCACAGGGTTAAACTGTTATGTGGGACCTTTTGAGACGGCTATTGAAGGGGATTATGATGAGCTGATGGATATTGTAAAGGAATGTCAGCATATTGCTATCCGTGCAGGTGCTCCTTCTGTGGCTGCTTATATTAAAGTCACTTACCGTCCGGAAGGAGATGTGCTGACCATTGACAAAAAAGTTACCAAACATCACCAGTAAGCTGTGGTCCTGGTCTGCAGTTGCAGCGGTTCTTATCCTGTGGCAGTTTGTCACAGGATTTGGACTTGTGGATGCTTTTCTTTTACCTTCCCCGGTCCAGGTGGGACAGGCTTTTTTGTCAGAGTTTCCTGCTTTGATGAAACATTCGGCAGTTACTTTAGGGGAAGCTTTTTGGGGACTGACTTTGGGGATTTTCCTGGGATTTTTTATGGCAGTGATTATGGATCGGTTTGATGTGCTGTATCAGGCTCTTTACCCGCTGATGATTTTGACTCAGACCATTCCTGCTGTGGCGGTGGCGCCTCTTTTGGTGCTGTGGTTTGGATATGAGATGACGCCTAAGGTGATTTTGATTGTTATTACCACATTTTTCCCTATCGCTGTAGGTCTGCTGACGGGATTTAAGTCAGTTGACCCAGATGCAGTAAATTTGATGCGGGCTATGGGGGCAGGGCAGTGGCAGATTTTCCTTTACATGAAGCTGCCGGGGGCTATGGAACAATTTTTTTCCGGACTTCGAATTTCCGCTTCCTATGCAGTGGTGGGAGCGGTGATCTCGGAATGGCTGGGGGGATTTGGGGGACTTGGGGTTTATATGACACGGGTGAAAAAAGCCTTTTCTTTTGATAAAATGTTTGCGGTGATTTTTTTGATTTCAGTGATTAGCCTGATTTTGATGAAGGGAGTAGAAATGCTGGAAAGGGCTTGTATGCCCTGGCGCCGCAGGGAAGAGGGGACTCATGGGAGGAATCGTGTATGAGGAACATATGGAAAATGATACTGGCCGGAGGGATGGGGATTACAATGGCAGCCTGCAGTTTTCAGGGAGATTCTTCGAAAGAGGACCCATCCTTTCGTGGAAATGATTCTGTGGCGGACAAAAGGAAGATTACTTTTGTTTTGGATTGGACGCCTAACACCAACCATACTGGGCTGTATGTGGCTTGTGAAAAAGGGTATTTTCGCCAGGAGGGGCTGGAGGTGGAGATTGTACAGCCGCCGGAAGGGGGCGCCGAGGTTTTGGTTGCCTCCCAAAAAGCTCAGTTTGGGGTGAGTTTTCAAGATACTTTGGCGCCGGCTCTTGTGGGAGAAGGAGCTTTGCCCATTCAGGCGGTGGCTGCGGTTTTACAACACAACACTTCGGGAATCGTCTCCCGGAAGGGAGAAGGGATTCATACCCCAAAAGGTTTGGAAGGTAAGAAATATGCCACTTGGGAATCGCCGATTGAACTGGCCACATTGAAAAATGTGGTGGAAGGAGACGGGGGGGATTTTGACAAGGTGGAGCTGGTTTTCAGCACAGTGACAGATGAAGTGTCAGCCCTGAAAACCAAGTCTGTGGATGCTATCTGGATTTATTATGGCTGGGCAGGGGTGAAGACCCAGGTGGAAGCTTTGGAGACCGATTATTTTGCATTTGCAGATTTGAATCCTGTGTTTGATTACTACACTCCTGTTATTATTGCAGGAAATCAGTTTTTAGAGGAAGAGCCAGATACAGCAAAAGCATTTCTTGCGGCTCTGTCCAAAGGCTATGAAGACGCGGCCAAGAATCCAAAGGAAGCGGCGGACATTCTGTGCAGGGCTGTGCCTGAACTGGATTATGAGCTGGTTTTGGCAAGCCAGAAGTATCTTTCGGATCAATATGTGGCAGATGCCCCCAAATGGGGATATATGGATGAAAAACGATGGAATGGTTTTTATTCCTGGCTGAATGAAAATGGGCTTTCAGAACCAGAGCTGCCCCCAAATATAGGATTTACCAATGAGTACCTGCCCCAACAGAGAGGTCCTGTATGACGGTATTGAAAACAGAGGGGATTACCAAGTCTTTTGACGGGCAGACAATCATTGAACAGATTTCTCTAAAATTACAGGAGGGAGAGCTGGTTTCCCTTTTGGGGGTCAGCGGGGGAGGAAAAACTACCTTATTTAATGTGATTGCCGGGTTAATCCAGCCAGATGAAGGTAAGGTTTATCTGGATGGGATTGACATAACCGGAAAGCCAGGTCAGGTCAGCTATATGCTTCAAAAAGACCTTCTCCTTCCCTACCGGACGGTTTTGGACAATGTGGCTCTTCCTCTTTTGGTGAAGGGGATGAAGAAGAAAGAAGCCAGAGAGAAGGCAGGAGAATATTTTGGACCCTTTGGACTTACCGGAACTGAGAAAATGTATCCGTCTCAGATGTCTGGCGGCATGAGACAGAGAGCGGCTCTTTTGCGCACCTATTTGTTTTCCCAAAAAGTGGCTCTTTTAGACGAACCCTTTTCGGCTCTGGACATGATGACAAAAAACAAAATCCATGAATGGTATCTTCAGGTGATGGAGCAAATTCATCTTTCCACCTTGTTTGTCACCCACGATATAGAGGAAGCCATTCTTTTATCGGACCGAATCTGCCTGCTTACAGGGAAACCAGGACGTCTTACAAAGGAAATCCGGATTCAGGAGCCAAAGCCAAGAAGCCGGGATTTTCCTCTTTCCCATGAATTTTTAGCGTATAAACGTCAGATATTACATCATTTAAGTGATACAGTTTGAAAAAAATTCCTTGTGAAGGTTTTTTTCCGTGATAAAATGGGAAGAATACGGTTAGGAAGGTGGAATGAATGATGAAGATCCGAGTTGTGGCGGTGGATAATGCGCCGGAGCTGCTGGAGAAAATACAGGGAATTTTTCGAAATATGGAACAGGTGGAGCTTTTGGGGTGTTTTGAGGAAGCGGTGGCTGTGGTGGATTTTGTCCGGGAGAATCAGGTGGACTTGGTATTTACAGATATTGTTATGCCAGATATAAGCGGAATCAGCCTTGCGTCAGCTCTTCACCGGCTGGAACATCCGCCGGCTGTTGTGCTTATGTCCAGCATACCAGGATTTTCTCTGGAGGCGTGGAAGATTCAGGCATTTGGATTTATTGAAAAGCCCTATACCCGCCGGGATGTGGTGAAGATGGTGGAAAAATATGGCAGAGAGAGGAAACTGCCCCCTGTGAATCGGGACAATTTGTCAGGATTGCCAATAGAAAATGTTGGCATAGTGTGATAGAATGGAGTCTGTTATTTTCGAGGACAATGAACTAAGCGCTGTGTCTGTACGAGAATTTGACTTTAAAAAGAATTTTTTGACCGATGGATTTTGTCTGAATTGTTAAGAAAACACAGGAGGAGCCAAGATGAGCAGCACATATGTTACAGATTCTGTTTTTTATGCCGGAGTCAGCGACCGGACTCTGGATTTATTTGAAAGCCAATATCCAGTGCCAAATGGAGTCACTTACAATTCTTATGTGATTCTGGATGAAAAGGTGGCTGTGATGGATACTGTGGATAATCGGGTATCGGAACAGTGGTTTGCCAATCTGGAAAAGATATTGGGTGGCCGGCATGTGGATTATCTGGTGGTATCCCATATGGAGCCAGATCACAGTGCCAATATTGAGCGTTTTGCCCGAAAGTATCCGGAGGCCAAGCTGGTGGGCAATGCCAAGACCTTTGATATGGCGGCGCAGTTTTTTGATTTGGATTTAGAGGGAAGAAAGACGGTGGTAAAGGAGGGAGATACCATCTGTCTGGGAAACCATACCCTGCAGTTTTTCATGGCTCCCATGGTTCACTGGCCGGAAGTGATGGTTGCCTATGAATCGTCGGAAAAAATTCTTTTTTCGGCAGATGGATTTGGAAAGTTTGGGGCAATGGATGCAGAGGAGGACTGGGCAGAGGAAGCAGCCCGGTATTATCTGAATATTGTAGGTAAGTATGGCGTTCAGGTTCAGGGACTTTTGAAAAAGGCGGCTGGTTTGGATATTCAGATGATTTGCCCTCTCCACGGGCCTATTTTGAGAGAAAATATGGGATATTATCTGGACAAGTATCAGACCTGGAGTAGCTATCAGCCGGAAAAGCATGGCGTGCTGGCAGTATTTGGCTCCATTCACGGGAATACGGCCCATGTTGTCAGAAAGCTGGCAGAGTTTTTAAAAGAGCAGGGGGAAACTGTAGAAGTTTTGGATTTATCCCGGGTTGATGTGTCTTTTGCTGTTCGCAAGGCATTTTATTATGACCGGATGGTGGTGGCAGGAGCGACCTATGATGGCGGAGTGTTCCCTTGTGTGGAGGAATTTCTTCTGCATATCCGCTCGAAAAATTATCAGAAGCGAACCGTGGGAATTGTGGAAAACGGGACCTGGGCGCCTATGGCAGGAAAGGCCATGAGAGGAATCTTAGAGGGCATGAAGGAAGTAAAGATTCTGGAACCAATGGTAACAATCCGGTCGGTTTTAAAGGAAAAGGATCTTCCGGCTTTAAAAGAGATGGCGGAAGTTCTGGCAAAAAGCGGCAGTTAAGAATGGATTTAGGAACCTTGGTATTTTGTTTGGAAATGAAAAGCTTTCCTAAGAGGAGTGGGAGAACGTCTTCACAAGTTCTCCCATTCCTCTTATCCTGCTTTTTGGGCATTTCGTCTGAAGTTTTAAAACTTTTCAAAGCGTTCTACATCTGTGACAAAAATGGTGGCGCCGCCTAATTCCACGGTCACTGGCATCATCATATAGCCAGCGGAGATGGAACTGATATTGGGGGAGGGAATGTCGCAAGTGATCTTCTGCCGTTTTCCGCAGGTCTCCCGGATGAGTCCAATTGCATGGTCCACCTGGTCTTCTTCTGTACCGATCATTAAAGTTGCATTCCCTTTTTTCAAAAAGCCTCCGGTAGTGGCCAGCTTGGTTACGCTGAAATTGTGTTCGTTGAGAACATCCGTTACCCGGTTGCCGTCATCTGAGCTGACGATTGCATAGATAATTTTCATGACCATACCTCCAAAAGAAATCTAAAGACTATTTTAACATAGATTGGCAGCAGTGTAAACGAAACGTAATGAAAAAACAGTACTAAAATTAAGGGAATCGTGATATAATGAACGTAAGAGAGGAAATTTGGCTATATGGGAAGAACCGAAACCGATGAGGTTTGGTAAAATGAATAGATAATACGAAAAAGAGAAACAGCAGAGGAAAATACGAAGGGAGGCAGGCAAAGTGACGATCCGAGAGGTTCAGGAGGCTTGGGAGGCACAGTATTTAAGCCCTTATGCGGCTTTGAGCCAGAACACAAAAGGGCGCAGGGAGCCGGAAGCGCTTTGTGATATTCGTCCCGAATATCAAAGAGACCGGGATCGGATTTTGCATTGCAAGGCGTTTCGCAGATTAAAGCACAAGACGCAGGTGTTTTTGGCGCCGGAGGGGGACCATTACCGGACCCGGCTGACCCATACCCTGGAGGTGGCTCAGATTGCCCGGACTATAGCTCGTGCATTACAGATGAATGAAAACCTGACAGAGGCGATTGCACTGGGACATGATCTGGGGCATACGCCTTTTGGACATTCCGGGGAACGGATTTTAGACGAGCTGTGTCCAGATGGATTTGCCCATTATCAGCAAAGCGTGCGGGTGGTGGAGGTTTTGGAAAAGGATGGCCGGGGGCTGAATCTGACCTGGGAAGTCCGGGACGGAATTTTGAACCATCGAACCAGCGGAAATCCGTCCACTTTAGAAGGATGTATTGTGCGCTTGTCTGACAAGATTGCCTACATAAACCATGATATAGATGACGCCATTCGGGGGCGGATTTTTAAAGAAGAGGAGATTCCGGAATGCTATACTTCTCTTTTGGGACATAGTGTGCGGGAGCGGCTGAACACCATGATTCATGATCTCATTGACAGCAGCAGGAACCAGCCAAAGATCTCTATGTCTCCGGGAATGCAGGAGGCCATGCAGGGACTGCGGTCTTGGCTGTTTAAACATATGTACTTAAATGAGATTCCAAAAGCAGAGGAGAAAAAGGCTCAGCAGTTAATTGCGTCTTTGTACCAGTATTATCTAAGGCATCCGGACAAGCTGCCGGAAGAATACCGGCGGATGATTGGACAGCAGGGAGAGAAAAAAGAGCGGGTGGTCTGTGATTATATTGCAGGTATGAGCGACAGCTATGCGATTTGTAAATTTGAGGAATTGTTTGTACCTCAGGCATGGAAGGCGTGATGGGTTTTAGAGCGCCAATGTCATTAAGCAGCATTAACCTTCCATGAACAAGGCGCATGTCCCCTTGTTCACGGAGGATAACCCAAGAAGAAAGGAGAGTTTCATGTATTATCCGGAAGAGATCATCGAGGAAGTGAGAGAACGAAATGACATTGTGGATGTGATTTCCGGCTATGTGAAGCTGCAGAAAAAAGGAAGCAATTATTTTGGACTGTGTCCGTTTCATAATGAGAAATCCCCGTCTTTTTCTGTGTCGCCTCAAAAGCAGATGTATTATTGTTTTGGCTGCGGGGCAGGGGGGAATGCCATTACGTTTGTGATGGAGTACGAGAGCTTCACCTTTCCTGAGGCTTTAAAGCTTCTGGCAGACCGGGCTGGGGTGAATCTGCCGGAGACCGAGTATACAGGGGAGGAGCGGGTAAAGGCAGACAGAAGGTCCGCCTTTTTGGAGATGAATAAGCTGGCGGCCAATTATTTTTATTATCAGCTCTGTCAGCCTCACGGAAAGATCGGATACGATTATTTTATGAAACGGGAGCTGACCAAAGAGACGATTCGGCGGTTTGGACTGGGATATGCCAACAAGACCAGCGACGATTTATACCGTTATCTCAAGTCAAAAGGCTATTCTGACGAATTTTTAAAGGAAAGCGGTCTGGTAACGATTGAGGAGAGGGGAACCTATGACAAGTTCTGGAACCGGGTGATGTTCCCTATTATGGATATAAACAACCGGGTAGTGGGATTTGGAGGAAGGGTTTTGGGAGAAGGAGAGCCAAAATACCTTAATTCTCCGGAGACGCTGGTATTTGATAAAAGCCGGAATTTATACGGACTGAACTATGCACGGGCCAGCAGGCAGAAGTGTCTGCTGCTCTGTGAGGGATATATGGATGTGATTGCCCTTCACCAGGCAGGGTTTTCCAACGGAGTGGCGTCTTTGGGGACTGCTTTGACCACCCAGCATGCGGTTTTACTGAAACGGTATACCGAACAGGTGGTGCTGACCTATGACAGCGACGGAGCCGGAATAAAGGCGGCGCTGCGGGCCATTCCGATTCTTAGGGAGGTGGGGATTGCCGCCAAGGTGCTGGATTTAAAGCCCTATAAGGACCCAGATGAATTTATCAAAAATAAAGGGCCAGAGGCATTTCAGGAGAGAATTGACAAGGCAAGAAACAGCTTTCTGTTTGAGATTGATGTGCTGAAACGGGATTTTCAGTTGGAAGACCCAGAGCAGAAGACTCGGTTTTACAATGCAGCTGCCAGAAAGCTGCTGGAGTTTGGGGAGGCTTTAGAGCGGGACAATTACATTCAGGCTGTGGCCAGAGAGCAGATGATTCCTTATGAGGATCTGCGAAGGCTGGTGAACCGTTTGGGGAGTATGCCAAAGGAAACCATCCGGCGGCAGCAGACGGAGAGGGGGGAGACTGGGAAGAAGAAGGAAAAAGACGATGGCAACCGGAGAGCGCAAAGGCTTTTGCTTACCTGGCTGATTGAACGGCAGGAGCTGTTTGAGAAGCTTGCAGGGAAAATCGGTCCGGAGGATTTTGTGGAACCTTTGTATCGTCAGGTGGCAGATTTGGTGTTTGCAGGACATAATAAAGGAGAAGTAAATCCTGCGGAAATTTTGAATCATTTTATTAATGACGAAGAACAATACAAGGAGGTAGCAGGATTGTTTCATGCCCGATTGGAGGAGTCCCTTGGAAATGAGGAACAGAAAAAGGCATTGTCAGACATTGTGTATCGGGTGCGAAAAAACCATTTGGATTATGCAGGCAGAAATGCGGCGGATATTGGACAGATGCAGAGGATTTTAAAAGAACAGGCAGCATTGCGACGATATCCCATAGAGATTGATTAAAGCGGCAGGAGAGACAAGAAAGGCGGGCGGGCATGGAAGAACGTACACAGACACTGGAGGAAAAGCTGGTATTGCTGCTGGAGACGGCGAGGAAAAGGAAGAATGTGCTGGAAAACCGGGAGATTCTGGATTTTTTCCGCGGAGAGATTTTAGATCCGGATAAGCTGGACCGGATTTATGATTTTCTGGACAGGAATCGGGTGGACGTGCTGCGTCTGGGGGAAGAGGATGACATTGATGCAGATCTGTTCATAGAGGAAGAGCTGGAGGACGGAGAAGAGATCAATGTGGAAGAGATCGACTTGTCTGTGCCGGAAGGCGTAGGGGTGGAGGACCCGGTCCGGATGTATTTAAAAGAGATCGGAAAGATTCCTCTTTTATCGACCGAAGAGGAAATTGAGCTGGCAAAACGGATGGAGATGGGGGACAACGAGGCAAGGAAACAGATTGCCGAGGCCAATCTGCGTCTGGTGGTCAGCATTGCCAAACGGTATGTGGGCAGAGGAATGCAGTTTTTAGATTTGATTCAGGAGGGCAACCTGGGACTAATTAAGGCAGTGGAAAAGTTTGATTACCGAAAAGGGTATAAGTTCAGCACTTATGCAACCTGGTGGATTCGTCAGGCCATCACCCGGTCCATTGCAGATCAGGCCAGAACCATCCGGATTCCGGTTCATATGGTAGAAACCATCAACCGTTTAATCCGCACTCAGAGGCAGCTTATTCAGGAGTTGGGACGGGAACCGTCTGTGGAGGAGATTGCCAAAAAGATGGATTTGCCTCCAGAAAGAGTTAATGAGATTCAAAAGATTGCCCAGGAACCAGTTTCTTTGGAGACTCCTATAGGAGAGGAGGAGGACAGCCATTTGGGGGATTTTATTCAGGATGACCAGGTGGCGGTTCCAGCGGACCAGGCTACTTTTACTCTTTTGCGAGAGCAGCTGATGGAGGCTTTGGAGACTTTGACTGAGCGGGAACAGAAGGTATTACGTCTGAGGTTTGGTCTGGATGACGGAAGACCCAGGACTTTGGAAGAGGTGGGAAAGGTATTTCATGTGACCAGAGAGCGGATTCGCCAGATTGAGGCCAAGGCTCTTCGAAAGCTACGCCATCCAAGCAGAAGCAAAAAGTTAAAAGATTACCTGGATTAGTTAGGAGAGGACGTGGAGAATGAAATTGTCAAAGCGTTTGGAAACGATTGTTCATATGGCGTCCTCATGGGCCTTAGAGCAGGAAAGTAAAGTGCGGGCAGCCGATGTGGGAACAGACCATGGATTTGTTCCCATTTGCCTCATAGAGCGGGGAATTGCCACCCATGCCTTTGCTTTGGATGTGGGGGAAGGTCCTCTTCTTCGTGCCAGAGAACATGTGCGGGAGCGGGGGCTGACCGACCGGATTGACCTGCGCCTTGGAGACGGGCTGACGCCTTTAGCCAGAGGAGAGGCAGATCTTGTGATTATATCCGGCATGGGAGGGGAGCTGATGCTGCGGATTCTCAAAGAGGGCAGTTTGGTGAGGGATTCCATAAAAGGATGGATTTTTTCCCCCCAGTCCGAGATTGCCATGTTCCGGCGGGGGCTAAAAGAGCTGGAATTGTCCATAAAAGAGGAGGAGATGGTCCAGGAAGATGGAAAGTTTTATGTGGTAATGACAGCGGAAAAAAGCTCGGATGAGAGTCCTGCTTACGCCGAAGGAACTGACCGAGAATATGAATATCAGTATGGAAAAAGACTGATTGAGAAAAAAGACCCAGTTTTGAGGGAGTTTTTAAAAAGGGAAGAAAAACAGCTTGCGACTCTTTGGGAACATCTGAAAAATCAGGAGGGACAGAAAGCGAGAGAGCGTCTGAAAGAGGTGGAGAAAAAGCTGGAAGAAGTGAGGAAAGTGGAGAAGTTGTTTTTGGAGAGTTTATAAGAGGAATAAAGATACACAAGCCATGCTGTTTGGATTGCCTTGAGCAAAGGAGGAAATGGCAGGAAAGGAGATGGAAGATGCAGTGCAGAGAGTTGCTTGAGAAACTGGAAGAGCTGGCGCCGGCAAAATATGCCTGTGAGTGGGATAATTCCGGATTTCTGGCCGGACGGGGGGAGAAGGAGATTCGCAAAGTTATGGTGGCCCTGGATGCCACAGACGAGGTGGTGGAAGAGGCTGTCCATTGGAAGGCCGATTTGCTTTTGACCCATCATCCTTTGATTTTTAAAGCTTTGAAAAAGGTAAATGATGAGGATTTTGTCAGCCGCCGGATTCTGAAGCTGATTCAGGCGGACATTTGTTATGTGGCCATGCACACCAATTTTGATACTGCGCCTGGATGTATGGCGGATTTGGCCGCAGAACGTCTGGGAATAACAGAGGGGAGACCTTTGGAGATTACCGGGGAAAAAGATGGGGTTTTTATTGGAATCGGTAAGGTGGGGCAGCTGAACCAGGCTGTGACGGTGGAACAGCTGGCCAGACAGGTGAAGGAACAGTTTGACCTGGAATTTGTGACGGTGTATGGACTTGACCAGGTGAAGGGATTGATAAGCCGGGTGGCGGTTTCTCCTGGTGCCGGAGGCAGTATGTTAAATCTTGGAATTGCCAGTGGGGCGAAGGTGATGGTGACAGGAGATATTGGACATCATGGGGGAATCGATGCGGCGGCTCAGGGGATGGCAGTGATCGATGCAGGACATTATGGGCTGGAGCACATTTTTATGCCTTTTATGAAGGAATATCTGGAAAATGTCCTTGGTCCGGAAGGGGTTGTAATGACAGCCAGGGAAACAAAACCTGTGAGGGCGATGGTTTAAGCAAAATGCAGATCTGGCAGATGGCATTTTTCAGACATGCTCTGTTTCGTTGGGGAATGTAAACTACATAGGATTGTAAGGAGGGTTTTATGGTTCAGGTTACAGTGCATAATGAGAGACGGGAATATGAGATTGGAACACTTTTGTCAGATGTGGCGGCGGAATTTCAGCCAAAGTTTGACAGTGATATTTTGCTGGCTTTTGTCAATGGCAAACTTCAGGAATTACATAAGGTGGTACGGGATGGGTCGGAAATTTGTTTTGTGACAGCCAGAGATAAACCAGGAATGCAGACGTATCACCGAAGTGTGACGTTGATGTTAATGAAAGCATTTTATGAGATTGTGGGAGCGGAAAATGTGGTGAAATTTTCCGTGGATTTCTCCATCGGAGGCGGCTTGTATGTGGAGCCGGAAGGAAACTTTGTGCTGGATGAAAATCTGAAAGACCAGGTGAAGGCCCGGATGAAGGAATACGTGGATGCCCGGATTCCGATTATGAAGCGAAATATCAGCACAGATCAGGCCATAGAGCTGTTTCATCACTATAAAATGTATGACAAGGAACGTTTGTTTCAGTTTCGCCGGGTTTCCAGGGTGAATATTTATGATCTGGATGGATTTGAGGACTATTATTATGGATATATGGTGCGGCATACCGGTGATTTGAAGTATTTTGATCTAGTTCTCTATCAGACGGGAATGGTTCTTTTGCTGCCGGGAATGTCAGCTCCTGATCTTGTGCCGTCCTTTGCTCCTTATGAAAAACTGTTTCATGTGCTGCGGGAATCAAAGGAGTGGGGGCGGAAGCTGAAGGTTTCCAATGTAGGGGCGCTGAATCAGCGGATTACCATGGGCCGGATGAACGAGCTGATTTTGATTCAGGAAGCTTTGATGGAAAAGAAAATGGGAGATATTGCAGATCAGATTGCTCAGAGAGCGGGCATAAAATTTGTTATGATTGCCGGACCATCTTCTTCTGGCAAGACTACATTTTCCCATCGTCTGTCCACTCAGCTTCAGGCCAAGGGACTGACTCCTCATCCTATAGCTGTGGACAATTATTTTGTGAACCGCTCGGAAAGTCCGCGGGATGAGCAGGGAAACTATGATTATGAATCTTTAAAATGTATTGATGTGGAACAGTTTAACCGGGATATGCAGGATTTGCTGGCAGGAAAGACCGTGGAGCTGCCGGAATATAACTTTATCTCTGGAGAGCGGGAATACTGCGGGAATAAGCTGACTCTTGGGGCAGACGATATTTTGGTAATTGAGGGGATTCACTGTCTCAACGAGGAGCTGTCGTATAGTCTGCCCAAGGAAAACAAGTTTAAAATATATATCAGCGCTTTGACCCAGTTAAACATTGATGAGCACAACCGGATTCCCACAACCGACGGCCGTTTGATTCGCCGGATGGTGCGGGATGCCCGTACTCGGGGAGCTACTGCTCAGGATACGATTCGCCGGTGGCCGTCTGTGCGGCGGGGAGAGGAACAGAACATTTTTCCGTATCAGGAGGAAGCGGATGTAATGTTTAACTCAGCTTTAGTCTATGAATTTGCTGTGTTAAAACAGTATGCAGAGCCTCTTTTATTCAGTGTGCCAAGGAACAGCAAAGAGTACCTTGAGGCCAAAAGGCTTTTAAAGTTTCTGGATTATTTCCTGGGCGTCAGCAGTGAGGATATTCCGAAAAATTCTGTTTTACGGGAATTTATTGGAGGAAGCTGCTTTAAAGTATAAGAGTCAAATCCCTTGCAGCGGGAGATACAAGGAGAAAAGAAATGAATTACCTGGAAAAACATCCGATGATTATGATTCTGGCAGGAATTATAGGAATTTCTTTGTCAGCAATATTTGTAAAATATTCCCAGGCGCCGTCAGCAGTGACTGCAACTTATCGTCTGTTATGGACCATTCTCCTTCTGTCTCCAGTTGCATGGGGAGTGAAAGTAAGGCGCAGAGAGCTGTTAAAAACGCCCAAGAAGACAGTGATTTTATGCGGAATCAGTGGAATTTTTCTGGCGTTTCATTTTTTTACCTGGTTTGAATCTTTGAAACATACCACAGTGGCAAGTTCCACCACCATTGTATGTACGGAAGTGATTTGGGTGGCTTTGGGATATTGTTTGTTTTTAAAGGGAAAACTGACTGTCAAAGCGGTTGCGGCCATTATCATTACGTTAATGGGAAGTCTGCTGGTTGCTTACTCAGATTCCGGGGCAGGACAGGGGCATTTGTATGGAGACATTCTGGCGTTTTTGGCTGCCATATTTGTGGCAGCCTACACGCTGATTGGACGGGTGGCCAGAACGACTTTATCTACCACTGCCTATACCTATATTGTGTATCTGTTTTCAGCAGCTACCCTGGTGGTGCTTACCATGTTTCAGGGATATTCGTTCAGGGGATATGGCGTCAATGCAGTTGTTGTGGGGTTTCTTCTGGCGGTTTTTTCTACCATTTTGGGACACAGTATTTTTAGCTGGTGCTTAAAGTTCTTTTCACCGGCATTTGTGTCTGCCTCTAAATTGTGCGAACCTGTAGTGGCGGCCGTTTTTGCGGCGGTGCTTTTTGGGGAGATTCCCAATGGATTTCAGGTAGTGGGAGGGGCTGTGATTATAGGGGGCGTGGTTTTTTATTCCCGGGAGCAATGAGTGAAGTGCCGAATTTGCAGCAGGGTGTTTGGCTCTGGAATCGAAGGAGAAGATGCTTTTTGTGAATTGTAGCAATGGGGGGAATTTTATAGAAAAATCGATAAAATTCTATTGACAGATTTGGAAAATGGAAGTATAATATATCCTGTCCTTGCAGAAGTGGCGGAATTGGCAGACGCGCACGGTTCAGGTCCGTGTGGTAGCAATACCTTGTGGGTTCGACTCCCATCTTCTGCAGTTTATGGAAACCCTTGAGATGCTGGAATTTGTGTTGAAAGCCAGTATTTTCAAGGGTTTTATGGTATAAAGCGGATCAGTAAAGCTTCTGACGTACCCCCCAATCCTTTTGACTGACTGCCTCTGCAAAGGCATATCGCTGGAAGCAAAGGCGCTGTACAAAAATTCCACTAATCCAGATGCGGTTCCGTTTCATTCATTAAATTTTCCAATATTTATCAACCATAAAAATAAGCCCTCCTTTTACGATAATTGTAAGATAGATGGGCTATTTTGGGCATCGAAATGTTAAAAAACTCTTGAAAGCCGATTTTGGATATGATATATTAGATACATAGGGGAAAGCCAGAGAAGCGGCTTACCCTCAACAGTTTAATTCTCGCCCTTTAGCGGGCAGTCGTCACTGTCTGGAAGTGACGACTAAACCTCTTACGAGGTCTGCCGTCAACTACTGGTAATAGTTGGCGGCTATTTTTTACCCCCGAAGACTGTGTAGCACAGTCCCACGAGGGTGACAATGAAGATACAAAATTGGAATAAACCCTCATATGTAACATACATTGACAATCCCTCCTTTCTTTCGTCCGGAGGGTAGCCCCTCCGTGTAGGGAGGGCAAGCCGCCTTTTGCTCTCTGACTTTCCTTATCTAGTATTGTATCATATATCCCGCTATTCGACAATTGCTATCTTTATTTTCCCGCTCAATGAAATAGTAATTTTAATATATCAATAAATGGAATAGTCTCCTTTTCCCGAATGAACATGCGCATCAATCATGCAAGATTTCCTCCTTCCATGCTGCAATCTCTGCAAATAATTCTTCCATATTCATTTTTGAGAAATCGGTTGTATCAACCTTAATTTGCCTGCCATCCATGCAAAAGGCATCAAATCCCCTTTGTTCTATTCCATGAACAAAGTTTTCATAAGAAATCGTTTCTGCTTTTAGAGTTTTCGGATTACTCTCTTTCTTTTCCGGATAACAGTCATTCACAACATGTCCCCTGTGTCTGTCAGGACTGCTTTCCCGTTTCAGAAAACGCTGGTAGATAACTTTGTAATCACCGGTTAAGGTAATGGTTAATGTGGAATATTGATGTTTTTCTAAAAGATTTTTCATTCCAGGTTCTGACGAATATTCAAAATTGTTCTCCAAGATAAAAGGCTGCTCTGCTTTCATAAGCTGACTTGCGACATAATACATGATTTCCATACTGGCAATTCCAAGTTTTACTTTTTCTGCTCTGGACGAAAAACCAACATGGTCAAACAACAATTCTTTTATGGCATCCTTTGAAATAACAGGCAGTTTCAATCTTTCTGACATAACTTCTGCCATAGTGCTTTTTCCTGCTGCCGGAATACCTGTTATGAATATACAATACATGTTTCATACTCCCTTCCACTTAACGGTTTCTACAGCCACTCCAAGTTCCTTTACCTGTATCAAAAAATCTTCAGATACATTGTCATCTGTAATCAGTAAATCATAATCTTTTACCTGACATACAGAATGGATGGAATTTTTCCTATTTTCTTAGACGGGTATAGCCCGATATTCATTTCGCTGTTCTTCATAACAGTTTTTCCAAATTCCACACCAGCGGGATCGTGAATGGAGGCTCCAAAATCCAGAGACAATGCTGCGTGGGATAAAAACGCTTTATTCATGCGGATATTTTTTACCATTTGAATGGTATAAAAATCATGGCAATGACCACGGTAGGACATTTCACCGCCCAATAATATAACGGATATATTTATCTTTTTCGCAACACCTCTGCAATGGTAACGGAATTTGTCAGTATTGTAATGGTTACATCTTCCGGCAGATTTTCAGCCATATAATATCCTTCTGTCGTTCTTCCATAAACATAATAGATACCCTGATTTCTTGTTTACAATTGTTTTAGTTTATTTATATTTGACTATAATGGTTTATTCTTGAATATACAAGTCATATTTTGTTGGGTGTGAAAAAGGAATGGCATATTTGTAAAAACAAACAAATGTTCTTATGGCATATTATACAAAATGTCAGTTGATTTTTTTCACAGAATGCCATATACTGAATGTAAGAAAAGGAACTTGTCACAAGCAATGGAGGATGTCAATTGCTTTGTTTATGGAGGTGAGAGAGTGTATAATGTGATGGATGTGGCAAGATATATAATCAATTATTCTATAGAAATTGGGAGACCGGTTAGTAATTTAAAATTACAAAAGCTGCTTTATTTTATTCAGGTAGCTTTTATTAAACAATATGAAATAACCTGTTATGAAGAACCCATTGTACACTGGAGACACGGTCCGGTAGTAGAAAGTGTTTATCAAAAATATAAGGATTATGGCGCGGAGAATATAACCGATAAAGAACTGGAGTATTTTTCTTTTCATTTTAATGTAGACACCAGGTCGTTTGTGATGGAACCAAAGAATTATAAGGAAGATATTTTTGAGCATTGCCATCAGATGCTGATCAACTCTATTATTGAAGAATATAAAGATGTGTCTCCATGGGATATGGTTGAGCTGACTCATCAGGAAGAACCTTGGAAAAAAACAGGCCGAAATGAAGAGATTACAGTGAATCGGATGAAACAGTGTTATTCGTATATGGGGATTGAAAATTGAAAGAGCGATTACAGAAAATCGGAATGACTGAAATACGCAATATATCGCAGCTGGACAGTTTATGTGAAATCGTAAAAGAATATTACATTAATAATAAAAGACATAAGTATTCAGAAGTTTCAGTATGGTACTTTTCATAAATTATGATGTTAAGGAAAAGGCTATGAATACCAATCATGTCAGACAACAGATGTAACAGGAGCAAAAGTTGAGATTTTGTCACATGACAGATGTCAGACAAACATTTCAAGGAGTCCTGATTGACAGGAAAGGAATAACAAATGGCTCAGGAAGCAATTCCGGAATTTTTACGTGAAAAATTTGAACAACAGTATACCAAAAAATTAGCAGAGAAGATTGTGAAAGGGTATGGACAGGAGCGGCCGGTTTCTCTTCGAGTAAACACACTGAAAACAGATTCTTGGCAGGTAAAAGTCTCTCTGGAGCAGAATGGCATTGCCTGTCAGGAGGTATCTTGGAGTAAGGATGCATTGGTGGTGGAGAAGGTTCGGGAACCCGTTCTTCAAAATTTGAAGTTATATCAGGATGGGGAGATCTATCTTCAAAGCCTTTCTTCTATGCTGCCTCCTCTGATTGTGGAACCAATGGCAGGGGAAAACATATTGGATATGGCGGCAGCCCCAGGAGGCAAGACCACACAGATGGCGGCTCTTTCCGGAAACATGGCGTCCATAACAGCATGTGAGAAGAATAAGATTCGGGCAGAGCGACTTCAGTATAATTTGGAAAAGCAGGGAGCCATGCGCGTGTGCGTGATGGTTACAGACTCCAGGAAGCTGGATGATTTTTTTTCTTTTGACAAAGTGCTTTTGGATGCGCCATGTACTGGCAGCGGAACTTTGGAAGTATGCCGCAGGGACCGAAGGGAATCTTTTGGTGAAGATCTGCTTAGGCGTTCAGCAAAAGTTCAGGAAGAGCTTTTGCTGAAGGCGTTCAAATTGTTGAAACCAGGACATGAACTGGTCTATTCCACCTGCTCCATTCTGGCAGAGGAAAATGAGCAGGTGGTGGAGCGGGTTTTAATGAAAGGAAAGGGAAAAGTGATTCCCATTGATTATGAAGCTTTTTCAGGAGTGCCTTTTTTGCCTGTACAGATTGAAGGAACTTTGTGTGTTTGTCCCAATGAGTGGTATGAAGGTTTTTTTGTGGCAAAGCTGCAGAAAACAGGGTGAAAAATAACAAAAAGAAAGCGCCTTCGGATGATCGATTCATCTGTTGGCGCTTTTTTATCTTACCATATCATAATGTGGCCATATGCTCTCACTCTGCATTTTTCGTATGCAAACGCTTTAGTTCAAAATACAAAGGCACCAATATTGCATTGATAACCAGGGCGTAAAACAATGAAAGCAGCGCTACCGATATATCTCCCCATAACCCAGGGGCATCCAACTCGGGATTACGCATATGCCTTCGCATAAGATTCACCATGCTGATTGTAAAGCCGATGCTTCCCCAAATGAAACTGGATCTGCATACCAGCTTAAGCGCATTCGAGCTGTCCCTTATCATTTCTGCTGTGCAATTGTCTCTCTTAATTATATAGACAAATGTCTTTATAAAGCCCCGCCAATACCCTGTACACAGCAGAGACAGAAGACAGGGAATCAAAATAAATTCCAGACTGATTGAATCGACAAAATACCAAGTTCTGCTGCCGATTCCAAATTTGACTATAAACAATACTCCTAAAATTAGGACGATAAACTTTACAAGGAAATTCCAGCTTTTTTGGGCCTTATTTGCTTTCTGCTGCAATTCCACAAGATTTTCTTCTGCTCTTTTTTGATAATTTTCCATGGCAATCCTTTCTCCGCTGAGCAGTTCGTTTGCGCTGATACCAAGTATTTTACATAAGTCCAGCATAATGGTTGCATCCGGAATGCTTTTTCCGGTTTCCCATTTAGATACTGCCCGGTCGGTAATATTTAACTTTTCTGCTAACTGTTTCTGTGTAAGACCCTTCTCTTTTCGACAGGTTGCAACGAATTTTCCTATCGTTTCCTGGTTCATGTTTTTATCCTCCTTGCCATTAGTATAACAGAAAAGAAGCTGCTCTAAAACTAACCAATGGTTGATTTTGGCAGATTCAACCAGCAGTTGATAGTTCCTGGTGCTATGTTTCTCGTTAATTGATCCCTTACTGGCTGTTTTGGGCAAAATAATCCTTACAGTTTCCTTTCATACTTTTAATTTATATGTGTAATTATAAACGATTTGTATGCTGCTTACAATGTATACTTATAAAGTTGTTTTGCATGGGTACATAATTCCGAAAAGGGATTTATTTAATAAAATTGTGAAGGTGGTGATAATTATGAGGACTATCAATTTTTTATCAGATTGGGATGATTCAAGTGGATGATCTTGAACCTATGGAGCATTAAAAAAATATATTAAGCTAGAGAAATCTGGTAAGGCTACTACGGATGACCTGAAAAAAACTTGGACAAGAAATATGGTATAAGGTAAAAAAGAATGACCGATCCCTATATATCCTACAAGAATATACAGAATCCCCCACAAAAAATTCCCAAAAAGTGTACTTTTTGGGAATTTTATTTTGCTCTGAAACAAAGCCAATTTTAACACATTCATTCATAAAAATCAAGCAAATCTACTAATTTTAAAAGGAATTTCTTGGTCAAATCTGCTATATGGAAAAAATTCCCAAAAAGTACACTTTTTGAGACTGACAAAAAGACAGTTCAGAAAAAGAGTAAAGGAAAATATCCCAAATGTCCAAAAATACAGTCTGTAAGATCATTCGTCAGTACAGCAAAGAACCTATATCCAGAGAAGATATGGGAAAATTGTTAGAAATTGGGGAGGATTACAGAAAGATCAAAAACTATGTATACGAGCGTTTTGGTGGAATTGCGGGACTTTCCAAGCTGTATCCAGGTTATACCATCCAGAATGAAATGACCAAAAGCGGCCTGAGGAGAGATTTGGGAATCCCATCGGTTTACTTTTATCTGGCAGTTTTTGACGCCATAGGAGACATCAAAAGCCAGTGGACCAGGACCAAATCTAAGATTTTAGAGAGGATTGGAAGGAATGATGGGTTTTCCCAGGAGGAAAAACATTATCTTCGTTTTCTTCTAAAGGTCAGCAATGCTTTTGAGGCGGTGGTAAATCAGAATCCCATAAAACTGTCCGGGGACATTTGGGAAAAATATGAGAAGCTGGCCGCTTTGGTTAATCCGGAAAAGCTGCATCGGTATCTGTGTCGGCAGGTGAGAAAGGTCCATGTGAAGCTTCATACAGATGTGGCAGAGGGATTTTCTCTTGGGGAGCGAGCGTACCGGTATGGGGAGAATGGTGCGGATGTTGGAATTTATGTATCCACAAAAGAAAAGCGGAAGCGGATTTTTGTTTCTCTTACGGATCAAAATCAATACAAATGTCAGATTTACATGAAGCTGTATCCAAAAGAGGCAAGGGTGGAAATTCATGTTCCAGTCAATGTGGCGGTGAAGAATTATGAGGATTATGGGAATGATGTGGGAATTGCTATGGGAATGTATACAATGCTAACCACAGATCTTGGACATTGTTATGGGGAGGAATTGGGAAAGTACCAGATGGAATATGCCAAGTGGTTACAGGAACAGGCAAAATCATATTCCTGCAACAAAGAAGACAATCCGGGAAGAAAAAAGTATCAGGAGAAAAAGAGGCGATATACAGAACAGCTCCATGGCTATATTAACCAGGAGTTAAATCGTTTTCTGCGGATAGAAAAGCCCCGGGAAATCTATATGGTGAAGCTGCCAAAGCCTCAATCCGGGGGAATCAATCGGAAGATTAATTATTCGGTGACTGTGTGGCAGAGAGGTTACATTCGAAAACGGCTGGAACAAAAGTGCAGGGAACGATCTGTGAGGCTTGTGGAAGTTTTGGGAAAAGATATCAGTCGTGAGTGCAGCAAATGTGGAGAAATAGGGAGTGGGAAGGCTGGGGATTGTGAGGAGAGAAAGAATCTGAAATGGGATGACAATAAAGGGTCTGGAAAACAGAAAGACGGAATGTTTTATTGTGTAAATTGCGGGTATGAGGCAGAGGAGAAGACCAACACGGCGCGGAATGTGCTGCGCCGGGGGAAAGAGGGTCGGATTGTGAATAAGGGATAATTTAAAAATGATATAAAAATAAAAAGAGAATATGAATTTTTTATAAAGAATTGTTTTCTTTCGAAAGAAGGAGAAGAAACGATTGAAATGAATTAGATCACAAGAACGTTGTTTTGGATGAATCAGGGCAAAGAGTCAAATCAAGGCAAAGAAGCAGATCAAGACAAAGAGTCAGGGTTTTACCGAAAGGACCAAAGCATACGTTCCTGATATAGAAAAAGAAAGAACGGCATTAGAAGGCAGGGAGAGCCTGCGGATTGGGTATGCCAGGACCTTGTGAACATAGAATGCAGATGGCAGTCTATGAGGTAGCAGGGAGCGAAGGAAAGGAAACTGGATGGGATGAAAATGACCGGAAGGGGAACTTTGCATCATTTTGGAAATGGAACCTATGTGATTTGTGAGGCTTATGTGTTTGCCTCCCTAAGATGCAGAGGGATAACCAAAATGACCAATATGCCTTATTTTTAAACAACAGTGAGTTGACAGGCGAAGGAGAAAAAATGACCATGACACAAAAAGTATCAATCATACCCAATGAAGGAATGTATCAAGATAATGATGAATTTTGGTTTATGGGAAGCTGTGATAAATTTATTTATAAGGTGAATAGAAATGGGATGGTTGAGATTGTGGCAGAAGTTCCTTTGGATGTTACAGATGAGCACAGGATATATCCTCGTTGTATAAAAAAGAGTAATCAAATCTATTGCATCCCGGATAAAGGAAAAAATATTTTGGTTTACGATTTGAAATGGGAAAAATTTAAAGAAATACCAATCGGCTCTAGCCAAAATAAGCGGCTTTCTATCTTTAACAGTTGGATACAAAATGATAATTTGTGGTGTGTGTCTTATGGGAAAAACAAAATTTTAAAGATAAATCTTAATAAGTTTTTGGTAGAAAAGCAATTTGATGTTTTTGAACCAAAGGAACAGGTTGGATTTGAAGCTATAAAGACAGAAGAATCTATTTATTGTATCTCAAATTGTTCCACAAGGATTAGAGAATTTAATCTTTCTAGCGAGAGCAGTAAAACTTTTGTGATTGAATGTCAGGATAAAGGATTTAATACAATCGTAAGTCATGGGGAAAATGTTTATTTGACAGGATATTTAGACTATATTTACTGTTGGAATAAAAATAGTAATCAAATAAAAAAATATAGAATTTCGGACAGAACGTTTCGGTACAATAAGAATGAAAAGGTAACACCTAGATTTTATCGTTCTGCATGTTTGAAAAATGTCATTGTATTTATTCCTTACAATACACAATATTCGAAAAGCAATCATGTTGTATACTTGGATAAATTCACACAAGAGATAAATTCCATTGATTTGTCGCATATGATCGGGGAGCCAGTTGCAGGAGAACATTTTGTTATAGAATGTTTTTATGACAATACATTGGAAATCGGTCACATGTCGAATGGATACATATTTCAGATTGATTTTGTTGAAAAATCTGTTTCGAAAAAAAATATGAAATTCAATAAGGAGCAAATACAAGCTTTTTGGAATAAAAATGGGATAAGAAAAATACAAAATGAAAATGAATTATGTGAATTGGAAGATTTGTTTTTAATGAAAAAGAAAGATTTTGAAAGAGAAGGAAAGAGAGAGTTTGGAAGTAACATATGGAAGAAAATATGTGTGAGATTTCATTAATGAAAAGATAATAATGAAATGACAGAAAAAGGAATTAGACAAATATGAATATAGGAATTGTAACAACATGGTTTGAGCGTGGCGCTGCATATGTTTCCAAACAATATCGAACTCTTTTATCTGAATATAATCAGGTATATATTTTTGCCAGAGGTGGTGAAAGATATGCGATTGGGGATCAGGAATGGGATGATGAAACTGTTTATTGGGCAGAAAGAAAGGAAAAGTGTCCAACATATTTTGAGATGGACGAATTTATAAGTTGGATAAAAGAAAATAAGATAGAGTGTGTTTTTTTTAATGAGCAACACTGGTGGGAACCGATTTTATACTGTAATAAAGAAAAAATTAAATGTGGGGCTTACATAGATTATTACACGGAGGAAACAATTTCTTTCTTTTCTCATTATGATTTTGTGATCTGCAATACAAAACGACATTTTCGTGTCTTCCAATGGCATCCTCAGGCGTTTTATATTCCATGGGGAACGGACATAGCGCTTTTTCAACCATCAGAAAAGAGAAGCCAGGATAAAGATAAGGTTGTATTTTTTCATTCAGCTGGATTTAGTCCCAGGAGAAAAGGAACCGATCAGGTGTTAGAAGCTTTTCGGAAACTAACGAAACAATATAATAATTGTAAACTGATTATTCATTCTCAGATTAATCTTGATAACGAGCTTTTGAAAGATGTGAAAGATAGCAATATTGAACTTATTGTTGATACAATTTCTGCTCCAGGTATTTATCATTACGGAGATATATATTTGTATCCGTCTGTATTAGACGGGCTTGGATTAACGATAGCTGAAGCGCTATCAAGTGGTTTGGTGGTTATATCAACAGATACTCCTCCAATGAATGAATTTGGTGATGAAAAAATTTGTAAAAGAATTAAAGTAAAAGGTTTTCATTCAAGAAGGGATGGATATTATTGGCCTGTGGCTGAAATCGACACAAATGATTTGTATAAGAAAATGACTGAAGTTATGGAGGATTATCCATTAAAAAGAAATAAATACCTTGCGAGAAAATATGCCTGTGAGAACTTAGATTGGAAAAAAAATTCGAGTGAAGTAAACAGAATTTTTAATAATATAAAATTGCTTTGTCATAACAGAGATGATTTTAATATTATAAAACAATATGATGATAAAAGAATATATTTTGAAGCAAAATTAGATGATTATTGGAACAAAATTATTAATATCAAAGATAAATTAGAAAAAGAAGAATCGCCATTCTTTTTATATCCTGTGGGTATACAGACTGAAAAAATTTTAAAGTATGTTGCAGGAGTGGATAAAAAAATAATCGGATTAATCGATGATCAGAAAAAAGTTTTCCGGCAATATTCGGTTTACACTAGGGACATTTTGAAAAAATATCCAAATACAAGTGTGATCTTGACAAGCTATTGGCACAAGGAATCGATTCTTCAGGATATTAAGACGATTTCTGAATTTAAAGGAAAAATAGTACCATTATTTGATAATGAAAATGATTTGCTATAAACATAAATGATGTATCTTTTTACTAGAAGGGAAAGACAGATATGTGTGAGGTAATTATTCCAAGAATGGATTTGGTTTTAACAACAAGGTGTTCTTTAAAATGTGAAAGCTGCGCAAATCTGATGCAATATTATGAAAAACCTTATGATATTCCTTTGGATCATATAAAAAAGTATATGAACCGATTATCCAAAATCAGCCATGAGATAAAACAGGTTTATGTCTTGGGAGGAGAACCTTTTCTTTATGCAGATTTAGAAGAAGTAATAAAATATTTGAATAATATAGAAAAGATTAAAGAGATTATCGTTGTGACAAATGGAACAATAGCATGGGATAACGATAAAATAAAACAGACTTTTGGTGGGCAAAAGGTTGTAATTCGAATTAGTGACTACGGAGAACTGTCAAAACATAAAGAAGAGCTGATAGAGCAGCTTGAAGAGGAAGAAATTCCATATGTATGGGACAAGAAAGAGTATTTTTTTGATACAGGCAACATGAAAAAGAGAAACAGAAACAAAGAACAGCTTCAAAAGGTATTCGTAGATTGCAGTACATCATGCAGAAGTTTGCTGGATAATGAATTTCATTATTGTCCAAGAAGTTCCCATGGAACTGATTTGAAATTGATAACAAAACGGTCAAAAGATTATATTGATTTGAATGATGATTGTACCGATTTGGAATTACAAAAGAAATTGTTTGAGTTTTTAAATAAGGACGATTATATAGAAGCATGTGATTACTGCGATATTCGTACGCCAGGATATTATGAGCGCCGTTTACCATTAGCAAAACAAACGAAGAATGTTCTGCGTGTAGAGGAAGAAGATTAGATGAGGAAAAATGTGTTGTGTATTACTATAGATGGTTTATCAAAATGGTATATAGATCAGATAAAAGAAACAAATAGTTTTTTTTATCAATTAGAAAAAATGTCGTATTATGCAGAAAATATGTATTCGGCAGCTCCATTTACTGAGGGTGCAGTGCGTCAATTTTGGGCACAACATCATCCACTGGAAGGAGTCAGTTATCTTGCAGAAAATTTTTTTGAAAATAGGCCATTTTGGGAACAATTTCGTCAGCAGGGATATTATATCTATATAGGCGAGTTGATTCCCTTTTTTAAGAAGCAGATTGCATCAGATAACCATATAGAAAGAGAAAATCCAGAGATAAGGGCATTTGACCATATTTGGAAAAAGAGATTGCTCTATTTTATTGATTTAAAAAGAAAGAACGATTTTCTTTCCAATGATTACAAGAAAATAGTTTTTTTATTAGATTGCTTTTTTGATGATTACAGTGATGTAGATTATATTTTTCACCAGAAACAAATCTATGAGAAGAACAAAAAGAGTTATATATATGATATTTTGGAAAACCAGGAAAAATCGGAATTTTTCAAAAGTATGAACAAGGATTTATATCTATTATGTAAAAATATAAGAACAAATGAGATAAAGGCGATTTTAAAAGGAGACAGAAAACTTATTGAAAAAGAGTTTGTTATAGATGCAAAATATAAAAATTTAAACCGATTGTTGAAGATAAATAAGGAATTTTTATGTGAGGATGATATTGAATTTGCTATAAAAGGAAATGGGAACAGATGTGTTCAAAGTAATAATGATTTATTGTTTGAAATGAGGGAAAGTCTTGAAAAGCTTCCCAAATTAGAAAAGGAATTGAATGATTTTTTAAGTTGGTACGACGAGTATAATAAAGAAATTCCTTTTATGGCTTACATTCATAACTTTGATTTTCACTTTCCGGAAAATTTTATGAATGATTGTTTGAGACAGGATGAAGCTGCATATGTAGAAGAGATAAAAGAAAGGCAAAGATGGCTTCAAGAAATGCCGGATAAAAAAATGTCGGTGTCTAAACAATTATCGGTTATGAATATAGAGAAATGTCTGGAGAAATTTTGGAAGGAATTGGAGAGAAGAGAGGTATTAAAAAATACGATTGTAGTTCTGACCGCAGATCATGGGATGACAAATTATATGTATCCTTTAAACAGAAAGAGTGAAAATCGATGGGATTATACAAAGATGAATTTTCAGATTCCTTTTTTTGTATATGAGTCAGGAATTACATCATATAAAGAAAAAAGATTTTTGTCAACTGACAAGATTTGGGATTTTATCAGGAAAGAAAATATCAAAGAATCAGACTTAAAATCTTATATGGTTACTTTCTGGATAAATGGAATACCAGATATAGATCGTGCTCAAATCTGTATGGGGTTTAGAAATAATGACTATAGTATAACCTATAAAAATTACTTATCTCATGTATTTAACACAAAAAATATATTGGCTGTATATGATTTAAAGAAAGATCCCGATGAAACCTATAATCTGGCAGGACAAGAAATAGAATGGTTGGAACTGGAAAAAAATCTGGAAATATTAAAGACAGAATGGTTTAGAATGTTAAAAAAAATAATAAGCAATTCCAATAGTTTATGGACATTTTCCTGCAAATACTCATTTATAAATCATGACCAGAAATTATTTGAAAATCTAATTTTAAATCTACCAATGATTTCTTTTGATGAGTTTGAAGAGAAATTAAAAGATAAAAAATTAATCCTATATGGAAGAACACAAAGAGCCATAAACTTTTTATCAACACTAAAACTTCAAAAGAAAGTAGAAGAAATATGGGAGGATCATGTATCTTCAGAATCAGAGTTTTATATGGGACATCCAGTGAGAAAACCACATATTGTTTTAGAGAATCAAACAGTAATTGTGATTGCAACAAAGGATGAAATTTATTCTTTGTATGTAATGAAAGAATTAAATCTTTCCAACTATATATTAGAGTCAAAGATTGCATAACAGGAGCGATTATGAAAAAAATTATGATGATTTTTGGCACCAGACCAGAAGCGATAAAAATGTGTCCGATAGTAGTTGAGTTAAAAAAACACAAGGAAGTTGAAACTATCGTATGTGTGTCAGGACAACATAAAAAAATGCTTCAACAGGTTATAGAGGCCTTTTCTATAAAAGTAGATTATGATCTTGACATAATGAAAGAATCACAAACGCTGAATGAGATTGTTTCTATCATATTGGTAAAGCTCCCTTCTATATTAAAAAAAGAAAGGCCAGATTTGGTTTTGATTCATGGAGATACTTCTACGTCTTTTGCATCAGCTCTTACTTGCTTTCAAATGGGGATACCAGTAGGACATGTAGAGGCAGGATTGAGGACCTATCATATGGATTCGCCATTTCCGGAAGAATTTAACCGTCAGGCAATTAGTTTAGTCAGTAAGCTCCATTTTGCGCCTACACAGCAGACAAAGGAGAATTTAATACGAGAAAATAAAAAGGAAAACAGTATTTTTGTTACAGGAAATACGGTGATAGACGCTTTGAAATATACGATAACAAGAGATTATAAAGATGAACTCTTAAACTGGACGGGAGGTAAAAGGACAATTATTGTAACTGCACACCGAAGAGAAAACTGGGGGGACCCTCTGAAAAATATTTTATATGCAATAAAAGAATTATCCAACACTTGTGATGTTAAAATATTGTATGTACTTCATAAAAATCCTGTTGTGAGAGAGCCTGCTTTGGCCATATTATCAGAATGCAAACATGTAAAATTGATTGAACCAATGGATGTTATTCAATTTCATAATATAATGTCACATGCATATTTAATAATAACGGATAGCGGAGGGATTCAGGAAGAGGCATCTGCACTTCATATTCCTGTATTGGTCGTTCGTAATGTTACAGAACGTCAGGAGGGTGTGTCAGCTGGAACATTAAGATTAGTTGGAACAGATAAAAAAAGTATCGTTGAAAATGTGAATAAACTTTTAATGAACCAAAGAGATTATGATGCTATGACAAATGTAGTAAATCCATATGGAGATGGATTTGCCAGTAAAAAAATTACAGAAATATGTTTGAGATTTTTAGGGATCTGCAAACATTAAATCAGGAGGACAGACTGTGAATCTTTTAATTTTTGGACTGGGGGGGGGGCTATAGGAAAATTGTAGAACAAAGTATAAAAAGTGATCTGCATAATTGGAGCTATACGGATAGTTTTTCAAATTTGAAACAATTTAATGATCATGCATTTATACCTTTGGAAAAGATATGTTTTGAATATTTTGATATTATTTTAATTGTAATTACTGATATTAACATTTGTCAGGAAATAAAGAAACAATTAATAATACAAAAGGTATTGGAAAGCAAAATTATTATTTTTGCTGAAATTTATAAACGAATATTTGCACAAAAAGTAGATAAAGTTTTAATCAATTCAATACAGCCAACCGGAATTGTTCTTGGATTATCTCATGCTGTTTGTGGTATTAATACAGACTATTTAAGTGGTTATGTGAATTTAGCATGCAGATCCCAAGATCTTTTCTATAACAATGCAGTTTTGCATTATTTCCGTAGTTATATAAAGGCTGAAAATGTTAGAAATGTTGTTTTAGAGATGTATGATTATAATTATTTTAATTATGATGTATCTCTTATTTCCCATGCAGTAGATTTTTATTACGACAAGGGAGGATTCAATAAAGAGAGTCATAATTTTAACAAAAATATACATTATAATGAATCGTTTGATGCGGTCAAGGAAAGGTATGGTTTCCATCCACTAGATCAGGCAACAAAGGAATTTGTAAGTTCTGTTTTTGACATTAAAAAGTGGGTTCGCAAAGATTATTCAGGTTTTGATGAAATATATACGAATACAATAAAAAGGGAAGAGTCATTGCCAGCAAGAAAATTTGTAAGTGGTATTTTGAGAAAAAGATATGAAAAGACAGTGATAGAAAACAAAGAGATATTTTATAGATTTTGCAGGGAAATAAACAAAATATTTCCGAATGGAAGGTTATGGTTAATTCTTATACCTCGTTTTTGTACAATGGAATATGCTTTATCGCCGCTTCTAAAGGAATGGAAAAGAGAGTTTTACGATATTATAGATCAAGCGGAAAATATCCATGGTTTTTTGGATTTTAAAGAACATGATATCTGTGAAAATCCATATATGTATAATGATGTGAACCATTTCAATCATGTAGGTGCGCTGGCCTTTAGCTCTTTGTTGAAGGAATATTTAGATTGACATCGAGGAATGGATATGAGTAAAGGAAATTTATATTGGATTACAGGTTTATCTGGAGCAGGAAAAACCACGATTGGCACGTTGCTATATGAATATTTAAAGTCAAAGAAAGATAATGTAGTTTTTATCGACGGAGATAAAACAAGAGAGGTTTTTCAGAATAAGGACTATTCGGAAGACGGAAGAAGAAAACAGACTTATATGAACCGAAATCTCTGTAAGCTGCTGACGGATCAGGGAATTGATGTCATCATTGCAGTAATTGGAATGAGACATGAATACAGAGAATGGAATCGTAAAAATATTCAAAATTATTTTGAAATTTATTTACATGTTCCTATTGAGATACTAATAAAACGGGACAGTAAAAAAATATACAGCAGAGCGGTTCGCCATGAATTAACCAATGTGTATGGCATTGATATGCCTTACGAGGAACCCCAAAATCCGGATATTCGGATTTGCAATGATTCTGTGCTGACACCAAAAGAGGTGTGTGAGGCAATTGTCCGAGAATTAGAGTTATAAGGAGCAAAATTCCATGAAAGCATTTATTTTAAATTCAGGATTAGGATATCGCATGGGGGAATATACTAGGGAGTATCCCAAATGTATGACCTATATCGATGAAAAAGAATCTATTTTAAGCAGACAGTTAAAAATGCTGGCAGATTTGAATATAAGGGATATTATCATAACAACAGGGCCATTTGAAAATAAATTAAAAGAATATTGCATCTCTCTCGGATTACCTATGAAATATACATTTGTCCATAATGAAAAATATATGGATACAAACTATATCTATTCCATATATAAAGCGAGGGAGCAAATTCAGGATGATGACCTTCTTTTCATGCATGGAGATCTAGTCTTTGAGTTTCGTGTTTTAGAGGGGATTTTGGGCAGGACGGATTCCTGTATGGCGGTCAGCAGTAAAGAGAAGCTTTCGGAAAAAGATTTTAAAGCCATTGTAGCAGATCAAACGATTCAAAAAATAAGCGTTGAGTTGTTTGAAGATGCAATAGCAGCACAGCCGCTTTATAAGCTGAACAGAGAAGACTGGAAGATATGGTTAGACCAGATTTGCAATTATTGTGAAGCAGGAAAAGTAACGTGCTATGCGGAAAAAGCATTAAATGAAGTATTAGATCAAATTAATCTGAGACCATATGATATAAAAGATGATTTATGCAATGAGATTGATGATAAAAATGATTTGATTCGTGTTTCTGCAAAAGTACATGAGATGAAAGAACGTATTGTATATATGGCGTTTGCTACAGATGTAATACATAGCGGTCATATTGCTATCTTAAAAAAAGCCTCGCACATGGGAAGGCTGGTTGTTGGGGTGTTGTCTGATTATGCTGTTGCCAGCTACAAGCGTTTTCCGCTTATTCCATTCAGAGAAAGAAAAGAGTTACTTGAAAATATTCAGGGTGTATATAAGGTGATCGAACAAAAACAATTAAGCTATAAGGAAAATCTTTGTAAATTACGTCCAGCATATGTGATTCATGGAGATGACTGGAAAAAGGGAAATTTAAAACCGATACGAGATGAGGTCATTCATATTCTTCAGGAATATGGAGGACAGCTGATTGAATTTCCTTATTCAGAAAATGAAATTTATAAAAGTATCGAAAAAAGAATGCAGGCGGAATTATCTATTCCGGATTTCCGGCGTGGGCGTTTAAAGAAAGCCATTGAACTGAAGGGATATGTTAATGCTATAGAGGCACATAGCGGTATTACAGGCTTAATAGCAGAAAATACAATAGTAGAACAGGAAGGAAAAATCTATCAATTTGATGCAATTTGGGTCAGCAGTTTGTGTGACTCCACTACAAAGGGAAAACCGGATATTGAACTGGTAGATATGACTTCCCGTTTTCGTACAATTGATGACATAATGGAGGTAACAACAAAACCAATTATTTTTGATGGCGATACAGGTGGCTTGATTGAGCATTTTGTATACACAGTAAAATCTCTGGAACGAGTCGGGGTTTCTATGATTATTATTGAAGATAAAACGGGATTAAAAAAGAACTCATTATTTGGAACAGAGGTGAAACAAACACAAGACAGTATGGAACAGTTTTGCGAAAAACTTTCCGCAGGAAGGCGGGCAAAGAAAACAGATGATTTTATGATTGTAGCCCGGATTGAAAGTCTGATCTTAGAAAAGGGAATAAATGATGCTTTAAAGAGAGCAGAAGCATATGTAGCTGCAGGGGCGGATGGAATTATGATTCACAGCCGAAAAAAAGAACCAGATGAAGTTTTTCAATTTGCAGATGAATTTCGAAAAACAGACAAGAAAACACCATTAGTTGTTGTTCCCACAACATTCCACACAGTTAGAGAGGAAGAATTTTATCATCATGGCTTTAATGTGATCATTTATGCCAATCAGTTGACAAGAAGCGGAATCCCAGCCATGCAGAAGACAGCAAAAACAATCCTGGAGAATCATCGGGCAAAAGAAGCAGACGAGTTATGTATGCCCATTCAGGAGATTATCACCTTAATTCCAGAAGAAAATTAAGCTGTGGAGAGGAAGTATGAGTCAAGATTATATAGATTATAAAAATTGCAAAGAAAAGCTTACCGAACTATTTCAAAAAAGAAAGGTAAGAAGTCTTTTTTTTGTTGGTAAAAGATGGACAAGATCTTTGCAGGTTGTTGACTCTATAAAACTAATTGCCCAAAAGTTAAACATAGAGGAGATTTGGTTTGAAAGGTTTTCTTCTAACCCTCAATATGAAGAGGTTGCAGAAGGAGTAAGTGTTTTTCAGAAAAATAGATGTCAATTTATTATCGCAGTTGGTGGAGGAAGTGCAATAGATGTGGCAAAATGCATAAAATTGTTTGCAACTATGGATTCAGATATAAGCTATTTGAAACAGAAAATTGTGCAAAATCCCATTCCATTATTAGCCATTCCTACAACTGCTGGAACTGGAAGTGAAGCCACAAGATTTGCGGTAATTTATCATAATGAAGAGAAACGGTCCGTAAGCCATGACAGTGGATTGCCCCAATATGTTATTTTAGATCCACATAATGTAGTATCTTTGCCAATCTATCAAAAAAAAGTAACTTTATGCGATTCCCTTTCCCATGCAATCGAATCCTATTGGTCCATTCATTCAACGGCAATGAGCAGGAGACTGGCGGAAACATCAATTAAATTGATTTTAGACAACGGAGAGGGATATTTGGCCAATCAGATAAAATGCTGTGAAAATATGCAAAAAGCAGCTAATATGGCAGGTCAGGCAATTAATATAGCCATGACTACGGCTGCTCATGGAATGAGTTATAAATTGACAACATTATTTGGAATTGCCCATGGACATGCAGTGATGCTTTGTTTGCCTGAAGTATGGGAGTATATGTTAGCAAATTCAGATAATTGTGTAGATCCCCGGGGATTGGGGTATTTACAAGAGACACTCCTAAAGCTTGCTGGCTGTTTGAGAAAACACAATTCGTATGAAGCAGTTGAATTTTTAAAGGATTTGAGAAAACTGTTAGGATTGGACATTCCACAGACGGCAGGGAAGGAACGGATAGAAACCTTAGTGGAATCAGTAAATATAGAACGGCTAAGAAATTTTCCAGTGAGATTAAATGTAGACAATATCAGGCTGATTTACGGAAAAATTTTGAGGATAAATAATTATGAATGTAAAGGACTTTTTGAAGGAAATCGGAAGTGACTTTTATACAGGTGTACCAGATTCTCAATTAAGATCCTTGTGTAACTATGTTGCAGATACTTATGGGATTTCAAGACAACATATGATTGCTGCCAACGAGGGAAACTGTACTGCATTAGCAGCAGGGTATTATTTAGCAACCGGTAAGATTCCCCTTGTATATATGCAGAACAGCGGAATTGGAAATATAATAAATCCGGTTGCATCTTTATTGAACGAAAATGTATATGGAATACCTTGTGTTTTTGTGATTGGGTGGCGGGGAGAACCCGAAGTACCAGATGAGCCACAGCATATTTTTCAAGGGCAAATTTCAGAAAAACTTTTAAAGGACATTGGAATACATACAATAATCCTTAACAAAGATACTACCATAGGACAATTGAAATCAGAAATGGAAAAAGGAAAGGAGCTTTTAAAGAAAGAAAAGGCAATCGCTTTCCTTGTAAGAAAAAAGGCGCTGGATTCCGATAAATATGTGGAAATAAGTTGTGCTTATTCCATTGTTCGTGAAAAAGCAATTAAACAGATCGTTGAAGTTGCAAAGGAGGATATCATCGTTTCAACAACCGGGAAAACCAGTAGAGAGCTATTTGAAATCCGCGAATTGAATCAGCAATCCCATAAATATGATTTTCTGACGGTTGGTTCCATGGGACATTGCAGCTCTATTGCGTTGGGAATTGCTTTAAATAAGCCAAATACAAAGGTGTGGTGTATTGATGGGGACGGCGCTGTTTTGATGCATATGGGGGCCATGGCTTTGATTGGAAGCCAGGGTCCAGGAAATATGATTCATGTTGTAATGAATAATGAGGCACATGAAAGTGTAGGAGGGATGCCAACCGTAGCTTCCAAAATAGATTTGACAAAAATTGCAAAAGGGTGCGGATATGAGAATGTGTCTTCTGTCAATGATTATGAAGAATTGAAGATACAATTAAATTTGGCGAAAAATTTGCATCAATTATCTTTTATTGAGGTGAAATGTGCGATTGGATCCCGGCCAGACTTGGGACGTCCTACCGTATCTCCTGTGAAAAACAAAGAGGAATTTATGAAATATTTGAAGGTGTTGGTTTAGGAATACATAAAAATAAGAAAGAGAGCAGAACACTGTGAAACGAAATGTAGGTATAATTTTATTATTTCCAATAGGTATACTGACAGGAATACTTGGAATGATTAAATTTACAAAGGAGAAAGTATATCAGGAAAGGCAATTTTCAGAAAAGCATCTTGCTTTATTTTTGATGATGAACCAGTGGGTAAAGGTGAAGCAGAGCGGTAAAAATCTTTCGTCTTATTTTGAAAAAAAGGGATATAAAAATATAGCCATCTATGGGATGAATCATGTAGGAAGAACACTTTGGGAAGAGTTAAAGGATATGCAAGTTGAAGTGATTTATGGCATTGATCAGGATGCAGATCGTATTGATTTGGATATGGATGTTGTTTCAGCAGATGGTCCATTAAAGGGGGTGGATGCAGTTGTTGTAACTGCAATAACGTTTTTTAATGAAATTCAGGAGAAATTAGGTGAACAATTGGAATGTCCTATTGTTTCATTAGAAGATGTTCTTTATGAATTAGATATGGAAAAATTTGTGAATCAAAATGTAACTGAAAATCAATAAAATAATTGGGATAATATGAATGAATATTTTATATATTTCTAATTCTTCTTCCTTGGCAGGAGGAAATCGTTCCATGTTGGATTTAGCTAATGTTTTATCCAATAGGAATGTAAATGTGTTTTTTCTATTTCCCAGCCGTGGAGGGGATACAGGGAAACAAGCTTTACGTTTGGAGTTAAATAAAAAAGGATATAAATTTGCATTTTTGCCGTATACAGAAAGCGTACATAACAAAAATAAAAAGGATTATCAAGGAATATTGTTCCGGGATTACCAAAATAAAAAGGCACTTAAACAGATGGAAGCGTATGCTGATAAATGGAAAATTGATTTGGTACACACAAATAGCATTGTTCTGCTTGTAGGAGCAATGCTGGCAAAGAGAATCCATAAGCCTCATATCTGGCATATAAGAGAGCAAATAGAGGAAGCTTTTAATTTACAGTTTGATCATAAACTTTTATATCAGATATACTTTAATAGAGCAAGCAAAGTGATCTGTGTATCAAATTATATAAAGGAACAATATCAAAAGGAGATTTGTAAAACATCCAGTTGTGTTATATATAATGGCATTGATATGGAAAGATACAAAATTTCTAAAAAGGAAAAAGATTGTAATCGATTTAATATTTTAATGTGTGGAAGAATTGACGAAAATAAAGGCCAAAAACAGGCTGTTCATGCAGTAGAGAAAATTATCAAAGAAGAAAACTACAAAAAGATTCATTTGAAAATTGTTGGTGAAGGAAATGGAAGATATTTTTTGGATTTGAAAAAATATGTAAAGGAACAAGGCTTAGAAACTTATATTGATATTTTACCGTTTCAAAGTGATTTAAAAGAATTACGGAAAGAAAGTGATATTTCTTTAGTTTGTTCTAAATCAGAAGCTTTTGGCAGAGTGACCGTGGAAGGCATGTTAGGAAGAGATATTGTAATAGGAGCAAGGACTTCTGGAACAATGGAATTAATCCAGGATGGAATAACTGGTTATTTATATGAATATGGGAATATTGAAGATTTAAAAAATAAGATATTACAAGTTATATTTACCTGGGAGTTGCAAGGGAAGGTTATGGATCATGCTCAGAAATATGCGGTACAAAATTTCAGTAATCAGATGTCTGCCCATAAAATTTTAAGAATATATCAACAAGCAATAAGAAATCATAAAAAATAATTCAATCATGGAGAAAATCGGAATGGATAAAGTTGCAGTTGTAATACTAAACTATATGAATTACAGGGAGACCTTTTGTTGTGCGGATAGTGTGTTGTTACAGAAAAACATCGATTTTAAAATTATAATTGTAGACAATGGTTCCACAAATGATTCCTATACGCAATTAAAGAGACGGTATTACAGGAATCCATCGGTGTATATATTAAAAACGGGAAAGAATTATGGTTTTGCTAAAGGGAATAACATTGGAATAAAGTATGGGAAAACCAAATTGTTTGCAGATTTCATTTTATTATTAAATAGTGATACAAAAATGATACAAAAAGATTTCATTTCCAAACTGCTTTTAGGGTACAAAAAGAATATGGGCGCCATGGGAGGGAAAATCATTCAACAGAATGGCATGATTCAGGAAAGGTATTTTGATTATGTGACATTTCCTGGGACGTTATTTTTATATTTAAAACTGATTTGTGACAGATACAGCATTCCAATTTTGCCGGAAAAGCTTTCTGTTTTTTTAGAAAAGGCAAATAAAACGGAAATATTGCACGGTTCTTGTTTGATGTTGACACCAGCTTTTTTTGAAAAGTATGATTTGCTATATGACAAAACTTTTTTATACGGGGAAGAAATTTTGCTTTATATTTTTTGTAAAAGAGCAGGTTTGATTCAGAAAAAAATTCAGGATGCAGTAATTTTACATAAGGGAAAACAGTCATCTAGTTATTTATATGGGAATCGAAATTCTTTAAGAGATAAGTATGTATTATCGTCTTTTAAATATGTCGTATGGGAAAGTTTAAAAACACGTTTACAATATGGAGTGGGGAGAATATAAAATATGAAAAAAAGATGGTACATAGGAGCTTCTATGTGTCTTGGCATGATTACAGGTATCATCATTACTGCCCATGCAAACATAAAGGACAACCATAAGTGGAAAGAATTATCAGATAAACATTTGGCGTTAATGCTCTTGTTTAACCGTTGGATTACTATGACACAAGAAGGAAAAACATTGGTATCTTATTTCCATAATAATCATATAAAGACCATCGCTATATATGGAATGAGTTACTTGGGCAGAAGACTTTATGCAGAATTAAAGGATTCAGACATAGAAGTGAAGTATGCGATTGATCAAAATGCAAAGGAATTATTTTCAGAGATCAATATTCTTTCACTGGATGATGAATTGCCTTTGGTGGACGCTGTTATTGTAACACCTGTCTATTATTTTGATAGGATTTATAATGAATTAGGTCAAAGGACAGAAGCAGAAATATTGTCATTAGAGACAATTTTATATGAAATATAAGAGAAGGAAATGAAAGTAGTATGTGTGAAATAAACAGTTTATATTCAAGGTTAATTCATAAAAATGAAAAGCTGAGTTTAATTGGACTGGGATATGTAGGACTGCCAATAGCAGTTGCATTTTCGAAAAAATTGCAGGTGATAGGATTTGATGTAAACAAGGAAAAAATCAGACTTTATCGTTCGGGAGTGGATCCTACAAGAGAGATCGGAGATGAGGAGATTGTAAATTGCAAAATGGAGTTTACGAATGACGAGACAAAGCTGCGAGAGGCTAAGTTTCATATAGTTGCAGTACCTACTCCTGTAAAGAGGGATCATGTTCCCAATTTACTGCCGGTGGAAGAAGCAAGCCATCTATTAGGAAGGAATTTGGTAAAAGGTTCCATTATTGTTTATGAATCAACCGTATATCCTGGAGTGACGGAAGATGTTTGTATTCCGATATTAGAACAAGAATCCGGATTAAGATGTGGTATTGATTTTAAGGTAGGCTATTCACCAGAAAGGATTAATCCGGGAGATAAAATACATCGTTTAGAAACAATAACAAAGATTGTTTCTGGCATGGATGAGAAAACATTAGACATTGTATCACAAGTGTATGAATTAGTAGTAGAAGCAGGAGTATATAAAGCAGAAAGCATAAAAGTAGCGGAAGCAGCAAAAGTGATTGAAAATAGCCAGAGAGATATAAATATTGCTTTTATGAATGAGCTTTCTATTATTTTTAACAAGATGAATATAGATACGAAATCTGTATTAAAAGCAGCGGGAACCAAATGGAATTTTCTGAAGTTTGAACCAGGTTTGGTTGGAGGTCATTGCATTGGAGTTGATCCATATTATCTTACTTATAGGGCAGAAGAATTAGGCTATCATAGTCAGATTATTTTGTCAGGGAGACGGATTAATGATGATATGGGGAAATATGTAGCAGAAAATTTAGTGAAGAATCTAATTAAGGCAGATATTTCTGTTAAGAATGCAAGGGTAGGGATTTTGGGATTTACATTTAAAGAAAACTGTCCGGATACAAGAAATACACGAGTGATTGATATTGTGAAAGAGTTGAAGGAATACGGAATTTTTCCTGTTATTTACGATCCGATTGCAGATAGAAAAGAGACTAAAAAGGAATATGATATTGTTCTATCTGATACAAAAGATTTAAAAGATATGGATGCAGTAATTTTGGCAGTAGCTCATAAGGACTTTATGAATATTAGTCGAAATCAAATGGATTTATTATATAATAAAAATTCCTTTAAGAAAAAAGTTTTTTTGGATATTAAGGGCTTGATGGATAGAAAAGAATATGAAAAAAAAGGATATATTTATTGGAGATTATAAATAAAATAGTAGGAAAAATTAATATAAAAGAGAACCAGAAAGAAAGTAAAGAGATATGAAAAGAAATACGAAAATATCCGTAATTATACCAGTATATAATGGAGAACAATATATAGAACACTGTATTTCCAGCGTTCTCTCTCAAGAGTTAAAAGAACTAGAGATTGTATGTGTGGATGACGGATCAACCGATCATTCTGCTGAAATAATTGCAAATTACGCATCCGCAGATGAAAGAGTTGTCTTAATTCATCAAAAAAATCAGGGACCAGGGGCTGCCCGTAATCTTGCTATAAAGAATGCACATGGAAAGTATGTTGCATTTTTGGATGCAGATGATTACTATCTGGACAAGGATGCTTTAAAAAAGATGTACGAAGCGTGTGAAACGGAAAAGACAACTGTCAGTGTAAGTTTGCAATGGCAAGTCAATGGATGTTTGGTGAAAAGAGGTCCGTTTAGAAAAAGAGATATTGGAAAAACAGCCATTCACTATTTAGATTATCAGATGGATTATGATTACATATGCTATTTATTTTTGCGGGAATTGCTGGTAGAAAATGAAATTTGGTTTCCCCTGTATTATCGTTTTCAAGATCCGCCTTTTTTGGTAAGAGCATTATATGAGGCAGGGAAAATTTCCGTAGTGGACACGTGTCTGTACTATTATCGTCAGCCCGTTGTAAGCAAAAGATTTAATCGAAAGAAAACAGCAGATTTATTGCGGGGACTGATAGATAATCTTCAGTTTTCTCAAAAGAACCATTTGGATATTTTATTCAGGAAAACTATTTGGCGTCTGGAATATGAGTATGCAGACATTATTTGCAGACATCAAAGTCCTGAAAATATAGAATTGTTAAAATTGCTGATGAAGGCAAACCAAATCATTCAACATGGGCTACATCAAAGAGAATACATGATTCGTCCTTTACGCCTTTTATTATTTAAACAAAAGCAGTATGAAGAATTTATATTGGATGAAATTGAAAAGCAGGAAAAAATTGTGCTTTATGGCGCAGGAAAGATGGGATCGGTTTTTACTCGTTTTCTTGAAAAAAAAGGCCTGTTGGAGAAGGTTGAGAATGTTGTAGTGTCACAGTTAAAGGAAAAAGATTTGGAATGGAATGGGATTTTGGTTATTTCACTGGAACACCTTTCCCATGAGGGGAAATTCAAGGTGTTTGTGACTGTGGGAGAGGAATATCAAAAGGAAATAGAAGATAATTTAATTCAAAATGGATACAGCAATTATATCATTGTGAAAGAGGAGTTTTTACATCTTTTGGAAGAAAATGGTTAAAGGGTGTAAGCTTTTATTTCTGCGAGCAATGAGCCACATGTCATGCTTACAGCGGGTGATTTAACAGAAAATAGGATAGGAAAAGGATGGATAAAAGGATGCAAAGGTATTATGCTTGGGATAAACTGAAGCCAATTTTGGAAAAAAAACGAATTGCAGTTTTTGGAGCAAGATTTATGGCTCTTGGAGTGGCGTCTTGTTTTATGAAAAAACCATATGATTTAGAAATTTTATGTTTTATGGTTATTCAAACGGAAGATAATCCATCCGAATTTTTAGGCAAACCAGTGATTTCTGTAAATCAGGCAAGAGAACAGCTGCCGCTAGATACCTGGATTGTGATAGCAGCGATGGAACGAAATCTGGAAATGATTACAAAATCCTTACATGAATCCGGTTTTTATCACCTACTTCCTCTTACTTTTGAAAGCGATTTATGGAGTGATGTGCGGGGAAATTATTTTATGGAGTATTGTCAGGAGAACCAGAAGGAATATTTGAAATTGGAAGAGGCTCTTGGAAAGGGGAAAGAGGGGCAAATAGTACATACGAATATGACCAGGGGGAATATGTATCAGAAGAACCGGCAAAGAAAATATGATAAGGAGGACGGCAAAAAAACGTATGGGGGAGCCAGGGATGTCTGCATTTATACAGCAAAATGCCATGTGGACAGGGAATTGAAAGAAGATCTTGGCCGTTACGCCTGGGAGATTCCCATACAGGTAGGGGCGGCTTTGACCGGAAAGCAAATCTGTGAGGTGAGAGACAACATTGGGGAGAACATATCAGAAAAGAACCGGGAGTATTGTGAGCTGACAGCTCTTTACTGGATTTGGAAAAACACCTCCTCTAAATATGCCGGTCTCTGTCATTACCGGCGCCATTTTGAGTTGGATTGGGATATGTTGGACCAGATTTCTACATCGGATGTGGATGTGGTGGTGACGGTTCCCATTTTGAATTTCCCTTCTGTAGGTGCAGTGTACCGACAGGACCATGTCAAAAAGGACTGGGAGATTCTTATGGAAGCGATTGAAACCATCTGTCCGGAATACCAAGAATCGGCAAAGGAAGTAGAGGAAGGAATCTATTATTATGGTTATAATATGTTTCTTGCCCGGAGGGAGATTCTGGATGATTACTGCAGCTGGCTGTTTCCCTTATTGAGATATTGTGAAAGTTATTGTGAAAAGAAAGAGGATCTTTATCAGAACCGGTACATTGGATTTTTGGCAGAGCGGCTTTTAACGGTTTATTTAAAGCAGCACGAGGGGCAATATCAGGTGGCTCATGTGCGAAAGCATTTTGTAGAAGGATAAACTTTTATTATCGCGAGCAATGAACCAAGTGCCATGCATGGGTATTTGATTGAATGGTTCCCTTTCTCTCTTAAACAAACCTATTCGGCAAGAAATCTTTTTTTAACATACCATAAACTTGTTTTTATATAAAAAGAGAGTTATAATGAACAGGAAAAAAGGGGGAAAGAGGAGAGCGGAGATGTTTTTTTTGATATTTGGAGTGTGGCTGATTCTCAACGGCAAGGTGACAATAGAAATCTGCCTTTTCGGAGTGGGAATATCAGCTGCACTTATTTTTTTTATGTGCCGGTTTATGGGATACAATCTGAAAAAGGAGTTATTGTTGTTTCGGCTTTCTCCCCTTTTGGTCCGTTATTTTTGGGTGCTGGTGAAGGAGATTGTCAAGGCGAATGTATGTGTGCTTAAGATTATTTTGTCGCCAGAGCTGCAGCCAGAACCAGCCTTGGTATTTTTTGAGACAGATCTTACAACCGGGATGGCCAAAATGATGCTGGCAAATTCCATTACTTTGACGCCAGGGACCATCACGGTGTCTGTGGAGGATAATCGGTTTTGCGTCCATTGTCTGGACAGGGAGCTGGCAGAGGGGATGGAGGAGTCTGTTTTTGTGGAGCTTTTAAAAGAGATGGAGGAAAGGGAGAGAAAATGGAAGCTTTAGAAACCCCTTATGAATGGCTGTTGGTGGGGAGCCTGATACTTTTGGCGGCGCTGATTATTGCCAGCTTGATTCGCTCGGTTATTGGACCCCGTATTGCGGACCGGATTATTGCGGTAAATATGACAGGGACCCTTATCATTATGATCATTGCAGTTTTGTCTGTGTATCTGGATGAAAGCTACCTGGTGGATGTATGTCTGATTTATGCCATGATCAGTTTTTTGGGAGTGGTGGTGCTGTGTAAGGTGTATACCGGAGTATACTTGCAGCAAAAAGGGAGGAAGGCAGATCTTGGGGCTGTGGAAGAAAATATAGGTCGGCAGCAAGGGAAGGAAAGCAGTGTTTTTGGAAACAACAGAGAAAGCTTTGGAAAAGACAAAAAGGTCAGGGAGGCAGCAAAATGACGGCTGAGTGGATTCGTTTTGGAGCGGCAGCAGGACTTTTGATTTTGGGACTGGTGTTTGAGGTGATGGCTGTGTTTGGGGTGAATCGGTTTCAAAAGGCTCTGAATCGAATGCATGCAGCAGCTATGGGAGATACTTTGGGAATTTTGTTTGTGATCATGGGACTGATGGTTATGAGGGGATGGTCCATGGATTCCCTGAAGCTTTTTTTGGTCATTGGATTTTTCTGGATTGCTTCTCCGGTGTCTGGCCATATGATCAGCCGTCTGGAAATGATGACCGATGACAATTTGGGGGAAATGACGCTGATTTTAAAGAGAAAAAAGAAAAAAACAGGTGTGAGACAGGAGACAGGAAGCAGAGCAAGAGAATTTGCAGGGAAGGAAGATGGAAGAACCGCAAAAGGGGGACATGAAAAATGAGATTTTTTGAGATGATTTTGCTGCTTAGCCTGATTGTCTGTTCTGTGTCAGTGGCTTTTACAAAAGATCTGCTTACATCCATTGTGATTTTTATGTCTTACAGTTTGATTATGTGTGTGATATGGGTACTTTTGCAGTCTCCGGATCTGGCAATTACAGAGGCAGCTGTGGGGGCGGGAGTCACCAGTATTCTGTTTTTTGTGACTTTAAAGAAAATCCGGGCAATCCGGAAGGAGGACCGCCATGAGCAGAAGAAGGGATGACTATGAGAACAGTTGGTGGAGAACGTTCAAGAACTGGGTGAACGGGGAGATTGATCTCTTGGCTGTGGGAATGGAGATTCAAACGCCAAAAGAGCTGACAGGGAAGGAAAATGAGATAGCCAAAAAATGGGAGAGTAAAAAGGCCCTCCCTTGGGAAAAGGACAAAACCGAATCCTGGAATCCGGATAAAGAGGAAGAGAATTTTCAGAACATGCGGGGAATCCGTTTGTTTCGTAGATTTTATCAGGTCATGTCTGTGATTTTGTGTATGAGTATCATCTTTGTTCTTCTGTGGACCGTTGCCTATTTGCCCGCTTTTGGAAATGCAGGCAATCCGGACAACAACGAAGTGTCAGCCCGGTACATTGAGCGGGGGCTTCAGGAGACGGGGGCCGTAAATATTGTGACTGGAATGATTCTGGATTACCGGGCTTTTGACACTTTTGGAGAATCCTGTGTGTTGTTTATTGCCTCCTGCTGTGTGCTGGCGCTTCTTCGGATTGATGTGGCAGACAAGAAAGGACACCTTTCAAACAACGTGATCATTGAAAAAAACAAAAAGGAACTGGGGAAAGGCACAGAACCAGGAAATATGAGCTGGGGAGAACTGGCTAAACGGCGTCTGGAAGCTTCCAATGACCGTTTATTTGAGCCAAAGAACGATCTGATTCTCCAGAAATGTGCTTGTGTGCTGGTACCCCTGATTTTTGTGTTTGGCATTTATATTGTGCTTAACGGTCACTTGTCACCTGGAGGCGGGTTTTCCGGAGGCGCAGTGTTAGGATCAGGTCTGATTCTTTATCTGAATGCTTTTGGATTTAAGAAGACGGAAGAATTTTTTACGGAAAAGGTTTACCGGCGTTTGACCCTTTTGGCCCTGACCTTTTACTGTGTGGCTAAAAGCTATTCGTTTTTTACCGGGGCAAATCATCTGGACAGCGGGATTCCCTTGGGAACACCGGGGGCTATTTTGAGCAGCGGGCTGATTTTGCCGCTGAATATCTGTGTAGGGCTGGTGGTGGCTTGCACCATGTATGCGTTTTATGCCCTGTTCCGGAAAGGGGGAATGTAAGATGGATATGCCGTTGTTTGTCAATATGGAAGAGACGGTTTCCATCATTTTATTTGGAATCGGTTTTACGATGCTGATGCTCCACCGGAACTTGATCAAGAAAATTATGGGAATGAACATTATGGACACAGCAGTTTATCTTTTCCTGGCAGCCAAAGGGTATATTCGGGGACGGATGGTGCCGATTGTGGTGGATGGGATTCAGGATGTGTCTGCCTATATTAATCCGGTGCCCAGTGGGCTGGTGCTGACTGGAATCGTGGTATCGGTAAGCACCACGGCCTTAATGCTGGCGCTGACCATCCGGCTGTATGAAAGGTATGGCTCTCTGGATTTGGATGAGATTCTTATGCGGGCAAAGGAGGAAGAGGTATGAGCTTTGTGCAGAATTTTCCGTTTTTCTCCATTATTATTGCCATGTTTTCCGGAATCCTTTCCTCTGTGCTGGATGGAAAAAAAGCAAGGAATTTAAGCATTGCAGCCATATTAGTGACAACGGGAATGTCTGTGATGGTCCTTGGTTTCTGTATGGAGACCGGCGCCAGCTATACTTATAGGATGGGCCATTTTCCGGCGCCCTGGGGAAATGAGATTCGGGCCGGGGTGTTGGAGGGGCTGACTGCAGTGTTGTTTGGGGTGGTTATGTTTCTGGCGGTCATCGGCGGTATGGAACACACGGCGGTTGATGTGGAGGAGAGCAAACAAAACCTTTTTTATATTATGATTGATTTGATGCTTAGCTCTCTTCTGGCGCTGATTTACACCAATGATTTGTTTACAGCGTATGTATTTGTGGAGATTAATACCATTGCCGGATGTGGGCTGATTATGATTCGACAGGCGGGACGCAGTCTTTCTTCTGCCATTCGGTATATGATTTTAAGCCAGCTGGGTTCCGGATTGTTTCTGATTGGGTTAAGTCTTTTGTATGATGTGACCGGACATTTGCTTATGAGTCCGGCAAAGGAGGCAGTGGCAGCCATTGAAGCCAAGGGACTGTATGCGGTTCCCATGTTGGTGATTTTGGCTGTGATCAGTGTTGGTCTGGCCATTAAAAGCGGGCTGTATCCCTTTCATTACTGGATTCCTGATACTTATGGCTATGGGACGCCTACTGCCAGCGCCATTTTGTCAGGACTGGTGTCCAAAGGATATATCTTTCTGCTGATTAAGATTTTTTACCGGGTTTTGGGGCAGGAAAATGTGATAGCCAGTGAGATTGTCAATGTGCTGTTTGTGTTTGGATTGTGCGGAATGCTTATGGGATCGGTTCATGCAATCCTGGAGACAGATACAAGGCGGATGATTGCCTATTCTTCTGTGGCACAGATCGGGTACATCTATATGGGAATTGGTTTGGGAACACAGGCAGGCATGGTGGCGGCAGTGTTCCATATGTTTACCCATTCCGCCACCAAGGCTCTTTTGTTTATCAGCTCGGTGGGGCTTTATGAAGTATCGGAAGATCAGAAGGATTACAAGAGCCTTGTGGGAGCTGGTTATCGGAATCCCCTGGCAGGGATTGGATTTGCAGTTGGCGCCCTTTCCATGGTAGGTTTTCCGATGCTATCCGGGTTTATCTCCAAATTGTTGTTTGCAACCTCTGCCCTTCAGAGTCCTCATAAAATGCTGCCTACCATCATTGCTCTGGCAATCAGCACCATTTTAAATGCGGTATATTTTTTGCGGCTGGTAATTACGCTGTATACCATTCCTTCGGAAATGTCAAGGGAGGAGACCGAGAACCGGACGGGAGAACCAGAAGTCTTGTTTAAATCTGCCAGAAGTCCTCAAAAGACGTGGGAAGATGGTCAGGAATCTTTCGGAGCCAGAGTCCGGAGATTGTCCTTGGAAGAAAGAGGAGAATGGCTAAAAAAGCCTGGTTTTGGAAAGTTTCATTTGGCAGTTGTTAGCTTTATTTTGCTGAATCTGGTTTTAGGGCTGTTTTCACAGCCGATTGTGGCAGCCATTGGAAGCGGTTTGGGGATGTTTGCATAAGGCAGCTGTTTGAAAAATCACAAAACAGAAGATTCATACAAGCAAAGCAGAACGTTCATACAAATGGGCGGGAGCAAAGGAGAGACAAAGCAATGGTTGAAATGCAGGAAAACATAGGTTTGCTGCTGCCAGTGGCAGTACCCATTGGAGCAGGGGCGGCAATCCTTTTGATAAAGAAAATAAGACAGAACCGAAAAGGTCTACTGTCCGTTGTGCTAGGAACCCTTCTACTGGAAATGGTTCTGGTGGTGTGGGCATTGATGGCTGGGGGCCAGATGCTGTTGTGGAAAATTACGGAAACCATTCCTCTTTTTTTTGCAGTGGATTCGGTGAGCCGCCTGTTTGCTGCCTTGACTGTGGGAGTCTGGCTGTTGGTGGGCGTTTATTCGGTTTCTTATATGAAACATGAAAGGGACGAGCATTCCTTTTTCGGGTATTATCTCATTGTGCTGGGAGTGTTAATTGGACTTGATTTTTCCGGCAACCTGGTTACAATGTATGTGTTTTATGAGCTGATGACCCTTACCTCCCTGCCTTTGGTGCTTCATGAGCGGACAAAGGAAGCAGTGCAGGCAGGGCTGAAATATCTGTTCTATTCTGTGGCCGGAGCATTTTTGGCGCTGTTTGGAATTTTTGTGCTGGTGCAGATGGGTGGAAATGCTGCATTTACGCCAGGAGGAACTTTGGTCTGTTTGGCAGAGGGCGGGATGGAATCGGTTTTCCAAAACAGCCCAGGTTTGATACCAGTGAATGAGGGACTGTTTCTTGGCGCGATGTGCTGTCTTCTCATAGGATTTGGCGCCAAGGCAGGTATGTTCCCCCTTCATGGATGGCTGCCCACGGCCCATCCGGTGGCTCCGGCTCCGGCCAGCGCAGTTCTTTCCGGAGTGATTACAAAATCCGGAGTTCTTGCCATACTTCGTATTGTATTTTTTGTGGCAGGGCCAGAGACGATTCGCGGAACCTGGGTGCAGCAGGTATGGATGATTCTGACGCTTCTGACTGTGTTTATGGGTTCCATGCTGGCATACAAAGAGCCTGTTCTGAAAAAAAGGCTGGCTTATTCTACAGTCAGTCAGGTATCTTATGTGTTATTTGGATTAAGTGTGCTGGAGCCTTTTGCATTTACAGGGGCATTAAGCCATATTGTGTTTCATTCACTGATTAAAAATGCCCTGTTCCTCTGTGCAGGAGCGATTATCGTGATTACAGGAAGAACGAAGGTAAAGGAGATGGGGGGACTTGGGGATAAAATGCCAGTGCTCCTTGGATGTTATACCATGGTGTCTCTGGCTTTGATTGGAATCCCTCCTGCCAGTGGTTTTGTCAGCAAATGGTATCTGGCCACAGGAACCCTTGCTTCTGAAACCGGAGTATTTACATGGCTGGGTCCGGTGGTACTTTTGGTCAGCGCTCTTTTGACAGCTGGGTATTTGCTGCCTTTGACCATTGAGGGTTTCTTTCCAGGTCATGGGGAGGAAAACACAGGTAATGACCAAATGGAGGAAACAAGTAAAGATACCGCAGCAGGAGATTTGGACGGCATAACCAAGAAACAAGAACCGTCTGTCTGGATGTTGGCGCCCATTGGAATTTTAGCGGCAGGCTCTTTGCTGTTTGGCTGTTTCCCAGGTATGTTGCTGGATTTTTTAAACACAATGGCAGTTCTGGTATTTTGACGGAGGGATGGTTATGGGTAAAATGCTTCTGGCAGCGCCAGTGCTGCTTCCCCTTGTGGGAGGGGCGGGAATGATGGCCCTGCATTTTCGGGCAGACAAAAAGGAAGATGACCAAAAAATTGTATTCCTGACAGAAGGTCTGGTGCTGGCCAACAGCCTGATTTTGTTCTGGCTGCTGAAAAACCGAATGGGAGCCAGTATGGTTTTGTTCCGTCTCTTTGGAAATCTGACCGTGCAGTTTAAACTGGACCGGATGGGCGGAGTGTTTGCAGGGTTGATTGCTTTTTTGTGGCCTCTTGCTACTTTGTATTCTTTTGAGTACATGGAGAGAGACAAGAGGAAACGGATGTTTTTTGCTTATTACATTATGACCTATGGGGTCACGTCCGGAATTGCTCTGGCAGGAAATCTGGTGACTATGTATCTTTGTTATGAGATGCTGACATTGGTGACGTTTCCACTGGTGCTTTTTCCCATGACAAAAGAGGCAAAACGAGCCAGCCGGCAATATCTCTATTATTCCATTGGCGGAGCAGCCTTTGCCTTTATTGGCCTGGTGTTTGTGTTAAGTTATTCGGTTACAGGAAATACAGAGTTTGTTCCTGGCGGCATTTTGAACTTAGAAGCAGTCGGGCAGCAGAAAAATCTTCTGCTTTTTGTGTATGTGATGACCTTTTTTGGATTTGGGGTGAAGGCCGCTTTGTTTCCCCTTCACCGGTGGCTTCCGAAAGCTTCCGTGGCTCCTACGCCGGTGACAGCTCTGCTTCATGCAGTGGCCGTGGTAAAATCCGGCGCTTTTGCTATTTTAAGATTTACCTATTTCAGTTATGGAACTGGATTTTTGAGAGGAACCTGGGCACAGTGGGTAGTTATGGCAGCGGCTTTGGTGACGATTGGATATGGCTCTACCATGGCAGTGCGGGAAATTCACTGGAAGCGACGGCTGGCCTACTCTACCATCAGCAATCTGTCCTATATTTTATTTGGAGCTTCTCTTATGAATCCCCTGGGATTGGCAGCGGCTTTGACCCATTTGGTCATTCATGCTTTTATGAAAATCTGCTCCTTTTTCTGTGCAGGGGCAGTCATGCATCAGACCGGAAAAAACTATGTATTTGAGCTGGATGGAATGGGAAAAAGAATGCCAGTGGTGTTTGGATGTCTGACTGTGGCAAGTCTTTCCTTAATGGGGATACCGCTGTTTGGAGGATTTATCAGCAAATGGAATCTGGCGGAGGCAGCTCTTGCAGCTGGAGGGGGCATATACTTGGGAATTTCTGAAAAACCATTTTTGGGAGCAAATGGAATCTGGCTGGCATATGTTGGAATCGGCGTGATTTTGTATTCTGCTCTTATGACTGGAATCTATATGCTTACGGTGTTGGTGCGGGTTTATTGTCCTGTTTTGCGTCAGAGAGAGGAGGAACTTTCCCATGTAGAGACATGTGATCCTGGATGGAAAATGCTGGTTCCTCTTGTGGTGTTTGCAGGAATGATTCTCTTGCTGGGAATGCGACCAGCTCCCCTTTTGGAGCTTTTGTATAAAATAGGAGGAGAGGCAGGATGATACAGGCGACAGAGTTTTTTATTCCCGGATTTTGCGGCATGGGACTCCATTTTCAGATGGATGGATTTCGGCTCATCTATGTAGGAATCGCTGTGCTTATGTGGGCGGTCAGCGGTGTCTTCTCTCTGGAATATATGGCTCATTATGAGAAAAGAAGGCGGTATTACGTATTTTTTTGGGCAACTTTTCTTGCCACAGTAGGAGTGTTTTTGTCGGCGGACTTTTACACCACCTTTATTTTCTTTGAGATTATGTCCTTTACTTCCTATGTGTGGGTGGTTTTTGACGAGAGAAGGGAAAGTAAAAAGGCAGGGGAAACTTATCTGGCTGTGGCAGTAATCGGCGGTATGGTCATGCTGATGGGCCTGTTCTTACTGTATGATATGCTGGGAACTCTCCGGTTTGGGGAAATTAAAGAGGCAGCAGAACAGATGCTTTTGGCAGATGTAAGTGGAGCAGGAAAAAGACGGCTTTATGTGGCGGTGGGGCTTTTGTTGTTTGGTTTCGGAGCAAAGGCAGGATGTTTTCCTCTTCATATCTGGCTGCCGAAGGCTCATCCTCAGGCCCCGGCTCCTGCAAGTGCGCTTTTGTCGGGGATATTGACAAAGGCAGGGATTTTTGGCATCCTTGTGATTTCTTGTATTTTATTTTGGAACGATCAAAGGTGGGGAATGCTGATTGCCCTATTGGGGCTTATTACCATGTTTTTAGGTGCTGTGTTGGCGTTATTTTCCGTAAATTTAAAACGGACCCTGGCCTGTTCCTCTATTTCCCAAATTGGTTTCATACTGACTGGAATCGGCATGAGCTGCCTTTTGCAGGCAGCAGGAGAGGACAATGGATTGGCAGTTCGGGGAGCATTCCTTCACATGGTCAATCATTCCCTGTTTAAACTGGTATTGTTCTTGTGTGCGGCTGCTGTGTACATGAATCTTCATCAGCTGGATCTAAATGAAATCCGGGGATTTGGAAAAAGGAAGCCTCTTTTGATGTTTTGCTTTCTCATGGGAGCTTTGGGAATCGGCGGAATGCCTTTGTGGAGTGGATATGTAAGCAAAACTCTGCTTCACGAGAGTATTGTGGAGTATGGAAAGGCGGCAGCAGAGCTTTCCAAGGCAGGAGTTTGGGAAGCAGGCGCTGGCTTTATGGATGGACGAGAATTTGGAATTTTGGTAAGTCCTGGTTTTTGGCACGGGGCAGAGTGGGTGTTTTTGATCAGCGGCGGCATGACCGTGGCTTATATGATGAAACTATTTGTGGCCTTGTTTGTAGACAGCCATCCTACCAGACAGAAGGAATTTGATGCTATGGGAGGAAATGGACTGGGAAAAAATTCTCATAGCACGAAAAAGAAAGAAGGCTGGAAAAATTTGTCTGGGAAGGAGGGGTATATGAAACCGTCCAGCGGATTAGCCCTGACGATAGCAGCTGTGTTTTTGCTTCTTTTTGGAGTGATGCCCCACAAGATTATGGATGTTCTCGCCCAAATGGGGCAGGGTTTTTTTGGGTATACTGGTCATTTCCATGAGGTTCATTATTTCTCTTTTGAGAATTTAAAGGGCGGACTGATTTCTATTGGCATTGGAATTATGCTGTATGGGCTGGTAGTTCGCAGATGGATGATGGGGGCAGAAGAGTCGAAAAGAAAGGCGTCTCAATCGGACGGAGTAACACAAGGAGGGCAGAGGAGTGGAAAGGTTTCGAAAGAAAAGAGGTATCTGGACCGATGGCCAGAGTGGCTGGATTTAGAGAATCTTTTTTATCGTCCGGTTCTTCAGACTGTTTTGCCAGGAGTGTGCGGCGCTGTCTGTGATTTTGTGGACCGGTATGTGGTGTCTGTCCCGACAACCGTATTTCTAGCCGTTTCTTCTGTGATCTGCCGCGGTATGGACCAGATGGCAGATGGGGTGGTCCGGGCTGGGAGAGAGACGACCCACAGCCAGATTCCCAGGGCAGAGGAGAAAAGAAAGAAGCCAATGTTTGGAGGATTTTTTGAGTCGGGAAAAAAAGTTGTATGCCAAATGGCAGATCGGATTTTAAGGAATGGGCGTTTGGTGGAGGAAAGCTTTTCCTTTGGTCTGATGTTGTTTGCCTTTGGATTGTGTCTTACTTTGGGGTATTTGCTGTTTGTGTTTTTGATGAGGTAGAAGCAGGAGAGGAATTGGAAAACAGATCAATAACTGTTTTCCAATTTTTTTTGACATGCTTCCTATCTATCGGTTCCATTTTATAAAATAGAAGAAATTTGCTCATTTCCAAATACGTTTTTTGATTGTACAAATATGTAAAGAATGGTATAATGCCAATATATGGTTCTGTACATATAATATGTTAAAAACATATATGCACAGGAGAGCTATAGATTCTGCAAAGGCAAGAAAGATTATGGACTTTGCAGGAATGTGCAGAAGGGCACTTCAATACAAAAAGGAGGTTTCACATGGAGGATTTTAAACAAATATTAAAGCGGGTAAATTTTGACGGAATGATTTCCTATTTAATGTATGGCGTTAGCTCCAAAGAGAAGCAGGAAGGCACTTATGAGGAGCGAGTGCAGGATGCCTACGACAGTATTTTTGATGATCTGGAAGGAAAGTTCCCTACAGCGAATCGGGAAGATGATGAATTGTATGACATTGTACTCAAATTCGCCATGGCTCTCAGTGAAGTGTATATGGAGATGGGAGTGACGGTTGGATTTCAACTGTTTAAAAATTTTGAATCCAACTGTAAGAATTTCGAAGCTCCCGGACTGGAAGCAGCCATACAAAAGAATCTGGCTGCACTCCGGGAATCGGAAAGACAGGCAAAAGAGGACCTGTAATTGATTTTTTACGCATATGTAGACATAGGATAAAGCCGGTTTCCTGCAATGGATTGTAAAAGCTCTGCCGGACTGCCATTTTCCAAACTGTGTAGAAACTGACTCGTATCAAACATACAGCGGGTAAATTTGGCAGCTCTGGTTCCATTGCCAGAATCATAAAAAGTGGAAAAAAAGCTGTCATCCATATATTTTCGGGCGCTTTGCATCATAGATAGCTGAAGATCTTTCGTTGACTCATATTGTTTTATGGCATACTGGTAAATGAGGGAGGAACTTTGGGTGTCATCGTGCAGCGCCCCGCCGGAATACTGGTTCAAAAAGGTGTCAAAAGAACCAAGCAGAAGGGAGGCTGTCTTCTCCCCAATACCAAAGGAATCTAAAGTTCGGGACATTTTCATATATCGAATGGCCATCTGAAGGCCAAGTTCATCTCCCTGCATAAGGGTCAATTCTTTCGCATTCATTTTTGAGGCAGCTTTTGCCACAAATCCTGCAGCCTGTAAGTCTTTCAGGCTGTATTTTTCTTGTCTGTTTTCCTGGGAAACTTCTGGGACATCTTCCTTTTCCTGGTCTTGGAAACCATAGGTTTGAAGAGCGAAATCCAGAAAATTGTAGGGATAATTCTTTTCCGGGTCAAAAATCCCAAGGTTATTTCCGTATGCTTCCAGCTCCTCCATTCTTTTGTCAATTAAATCCGGAAAACGATTTCCCATATCCGCAGCCAGCTCTTTATTGCCAGTATTTTCATAAAAGTGTCCCACCGTGTTTTTGAAAGAGGAGACCATCTGACTTTTTGCCCGATCAAACAAATGATTCAGCTGGGTCATGCCCTCGGACAATTTATCCTCCTGATTGCCATAGATTTGTTCCAGACGGTGCTTGGCGGCAAGATAAATGCTGCACATATGGTTTACCGTGGATTCCAGGGAATCTGCATCATCCAGAGTGAGATAGGAGTTTTGGGTATAAGACTGTTCTATAGCCTTCCAGTCAATATCATCCCGAATCAAAGCGTTTGGGTCTGTGATCTGGAGGGTTCCAGAAGACGGAATCACACCGTCCCAGGCGATTGTCCCAGGGGATAAAGATTCCATCTGTGTGCCAAAAAGTTTAGATGGGGTACTTTCATAAGTATCCAGGGAAGGGGTTTTTTGGGTGGTATTGGTTTTGGGAGATTTTTGTTCCGGTGAGGTTTTTGAAGATCTCTGAGTCGGTTTTTCCGGACGCAACCCCAGTGCTGATCTGATTTCCATTTTAGGTTCCTTTCTGATTTTTAAAAGAGTTTATAGGTCTCAAGGACCTCTTTTTCCAAAATATTGGCATGTTTAAAATAGAATTTCCAGTAATTCATGATATTGGAAAAATCGCTGTCGCAAAGGAGCAATAACTGATCCTGGCAAAAAACAGCGCAAAATCCGTGTTCAATGGAAAGGCAGTTATCTCGGAAAAAGGATAATCCCCAATAAACTCGGTTTCGATATTTCTGCAGACAGATGGTTGGAAGTCCCAGGTAAGGATGTAGTTCTTCCTTTTGTATAAACTCCATACGGGAAAAATCTTTCGTTTCTTTTATCCATACATCCCATTGAGGATTTTTTCTATAAGCAGAATGTAAATCAGATAAAAGCTGTTCATACATCTCTCTATAATTGTTCTGAATGAAGGCAAGGTCTTGTGAAAAATCTTCGTCTTTTTCTGAATAAAGCCAATAACCTAATTCCAACCAATCATTTCCATATAAGCTGGGGTCGCATTTTACCATTATGGTTCCATATTCTTCCTTCATCATGCTGCATTCTCCTTACTTTTTTCTATTATAATGTGTTTCCATGAGATATGCAAGTTTTCTTTTTGGATTGATTTTGGGGATGTTTTTATGACGAATTTTAGAGCGCGTCTGAAAATAAGAAAGAAAATCCTATAAAAGAACGTTGTTGTTTAGACGGATATCTTCTTGTCCGGCATAGCCGGACAAGAAGCATCAAATGTTGATTCGATAGAAATTTGACATGAATTAGAATTTACAAGAAAACTTGACGTTTAAATTTATATCAAATTTCCGCCGTCTGAACTATAGAAAATTATTCGCAGGTGATCTTCACACCAGTCTCATATTTCTTGTCATCTACAATGACTCTCACATCATACACACCTTTGAGTCCAGCCTTGTTGACGCTGGTTCTGGTGTTACGCTCGTCGGAATCCAGGAAGGTGCCGCAGCACATAGCCAGATAGGAGACAGCGGTGGTGGAGATGTAGTATCTGTGAACTTCCTCACCCTGCTCTAAGAGCATCATAACCATTTGGCCTTTCTCGAAGCGGGAGAAGAAGGTGAAGCGGTCGATCTCTTCTTCGATTCTGGCGTTGCAGCTCTCTGGAAGCATCTCGCCGGAATTTTCCATTGGAATCTCGGTATCAAATTCCTTGGTGTGACCCATCTTACCAAGAACCTGCCCTTTGCCCAGTTCCAGATTGATGCCGTCGCTGTACAGTTTCAGTTTCTCAGCACGATAGTAGTTGCCGGGAACTTCCAGATCCAACATTACCTTGCCGTCGCAGACTTCAACAGTAATGCTGCGGCAGGTGCCGCCCACATCCTTGACAAATGCACCCAAAGCCTCAGAAGGAGCGCCGTCCTTGTCATAGGCAATACCGCCGGAGTGAACCATGTAGTGGCCTTCATTATAGTACTCTACATTACAGATGTAGGGAGAGAAGAACTCGGCGCCCCGGTCTTTTCCGTATTCCCATACCTGCTCAATGGTCATGTCTTCTGTGTTGATGCGATAACGAACGCCTCTGGAATAGTTATCCTTTGCAGCCAGGTTCTTGGTATCCCGGTCTACCTGTTTGCAGCCATAGTGATGGTTGTCAAAGCACATTACATCACCATTGGGGGTGATTACATTGGCATGCTGCTCATACTGCCAGCCAAAGTTGCTTCCGATAGGCTTAAAGAAGTATTTGTCAACCATATCCTGTGGCCAGCCAGCCGGATCACCGATAATCCAGTTCAACTCTCCGCTGTCAAAATCGATGTTTACCATAGAGTCGATATGACGGCCAGAGAAGGTCAGGGAGTTGCTGTTCTTGTCATACCATACGGCGTTGTTGTGGAACCAGTCTTCCTCAGACCAGCTTCCGGAATGGCTTACTGTTTCCGGATTGAGGAACTTTTTATAATCCCAGGTTTTTAAGATTTCACCGGTATTGCGGTCAATCAGAACGCACATATCTTCTACGGTTTCACTCTCTAAGTCCTCGGTCAGAACCAGCAGGTTGCCGTCTTCCATCTCAAATTCGTCGTGATGGTAGCCGCCAGGCAGACGGAATTCTTTGTAGACCTTGCCGCAGGGGCTGATCTCATACAGTCCGGACATGTAGTACGGCATCTTCAAAAGACGATGAGTACCCATGATCAGGTTGCCGTTTTTCAGACGCTTAATGTCAAAGACACAGGCAACATTCATGTGCCATCTGGCATCTCCTGCATAGTCAAAAGCAGAAGAAAGCTGTAAACCGGCCGGAGAAACCATGATTACATTGTCCTGGAGATATTCCGGAGTGGTGTGCATATGGTAAATGGGATTCTCACCATTGTAAACATCTGGTACATCGATGGTAATTACGTTGGATTCACCCCGGTAAGCACGGATCTCTACCTTGTTGGCATAGTTGGAGTACAGTCCTACAACCGGAAGCACATGTTTCTTTGCTTTGGGGAAGGTATGGCTGATGTTGGCTTCTTTGGTTTTGCCCAACACAGTAATTGTAACCGGAGTCTCGGCTTTGGTCTCAAAGCAAATCACGGCGCTTAATGGGCTGACTTCATACAGATTGTATTTTACCAGAGGATTCTGGATGGTGTAATTGCCAGCCTCAAATTCTTTTAACATAGCTTCCTCGGCTTCCGCCTGACGGTCGATCAGATGCTTTTCGTAGATATACTTTACACTCATGGTTTGGGTTCCTCCATATATTATACATTATAAGTTGTTTGTGGCAAATACAGCAAAGATGGCTGCCAAATTAAAGGTTCTCTTTGACCATTTTGACAATAACCGGCTTCTGCTGCAGACCCTGGAGACGTTTTACTTCAGCTCCGTCCTTCAAAAGAATCAAAGTGGGATAACCAGCTACATTATACTCTGCAGTCAGTTCTTTGTTCTGGTCAAAATCTACCTTCAAAATCGTAAGATCGTCACCAAACTCCTTTTCCACATCCTTTAATACAAAGCCCAGCATTTTGCAGGGACCGCAGGTGGTGGAGAAGAAGTCGGCCAGTACCAGGCCCTTGTCAGCCAGCTCCTTAAACTCTTCTGTGTTTACTTCTTTTAACATGGTGTACCTCCTTATTTATATTAAGGCTTTGTCATAAAACATGCCTTATTTTTACTTTAAAGGTTCTTTACATAGTGGGACGCTTCCTGAGCGGCAATAGCGCCGTCTGCACAGGCGGTAATTACCTGACGCAGGTTTTTGGTCACACAGTCGCCGGCGCCGAAGATGCCGGGAACCTTGGTGGTCATCCGGTCGTTGACCTCCACATAGCCGAATTTATTCAAAACGCCTAAATTCTGGAAACAGTCTGTGGTGGGAGTCAGGCCGATGTATTCAAATACACCGTCACAGCTTACGGTCTTTTCTTCCCCTGTCTTGGTAGAACGGAAACGGACGCCTTCCAAATGAGAATCTCCCGTAAATTCCAGAATATCCTGGAATGGATAGATGGTGACATTATCCATGGCACGCAGTTTATCGCAGGCGATGGGATCTGCAGTCAAATCCAGCATGGTCACAATGGTAAGAGATTTTACAATGCCTGCCAAAAAGATGGATTCTTCCACAGCAGAGTTACCGCCGCCGATGACAACCACATCTTTGTCCCGGTACTGCGCTCCGTCACAGATGGCGCACCAGCTGATTCCATTGCCGCGGAAATTGTCTTCTCCAGTAACATGCAGGCACCGGGGACGGGTGCCAGTGGCAAGGATTACGGAACTTGCGGTAAATTCTTTGTCATCCTCCTCACAGCGGACTACCTTTTCGGCTCCGTTGTCAATGACTTCTTTGACTGTGGCATAATCAAAGGTAATGGTATCAAATTCCTGAGTGTGTTCAAACATCTGATAGGCAAGCTCAGCGCCGTTTACTGTGCCTACGCCTGTATAGTTCTGAATTTCGTTTGTGTTGATGATCTGTCCGCCCGGAGCCAGTTTATCCAGCATCAGGACATTCATATCTGCCCGCGCTCCGTAGATAGCAGCGGTCATGCCGGCAGGACCGGCGCCGATAATGATCAGATCGTATTGGGCCATTGTGATCAACCTCCTCAATTTTAATTGGACTGTGAACATGTACTTTCGCAGACAATGGGCGGGGACCGTATAGGTACAGACGTTTGGCCAATGCCGCGAAGGGCCAAACACCCTGCAGTCTGCTGCGGCGTATTTGACTTAACTATTTTTCATTATAACGGATTTTGGCAAAAATTTCTATAAAATATGTTAAGAAAATTAAAAAATTGTGCAGAAATTTTATTGCGTGTAAGCACAGCCCTTGGCTTATGGACCGCAGATTTAAAAAATAGATTCAGGTGAAGCAACCGGCAAAACGTTTCCGGTTGGAAAAGACGTTTTGCCGGGGTAGTTCCAAAATTATGCGCCGCACAGAATGGTAGCGACCGGGATTCCAATCACCAGCATAATTACCAGCTCAATGAGAACCATTGGCAGCGTGTAGGAATATATGTACTTGGTGGGAACCCATTCCTTATTGCTGTGCAAAAGAGCAGCAAAGGGGGAAGCAGCCGGAGTTACGCAGGCAGACAAAAGTACAAACTGAATCATCAGGGTTACGATAGGTCTGGGATCTGCGCCGGCCTGATCGCAGTATGTAATGATAATAGGCTGCAGCAGCATGCCGATTACCAGACTGTTACACAGGTTGGTGAGAATTGCGCCCAAAAGCAGCAGCAGCATGATAAACACGGTTGGGGACATACCCTGGAAAATCGGGGTAAGGATCACCCGAAGGAAACCGGAAATACCAGTGGCCGGGTTGGTCAGCACACCGCCTAAAAGGATGGCGGCCACGATGATAAAGTATGCGCCCCAGCTGTTGTGCTCCAAAACTTTGGCAATATCTAACACCGGCTCGCCTTTGATTCGGATGGCAGCCAGACATGCTGCGATAAACATAGCCAAACCATAGACACAGCCCTTTAAATAACCCATAAAGGGCAGAGAGGGAACCAGGGAAGGAATCATCATTCCCAGGATTACCAGTACAAAGCCCAGAATGTACAGCTTTTGTCCCAGGGAAAGAGGCGGCAGCGGATTGCGGTTTAAGCTTTCCACATCATAGTCTTTCAGACGGGAAGCATCCGGACGCAGGACAAACTTGGCAAACAGAACCACAGCAGTAATCATAACCATACCAAGAAGAATCGCTGTAAGGAGATAACCGCCGCTGTTGACCACAACCGGCCCCCCTGGCAGTTCGGAGCTGATCTTCTCAAAGTTGCTAAGAAGGGCAAGACCGTTCTGTGCAAAAGGCGCCATTGGAAAGCCGATCAAAGAAGCGATTACAACCAAAGTAATAGCCACTCTTGGGAACGGGTCCCCTTTCTTGTAGCCAACCTCGTCAAACACTCCGTACAGAACGGGCCACATGACGAAAATGGGAGTAAAGGCATTGACAAAGCCTGCAATAAAGTAACATCCCATACAGATAACGCCCATCAACAGCCAGGGTTTGCCGTTGGTAAACTTTCTGGTCAGGAAGAAACGTCCCATGTAACCGGTAATCTTGTAGTAAGCCAGACCGCCGGACATGATCTGCATGAACAATACCTGGCAGACGACCGGAGAGCCGAAAGCTTCACCAATTACTGCGGACATGTTGCTGTAAGAGGAGAAACCGACCATGGCGATGGACATAATGCTGCCCCAGATGGGGTCTACAAAGGTCCACAGGTATAAAGTTCCCAGGAATACGCCAAGGATCTCCATACCGACCGGAGTGACCTCCGGGAGGCTGATGGGCAGGAATCGGAAAAATAACATGATACCTACACCGACAGCGGAGTGAATCAGAGTGGCTTGCTCTTTTTTGTTTGCTGTACTAGCCATTGCTAAAGTACCCCTTTCCCTTAAAGTTTGTTAAATTTGTAACTTATAGTGAAATTGTATCATAAAAGTGAAAAAATGGATATAACCTATGTTATGTTTTGCAATTTTTATGTAGAGAATACAAGGCCGGAGTTGTGGAATTTTACAGGGAAAAACCAGATTGTTTTTTGCCGGGAAATCGGCTTATTGTCTTCGTATTCCATCCGTTATGCAGAATTGACAAAAATATTTTGATTTTCAAAGTATCATTGATTCTTCCCTGGTTCTGTGCTATATTGAATGGAGATAAAATCTATAAAAATGTAAAGGGAGTCATTATGATTCAGTCGCAGAATACAAAGACAATTTATGATCTGGTGCAGAATGCAGGCAGAGAACATGGGGAGCGGGTATTTCTTCGCTATGAGGAAAACGATGTGGTTTTTGACGTGACTTACAGGGAGTTTGCCGCTCAGTGTAATGCCATTGGGGCGTGGGCGAAAGAGCAGGATGAAAAAGCGGGGCATAAGGTTAAGGTGGGGCTTTTGGGCAGCAGCAGCCATCCTTATCTGAACGTGCTTTTGGGGGTTATGGGAAACGGAAATGTGAGCGTTCCTCTGGATATTCAGATGAATGTGGACACTTTTGCTGACTGCCTGAACCGCTCGGATGTGGACATTTTATTTTATGACTGGGACCACCATGTTCTGGTGGAGGGAGTGAAGGAAAAATGTCCTCATGTAAAGGAGTATATTTCCTTCCAGCATGGCAGGCATGTGCCTTGTTGGGACAATCTGATGAAAGAGTATGAAGGGCGGACGGTTCAATCCAAAGCAGCCCCTGAAGATCTGGCCATGATTCTTTTTACATCCGGCACTACAGGCCGGGGAAAAGGGGTTATGCTTTCTAACGGAAATCTCATTGACAACACCTTTTGTACAACCGATACAGACCACCCGGAGCGGGAGGTATACTTAAATGTGCTGCCCATTCATCATGTGTTCTGCATTAACGGAGACGTGCTGATTGTTCTGCGCTATGGGGGAACTTTGTGCCTGAACCGGGATATGGCAAAGCTGGCGGCCCACATTCAGCTGTTTCAGCCGTCTGTCATCCGTATGGTGCCGATGATTGCAAAGACGTTGTACAACCGGATTGCCATTATGGCAAGACAGACCGGCCAGCCTGCCGGCAAAGTCCGTTCCCAGGTGTTGGGAAAACAGCTTCACAAGATCATCAGCGGAGGGGGATATTTGGCCCCGGATTTGGCAGCCAATTACCGGAACCTTGGCATTTCCATCGCTCAGGGATACGGAATGTCCGAGTGTTCTCCAAAGATTTCTTCTCCGGACTGGAGTCGGCCGGACAAGGTGGCGTCTGTGGGCCGGATTGTGGACGGCTGTCAGGTGCGGATTGTGGATGGAGAGATTCAGGTGAAAAGTCCTTCCGTGATGATGGGATATTATAAGGAACCGGATAAGACCGCAGAGGTGATGACTCTGGACGGGTGGCTTTGCACCGGGGATCTAGGCTATGTGGATGAGGAGAATTTTCTGTATTTGACCGGAAGAAAGAAAAATCTGATTATTTTAAGCAATGGGGAAAATGTGGCTCCGGAACAGCTGGAAAATCTTTTTGAGGATGACCGGGTGATTGAGGATATATTGGTCTTCGGGGAAAACGATACGGTGACTGCCGAGGTATATCCCAATCATAAATACATAGAGGTGGCAGGAATTACAGATGTTGAGGGTGTGGTGGGAGAGATTATCAAAAAACACAATGAGACCCTTCCCACTTTTAAACGGATTATGAATTTCCGCATTCGGGAGACCCCATTTGCCAAGACTTCCTCCAAAAAAATTATCCGCAGTCAGTATTTTATTCAAAAGCAAAAAGAGGAAGAGGAGTTAAAAAATGTCCGTCAGCCGGAAAACGAACTGCAGGAAAAGATTTATGACTGTATTTCGGCTGTGCTGGGCCACCGCCGTTTTGGAATCGACACGGATCTTTACTCGGTTGGGCTGGATTCTCTTGGCAGTGTCATGCTTTTGACGGATTTGTACAATCAGGCAGGGGTTTCCATCACCTTAAAGGATTTGGCAAAGAACAGTACTGTGATAAAACTGGAAGCTTTTGTAAAGGATGCTAAAAACCGCAAGGACGTGGACTTTGAGGTGCGCAAGGTGTACCCGCTGACCAATTTACAGCTTTATTTTGCCTATGTGATGCGTGGAAATACCACGGCAAATCTGCCCTTTTTATTTCAGTTAGATGAGACGGTGGACCTTGATCGGCTGAAGAAAGCCATTGAAGATCTGTTTGATCTTCATCCGGGATTAAAAGGGGTGGTACAGCTTTACGAGGGAGCCTTTCACAATTTCCGCCATGATGACAGGCGGGTGGAGATTCCCATTATAGATTTAAGTGAGGAGCAGTGGGAAGCAGAGAAAAAGATTCTTTTAAAACCCTATATGTATACGGAAAATGAACCTTTGTATCATGTGGGAATCTACCGGACGGGCCAGTCTTCCTATCTTTTCTTTGATATTGCCCACATTATGGGGGATGGCATTACCATGAATGTGCTGTTGGAGGACATGAACGCCCTCTATACAGGCAAACCGGTGGAGAAGGAAAGCTATACGTTTTTTGAGTACATTCTGGATGAGAAAGACCGGGATGGCAAAGGACTCCGGAAGGAAAATGAAGCGTATTTTCAGAAGCTTATGGAAGGGTTTAAAATTGAAAAAAGCATTTTGAACCGGAAGGATTCTTATGATCTGGCCAGAGGGGAAAACGCAGTGTTAAAAGGGCGGTTTGAGAGTTTAAACCGGAAGAATCTCATTGCCTTTGGACGGAAATATGGAGTATCGGAAAACGCCATGTTTTTGACGGCGTACAATTACTGCATTGGCATTTTCAGCAATGAAAAAGATACCATTAGCACCACCATTCACAGCGGAAGAACCGACAGCCGCTGGGCAAGGCTTGCAGGCCCCTTGTTTTTAACTTATTATTTCCGGTATACCAATGTGCCTCACGAGACTGTGCCGGAGCTTTTGAAAAAATCCGGGCGGCAGATTATGGATACGATGGGATGTTATATTTCCAACCTTCATGCAGATGAGATGTTTTTCCAGTATCAGGGAGATATTCTCAATGTGAATCAGGTAGGCGGGGCGCCGGCGAAAAGGCTTCCCATGCAGCTGGATTCTTTGCCGTTCCATCTGCAGGTGATGTGGGATGAGAAGGGGTATTTTTACGAGCTGCGTTACTGGAAGAACCGATTTGACCGGACTCAGCTGAAAATATTCTTAATCTGTCTGGAATCCGTTGTGGAGGCCATGGAGGAGGAGCCTTCGGTGCGGCGGCTGCGAAAGCATCTTCCGGAGCCGGTATTCCCCAAACACTATCAGATTACGGTGGGGGCAGTGAACCGGGAGGCTGGGTACGAGCTGATTCAAGATGTAAGCCGGGATACGCGGGTGAAGGCATATGTGTTTAACGAGGAATGCAAAAAACAGCCCTTTGGAGCTTGGGGAAATCTGTACATTATGGATTATCCCACAGCTGGGTGGGTGGATCAGATCACCAATCCATATGGACCGGGAGTCCTTTATCAGACCGGCCGGATTGCCAGGATTCTTCCTGACGGGGATATGGATTTTCTGGAAAACGGAGGCCGGACCATTATGCAGGAGGGCATTACCGGACGCAGCTTTCTGGAGCTTTATCGGCTGGAGCAGGTCCTTACCAGATACGAAGGCATTGAAAAGGCCAGCGCTTATGTGCGGTATGGGGAAGGAAATAAGCTGATTCTCCGGGCCGAGATATGGGGAGAAAAGGAGCCGGAGAAGGAGAAGCTCATGGAGTATCTGAAGGAAAAATGCCACAAGGCGCTGGTTCCGGGGGAGGTTGTGTTTATGGGGGGAAATTTGGGTTAAAGTGTGTCTGAAAATCAAGTTGTACTAGTATTAAGTTAAGGCGGGGGAACGTAAGAAAAGAAGGGAAACGCATATAGAAGCGTTTCCCGTTTTCTTTGAAGCGGGCCCTTAGAAACTATGCTTTATAAATATATAGATTACAAAAATTTTCTTGCAGTTTTTAACCTTTTGTAGTATACTCTTTCACGCGAATAACACTGGTTCGAGAACCTCCCAGTATAAAAAACTAGGCTATATAGAACACGCTGTCAATACAGGGTGCTGTTGTTGTATGGCTGTTGGAGGTGAGTCCTTTGGCAGATGCAAGAGCAGCGCTTTTTTGTTTTTTGCGGGAGGGTGTTTTTCCGTAAAAATGGCAGGTGTGAATGGTGTTGGTTTTTGGATGTGTTTTAATGGAGTGATGTAAATGATGGCAGGAAAGAGGCAGGTATGGAGAAACGTAAGGTAATTATTGACTGTGATCCGGGAATTGATGACAGTCTGGCTTTGATGCTGGCACTCTCTATGGAGGAGCTTCAGGTGGTGGGCATTACGGTTGTCAGCGGAAATGGCCCGGTGAACATGGGATTTTCTAATGCAAAGAAGGTTTTAAAGCGTATGGGGCGGCTGGATATTCCCATATATAAGGGGGCGGCTGTGCCTTTGAAGCGGGAGTATGTCAGTGCCCTGGATACCCACGGAGTGGATGCCTTGGGGGAAAGCTTCTTACCGGAGGTGCCGGGATATGAACAGCCTGTGGATGCAGTGGAATTTATGAAAAAGGAGATTGGCAGGGGAGGGTGTTCGGTGATTGCCCTGGGGCCTATGACCAATCTGGCCAGATTGGCAAACGAGGCAAGGGCGGTTTTTGGGAAGATGGAAGAGCTGGTTTCTATGGGTGGGAATTTCCGAAGTCATGGGAACTGTTCTCCGGTGGCAGAGTACAATTACTGGGCGGATCCGGAGGCAGCGGCGTTGGTTTATCAGGTGGCAGCAGAGCTTGGAATGAAAATTCATATGGTGGGGCTGGATGTGACCAGGAGGATTGTGCTGACTCCGGATCTTTTGGAGTATTTTTGCAGGCTTGATCCAAAGCTGGGGGAGTTTATCCGGGCCATTACCCGGTTTTATTTTGATTTCCACTGGAAGCAGGAGCATCTGATTGGATGTGTGATCAATGATCCGCTGGCTGTGGCGTATTTTGCGGACCGGAGCCTTTGTGATGGCATAGAGGCGTATACAGAGATTGAGACTCAGGGCATTTCTATAGGACAGAGTGTTGTGGATTCCCAGGGCTTTTACCGCAGAGAACCTAATTCGGTGGTTCTTACAAAGGTGAATGCAGCCGGATTTTTTCGGATGTTTTTTGGAAGGCTTTTGAATCGATCTCCAGAGAAGCTGGATTTGTTGGAGAGGATGATCTCTTGATTGGAATGACAGGATTTGTGTATTGTTTTGTTTGTTTTGTGAAATGTCAATAGGGCAGGATAACGGGGTGTGTTGTTTCCTGAACGGGATTTGGGTGAATTTTAAGAAGAGAGGAAGGATAAAGTTATGGATTTAAGAAATAAGCAGAGAGTTTCTGTGTATCGGATTTGTCTGGTGGCAATGGCAGTGGTGATGAATGCAGCGGGGGCGCAGCTTGCATTGATTTTAAAGCTGCCGGTTTATCTGGACAGCATTGGGACGGTGATGGCAGGGGCCATGTTAGGGCCGGTTTACGGAATGCTGCCCAGCCTCATAAGCGGGGTGATTTTAGGCATGACCATTGATATTTATTCTCTGTATTTTGCGCCAGTGGGCATGATTGTGGGTTTTATGGCAGGAATCGCATGGAAAATGCATCTGGCAGATAAGGGGCGGATGTGGCTTGCAGGTGCAGTAGTGGCATTTCCAGGAACCCTTGTAAGCTCTGTGATCTGTGCAGTTGTGTTTGGGGGAATCACTTCCTCCGGCTCCATGGTTTTTGTGCAGCTTTTGGCCCGGACGCCTCTTGGGATGACTGCCAGTATTTTCCTGGTGCAGGCTGTGACCGACTATGCGGACCGGCTGATGAGTATTTTTTTTGTGGCAGTGCTTATTAAGTCATTGCCTTATGATTTGAGATGTAAATGGAAAGGAGACCTTTGCCATGGGGATTCCCACAAACCGTTACAGTAAAATTACGGATAAGCATCCCAGGGAAATTTGTCTTTTACGTTCTTTTCCCTGTGCCTGGGGGAAATGTTCTTTCTGTGACTATATTGAGGATAACGGAAAGGACGGGGTCCTTATGGCACAGATGAATCGTCAGGTATTAGGACAGGTGACAGGGGAGTTTGGGGTTTTGGAGGTGATTAACTCAGGGAGTTGTTTTGAGCTTCCAAGGGAGACCTTTGAGGATATTGATAAGGTGATTGAGACCAAAGACCTTAAACAGCTTTTTTTTGAGTCTCACTGGATGTACCGGGGGCAGGTGGCAGATCTGCGGCAAAGAATGGGAGTGCCGATTATTTTTAAAATCGGGGTGGAAACCTTTGACTATGATTTTCGCCAGAAGGTACTGAATAAACATGCGGATTTTAAAGAGCCTTGTGAGGTGGCAGAGTATTTTGACTCTCCTTGTCTGATGGTGGGAATAAAAGGACAGACAAAGGAAATGATTGCCCATGACATCCATTGTCTGAAAAAATATTTTCCTTTGGGAACCATCAATGTGTATAATAATAACACTACCAAAATTCGTCGGGATGAGGAACTGGTGCGTTGGTTTTTGAAGGAATACAGTTGGTTGAATGAGGACCCGGCGGTGGAGGTGCTGTGGGAAATTACAGATTTTGGCGTTGGATGATGGATTGAAACGATGTTTTTGTTGACCGAATCCAAGATAGAGAGTAAAATGGTTCCAAAAGATAATACCAAGGAATGGGATTTAGAGAGGAGAAGAAGGTGAAAAGCTGGAAGAAAGTTTTGTTGACAGGAACAGGAGTTTGTGTGCTTCTGACAGGCGGATATGGCTATCGGGAATTTGGTATGGTGAAAGCGGAGACCGAAGCTGGCACAGAGTCTTTGGATCATGGGTCCATACAAGGGGAGGCGTCTCTGGAAGATTTGCAGGATCAAGGGACATCAGAGGATTTTAAAGCAGAGGGGGAAGGGGGAGAGAATGTTGGGCCGGGAGTGTCTGGCAGTGGGGAGACAGAGCCAGAGCGTGAAACAGAACGGGAAGTAGGGCCGGGGGTAGCCAAAGAACCGGAGACCGAAGAAGAGCCGGAATTAGAGAGCGTTACCATTTCTCTGGCAGGAGACTGTTCGATCGGAACGCTTTCCATTCATGGATATGAGGGAACCTTTCGGGAAATGTATGACAAGTACGGACCCTCTTATTTTTTTAAAAATGTCAAATCTGTCTTTGAGGCAGACGACATGACCCTGGTGAACTTTGAGGGAGTCTTGACCAACTCCAATAAAAAGGTTCCGAAGGAATTTAACATTAAAGGAAAACCAGAGTATATACAGGTATTGCCGGAAGGGGATATTGATGCGGTCAGTTTTGGCAACAATCACCGGATTGACTATGGTGATCAGGGGATAGCTGATACCATAACTGCTTTTAATTCCATTGGTATGCCTTATGCTTATGATGAAAATATTGGGATTTTTGAGACGGAAAGCGGAGTGAAAATTGGCTTTGTGTCTGTGGATGTGGTTTATGGCGGACGGCAGGTGGAAAACTATCTGCAAAGCGGATTTGAAAGACTGCGTCAGGAGAATGTAAACTTGATTCTTGCCTGTTGTCACTGGGGAATTGAGTCCACCTATTATCCGGAGAGTTATCAGCTGGAGCTGGGACATAAATGTATTGACTGGGGAGCAGATCTGGTGGTTGGCTGTCATCCTCATGTGCTGCAGGGAGTGGAAAAGTATAAAGGAAAATACATTCTTTACAGCTTGGGGAATTTCTGCTTTGGAGGAAACCGGAATCCAAAGGATAAGAACACGATGATTGCTCAGGCCAAGTTTACATTGGAAGAGGGAAGCCCAAAGGGAGAGGCAGAGATGACTTTGATACCCTGCACCATCAGTTCCGTGAATCATCGAAATGACTATTGTCCGACCATTGCTCAGGGGGAGAAACGGACGGAGATTATTCAGAAACTTAATGGGTACAGCAGCCAGTTTGGTGTCACAGTAGGAGAAGACGGGAAAGTGAGCGGCCCGGAGGAGGCGAAGGAGCTGCCGGAAGAGACCCAAGGGGAGACGGAAACAGCGGAGACTTCAGCAGAAGGGTCAGGGGAATAATCAGAGGCTGTTGTGGAAGAGCTGGGAATAACGGCCAAAATTCCGATGGAGATGTCAGGAGATAACCAAAGGCTGCTGTGGAAGAGGCGGAAACAACAATAAGGGTACCATTCGAGTAACCAGCGGCCGCTGGGAACGAATCGGAAACTACAAAAGTATACAAAAAGACAGCAAAAGGCAATGGAGAAACAAAAAGAAGTAAGACGGAGGAGAATCATGGCGCTGAAAAAAAAGCCGGTTACAGGCATGAGAGATATTTTACCTGTGGAAATGCAGGTGCGGGAATATGTGATGAATCAAATTCGGGACACATACCGGTCCTTTGGATTTACTCAGATTGAAACTCCCTGTGTAGAGCACATTGAAAATCTTACCAGTAAGCAGGGCGGGGACAATGAGAAACTGATTTTTAAGATTTTAAAAAGAGGGGAAAAACTGAATCTGGAGACTGCAGCCTGCGAAAATGATCTGGTTGACGGAGGGTTAAGGTATGATCTGACTCTTCCTTTGGCCCGGTATTTCTCTAACAACGGAGCACAGCTTTCCATGCCTTTTAAGGCCCTTCAGATGGGAAGTGTTTGGCGGGCAGACCATCCCCAAAAAGGCCGTTTCCGGCAGTTTACTCAGTGTGATATTGACATTTTGGGAGATGAAAGCTCCATGGCGGAGATTGAGTTGATATTGGCCACCACCACGGCTCTTGGGAAAATCTGTCCAAAGAACGGCTTTACGGTGCGGATGAATGACCGGGAGATTTTAAAAGCCATGGCTCTTTACTGCGGATTTTCGGAGGACTCCATGGAATCGGTGTTTATCATTCTGGATAAGATGGACAAGATCGGAATGGAAGGGGTAAAAGCTGAGCTTTTGGAGGCAGGACATGGAGAGGAAAGCGTGGAAAAATACGGAACGCTTTTGTCGGAAACAGGTCGGGATGCAGCCGGAGTGCGAAAGCTGGGAGAGATTTTAAAGCCTGTTATGGATTTGTCTGTCACAGACAATCTGGCGCACATTATGGACACGGTTCTCAACGTGGCGGACACAGAATTTAACCTTTGTTTTGACCCTACGTTGGTTCGGGGAATGTCTTATTATACTGGGACTATTTTTGAGGTGTCCATGGAAGGATTCGGCGGCTCTGTGGCCGGCGGCGGCAGATACGACAAAATGATCGGGAAATTTACAGGAAAGGATACTCCGGCTTGTGGATTTTCCATTGGATTTGAGCGGATTATCACTATCCTTATGGACCAAGGCGAATGCAACCATAAAGAGCGGGAGAAGAAAGCTTATCTGGTGGAAAAGGGTATGGATTCTGCCCGCCTGGGAGAGATTATGAAACGGGCTATGGCAGAGCGGAAAAACGGCGTCCAGGTGCTGGTTTCTATGATGAACAAAAATAAGAAGTTTCAGAAGGAACAGCTGGGAAAAGAAGGATATACGGAGTTTGTGAATTTTTATAAAGAAGAGCTTAAGAAGAATTAGAAAACAGGAGGCAAAAAGAGAGTTATGGCAGAGTCAATGAAGGGACTGAAGCGGTCTCACAGATGTACGGAGGTAAATGCTGCTTCCATCGGGTCAAAGGTGACGGTTATGGGATGGGTGCAGAAGAGCAGAAATAAAGGTGGGCTTATTTTTGTGGATTTGCGGGACCGGTCGGGAATTTTACAGATTATTTTTGAGGAAAAGGATTGCAAAGAGGAGAGCTTTGCCAAGGCGGAACGGCTTCGGAGTGAATTTGTTATTGCAGTTACAGGAACTGTGGAAGCCAGATCTGGCAATGAGGATAAGGAAGCGGTCAATAAAAATCTTGCCACAGGTTCCATTGAAGTGCGGGCGGAAAGTTTACGGATTTTGTCCGAATCCGAGACGCCTCCATTTCCCATTGAGGAAAATTCCAGAACCAAGGAGGAGCTGCGCTTAAAATACCGGTATCTGGACCTGCGCAGACCGGATATTCAGAGGAATCTGATGCTTCGGAGCCAGATTGCCATTTTGACCAGACAATTTCTGGCAGAAGAGGGATTTCTGGAAATTGAGACTCCTACCTTGATTAAGAGTACTCCTGAGGGAGCCAGAGATTATCTGGTGCCAAGCCGGGTTCATCCGGGAAGCTTTTATGCTCTGCCTCAGTCCCCTCAGATTTTCAAACAGCTTTTGATGTGTTCTGGATATGACCGCTATTTTCAGCTGGCAAGGTGCTACCGGGATGAAGATTTGCGGGCGGACCGGCAGCCAGAGTTTACTCAGATTGACATGGAGCTGTCTTTTGTAGATGTGGATGATGTGTTGGATGTAAATGAGAGGCTGCTGGCTCGTCTATTCCAGGAAATTTTAGGAAAAGAGATTCCCCAGCCCATTCCCAGAATGACTTGGCAGGAAGCCATGGACCGGTTTGGTTCTGATAAACCAGATCTGCGTTTTGGCATGGAGCTTTGTGATGTGTCAGATGTGGTGAAAGACTGTGAATTTGTGGTGTTTAAGGGAGCGTTGGAAAAGGGCGGCACAGTTCGGGGAATCAATGCAAAAGGCCAGGGAACCATGGCCAGAAAGAAGATTGACGCGCTGGTGGAATTTGCCAAAGGATTTGGAGCAAAGGGTCTTGCCTATGTGGCAATCCAGCCGGATAACACCCGAAAGTCTTCCTTTGCCAAATTTATGAGTGAAGAGCAGATGGATGCACTGGTAGCGGCCATGAAGGGAGAAGCGGGAGACCTTCTTTTGTTTGCGGCAGATCAGAAAAAAGTAGTGTGGGATGTGCTGGGCAATCTGCGTTTGGAGCTGGCAAGACAGCTGGATTTGCTGAAAAAGGACGATTATCGGTTTTTGTGGGTTACAGAGTTCCCTCTTTTAGAGTATTCCGAAGAGCAGAATCGGTTTGTGGCCATGCATCATCCTTTTACCATGCCTATGGAGGAAGACTGGCATCTGATTGATACGGACCCAGGGGCAGTCCGGGCAAAAGCTTATGATATTGTGTTAAATGGCACTGAGTTAGGTGGAGGTTCCGTCCGTATTCACCAAAATGATATTCAGAGCAAAATGTTTCAGGTGTTGGGCTTTACCCCGGAACAGGCCAATGAACAGTTTGGATTTTTACTCACTGCCTTTCAGTACGGAGTGCCGCCTCACGCAGGTCTTGCCTATGGATTTGACCGTCTGGCCATGCTGATGAGCGGATGTGATAATATCCGGGAAGTGATTGCATTCCCCAAGGTGAAGGATGCTTCCTGCCTTATGTGTCAGGCCCCTGCTCCGGTAGATGGAAAACAGCTGGAAGAGCTGGGAATTGAGATTGGTGAAGAAGGGGAAGAATAGAAAAGTGGGGAGGGAAAGAAGCCAGAAAATCGGTTGGTGACAGGTTTTCTGGCTTTTTTTTGATTTTGATTGCAGATAGGAAAAAATAGTTTATAATATAATAAAAAAGGAGTGATTGTGTGGGAGTGCCAAAGCAAGAAGAACACTATACAATTGATGATATATATCATTTGCCAGAAGGAGAGAGGGCAGAATTGATTGACGGACAAATTTATTATATGGCTCCGCCTAGTAGAACTCATCAAAGAATCAGCTGGAAACTGCATCAGGCAATAGCAAATTATATTGATAGCAGGGCTGGGAAATGTGAAGTTTATGCGGCTCCTTTTGCGGTGTTTTTAGATGAAGGTGATGAAAATTATGTAGAGCCTGATCTTTCCGTAATTTGTGATCTTTCTATACTAGATGAAAAAGGATGTCATGGAGCTCCGGACTGGATTGTAGAGATTGTTTCAAAAAGCAGTAGATCTATGGATTGTTTTACGAAACTTTTTAAATACAAAAATAGTGGCGTAAGAGAATACTGGATTGTTGATCCGATAAAAGAAATGGTTATGGTGTATCAATTCGAGAAACAGAGGATGGAACAGTATACATTTGGAGAAGAAGTAAGGTCGGGAATCTATGAGGATTTTGTTGTAAAGATATGAAAAAGGAAGCTTTTAGGCTTCCTTTTTATGTTTGCGCGCCATGGGCGCGCGCTAACGGGTTTGAAAAGGATTTATTTTAATACTTTAAAGGTTTTTATAATGTCCTCTCGAATCTTATATGCGTTGTAGTTGATCTCGCTTCCCACAAATGCCTGAAAGCCAACCATCCATTTCTTGGAATGAGCGGGAACTACCGGAATGTAAACCGTAACATTTAAAAATTCACAGGAACCTTCGCATAACAAATAGGTGTGATGGTCTGTCTGATAAGGGGTTGTGTTCCATGTTATTTCATTTTCCAAAAACAACAGGCGGGAGGTTAGCTTTCCGCTGTTTACAAATGCCTGAATCGATTCAATGGAGCTGAAATCTTCATAATCCTGAACTTGCATCACCAGAATTTCTCCATAATCACGCACTGGATTCATGGATATATCAGAGCGTTCATCCCGAATGCTGACTTGTCCGAAAGAAGTCCATACTACAATGGAAGCTATGGTTTTCCCTTCCTGGAGGAGAGAGTAAACCAGAATGGTGTCTCCTTTTTCCTGAGTGTAAAATGTCAAACCATTGAAATCTGTAAGATTCAAGACTTGCTGAAAATATGGGTTCAGGCCGCCGCTTTGAATATACTGGTCGATTTGGTCTTCTGTGCCAATTAAGGCAGAATCCTGAAAGCTTTCAAACTGGTGCGTGGTTTTTGTGATTTCTGAGTGATCATAAAAAACAATAGGCGTAATGTTGTTGGAGCCAAAGGTCCAGCTGCCGGGATATTCAATGTAGAACAGGTCATTGATCAGACATCGGTATGGGTATCCGTCTGGTCCAGTCTTATCGGGAACCGTATCAATGGAACAGTAGTCAAAGTACACCACAGGATTATCTTCTTCTGGTTCTGTAGCATAGGCAGGGGAGCAGATAAAGCTTGACAACATCATGGTACTTGCAATGACAGCGGATAATTTCCTTTTTAAAGTTTGTTTTTTCATAAAGGGCCTCCTTTTTTGTTGGATATTACTAATATATCAGAAAAAAATGGAAAAAACAATGTGATTTTGATGAAAGAATGAATAAGGCAGCAAGGGCTTTTGAGGTTTATAAAAAGTATAATTTAGATTTTTAAAACATGAATATACAGAGAAAACCGCCCTTTATACTTTGGCGAGTGTCGGGGCGGTTTTCTTATCAGGTAAAGCATATTCGGTTTTGGACTGCTGTCCGTCATAGGGATTGTACTTTTGTCAATAGGGCCTCCTGCAATATTTTTGAAAAGTTGATGCTTTTTTCTTCACAAAGAGTATTTAGCCACATAGGAATACTTAAAGTCTTTTTTACTGCTTTATCGCTGTGCTGTCTTGCGTATTCGGTCATATCCACCAGTACCATATTGACGAAAGCACTATCTGTAGCGGATTCCATTTCAAAATCTTTCAGGACGGCAGCAGGATTGATCTCGCTTAATGCACTGGGAGCCGGGAGGGACTCACCATCACGCAGGGCGGTAAACAGATACAGACCGCAGGCATCCCCCGCCATGCGCATAGCGTCCGCCACATTATCCCCAAAAGTTGCAAGATTCCCTAAGTCGGGGAAAATGACCGATATTTTACCCTCTTCCTCATAGAAAACAGCCGGGTACACATAATTCATAAATCATTGCTCCTTTCCGTGTAATCTATATTATTTGCAAGGGGCAAGGACTTATTTCAGCCCCGCCTGATTGCGTATGGATTTAACAATACTTTTCGGGATGTCACCGGGATGATTTGGAACGCTTACTTTTCCGGGCTTTGTTGGGTGTTTGTGTATTGATAATGTGAGCCACTTATGTCTGACACGTACCATCCATCATCCTTTAGCATCTGGTCGGCTTCTCTGAATCTCATGTATGTTTCCTCCTTACAATTATATAATAACACGTATTTACGTATCATCAAGAGGGAAATATAAAAAATATACGTATTTTACGTGGATATTCTATGCGGATTTTGAGAAAGTATGCGAACTGATAGCAGGATGCATCGCCAATATTCGCCCACAATGGGGAAAATACATTCATGCCGCCTGCTGTCATTTTATTTTTATTTTTATTTTGATTGACATTGTAAACTATATTGTATATAATGAAGGAAAAGGAGATAGTCAAATGGCAACAACACCAACTCAGATTCGAATTGATGCCAGCATAAAACAAGAAGCTTCGGCTCTTTTCAGCCGGCTTGGACTGGATATGTCCAGTGCAGTAAATATGTTCCTGTATCAATGCGTCCTTCGCGGCGGACTTCCTTTTGCCGTGGAGATGCCAGCGTACAGTCAGAAAACCTTTGATGCTATGGCAGAAGCCCGCCGTATTTCCCGCGATCCTGACGTCAAAGGATATTCCAGTATGGAAGATTTAAAAGCGGCTCTTGATGACTGATGTACCAGGTCAAATTTACCACAGCCTATAAAAAGGCTTATAAACTCATGAAAAAACGTGGGCTGGATCTCTCTTTGCTGGATGAAGTTGTCGACTTGCTGCGTCAGGGCAGGCAGCTTGAAGAACGTTACCGCGACCATGGGCTGACCGGAGACCTTGCAGGTTTTCGGGAATGCCATATCAAGCCGGACTGGCTGTTAATCTATCTCATCGAAAATGATATTTTAACACTGACCCTAATCGATACCGGTTCACACTCAGATCTTTTCAGGAAATAACGCACAGGCAGGTAATTCCATCTTTGTTGGGTTTCCTGCCAGTTACTTTTTCTGCCAGCGGTCGCCATGCTCCGCATGAATCCTCGCATGGCAGGACTGGCACAGTGACACAAGGTTTGCCTCGTCGTGTCTCCCGCCCTCTGCCAGCGGCAGCTTGTGGTGTATTTCTTCCACCGGCCGCTGCAGCCCCTTCCTCTATCATAAAATCGTCTTTATAAGTAAATGTCCGGCATGTCCGGGATTCAGGTCAATAAAAGGAGTAACGTTTTCCCGTCTGCAGTATTCATAGACAGCGTAAGCTCGTGGGCAGAATCCAGAAGGAGCCTTTCAATGCGGAATTTCGGAAGATATGCTTTCATAGTGAAAAAGGAATGGAGAAAGGAAAGCATTACAGAAGAAACTGTTTGTGGAGTTTGGGCTTGAGGATGAGAATAATCGAAACATGGCAGTATAGAAAAGAACAATATTTATAAAAGAAATCTGATGCAAAGTATAGGATTGTCGTATTGTTGCATCCGATTTTTTGTTTAATAAAGTTCTTATAATTGGCATGAACCTTCGTATAAGATATAATGATATAAATTGACATAAATCCTATATTTTATATATGATTTCTGATTGAAGTACGACTTCATTTACAGTCATATGGAACCTATGTTATAATTCTGATAAAAATCAGAAGAGGTGATAACCTATGGGGGATATAGACATTAATGTGAAGAATTTTATCAAGATTAATACTGTTTTTGCACAGCTTTTCAGTCAGGGAGTTTATGGAGGTGAGGTGGAGATTGATCCAGATAAACTGCAGGAATTTGATACGGTCAGTCAGGATGTAATTTCTCTTGAGAATGGAAATTTGAAAAGTCTGGAGCGTCTTAGGGATGGAGAGAAAGTGGCAATGCTTTTTGATCAAAAGGTAGCACTACAGGTTATTATGGGAATCGAAGGCCAGACAGGAGTACATTATTATATGCCAGTGCGCTGCATGGAGCTGGATGCACTGACCTATTCATACCAGTGTAAAAAGATCTCAGAGAAAGCCAAGGAAAAAGTAAAGTGAAAAATGATAAAAGATATGCGGAATATATAGATCGTGTTTCAGACGAAGAAATGGCAGGAGGGATTCATATGGATGCAACACTGGATTACATGATAGCAGAGGGCGAAGTAAGGGGCGAGGCAAGAGGTGAGGCAAGAGGCGAAATAAGAGGAGCAGAAAAAGTAAATCGACTTGGTATTCTGCTGTCACAGTCCGGAAGAACCAATGATTTTCTGAAATCACTGTCGGATAAAGGGTTACAGAAGAAACTGTTTGTGGAGTTTGGACTTGAGGATGGGAAATAATTTAGACATGGAAGTATAGAAAAGACCAGTATTTACAAAAGAAATCTGATGCAACACATAGGATTGTTTTATTGTTGCATCAGATTTTTATCTGTATTTCTGGGTGGAAAAAACAGTTGAAAATTCGTTCGCCCTGTGGTATTATTTGAACATTAAGGTGAAGTTCCGTATAGACGTGCGCGATGGTGCAGCCCCGAAGAGGAATTGCACCATTTTTTTAAATCGGGAATCGTCATGGAAAAGAAAATCTGCGTTTTCTGTGGGGAATGGAGCTGGAAAGAGGAGGAAGCAATTATGAGAAAGATGTTTGGCCGGGTGCTTGCAGGTGTTCTGGTGACAGGTTTGGTGCTTACTGGCTGTGGAGGCGGCAAGGAACCGTCGGGAGGCGGGACAGCAGGCACAGAGACAGCCGGAGCAGATGGCACAGGAGCAGTGTCAGGAGGCAGCGGAGCGGGAAACGGGTCCGGAAGCGTCGGTGTGGATACAACCGGATTTTTGATGGATGTGCTGAATGCAGATATTCAGACAGCAGATGTGCAAAAGACTACAAAGGATTACACAGTTCCCACGAATATTTTTGACCGTTTGGCGGATATTCAAGTGGATGACCAGGGCGTTTCCAAAATTGTTCCCAGTCTGGCAGAGAAGTGGGATATATCAGGAGACGGATTAGAATATACGTTTTATCTGCAAAAGGGTGTAAAATTCCAAAATGGCAATGATTTTACTGCAGAGGATGTGCTTTATACCTTTGAGCGGCTGCTCACAGTGGAGGGCGGTTTAAATACAGAGCTTCTGGACCAGGTGAAGGGTGCGGCGGAGCTGATGGAAGGCACAGCGGATACTCTGGAAGGTGTGGAAGTGGTGGATGATTATACGGTAAAGATTACGTTAAAGGAACCGTTTGCAGCATTTCTTTCTTGTTTGACGGCGCCAGGGCTTTCCATTTATGACAGTGAGGCCACAGAGGCAGCGGGAGATCAGTTTGGAATGGACCCGGCGGTTACAGTGGGAACCGGTCCTTTTAAGTTTGCAGGTTGGAATTTTAATGACCAGCTGGTATTGGTGAAGAATGACGACTATTGGAGAGGCGCTTCCGAGCTGCCGGGAGTGGTGATCAAGATTATTCCGGATACAGAGACTCAGACCATGATGTTTGAGAGCGGGGAGCTGGATTTGCTGGATTTGGATTTTGTGACAGATGCAGCAGACCGTTTTCTGGAAACCTATCCAGACCAGATCGTTCAGGGTCCTCGGGTGGGCATCACCTATTTTACGATGAACTTTAATAAGGAACCTTTTCAGGATGTAAAGGTTCGTCAGGCGGTTCAGATGGCCATTGACCGTCAGGCGATTCTGGATGCTCTTTATGGCGGAAGAGGTCAGGTGGAACATGGAATTTACCCTTATGGTTTGATTGGTTTTAATGAGGGTCAGACCAAGATCAGCTATGATCCGGAGGGGGCAAAGGCCCTTTTGGAGGAGGCTGGATATGGCTCTGGATTTACCATGGAGCTGGCAGCAGATGCATCGGCTTCGGATACTGTGACCATGGCTCTGGAAATTATCAAAGAACAGCTTTCGGAAGTGGGAATCCAGGCGGAGATCAAAAACTATGACGAGTCCACATGGCTGGAGACCCGGAAGTCGGGAGAGTTAGGTTCCTTTATGTCTACCTGGACAGCAGATTTTAATGATCCGGAAAACTTTATTTATACATTTTTCGGCAATGAGGAGAAGACGAAAATCCGTTCCATCAATTATCCGGACCAGACAGTAATGGCCCGTGTCAGCGCTGCAAGAGGGATTGTGAATGAGGATGAGCGGCTGGCAGAGTATCAGGCTCTTGAGGAGAAGCTGATTCACGAGGATGCGGCCTGGGTGCCGATGTATTCTCGGATGCATCTGTGGGCTGTGAGCAAGCGGGTGCAGAATTTTAAGCCGGTGTGGAGCGGCGTCAGCGACCGGTCTTATTACGGGGCATCTTTAAGCCAGTAAGGAATTGGCATTACGTTGCATCGATTTAAAAAGGAAAGATCATAGTTCTGTTGAGACCGTGTTTTAAGAGATCCTGCGCAATCTGTTTATGCTATTTCTGAACAGTTTCTGAATCAGAACAGAAGACAGCCATGAAATAATTTTGCGAAGGGCAGATGCCTGATATGGTAAAGTTATTTCATGGCTTTTTTCATTCAGGAACTTTTTATTAGTAAAACTATATTTTTGCAGGCAAATGAGCCACGTGCCATGCTTGTGCAGGTATTTGATTGGAGAAGCGCAGAATAGCAGTTTAAGTATACCAGTCTGTCAGGGGATAACAAATGCTGTTGATAAATGCTGCTGAAAGATTGAGAACAAGATGGAAAGAAAGGGGGATTGGTATTTATGTGGAGCAGGGTAGGGAAACGGATTGTTGTTTCCATTCCAGTGCTGGTGGGGGTGGTACTTGTCATATTTGTTATGCTGCGGATTGTGCCAGGGGACCCGGTTACGACCATGTTGGGGGAACATGTGAATCCGGCGGTGATTGAAAAAATCAGCCGTGAAATGGGGTTAGATCAGCCGGTTCATGTGCAGTTTTTTAAATATGTGTTTCATGCTCTTCAGGGAGACTTTGGAACTTCTTACCGGTTGAACCGAAATGTGACAGGAATTATTTTGGACGCATTTCCCAACACAGTGAAGCTGTCGCTTTTGGCAGCTGTGGTAGCTTGGATGATTGGGATTGTGGCAGGGATTGTGGCGGCTGTGCAGCAGAATAAACTGCTGGATCGGCTTTTCATGGGGGGCGCACTGATGGGGGTATCCATGCCAGTGTTTATGACTGCATTGGTTTTGCAGTATGTGTTTGCTTTTAAATTGAAATGGTTTCCTGTGTCTGGATTTGATTCTGTGAAGGCGATGATTCTGCCTGCTATTGCGTTAGGGTGGAACTCAGCAGGGAGCATTGCCCGAATGACCCGCTCTAATCTGGTGGAGGTAATGCAAAATGACTACATACGGACTGCCCGGGCAAAGGGTTTGCGGGAGCATGGGGTGATTGTGGGACATGCTTTAAAAAATGCTATGTTGCCGGTGATGACAATGATGGTGCTGCAGATTTCCAGTATGCTTTCCGGAGCAGTGTTGACGGAAAGTGTGTTTGGAGTACCAGGGATTGGGAGGTTGGCAGTCAATGCCATTGAGACGCGGGATATGCCGCTGCTTCAGGGGACGGTGGTATTTACCACCATTTTGATTATTGCAGGCAATTTGGTTGCAGATCTTCTCTATAATGTGCTGGACCCAAGGATTCGTGAGGGAGCGTGATTCGAATGTCTGGGCCAGTAGGTGAAGAACGTATCCAAAGGAATGAAGGATTCGTGGGGGAGCGTGATCTGAATGTCTGGGCCAGCAGGTGAAGAACGTATTTAAAGGAACTAAGAATCCATGAAGGCGTGTGATCCGAAAGTGTAATTTTATGGAAAAAATATCGGTGAAAAACATTTTTAAAATACAAACGAAAGGAAAATAGATGAGAAGAAAACAGACAAAAGCGAAACAGACAAAAGTGAAACAGGAGGTGGAGATATAATGTTGGAAAATTCAAATGAGTCCGGAACAGAGGGGGTGCCAAACAAAGGGAACCAGCAAATGGATGTTTCAGCCCAGCTTGGGGAGGCAGATACCTGGAAAGATCAGTTGATGATGCTGGTAAGGCAGAACAAACTGGCGGCTTTTTCTGCAATGATTTTAATTTTATTTTTGCTGGCTGCTGTGTTTGCTCCATGGGTGGCTCCTTATGATCACCTGAAACAAAGCCTGACCGACCGGCTGCAGGACCCAAGTCTGGCTCATTGGCTGGGTACGGATGAATTGGGGAGGGATGTGCTTAGCCGGGTGATTTTTGGGGCAAGAGTTTCTTTGACCATTGGTCTGGTTCCTACATTGATTTCTATGGCGATTGGAACCGTGCTGGGGCTGTGCGCCGGATTCTATGGAGGCAAAACCGATTTTATCATCATGCGTCTGGCAGATGTAATGCTGGCTTTTCCGTCCCTTTTGTTAGCCATGGTGGTCATGTATACCATGGGAGGCGGGCTGATTAATATTTTTATTGCCTTGAGTCTGGTAAACTGGGCAGGGACGGCGCGGATTGTCCGTTCCCAAACTTTGTCTTTAAAGGAAAAAGAGTTTGTAGAGGCGGCCCGGTCCATTGGGGTAAAAAAGTGGACGATTATGTTTCGCCATATTCTTCCCAACTGTCTCCCGTCACTGATTGTATTGTTTACATTAAATATTCCATCTGCCATTTTGTCAGAAGCTTCTCTTAGTTTCCTGGGCATTGGCGCTCAGCCCCCTTCTGCAAGCTGGGGACTGATGGCAGTGCGGGGAAAGAAGTATCTGTTTTCAGAGCCATGGCTTTCCATTGCGCCCAGTATGGCGATTATGATTGTAGTAATGGCATTTAATTTCCTGGGGGATGGCCTGCGGGATGTACTGGACCCTTATTTGAAAGAACAGTAGGAGGGGAAGAGATGAGTGAATCAATCGTTTTGGATATAAAAGATCTTAAGTCTCATTTCTTTACGGCAAAAGGGATTGCCCCAGCTGTGGATGGAGTTAGTATTCAGGTGCCGAAGGGAAAAATTATTGGGGTTGTAGGGGAATCTGGGTGTGGTAAAAGTATGACGGTCATGTCTGTTATGGGACTTTTGCGGTATCCCGGCCGGGTGGTTGGGGGAACCATCACTTTAGACGGCAGGGATATTACCCATTTAAGCGCCAAAGAGCTTTCCAAGGTGCGGGGAAATGAGATTTCCATGATATTTCAGGAGCCGATGACATCATTAAATCCTGTGTATCCGGTGGGAAAGCAGGTGCGGGAGGCTATTTTGCTCCATCAAAAGGTGTCAAAGGCAGAGGCAAAAGAGCGGGTGTTGGAAGTTTTTCGGGCAGTGGGCATTCCGGAACCGGAAAAGCGGTATTACAATTATCCCCATCAGTTATCGGGGGGCCTTCGTCAGAGGGTGATGATCGGAATGGCTATGGTATGCCGTCCGAAGGTAATGATTGCGGATGAACCTACCACTGCATTGGATGTGACCATTGAGGCCCAGATTCTTCGTCTGATGAAAAAATTATGTGAAGATCAGGGGACTTCCATTATTTTGATTACCCACAACATGGGGGTGGTGGCAGAGGTTTGTGATTATGTGTATGTTATGTATGCTGGAAAGGTAATGGAGCAGGCAGAGACATTTGAACTATTTGATCATACCAGCCATCCCTACACCAAAGGACTTTTAAATTCTATTCCAAAACTGGATGAGAAGGCAAAACGGCTGCATACCATTGAAGGAGTGGTGCCGAATCTACTTCATCTGCCCCAAGGATGCAGTTTCTGCACCCGCTGCAGTAAGTCCAAGGAACGGTGTTTTGCAGAGAGACCGGATTTGTATACGGTGGGAGAGGGACATAAGGTGCGATGTTTTCAGTATGAAGAGGAAAAATTGGTATGAGGGCAAGAAAAAATGCCCCATAGTTCGTAAATATTTGGAACAGGGGAAGATTGATCTGGCGATTGGAGCAGAAAAAGGAGCAGGATGGAGGGAAAAGAGCGGATGACAAATACAGGTGAGGAGAGCCAGACAGAGGAAAGAACCGTGCTTTTAGAGGCAAGGCATCTGGTCAAGGAGTTTCCGGCAGGAGGAACCAGAAGAAAACCTCTGAAAGTACATGCAGTGACCGATGTGAATCTGGAAATCTATGAGGGGGAGACTCTGGCTCTGGTGGGAGAGTCCGGATGTGGAAAAAGCACGTTGGGCCGGGTGTTAATTCGGTTGTTGGAGCCTACTGCCGGGGAGATTCTGTTTGACGGACTTAATATAACGAATTTTAAGGGAGATTTGCTAAGACAGATGCGTCGGCAGATGCAGATTATTTTTCAGGACCCTTATGCATCTTTAAATCCTCGGATGAGTGTAAAGGACATAATTGGGGAACCCCTTATAACTTACGGGTTAAAGGACAAGAACAAGCTGGAGCAGAGAGTCAAAGAGTTAATGAGAGATGTGGGAATTGCCGAAGAGTTTTACAATCGTTATCCCCATCAGTTTTCCGGGGGACAAAGGCAGAGAATTGGTATTGCCCGCGCTCTTGCACTAAATCCCAGGCTGATCATCTGCGATGAGCCGGTGTCAGCGCTGGATGTATCGATTCAGTCTCAGGTGCTGAATCTTTTGAAGGATTTGCAAGACATATATCATTTGACCTATTTGTTTATCTCCCATGATTTAAGTGTGGTTAAATTTATTGCAGACCGGGTGTGCGTCATGTTTTTAGGATGCATCTGTGAGATTGGAGATACAAACAGTCTGTATGAGAAACCTCTTCATCCTTATACCAAATTTTTGTTAAATGCCATTCCAAAGGCTGACCCAAGGCTGCGAAGTCAGGAGAAGGAGCTGCTTGCCGGGGAGATTCCTTCCCCTGTAAATCCTCCGTCCGGGTGTCGCTTTCATACCCGGTGTCCTTATAGGAAAGAGATCTGCAGCCAGCAGACGCCGGAGTGCAGGCGGTTTGGGGAACGGCAGGTGTTTTGCCATTTTCCTTTGGAAGGGAATCAATGAAGTAAAAGGTTACGATAAGAGGAATCAAAGAAAAGTAAATAACACTGGGAAGGGAAAATTGTTTTAGAAAGGAGAACGTTATGCCAGATATAAATGAATTGGAGAGAGAGATGACAGAAAAAGAGTTGTCAGACATGTGGAAAGAGGCGATTGAGAAATCTTTGCAGGAAGTGGGAGAACTTCGAAAACAGCTGAATCCGGTTCCGTTTTCTTCTCCTTTATGGGAAAAATATCACGGGGCTTATGGGGATGTACGAGAGGACGTGGCATTTTTGTTTTGCCCAAAAGAGCTTGTGCCAAAGATGGATAAGATAATGCGGCTGGATTTTGAGGAAAAGGAGGATGATCGAATTAATTTTGATAATCTGTGTGAAAATTTGTCTCATCAGCTTTCTTTTTATGATGCTACCTATTTGGTTCTGCCTTATTTTGTTTTGTTTCTGGAGAAAAAGAGGCTGGAAGAGGATTTTCGCTGGCAGATGCGGATTCTTCTCCATGCAGGGGTGATTTTATCAACTGAGCTTCCTGGTGAGGCTCCTTTGGTGCGGACTTTTGGCGTTTCAGAGGAAAAAGTGTCTGAAGAGATACAGGAAAGCTATCAGCTTAGTAAGGAGATTCTGCGGGAAAAGGCGAAAGAATTTATAACACAATACATTGAGGAAATTAAGGAGGAAGAAGAGGAGGACTTAAACTATTTTGCCACTGGGCTTTTGGCGATTTTGGGAGATTCTGAGGCAGCCAATCGGCTGATGATTGGAGGCTGGGAGCAGGTAATCGTACAATGTCCGGAGTGCGATTATTATGATGAGGACATGGAGATAAATGGATTTGGGGACATAAAGGGGATAGAAGCAAAAATCAAACCAGCGTCTTCTGTGATTGGAAAATGGGACGGGAAAAATTTTGACGATACCTATGTGTGGTTTTCCAATCTGGTTCATGACCTGGGGATTGAGGATGAATGGAAACTTCCTTATTATTATGGGACTTATACCTGTCCGGAATGCGGCAGCAAAGGGGTTTTGATGGATTGGATGAAAGCAAGTGAATAGTGCGTAAGCACAACCGTGAAAATCAGAACACGATGAAAGTATGCCAAAGGAGGAGGAAACAGACGGTATTATGAATCTGATTGAAGAAAAAAACTATGAAATGTTAATGGAGGTTCTGGATGCGTTAGGGCTTTCAAGCAAAAACAGAGAGCTGGCAGAAATGTATCTGGACCCAGAGGAAGAGGCAAACAAGGATTTGTTAAATGAGGCAGAACGGCAGGATTTTTCCCTTTTGGATGATATTAAGACAAATTACGGGAGAAATTATGTGGAGCATTTGAAAAAAAATAGATGGACTGAGCCTCTTTCCCGATATATTTGTTTTGTGACCGCTGTAGGCGGTTCTACTGCCGGGTATGTGATTCAGAGAGGAATGAATGGGTATCTGAATTATCAGAAAGAGCTGATCAAAATCATTCAAAATCTTGTGTCCCGAGAACAATGGGCAGCCATATTTGCAGAGCAGACTGTATGGGATAGCTCCAATTTTGTGCAGGTTCGTTTAAAAGAGTTACTCGATATTGGAGAGAAGGAGCCAGAGGTTTTAAGGCAGGCTATGGAGTTTTGTTATAATGACAGTGATAATGCAAAAGTTCTTCTTGCAGGAGTTTATCTGCACTGTGTAAAGCCCAGGAAGAGCGGAGTGGAGATGACAGACAAAGACCGTCAAATGAATCCAGCATTCAACGCAGAATCGGATGTTTTGCCACAAGCAGCAGAACAAATAGCAGAATCGGACAGCCAGTTAAGGCCGGTCAACCACATGGAGTCGGATGACCAGATCAAATCTATAGTGGACTTTTTAAAAGACAATCTGGTGAAAAGCGTTCCGAATCTGTATAGCAAGGGAAGGCTTTCCGATGTGGAACAGAAAGAGATTGAAACGTTTCTTTTAGAGTCTTCTCTGGATATGGATTTTCCGAAGGAGATTTATGGAATTATACAAAAAAACAATGCAAACAGATACTTATTGCAGCTGTTAAGCGGCGCGGCATTTTTGGCCATGGATCATTCCGAGGGTTTTCTGGTCTTTTTGCGGTTTATGATGGCAATTAATTTGAACTGGACCATACAAGTGTGCCGGAACATTGGAGACAACTCCTGGTTTATGTCCCATTTGGGAGATTTGCTTCGGATCATGGAAAAAGGAGATGAAGAGAAGTATATTAGCTGGTGTATGGATCACAAGGAGAAGCTTCTTTTAAGACATGCTGCAAAGAAATATCCGGAAGCTATACGCCGTCAGGCTTTGAACCAGGGCACCAAGGATTATCAATTTCTGATGAAACAGGTAGCCATGGCCAATGGGGAATTACATAAAAGTCTGGAGATTGAGTTTGCCCAAAAATATCAATATCGTATGGCTCAGGAACTAAGCAGCCGAATCAAGACCGGGACACCAGCAGTACGAAACTATCTTTTAGGGGAAGCAAGTGTGGAGACTCTTTATCGATATGTAGAACAATGGAGGGGAACGTACTGTTATTTTGGCGGATTTGATGAAAATCTTGAGGCGATGCGGGATGGTCAAGATCCGGAAATGTACCGGCGGTTTCTTGTAATTATGGGACTTTTTAAATCCGGGAATTTTTTCTGTGGCAATCGGGTGCTAAGCAGTCAGAAAAGTCGTACAAAATACAACTATGGGCAGGTAATTGACCAAGAACAGATTCACGCTATTTTGGATGTGTTTGCCCAGGAAGGGCTGGCTTTCTCTTACCAGCTGGAGGCTCTGGAGGGAATTTGTGATTTTTACTATGGTGATCAAAAAAGGGCAGAGTTTCTGGACCGATGCGCCAAGTGTCTTCACCAACGAAAAGAAGCGGTTTTGGAAGAAGGAACTGACGCAGAAACCATTCAAAAAGACCATTGGAAAGAGAGTTTGTCAGAGAGAGCGAAAAATGGCAGTGCAGTAGTGCGGAGTATGTGCATTCAGGCTTTGCATCTGTCTCCGGAAGAGTCAAAAGACATTTTGCTGTCCTGTTCCATGGACAGTTCCAAAGTTGTTCGGGAGCTTTTGATGGAAATTTATTCTGGCCATAAGGAATGGGAAAAGGAAATGCTGGCCATGTTGGATTCGAAGAAATCACAGGAGCGGGAAATGGCTGTGCGTATCTTGAAAAATTGGGGAGTTGACACCTACCGTCCCACACTGGAAAAGATGCTGGAGAAAGAAAAAAGTAAGAAACTTCGAGAGCTTTTGGAAAATGTTTTAAACCGGCAAACCGAAGGAGAAGGCACATCTGGCTTTAAAACAGCAGATGAACTTGTGGCAGAAATTTTAAAAGGCGGGCGAAAACGAAAAGTGTCCTGGGCTTATGAATCTCCGTTCCCAGTCGTTCATAAAACCGACAAAACAGAAGCAACAGAAGAGTTTATGCAGGCCATTTTGGTAGACTACGCGGACCTGGCAGTTCCCGGAGTCAGCAAGAATGCTCCCAAACTGGCAGCAGAATTAAATCCCAGAGAACTTTCCGCCTATATGAGCCAGCTTTTTGATAAATGGCTGGAATCCGGGGCAGAGGCAAAGAAAAAATGGGTTCTCTACGCAGTGTCCATTCATGGGGGAGATGAAATCATTCCTGCATTGTACCATCAGATTCAGGAATGGCCGAAAAACTCCAGAGGCGCCATGGCAGCAGAGGCAGTGAAAGCTCTGGCATTAAACGGAGGTCCCACGGCGTTGCTTCTGGTAGACCAGATTTCCCGGAAATTCAAGTTCCGCCAGGTGAAAAACGCTGCTGCCGATGCACTTTCTTTTGCGGCGTCGGAGCTTGGAATCAGCAGGGAGGAATTGGAGGATCGGATTGTGCCGGATTTGGGATTTGGAGAAAATCTGGAACAGACATTTGACTATGGCACGAGAAGCTTCCGGGTGGCACTTACGTCGGCTTTGGAGTTGGAAGTATTTGATGAGTCTGGAAAGAAACTCAAAAATCTCCCCGCTCCTGGAAAGAGAGACGATGAGGAAAAGGCAGCTGCAGCCAGCGGAGCATTTAAACAGCTGAAAAAGCAGTTGAAGACCGTGGCCGCAAACCAACGGCTGCGTTTGGAACAGGTGATGAGCAGCGAGCGTGTATGGAAGGTGGAACCATGGAAGGAACTGTTTGTGAAAAATCCCATTATGCATCAGTTTGCCATTGGACTCATTTGGGGAAGATACGAGGATGGAGCGTTAAAGGAGACCTTTCGCTATATGGAAGACGGCAGCTTTAACACAGTGGAGGAGGAAGAATATGAGCTTCCAGAAAACGGAATCATTGGTTTAATCCACCCCATTGAGCTTTCCGGGGAAATACTTGCAGCCTGGAAGGAACAGCTTTCGGATTATGAGATTGTCCAGCCCATTGAGCAGCTGGAACGGCCGATTTACCAGATTACAGACGAGGAAGTGACGGAAAAAGAGATGATTCGGTTTGGGGGAAGGGTGTTAAACGGACTGTCTCTTTCCGGGAAAATGCTGGGCCAGGGATGGTATCGAGGCTCCATTGAAGATGCAGGATGCTATTATGATTTTATAAAAACCGACGGACCCTTGGATGTAATGCTGGAGTATTCAGGAGCATCGGTAGGATATGAAAATGAAGATGTGACGGTGTATGGGGTGTCCTTTTATCCCAAGGGACAAATGGTATCGGGATATGCCAGTTACCGGATGGAAAAAGGGGACAAGCGGTGTATGCTGGGAGAAGTGAGTCCCCGGTATTTCAGCGAGATTGTTCTTCAGGTGGCAAAAGCTACTGCATCCAGTCAGGAGACTCTGGCTTATCCGGCTTGTAAGAAGAATTAATGAATCAATGAAAATGAACATGAGTGGTGTTATTTATGTGTATAAACAAGAAAAAAATAATACACCAAAAATAATTGCAGGGAGCTGCTTAGTGAAAAGCAGCTCCCTTTTTTACACATTGCGTTTGTATTGATTTATATATAACCAACAGGAAGATGGCAGGGCTTTGGGGCCTTTTTTGAAAAACGGTTTTAGTCTCTTTTAAAAATATCTCTGGTATAAACTTTTTCTTCCACGTCATCCAGACAGGAATCATACCGGTTTGCAATGATGGCGTCGGACATTTTCTTAAAGGCATCCAAATCTCCAATGACCTTAGAGCCAAAGAAGGTGGAACCAGCCTCTAAGGTTGGCTCATAGATCACCACCACAGCCCCCTTTGCCTTGATTCGTTTCATAACCCCCTGAATGGAGCTTTGGCGGAAATTGTCCGAGTTGGATTTCATGGTCAGACGGTAAACTCCGATGACCACTTCTTTTTCCTGGTTTTTGCTGTAACGGTTGTTGGAGGAGAAACCATAATATCCAGCCTTGGCAAGGACCCGGTCTGCAATGAAATCTTTTCGTGTCCGGTTGGATTCTACAATGGCCTGAATCAGGTTCTCAGGCACATCTGCATAGTTTGCCAGAAGCTGTTTGGTGTCTTTTGGGAGACAGTAGCCGCCGTAGCCAAAGGACGGATTGTTGTAGTGGGAGCCAATCCGGGGGTCCAGACACACTCCGTCAATAATGTGTTGGGGATTTAGCCCTTTCATCTCAGCATAGGTATCCAGTTCATTAAAATAGGATACCCGGAGCGCCAGATAGGTATTGGCAAAAAGCTTCACAGCCTCTGCCTCGGTGAATCCCATAAAAAGGGTATCAATATTTTCTTTTATGGCGCCTTCCTGCAAAAGAGCGGCAAACGTGTGAGCAGCTTTTGTGAGGCGGTCATCTTCTGGGTCTGTGCTGACAATAATCCGGCTGGGATAAAGGTTGTCGTACAAAGCCTTGGATTCCCGCAAAAACTCCGGACTGAACAAGATATTTTTGGAGCCGGTCTTTTCCCGGATGGATGCAGTATAACCCACGGGAATGGTGGATTTTATAACCATAACAGCGTTTGGATTGTACTCCATCACCAGACGGATTACCGATTCCACGGCAGATGTGTCAAAATGCTGGGTGATGGAATCGTAATTGGTGGGGGCAGCGATGACCACAAAATCTGCATTGGAATAAGCCAGCTTTGCGTCCAGTGTGGCAGTCAGATCCAAATCCTTCTCGGACAGATATTGTTCAATATAGTCATCCTGAATGGGGGAAATACGCCGGTTAATCAGATCTACTTTTTCCGGTACAATGTCCACAGCGTAGACTTTATGATGCATGGCCAGAAGGGTAGCTATGGATAAGCCTACATAGCCGGTTCCTGCAACGGCGATAGTAATGTCTTTTTTCATGGGATAATCTTCTTTCTTGATTTGAGTTTATAAGTTCATAATAAGGATTTGTTTGGGCAGTCTGGTTTTTCTGGTGAAAAGCCAAAGAGCCGGAAAATCCGATCCTATTATACAGGATTTTTCGGAATCTGAAAATCCTGTTAAAGGAAATTTAAGAAAGTTTGATGACAATTTGTTATGGTTTGGGTTACATTGGGTGAAAGTTGAACGTTTTCTTGATTGGCAGAGCTGCGCCAGAAAAATGTATGGTTATATAAATTGGATTATATTGCTGGTGTTTTATAGAAAAATGCGATAAAAATTAAAGAAGAGAAGGGGGATATGTTCAAAATGGAAATTGATATTTTAATTGATAAAATTACGAATTTTTTACAATTCATAATTGACACAGACCATTTCTTATGTTAAAATTGCATATAGTAAATGGATTGTTACTGGTCATGCAGGCTATACCACTTTGCTATCATTGGAAGTTGTGTTTCATTGGTACAAGGGGGGATAGCCTTTTTGGATTCAATGAAAGAGTGCAGCATCCGTGTACTAGAAATGCTGGGATGGAATGGGCGATGGGGATGAAGGTTGAGAAGGTAATCAATAATAACCTGGTAAAGTCTTATAACAGCAAGGGACAGGAGATTCTTGTGATGGGCTGTGGATTGGGATTTAAGAAAAAGCCAGGGGATTTCATTGACGAAACTTTGGTGGAGAAGATTTACGCTGCCCAGGATGAGGCGGAGTCCGGACGGCTGATACAGCTTTTGGAAAAGGTGCCGTTAGAGCGGATTTTGCTGACCAATGAGATTATAAGCTTTGCCAAGACTTCCCTTGGGAAGAGACTCAATGAGAATATTTATCTGACTTTGACGGATCATATCAGTTTTGCCCTTGATCGGGCCAGTCAGGGAATCTCGCTGCGCAATGGACTTTTGTGGGAGATTAAGCGTTTTTACAACCATGAATATCTGGTTGGAAAAGAGGCCCTTTCTATGATACACAAACGTTTGGGTGTGGAGCTTCCAGAGGATGAGGCGGGATTTATCGCCCTTCATCTGGTTAATGCGTCTATGGATTTTGACAGCATGAGACAGACCGCAGATATGACCCGAATTATCCAGAATATTGTCAATATTGTAAAATACCATTTTCATACAGAATTGGACGAATATTCTCTTCACTATGAACGTTTTATTACCCATGTGAAGTTTTTTGTTCAAAGGGTATTTAACGGGACGGAGATTGATGAGGATGACAAAAGTTTTTTGCTGATGTTAAAGGAGCAGTATAAGAAGGAATATTTGTGTGCGCTGAAGATTCAGGATTATATGAAAAAGGAATTTGGAAGAGAGCTGACGGAGGATGAGATCATTTATCTGACGGTTCATATCCGGCGGATGACAATGCCTCCCGGATGAGATATATAAAGATATGTAACAGTAATGTTTCGGGGAAATGGACGGGAGGACGAAATAGACAATAAATAAAAAGCAGGGATTGTTACTTCCCTTTGAGGGAAGGCTATACCCGGATGACGGTGTTTTTGTGATGCCGTGGTCCGGGTTTTTCTTTTTAATTTTTTTCGCGGGTAAATTTTTTTTCCGCGAGTCATAAACCAAGTTCAAGCCCAAAGGGGCTGAAAATAAAGGAGGAATGTACTATGGATTACAACAAGCTTGCAGAAGTGATTCTGCAGAATGTGGGGGGCAGCGGCAATGTGTCCGGCCTGACCCACTGTGCAACCCGGCTGCGCTTTAATCTGAAGGATGAAAGCAAAGCCAACACAGATACCCTCAAAAAGACAAAGGGGGTTATGGGCGTGGTCAGCAGCGGCGGCCAGTACCAGGTCATTATCGGAAGCGATGTGGCCAGTGTGTATAAGCCTTTGAACGAAATGTGTGAAATCAAGGACAACCAAAAAGAGGTCGGGGAGAAAAAGCCCTGGTATGCAACTGCCATTGACACTTTGTCCGGAATTTTCACCCCGATTCTTCCGGCGTTGACGGCGTCTGGTATGTTAAAGGCAGTTTTATCCCTTCTGGTGGCTTTTAAGCTGGTGGATTCCGGCAGCCAAAGCTATCAGGTCATTAACTTTATGGCAGATGCAACCTTTTATTTCCTGCCCATTCTTTTGGCCAATTCAGCGGCGAAAAAGTTTAAGTGCAATCCATATTTGGCTATGATGTTAGGCGGAATGCTTCTTCATCCGAATTTTGTCAATATGGTGGCAGCATCCAAGGAGTCAGGAGAGGCTATCCGGCTGTTTATGATTCCCATTTATAATGCGGGATATTCCTCTTCCGTTATTCCTATTATTTTGTCTGTGTGGTTTATGTCTGTGGTGGAACCGGTAGCGGACAAGATTTCGCCAAAGGCCATTAAATTCTTCTCAAAACCATTGATTACAGCGCTGGTTACAGGTGTGGTTACATTGTCTGTGCTGGGTCCGTTAGGTTATATTATCAGTAATTATCTGGCCGATTTCCTTCGGTCCATGGAGGCATATGGATGGTTGGTATCCATGGTACTTGGAGCCGTATTCCCCTTGTTGGTAATGACTGGCACCCATTATGCGATTGTTCCGGTTGGAATCAATAACCGGATGACCATGGGATATGACAGTTTGGTATATCCCAACAACCTGGCATCTAATATTGCCCAGGGAGCGGCAACTTTGGCAGTAGCATTTAAGAGTAAGGTAGAAGAAACCAGACAGCTGGCATATTCCGCTGGAATTACGGCAGTCTGCGGTATTACAGAGCCAGCGCTTTTTGGTATCAATGTTCCCAAACGTACTCCTTTGTATTCGGCTATGGCAGGAGGAGCAGCAGGAGGATTGTTTGTGGGCCTGATGCATGTAAAAAACTATTCCGGCGGTTCGCCAGGACTGCTGACCCTGCCGAGCTATATTGGCGGAGACAGCTTAAACGACCTTTATTTTGCCATTATTGGGGCGGCAATCGCTTTTGCAGTGGCATTTGCGATTTCTTATGTGCTGTATAAAGACCCAAAGGAAGAAGAAATGACAGCAGAGACAGCGCCGGAGACTTTGACGGAGAAAAAATACGTTTCCGCCAACGCAGCGACAATCTATGCGCCTGTGACCGGAAAAGCGGTATCTTTAAAAGAGGTGAGCGACCCGACTTTTGCTGAGGAGATTTTAGGAAAAGGCGTGGCCATTATCCCAACAGACGGACATGTGGTGTCTCCTGTAAACGGGACTGTGGTTACAGTTTTTGAAACGCTTCATGCCATTGGGTTAAAATCCGATGATGGGGTGGAAGTGCTGATTCATATTGGACTGGATACGGTAAAGCTTGGCGGGAAACATTTTACGGCACGGGCAAAATCCGGGGATCAGGTGACAGTTGGCATGCCGTTAGTGGATTTTGATGTTGAAAAAGTGAAAGAAGAGGGATATGATGTGATTACACCAGTAATTATCAGCAATACCTTTGAATATGGTGATGTTTTGGGTGTGACGGACCAGGAGGTAAAAGCTGGTGATTCTGTGATTAAGGTCGTGAAATAAGAGAAAGGTGGTTGATTTGATGAAGGGATTACCGCAGGGATTTTTGTGGGGAGGCGCTACGGCGGCCAATCAGTGCGAAGGCGGCTATTTGGAGGGCAAGAAAGGTCTGGGAACGGTGGATGTGATTCCCTGGGGAGAAAACCGCAGAGCGGTCATGTCCGGAAAAATGGATTACCGGACCCTTCCAAAGGATTCCTATTATCCGTCCCATGAAGCCATTGACATGTACCATCACTGGAAAGAGGACATTGCCTTGATGGCGGAGATGGGATTTAAGTGTTATCGTTTTTCTTTTGCCTGGTCGCGGATTTTTCCCACCGGGGAGGAGGATGTACCCAATGAGGAAGGGCTGCGTTTTTATGAGGAAATGATCGATGAGCTGCTTCGCAACCACATTGAGCCGGTTGTTACCATCTGTCATTTTGATGTACCTTTGGCTTTGGAGCAGAAATATGGTTCCTGGAGAAGCCGGAAGCTGATTGATGCGTATCTGCGTTACTGTGAGGTTATTTTTAAGCGGTTTCATGGGAAAGTGCGGTATTGGATGACATTTAATGAGATTAATATGCTCATGCATCTTCCCTTTATGGGCGCAGGGATTTCCTTCCATGAGGGAGAGAACGAGATGCAGATAAAGTATCAGGCGGCCCACCATGAGCTGGTGGCTTCTGCACTGGCAACCAAGCTGGCTCACGAGATTAACCCGGACAATAAGATCGGATGTATGCTGGCAGCTGGCCAGTTTTATCCTTACAGCTGCGATCCGGAGGATATTTGGGCGGCTATGGAAAAGGACCGGGTCAATTATTTCTTTATTGATGTTCAGTCACGGGGAGAGTATCCGGCTTATGCAAAAAAGCAGATGATGCGGGAGAATATCCAGATTTTGACAGAGCCGGAAGATGAAAGAATTTTAAAAGAAAATACCGTGGATTATATTGCCTTTAGCTATTACTCTTCCAGAATGACAAGCGCTCATCCCCACCCGGAGATCGAGACCTCTGGCAATGCATTTAAGACACTTCGAAATCCTTATCTCAAGGCCAGCGAGTGGGGATGGCAGATTGACCCGGTGGGGCTGCGCATTACTATGAACTGTCTCTATGACCGTTATCAAAAACCGCTGTTTATTGTGGAAAATGGCCTGGGTGCAGTGGATAAAGTGGAAGAGGATGGAACGATTCAGGATGATTACCGGATTGCTTATCTAAAAGCTCACATCAAGGAGATGATAAAGGGTGTGGAAGAAGACGGCGTGGAGCTGATCGGTTATACTCCCTGGGGATGGATGGATTTGGTCAGCGCTTCCACCGGGGAAATGAAGAAGCGTTATGGTTTTGTTTATGTGGACAAGGACAATGCCGGCCAGGGAACCTTGGAGAGGAAAAAGAAAAAATCTTTTGAGTGGTACCGACAGGTAATTGCCACCAATGGGGAGTGTTTAAAATAGAGTTTATGGCTGGTACTTCAAGAGAATGCAACCATAATGGTTTTTGAGAAAAAACGAGATTTCTATGAGAGAAATGTCTGGCGCAGGCTGGACATTTCTTTTTTGTGGTTTTTCCCCTTTTTGAGCAAATAAAGTTTATGTCTCTGGCAGTGAGTGAAGCGTTAATACAGGTTTCAAGATCCCAATTACTCTATTGCTTCAAGAGGAATGCAACAAAGGAAAAGAGGCAGTTATATAAAATTCATAAAAATTTGATTGCAAAATTGATGGTAGAATCGTAAAATATGATTAGAGAAGTATGAGGACTATGCTGAAACAGCGAAAAGCTTATGCTTATAAGAGTAAACAGTTGAAAAAAAGCCATACTAGGAGGTGTTTATATGGCAACTTCAAGTATCACTAAAAATTTTGTTATATCAGGTCAAAAGCAGGTGGAGATGTTTGCCGATGCGATAGAGGCATCTGCCAATAATCCGACGACCCCGATTAATGTCAGTGCCACTTTTTTAACCGACCCAGAAGATATAGCGAAATTTATGGAGAAAAGGAAGAAAGCGAATGCAGGAAACAAGTAAATATACCGTTTTCAACATTCGTGAGTATTTGGGTGACGGAAGTCATGGACTCGGAGAGGACACTTTACTTCAGGTTCTGTCCGAGTTTTCATGTAAAATAAACCAGGATGTTGAAAGATTTGTAAAGGAACAATCCGTAGAATTTGCAAAAAAACAGCAGTCAGTTACATATTTGGTATTTTCAACGGAAGATGCGGAACTAGTCGGATATTTTGCAATTACAATCAAGCCAATTACTGTTAATGCAAAATCATTCAGTAATACCGTAAAAAGGAAACTTTCAAGGGTAAGCACATTAAACGAACAGGATCAGACCTATAATCTTGCAGCATATCTGATTGCACAGCTTGGAAAGAATTATACGAATGGTGCGAATGAACGTATTTCTGGAAAAGAGTTGCTGGGGCTGGCAATACGGCAGATACGACAGCTGCAGTATTTGGCAGGGGGTATGGTTGTTTTTTTAGAGGCAGTGAATGAGGAAAAGTTATTATCTTTTTACCGTGAGAACGGATTTCAACAATTTGACACAAGAATAACAGATACCTCCAAAAGTGAGTCCCATGAGCTGATACAGTTATTAAAGCTGTTTTAACCGAAAAATTTTATAGTGGTAGTAATTTAGGTGTAAGATAAAGAGAGAATTGATATTATGCTTATAACTAAGGGAAAATGGGAACAAGATTACTGCTTTTATTTCCGCGAAGCATTAAAACAACCAGTTGCAAATTTTGGGGATGTGGGTTATACTGATGAAATGACAGCGGCAACGCTGCGGGAAAACAAAGGTGAGAAAGGATGCAGACAATGGCATTGTTGGAGACATGGAGGAATCTGGCCTATGGCAATGGTTCCAATGATAAAGACAAAGAAAATCTGTGGAACGGTTATTTTGCGATTGAAAAAGGGATTTATGAGAAAATCCTGTCTAACCCCACAGAGGTAATTACCGGCACTGTAAAGGAGCTGGCAGAGAAATATGAGACCGAGATACTGATTATGACCGGATTTTTAGATGGAATCAATGAAAGCTTAAAAGGGTATGAGAATCCCATTGAGACCATGGATGAGAATACTCAGGTAAAGATTGAGATTGATCCGGAGAAGCTTTATTACAATATGGTGGCAGCCAAGGCAGATTGGCTGTATCATCTGCCTCAGTGGGATGGGATTTTAAGTGAAGAGAGGCGAAAGGAGCTGTATAAGCAGCAGAAGATTTCCGGCACGATTCGGAAGGAGAAAAAGATTTTCCCCAACGACCCATGTCCGTGCGGCAGCGGTAAGAAATATAAGAAGTGCTGCGGGAAGAATGTTTAAAATGTCGGAAACAAAGAGATGAGAAAGCAGGCTCTGCCATGCCGGAAGGTGTGGTATGCCTGCTTTTTTTGAGGGAGTGAAGAAGAGGAAGGAAAGAGGAAGGATGGATGCATATACAGGATTTGCCAGTGTGTATGATTTGTTTATGGACCAGGTTCCTTATGAGGAATGGTGTGATTGTCTGACGGAAATTTTGCAGGAGTATGGGATTTATGACGGGTTGATTTTGGATTTGGGCTGTGGTACCGGAAAGTTTACCCGGCTTCTGGCAAAAAAAGGGTATGATCTGATTGGGGTGGATGGTTCTGGGGAAATGTTAGAGGCGGCCATGGGACAAGAGGAGAATCCGGATATTTTGTATCTGCAGCAGGATATGAGGGAATTTGAGCTGTATGGGACGGTTCGGGCCATTGTCAGTGTGTGCGATTGTATGAATTATCTGATGGAGTATGAGGAACTGGTTCAGGTGCTGCGGCTGGCAGACAATTATCTGGACCCTGGCGGGGTGTTTGTATTTGATATGAATACAGTTTATAAGTACCGGGAGATTTTGGGAGAACAGACGATTGGGGAAAATCGGGAAGAGGGAAGCTTTCTATGGGAAAACTATTTTGATGAAGAACAGGGAATCAATGAATATGATCTCACTTTGTTTGTCCGGGAGAAGGATGGGCGTTACCGAAAATTTGAAGAAACCCATTTTCAGCGGGCATATGAGGTGGAGGACGTGAAACGGGCCATTCAAGAGGCTGGAATGGAACTGGTGGGGATGTACGACAACTGGACCCGGAGCGAACCAGGAAAGGAGAGCGAACGGATTTGTTTTGTGGCAAGAGAGGTAAAAAAGAGGGTTTAGAAAAATTCAATAAAATGTTCCCAAAGGAATAATTGTATTCCTTACAGGGCTATGTTAAAATAAATACAGGATGAGGAACGATACAATAACCATAAGGAGGCGCGAAAAACAATGGCAGATTATATGGTGCGGGCTACGGCGGCAGGCGGACAGGTGCGGGCTTTTGCAGTGACGGCCAGGGATACAGTGGAGTTTGCAAGAGCGGCCCATAATACCAGTCCGGTGGCTACGGCAGCCCTTGGAAGGCTTTTGGCGGGGAGCGCTATGATGGGAGCGATGATGAAGGGAGAGAATGATCTGCTCACCATAAAGATTGAAGGGGATGGTCCCATCGGCGGTTTGACTGTGACGGCAGACGGGAAGGGGAATGTAAAAGGTTATGCATTTCACCCAGAGGTGATGCTTCCTCCCAATGATAAAGGAAAGCTGGATGTGGGAGGCGCTTTGGGAATCGGAGTGCTGACGGTGATTAAAGATTTGGGGATGAAGGAACCTTATGTGGGACAGACCATTTTGGTGACAGGGGAGATTGCCGAAGACCTGACCTATTATTTTGCTACTTCCGAACAGACGCCTTCCAGCGTGGCTTTAGGAGTGTTAATGAACCGGGAAAATACGGTTCGTCAGGCAGGGGGATTTATTCTTCAGATGATGCCGGGAGTTGCAGAAGAGGTGGTATCCGGACTGGAGAGACGGCTGGCAGACATGGTCTCCGTGACAGCTCTTTTGGATGAGAAAAGGACACCGGAGGGGATTTTGGAATATGTCCTTGGGGATTACGGCGTGGAGATAATGGACCGGCTGCCGGTACGTTTTCATTGCAACTGTTCCAAAGAGCGGATTGAGACGGCTCTGATTAGTGTTGGGAAACAGGAGTTACAGCAGATGATTGACGACGGGGAGACCATTGAGGTAAATTGCCATTTCTGCAATCAGCATTACCCGGTGACAATCGAAGAACTGCAAGAGCTTTACAGACAGGCCCGGTGAAAGGAGGGTTTTCGATGATTGACTATTCGGAGAAGGAAGGCAAACTGTATCATATTCAGGTGGGCAAAGGGGAAGTGGGGCGATATGTAATTTTGCCAGGTGATCCAAAACGGTGTCAGAAGATTGCCGGGTATTTAAAAGAGCCGAAATTGATTGCGGACAGCAGGGAGTACGTGACGTATACCGGAAAGCTGGACGGTGTTTTGGTCAGCGTGACTTCCACGGGAATCGGCGGGCCGTCAGCAGCCATTGCCATGGAGGAATTGGTTCAGTGTGGGGCAGATACCTTTGTGCGGGTAGGCACCAGCGGCGGTATGGCTTTGGAGGTGAAAAGCGGAGATCTGGTGGTGGCAAACGGAGCCATCCGGATGGAAGGCACCAGCAGAGAATATGCGCCGGTTGAGTTTCCGGCAGTTCCGGATTTTGGAGTGACCACGGCCCTTGCAGAGGCAGCGGGAAAGTTGGGACTTTCTTATCATGTAGGAGTGGTTCAGTGCAAGGATTCTTTTTACGGACAACATTCTCCTGAGACAAAACCAGTGGCCAGAGAACTGATGGACAAATGGAATGCCTGGGTAAAGCTGGGGTGCAAGGCGTCGGAGATGGAGTCAGCGGCGATTTTTGTTGTGGCGGATTATCTGCATGTACGGGCAGGAACGGTATTGCTTGTGATGGCAAATCAGGAGCGGGAGAAGGCTGGTCTGGAAAATCCGGTGATTCATGACACGGATGCTGCCATCCGGACCGCAGTGGAGGCAGTCCGGATTTTGATTCAGAGAGACGTGGCGGGATAAAGGAGACTACAAAAGAACCTGCATACGACCCAACAAAAAGATAGATAGAACCGATATGGGGAAATGAGAAAAGAAAGGAAATAACCAAATATGGACAGACAGGAAATTTTAAAACATGTGGATCACACGCAGCTTGCCCAGACCGCCGGATGGGATGCCATCCAGACTTTATGTGACGAGGCCATAAGCTATGGGACGGCATCTGTCTGCATTCCGCCGTCTTTTGTAAAACAAGCCAAAGAATATGTGGGAGATAAAATGGCAGTCTGCACGGTGATCGGATTTCCTAACGGTTACGCTACCACAGCAGTTAAGGTATTTGAGACAGAGCAGGCGGTCGGTGAGGGCGCTGATGAGATTGATATGGTGATTAACCTGGGATGGGTAAAGGACGGACAGTATGACCAGGTGGAACAGGAAATCCGTGCCGTAAAAGAAGCATGTAAAGGGAAAATTTTAAAGGTGATCATTGAAACCTGTCTGTTGACCAGAGAGGAAAAGATTCGGATGTGCCAGGTAGTGGGAGATGCAGGGGCAGATTATATAAAGACTTCCACGGGATTTTCCACAGCAGGGGCTACATGGGAGGACATAGAACTTTTTGGGAAACATGTGGCAAAGAATGTGAAAATCAAGGCAGCAGGAGGGGTTTCTTCCTTTGAAGATGCAAGACGTTTTCTGGAGCTGGGGGCGGACCGTTTGGGAAGTAGCCGGATGGTGCGGCTGATGAAGGAGGAAGAGGAGAAGCATGGGTGAAAATCAGGAATTGATTCGGGCTGCCATTGAGGCCATGGGTTATGCCTATACTCCTTATTCTGGTTTTCAGGTAGGGGCGGCTCTTTTGACGGAGGAAGGAAAGATTTATTCTGGGTGCAATATTGAAAATGCCGCCTATTCGCCTACTAATTGTGCGGAGCGGACTGCGTTTTTTAAGGCAGTCAGCGAAGGGGAGAGACATTTTGCGGCGATCTGTATTGTGGGAGGAAAGAATGGGGTTCTGACTGACTATACAGCTCCCTGCGGCGTTTGCAGACAGGTGATGAGGGAATTTTGCGATCCAAAGACCTTTCGGGTCATTCTGGCTGTGAATGAGGAGAACTGGAAAGAATACCGGTTGGAGGAGCTGCTGCCCAAGGGATTTGGTCCGGAGAATCTTTGGGAAGCTTAAAAATAGGGGAGGAAGTGACAAACTATGGCAGACAAAATGTGGAAGCGGGTATTTGTGATTGTAGTGGATTCCCTTGGAATCGGAGGAGCGAAGGATGCAAGGGAGTATGGGGATGAGGGAACCGATACCCTGGGACATATCTCGGAACGGGTGGAACATTTCATCCTCCCCAATTTGCAAAAGCTGGGTCTTGCCAATCTTCATCCGTTAAAACAGGTGGAACCGGCCAAACGCCCTTTGGCGTATTTTATGAGTCTCAATGAACGAAGCCGGGGCAAAGATACCATGACCGGCCACTGGGAGATGATGGGATTAAAGACAGAAAAACCGTTCATCACCTTTACAGAGACCGGATTTCCGCCAGAGCTGATTGAGGAGCTGGAAAAGCGGACCGGCCATAAAGTAATTGGAAATAAAAGCGCCAGCGGAACCGAGATTTTAGAAGAGCTGGCAGAAGAGGAAATTGCCACAGGTCATATGATTGTATATACTTCAGCAGATTCGGTGCTGCAGATCTGCGGCAATGAGGAGACTTTTGATTTAAAAGAGCTGTACCGCTGTTGCGAAATTGCAAGAGAGCTGACCATGCGGGATGAGTGGAAGGTGGGGCGTGTGATTGCCAGACCTTATGTGGGAAAACGGCGGGGAGAGTTTCAGCGGACCAGCAACCGGCATGATTATGCTGTGCCGCCTTTTGGAAAGACCGTTTTGGACAGTTTGAAGGAAGCAGGGCTGGATGTGATTTCCATAGGCAAGATTCAGGATATTTTTGCAGGGTGCGGCATTACAAAAGGTCTGAAATCCAAAAGCTCGGTTCATGGAATGGAACAGACCATTCAAACTGCAAAAGAGGAATTTCATGGGCTTTGTTTTGTGAATCTGGTGGATTTTGACGCCTTGTGGGGCCATCGAAGGGACCCGGTTGGATATGCCAGAGAGCTGGAGAAATTTGACGAGAAACTGGGTGTATTGATGGAAACTCTTGGGGAAGAGGACTTGTTGATGATCACAGCAGATCATGGGAATGATCCTACCTATACAGGGACAGACCATACAAGAGAGCAGGTGCCTTTGCTCATCTATGGAAAGAGTCTTTTGGGAAGGGGGAAACTGCCGGAGGCAGATACGTTTGCCGTGGTAGGGTCCACAGTGGCAGATATTTTTGGAGTGGCTATGCCAGATGGAACCATTGGCCAGTCTCTTTACCATCAGCTTCAGTAAAAATCCAACACAAAAAAAGAAAGCTGCCAAAGGGGAGTTTCTCCCTGCCGCAGCTTTCTGCGTTATGAAGCATTTTGCAAATGTGCCGGCGGTATGTGTGCCGGATGGCATATGCCGCTGCGCCGGAGTAGGCGCAATCCTGCTTGCAGGATTTGGTGAGTTACAGTGTGGTTACATGAATTGCCTGGGGGCCTTTTGCTCCTTCCGTCACTTCAAATTGTACGCTGGCTCCCTCTTCCAAAGTCTTATAGCCTTCCATCTCCAGACCAGAGTAGTGAACGAAAACATCGTTGCCCTGCTCGTCACAGATAAAGCCATAGCCTTTCTGATTGTTGAACCACTTGACTGTACCTTTGCTCATGTTGCTACCTCCAAATAGAATAAAGTAAGAATAAAATGGCTGCGATTTCCGCAACTTTTTTTAGAATAGCATAGAAAGGATATTCTGTCAAATAATTTTGCAGGAATTTCGACAGGAATTATGGGGATTTGTTGTGGGTGTGCTAGCGTGTGTCTGAAAATTCATTCTCGCCATCTGCACGCTCCACTTTGGGGTATATTTTAGCCAAATTCACTTAACGCAACCCGCTACGCCGCGTTTTTTGGGCCAAAATCCCCCACAAAGCAGAACGCACTTTTCAGCCAATGGCGGGGAAATGGAGATTTCTATGGAGCAAAAAAGGATGGTGTTTGGGCAGGGGTTGTGGTAGAATAGCAGGAGGAACGGATTATGATTGTTTGGAAAATATTTGGTTGGGAGGTAGTGTGACCGTATGAAAGTGAAAAATGTTTGGCATCATTTTTTGACAATTTCAGAGCATAAGTTTCTGGTGATGGTGCATTGTTTTAAAGTGGGATTATACCGGCAGGGGATTTTCCATGATTTGTCCAAGTATACGCCGTCAGAGTTTTTAACTGGGGTTCGCTATTACCAGGGGAACCGAAGTCCCAATGCGGTGGAGAGGGAGATGTTTGGATATTCGGGGGCATGGCTGCATCATAAGGGCAGGAATAAGCACCATTTTGAATACTGGCTGGATTTTTCCAAAGCCAGCGGGGGAATGGTGGGTTGTAAGATGCCTCTCAATTATGTGGTGGAGATGGTTATGGACCGAATTGCTGCCAGTAAGGTTTACCGGGGAAAGGATTATACAGACGGGGCGGCATGGGAGTATTATCAGCGGGAACGGCCATATTTGGACGGAGCCATGCATCCGGAAACCATGAGACTTTTGGAGAAGGTTTTGATTATGCTGCGGGATAAAGGAGAGAAAGCTACTTTTGCTGCTTTGAAGAAGCTTTTGCGTCGGGGAAGTTATTAATTGGACAAAACGGCTATGGAAAATGGCAGATGGATTTGCCATTTTCCATAGCCGTTAATGCTGTACTGCGTGTCTGAAAATAGTTTAATTTTTGAAAATATCTGCCGGATAGTGATAAACCTCAGCATAAGATTCCAGCTCTGAGTCGGATTGAGGCAAGGAGGGAATCAGGCCGGTGCAATCCATGGCAGAACAGGCTTTTACATCTAACGTGTCTGGACTGTCACAGCCGTAAGGGTCGTTGACAGGGGTATTTGGATTTTTTGGTGGTTTCATGTTGATGGCTCCTTTCGCTCTGTAAAATCTCAAAGAATGGTGGTTTCAATCTCTTATAATCAGTATGAAAAGAGAGAGGGGATTTTATGAGCGGAAACAAATGGGAGTCAATTTTTTCAAATTATTTTGCGGCAATTTTCAGACACGCTTTAATCTTTTTTTAAGGCAGCGCGGATGAATCCCGAAAACAGCGGATGAGGGCGGTTGGGGCGGGATTTTAATTCTGGATGAGCCTGGGTTGCCAAAAACCATGGGTGGGAAGGCAATTCAATCATTTCCACAATCCGGCCGTCTGGGGATTTGCCGCAAAGCTTCATGCCATGTTGCGTAAGGATGTTCCGGAAATCGTTGTTTACTTCATACCGGTGCCGGTGGCGCTCCTGAATGTTTTCTGTGCCATACAGTTCATAGGCTTTTGAAGTCTTGTCCAAAACGCATGGATAAGAACCAAGACGCAGGGTGCCTCCAATGTCCTCCACTCCATTTTGGTCCGGCATAAGATGGATGACTGGATGGGTGGTGGAAGGGTCCAGCTCAATGCTGTGGGCATCCCTGTATCCTGCCACGTTGCGGGCAAATTCCACAATGGCCAGCTGCATTCCCAGGCACAATCCCAGGAAAGGAATGTTGTGCTCTCTGGCATAGCGGATGGCAAAAATCTTCCCGTCGATTCCCCGGTCTCCAAAGCCGCCGGGAACCAGAATGCCTTTTACATCAGATAATAACTGTGTTACATTTTCCATGGTCACGGTTTCCGAATCAATCCAGCGAATTTTTACAGCGGTCCGATTGGCCACACCCCCATGTTTTAAGGCTTCCACTACAGAGATGTAGGCGTCGTGAAGTTTGGTATATTTGCCTACCAGGGCGATTGTTACCTGATAGTTTGGATGTTTCCAGGCATCAATCATCGTATACCAGTCGTTTAAATCCGGGGATGGGCAATCCAGGTGGAGGCATTTACAGGCCACCCAAGCCAAATGCTCTTTTTCCATGGCAAGAGGAGCCTCGTAGAGAAGGTCCACATCCAGGTTCTGTAAAACATGGCTTTTTGGCACATTGCAGAACAGGGCGATTTTCTCCCGGATGGAAGAGTCCAGAGGATGTTCGCTGCGGCAGACCAAAATGTCAGGCCAGATTCCCATACTCTGCAAATCTTTGACACTTGCCTGTGTGGGCTTGGTCTTTAACTCTCCGGAAGCTTTCAAATAGGGAATGAGCGTCACATGAATCAGAATGGCATTTTCATGTCCCACTTCATGCTGAAACTGGCGGATGGCTTCCAGAAAGGGCTGACTTTCAATGTCACCTACTGTGCCTCCCACCTCAATAATGGCAATTTCTGTATTTTCTGTGGTGAAATTTCGATGGAAACGGCTTTTGATCTCGTTGGTGATGTGGGGAATGACCTGAACCGTACCGCCTCCGAAGTCGCCGCGCCGTTCTTTTTGAAGCACGCTCCAGTAGATTTTTCCGGTGGTCACATTAGAATTTTTGGTGAGATTTTCGTCAATGAATCGTTCGTAATGTCCCAGGTCCAAATCCGTCTCCGCACCGTCGTCTGTGACGAATACTTCCCCGTGCTGAACTGGATTCATGGTTCCTGGGTCAATGTTAATGTAAGGGTCAAATTTCTGCATAGTGACCTGATAGCCTCTTGCTTTTAGCAGACGGCCTAATGAGGCGGCGGTAATGCCTTTCCCAAGGCCGGATACAACGCCGCCGGTGACGAAGACATATTTGACAGACATATAAGGAAACCTCCTTCTGAAATAAAAACTGGAATCAGGAAATCGTTAAAAAAAATACGGTTATATTATACAACCAGATTTTCTTAAAATCCAGAACTTTTTTAAATTTCAATGATGGGTATAGACGGTTTAGAAAGGATTCAACTTCATTAACCTTATCATGCACTTATCCCGGCTGGAAGGAAATGGAAATAATTCTGGATTTGATCTTGACAACCGGGGGGGGTGTTATGATGTATGACGTACATAGGTTTATCAGACCAAAATAAAAAAGATAAGACTAGGAGGTAACAATGAAAAGAACATTAAAAAGTATTATGGCAATTGGTCTTGCCAGTATTATGATGGCAGGAACTGCCTATGCAGGGACTTTTGAGGAGCAGCACTACGACCCGATTGAGAAGCTTGACGGACTAAATGACCAGTCCAGTTTGAAGACTTACACAGGCTTTGCAGATGACCGTAGTCAGGCAACGTTAGTGGACAAGGGATGGAAGTATAAGAAGGAGGATGGGACTTATGCTGTTTCTGAATGGGTTCAGGATGAGGCCGGGAAAAGTTATTACCTGAATGAATCTGGAATGACTTATCAGGGGTTCATTACTAAGGGTGTGATTGATGAAAATGAATATTTCTTTGAACCATCGGATGGCCACAGGATAGAAGATGCGATTTTGGAAATTGATTATTTGGGCGCTTGGGATATTAACTATACGGTCAATGAAGACGGAACATGGGATTTAATTCCATGGGAGGGGATGAATATGGACTCTCTTCGGAACCTAAGTTATCTGTATTTTAACGAGAATGGACAGCTGGTTGCAAATGGAGCAATCCCTGGTGGAATAGCAGAATATAGAATCGTTAAGGATGCAAAGGAAACTGTTGAGAAAAAGATAGATGAAAACGGCGTTCCTTACCTGATGATCGGAGACGTTCGTTATGTGGCGGAAAAATCAAGCTCCTGGGATAGAACCTATGAGGAGGCGGCGGAAGGCTTTGTTGCAAAGGCAGGCCACCATGAATTTTATACAGTTTATGTGAGACAGAAATAAATCTCCCAGATAAGGAAGAAAAAGGGCATGTACAGTCGGGTACATGTCCTTTTTGTCAGCTGTGATCAAACTTTGTGTGGTTCGGTAAGGACTCTCTGCTCGAGGGGTTTTATATTATACAATCCGATTTCCCTAAAATCCAGAACTTTTTTAAATTTCATAGATTTTTTATAAGAGGTTTCCTTGATTTCTGCAGAGGGAATTAGTATAATGGAGAATAGCTGTGCATATTTTGGCAGAGCTGCCGGAACCGGAAGACGGTTTCAGGGAGGAAAGGAGCTGAATAAAAGGCTGTGAAGGAGACACGGCATTTATGCAGTTCTCAACAGGAATAGGAGAAAGAATAAGGAATGGAGAACAACAACCACCAGCCGCCTAACAGTGGCGGCAACAACAATAAAAACCAGGGGCCGCAAAGCCAGATTATGGTTATGCTGATCGCTGCCATTATTACCCTGGTTGCTGTGTATGTGATGCGCAGCATTATGGTAACAGAGGGGCGGGAGGAGATTACCTACAATGAATTTGTAGAAGAGGTGGAGGCCGGCATTGTGGAGTCGGTCCTGGTGAAAAGCTCTGTGCTGGATATTAAGTATAAGGAGAGCGTTAATGACAAGAATCCGGCCAAGCAGTATTATGTAATCCGAATGGGTTCGGACTGGGATTTCACCAGCCGTCTTTTGGAAAATGGGGTGGAGATTAAGCAGGAGCTGCAGGACAGCAGCGTGCTGTTAGAAAGCATTTTAAGCTTTGTGATTCCTTTTGTAATTATTGTGGTGTTTATGAATTTCATGATGAAGCGCATGGGGGGCGGCATCATGGGAGTAGGGAAAAGCACTGCCAAGATGTATATGCAAAAAGACACAGGCATTACTTTTGCAGATGTGGCCGGAGAGGATGAAGCCAAGGAATCTCTGGTAGAGCTGGTGGACTTTTTACAGAATCCTGGAAAATATACCCACATTGGAGCGCGGCTGCCAAAGGGAGCTTTGCTGGTGGGACCTCCGGGAACCGGAAAGACATTGTTGGCCAGAGCGGTGGCCGGAGAAGCAGGGGTGCCGTTTTACTTTTTGTCCGGTTCGGACTTTATGGAAATGTATGTGGGTGTGGGCGCCTCCAGGGTTCGGGACTTGTTTAAGCAGGCCCAGCAGACCTCTCCCTGTATTATTTTCATTGACGAGGTGGATTCCATCGGGCGCAGTCGAAGCAGCTATGGAGGCGGCGGGGAATCGGAACAACAGCAGACTCTGAACCAGCTTTTGTCAGAGATGGATGGTGTGGATTCTTCCAAGGGGCTTTTGATGCTGGCTGCTACTAACCGTCCGGAGATACTGGACCCGGCTCTTCTCCGTCCAGGCCGGTTTGACCGGAGAATTATTGTGGATAAGCCGGATTTAAAGGGCAGGGTGGAGATTTTAAAAGTTCACGCAAAGAATGTGTCTTTGGATGACACGGTGGATTTGGATGCCATTGCCCTGGCAACTTCCGGGGCGGTTGGTTCGGATTTGGCCAATATGATCAATGAGGCGGCGATTCTTGCAGTAAAGCATAAGCGGAATGCAGTCTGCCAGAAGGATTTGTTTGAGGCAGTGGAAGTAGTTCTTGTAGGTAAGGAGAAAAAGGACCGGGTTTTAAGCAAGGAAGAGCGGCGGATTGTGTCATACCATGAGGTGGGCCATGCTCTTTTAAGCGCCCTGCAAAAGGATGCGGAACCAGTGCAGAAGATCACCATTGTACCAAGAACCATGGGAGCTTTGGGTTATGTGATGCATGTGCCGGAGGAAGAGAAGTATTTAAACAGCCAGAAAGAGATTCAGGCTATGCTGGTGGGGTATTTGGGAGGCCGTGCGGCGGAGGAGATTGTATTTCAGTCTGTGACGACAGGCGCTGCCAATGACATTGAGCAGGCTACAAGACTTGCCAGGGCCATGGTGACTCAGTACGGTATGTCGGAGAAATTCGGACTTATGGGGCTTGCTACCCAGCAAGATCAGTATCTGACTGGTCGGACGGTTATGAACTGCGGCGATGCCACGGCAGCAGAGGTGGACAATGAGATTATGCGGATTCTCAAGGAAGCCTACGAGGAGGCAAAGAGACTTCTCAATGAAAACCGGGAAGTGATGGATGAGATTGCAGAATTTCTCATAGAGAAAGAGACCATAACCGGAAAAGAGTTTATGGAAATTTTCCGTCGGTGTAAAGGGATTCCGGAGCCGGAGGAGAAGAAGAAAGAATCGAAAGAAGGAGAAGAGTCTGACGGCGGGAATGAACCAAAGGATGGAAATGGAACAGATGAGCCGGAAGAGGCCAACCGTGGGAAAGGAACCGATGGTTTGGAAGGGGCTGACAGCACAAAGGGAACAAATGGTTCGGAAGGGGCTGACAGCAAAGAGCCAAATGATGTGAAAGAATCGGTTGGCTCTTATGGGACAGATTTTACAAATGAACCTGATTGGAAGGAGATAGAGGATTCAAAAGATTTTGCTCTCCAGAATGGAGATAATAAATCAAAAGAACAGACACTGTGGGAAAATCAGGAGTCTGAAAATACCTCCGGATGGATAAAAACAAAATGATGACGCTGGATTTGACAAAAGGAAATATTACAAAGACGCTGCTGCTGTTTGCATTGCCCATGATGGTGGGCAATCTGCTGCAGCAGACGTATAATGTGGTGGATACGTTGATTGTCGGCCAGTACATAGGAAGAGATGCTTTGGCGGCAGTTGGTTCAGCCTATACGCTGATGACATTTCTCAATTCCGTTTTATTAGGTTTTTGTATGGGAAGCGGAGTTATGTTTTCCGTTTGTTATGGGAAACAGGATTTAGACCGACTGAAACAGGGGATGTTTATGTCTTTTGTGATGATCGGCGCCTTGACTCTTTTCATGAATGGAGCGGTTTTTCTCGGACTGGATTGGATTTTGGTGTTTTTAAAGGTTCCGAATGAAGTCTATGATATGATGCGGGAATACCTTCAGATTATCTTTTGGGGCATTACGTCTGTATTTGTATATAATTATTTTGCTTCTCTCTTGCGGGCTGTGGGAAATTCTGTGGTTCCACTGATTTTTCTTGGAGTATCGGCAGTGACCAATATTGTTTTGGATTTGGAATTTGTGTTAAAACTGGGAAGAGGAATTGGGGGAGCAGCAGAGGCAACCGTGCTGTCACAGATTTTTTCGGCAGTAGGAATCGGTATTTATACTCTGGCGCGCTTTCCACAGTTTCGCCCGGGAAGAAAATGGATGGTGTGGAACGGGGAAGTTCTAAAAGAGATTTTTCATTTGTCTTTTCTTACCAGTGTTCAACAGTCAGTAATGAATTTTGGGATTTTGATGGTTCAGGGATTGGTCAACAGTTTTGGTCCCATTGTTATGGCAGCTTTTGCCGCGGCCGTTAAAATTGATTCTTTCGCCTATATGCCGGTTCAGGATTTTGGTAATGGGTTTTCGACTTTTGTGGCACAAAACTATGGGGCAGGAAATAAGGAGCGAATCCGCAAAGGAACTCGCAATGCAGGACTTTGTACGTTGATTTTCTGCCTATTTATTTCCATCGGTGTCTGCCTGTTTGCCAGACCTCTTCTTTTGATTTTTGTAAATCCTACGGAGACAGAGGTACTGACAGTGGGAGTGGAGTATTTGAGAATCGAAGGAACGTTTTATTGCCTGATTGGGTTTCTGTTCTTGTTTTATGGCTATTTCCGGGCTATGAAAAGACCTGGCATGTCTGTGATTTTGACGGTAATTTCTTTAGGAACAAGGGTTATTTTAGCCTATGTGTTGTCAGCAGTTCCCTGGATTGGAGTAAGAGGAATTTGGGCGGCAGTTCCTATCGGATGGCTTTTGGCGGATGTGGTAGGATATTTGTTCATTGGCAAGACGGATAAACGGGGGGATGCTAGTTCGATAAATAAATGAGTTTGCCGGATGATCAATCAGACAAAACACAAATAGATAAAGGGGATATACGTCCCAAATGCCGTCTTTTGACGGTTGAGACGTGTATCCCCTTGTTTACTGAGGGTACAGCTTTTGGAGAAGATTTTTGATCATTTCTTTTTCTAAAAGCTGTATAGTTTTGTTGTTTTTAAAATGGTCCTTCTTTATTCATTTTTATAATTATAACTATCCAGCAGTTGATTTTTCATATGCCACAGTTCATTGGATAAATCTACATGAACCCGGTGGGGATATTCCAGACGCAGAGATTCTTCCCATAAGGTGTCTAACTCCTTACGGCAGTATTCCCGAATATCCATAACCTTGGGAGACTCATATACACATTCGCCTTTTAAGAATACCGGAACCAGCAGCTCCCGCATGGAGTAGCTTCCCGGAGCCAGATGAGTTTTTTTCCAGGTGGAAATCGGGTCAAAAAGCAACAGGGAATTAGCGCTGTCAAAATGTTCGTCTGTGAGACAGATCAAATCTGCAATAATTTTTCCTGTGGTTTTGTTGTAAATTCTCTGAATGGTTTTGTTGCCTGGGTTAGTGATCTTTTCCGCATTTTCCGACAGTTTGATCTTGGGGATAAATTTGCCGGTAGTTTTCTCTTGAATAGCAGCCAGTTTATAGACACCACCAAAAGATGGACAGTCTTTGGAGGTGATCAGATTAGTGCCTACGCCCCAGGAATTAATGGCAGCGCCCTGTAACTTTAAGGAAGAAATCAAATTTTCATCCAGATCGTTGGAGGCGGAGATGACTGCATCCGGGAATCCGGCTTCTTCCAGCATTTTTTTTGCTTCCTTGGAAAGATAGGCCAGATCCCCGCTGTCCAGACGGATGCCATAAAAGGTGAGGGGAATCCCTGCCTTTCGCATTTCCGTAAATACTTTGATTGCGTTGGGAACGCCGGAACCTAAGGTGTCATAAGTATCAACCAGCAAAATACAGGCAGAAGGATACAAACGAGCATAGGTGCGGAAGGCAGTCAGCTCATCTGGAAAACTCATAATCCAACTGTGGGCATGGGTGCCTTTTACTGGTACATGAAACAGCTTGCCGCAGAGTACATTGGAAGTTGCGATACAGCCTCCGATCATGGCGGCGCGGGCGCCGTAAATTCCTGCGTCTGGTCCCTGAGCGCGGCGCAGGCCAAATTCCATGACTCCGTCCCCTTTCGCGGCATAGACCACGCGGGAAGCTTTGGAGGCAATAAGAGACTGGTGGTTAATAATGTTTAAAAGGGCGGTCTCAATTAGCTGGGCTTCCATAATGGGGGCAATAACTTTTACCAGAGGCTCACGGGGGAAAACAACCGTACCTTCCGGAATGGCATAAATATCGCCGGAGAACCGGAAGCTGTGGAGATAGTCGAGAAAATCTTCTCCAAACAGTCCGGTGGAGCGGAGGTAGTCAATGTCATCCGTGTCAAAATGCAGGTTTTTAATGTAGTCAATGACCTGGTCTAGTCCTGCACAGATGGAATATCCTGCATTGTTGGGGTTAGCCCGGAAAAATGCGTCAAATATTACCGTTTCATTGGCGTCTTTTTCTTTAAAATAGCCCTGCATCATGGTCAGCTCGTACAGGTCCGTCAAAAGGGTCAGGTTTCTTTCGCTCATGGTATATCCTCCCAATGTAATGTTTGATCGATAAATAAAATGAGCCAAGCTGCCTTTTCCTTTACTGTATCGTCTGCGGCCCATGTAGGTTTTATGTAGTATAGCATTAAAAGAAATAAAATACAATGGTATTGATAAATATTTAACAATCTATGAGAAGTTCGGATCGTTTGTTTAGTGTAGCGTTGCGGGCGTGTAGATGGCGGGAAGAGCGAGCGCTATAATCGCCGGAATTTCCGCAAGGAGGGGTGTGGAGAGAAGGGGATATGATTTTTTAGACACGCTTTGGGATTGAGATTTTGTCGGCCAAGTCAGGTTAAGATTTTGGATGTAGATTTTCCTAAAAAGTATGAATGCAAATCCATGAATACAGATCATGCAAAAAGTACTTGTCAATCTATGGAAGATGTGCTATGATTGAAAAGTTAAAAAATCACGTTTGCTGATTCCAAAGGCGGTGCCTGAAGCTCAGGTTCCGGAGGAAGCATAAGAGGCAGACGGAAGAAAAACCAAATGGAGGAAAGATTTATGAGCGTTATTTCAATGAAGCAGCTGCTGGAAGCAGGAGTACATTTTGGACATCAGACCAGAAGATGGAACCCTAAGATGGCTCCCTACATTTACACCGAGAGAAATGGTATTTATATCATTGACCTGCAGAAGTCTGTGGGCAAGGTGGATGAAGCTTATAATGCTGTATCCGATATCACTGCAAATGGTGGTACAATTCTGTTTGTGGGAACCAAAAAGCAGGCTCAGGATGCCATTAAGACAGAAGCAGAGCGTTGTGGCATGTTTTATGTAAATGAGAGATGGTTAGGCGGAATGCTGACGAACTTTAAGACAATTCGTAGCCGGATTGACAGATTGAAAGCCATTGAAGCGATGTCTGAGGATGGTACTTTTGACGTACTTCCAAAGAAAGAAGTTATCGCATTGAAGAAAGAGTGGGAGAAGTTGGAGCGGAATCTGGGCGGTATTAAAGAGATGAAAAGACTGCCAGATGCAATCTTTATTGTAGATCCGAAGAAAGAGAGGATCTGTGTGCAGGAAGCTCATGCTTTGAATATCCCGCTGATTGGCATTGCGGATACGAACTGTGATCCGGAAGAACTGGATTATGTGATTCCGGGAAATGATGATGCAATTCGTGCCGTTAAATTGATTGTATCTAAGATGGCAGACGCAGTAATCGAAGCAAATCAGGGAGAAGCTGAGATGGATTTTTCTGAAGCATTGGATAATGCAGAGGAAGGAACAGAAGAAGCTTAATCGTGGATAAAGAATGCTTCGGCCTGTGTCATCAGGTCGAGGCATTTTTTTGGAAAAATATCAGAAAATGTATAGATAATATACGTTTTATCAGATAATAGAGTATTATTTAATCATATATAAAATGGAGGGAATAACAATGGCTATTACAGCAGCAATGGTAAAAGAGTTGAGAGAGATGACCGGAGCCGGCATGATGGACTGCAAGAAAGCGCTGGCGGCTACGGATGGCGATATGGACAAAGCAGTGGATTTTCTTCGTGAGAAGGGTCTGGCAGGCGCAGAGAAGAAGGCCGGCCGTATTGCAGCAGAAGGTATTGTAGTGACAGCCCTGTCTGATGATGAGAAGAAAGCTGTAGTGGTAGAGGTTAATGCGGAGACTGACTTTGTGGCAAAGAATGAGAAGTTCCGCACCTATGCAGCAGATGTTGCTGCTCAGGCTCTGAAGACAACAGCGGCTGATATGGAAGCTTTTATGGCCGAGAAGTGGGAGAAAGACCCGTCCCTGACCGTGAAGGAGGCATTGTCCACTCAGATTTCCATTATTGGTGAGAATATGAATATCCGCCGTTTTGAGCAGGTTGAGGAAGCCAATGGCTTTGTGTCTTCCTACATCCATGCCGGCGGTAAGATCGGTGTTCTGGTGGTTGTGGAGACTGACGTAATTAATGACGCTGTTAAGGAGATGGCGAAGAACGTGGCTATGCAGGCTGCTGCTTTGAAGCCTCAGTTTACCAGCAGAGATGAGGTCAGTGCGGATTATATTGAGAAAGAGAAGGAGATTCTGACTGCAGCTGCAAAGAACGAGAAGCCGGATGCCAATGACAAGATCATCAGCGGCATGGTTATGGGACGTATTAATAAGGAACTGAAAGAGATCTGCCTTCTTGACCAGGTTTATGTAAAGGCCGAGGACGGGAAGCAGTCTGTGGATCAGTATGTGAAGGCTGTGGCTAAGGAGAACGGGGCAAATATTAAGGTGAAGAAGTTTGTTCGGTTTGAGACTGGCGAAGGGTTGGAGAAGAAAGAGGAGAATTTCGCTGAGGAAGTGGCAAAACAGATGGGCATGTAAGCGAAGTTTGCATATCAAGACATCGTAAAAAAATATGAGGCTCTGAAAGCCTTGTAATCACGCATTTCTAAGTGATTATGAGGATTTCAGGGCCTTTTTTGTATTCTAAAAAGGAAAAACGGAAATACCGTCTTTTACCGTCTGAAACCGTCTAAAATCACTTCAAGTTGAGTATTACTCAAGTGCAATGTTGAGTAAAATGAGTATTCACAATCTTCGGCGAAGTTTACTCAATTATAGCAGTTCCTTAAAACCCTATCTCAATCCTTTATATCAAAAATTTAATACTAGGAGGGTATACAATGAACAGCACAGCGGTAAGAGCAGAGGCGCAGAGCGCCAACAACAAACACATGGTTTTTAACAACGAGGAACATGAAAAATTTTATTATGAGAAACTGGAGCAGGCGAGGTATCAGGACTGCTATCACAAGGCGTTGATTTACATTCTCGGTATTTCAGAGGACACAAGGAATCATTTCAGCCAGATCTATGATATTAAGTCCGGGTTTATCAAGCCGGAGTGTCTGCACCAGGGCTGGCAGACAAGCGGCAGTGTCCGTGTGGTAAGGCTTGCCTTTAACCTTTACACAGACGGAACGCCGAGTGTTGACGATTATAAGCGCAAGGACGAGCAGATCAGGGAGTGCAGTGAGTATTCGGTAAGTGATATTTTCTGCTGCAGCTATGCGATGTACTTCTGGCAGGGCATAAAGCTCCGTTATCCGGAATACTGCAAAAAGCAGAAGTCCATAGAGGAGATCCTTGCAGAAATGGAGAGGAAACGTGCTGAAAATTCGACTGATGGGAACGAAGAATGATATTAAGTGGTTCGAGAAGATTTTGAAAAGACAGCCTAAAGTGGCTGTGACGGAAGTTTCAGATTTGTACCGGAACAAAGGTACAAACAAGTATTACCGGGCTTATGTGGAAGTGCAGAAAGCCAACATCAAAGAAAAATCTAACTAATACGGAGGAATAAAACCATGTGTAAAATTATAGCAATCGCAAACCAGAAAGGTGGTGTCGGCAAGACCACCACAACGAGTAACTTAGGAATCGGGCTGGCAAAACAGGGAAAAAGAGTTTTACTTATTGACGCAGACGCACAGGGGAGCCTGACCGCAAGCCTTGGCTTTACGGAGCCTGACAAGCTGGAAGTCACCCTTGCAAGCGTAATGGAAAAGGTTATCAACGATGAAGAAATGGAACCGGGCTACGGTATCTTGAAGCACGAAGAAGGGATTGACCTGATGCCGGGAAACATTGAGCTGTCCGGTCTGGAGGTTTCCCTTGTGAACGTGATGAGCAGAGAAATCATGATGCGCTCTTATATAGACATGGTAAAGGAGCAGTACGATTATATCCTGATTGACTGTATGCCCTCACTTGGCATGATTACCATAAATGCCTTTGCCTGTGCGGACAGCATACTGATACCCGTACAGGCCGCATATCTGCCCGTGAAAGGTCTGGAACAGCTTATTAAGACCATAGGCAAGGTAAAGCGGCAGATCAATCCCAAACTGGAGATAGAGGGCATTCTGCTGACAATGGTAGACAACCGGACTAATTATGCGAGGGATATTACAGCGCTACTTATTGAAACGTATGGGAGCAGGGTACGGATATTTGAGAACAGCATACCGATGTCGGTAAGGGCTGCGGAAACTTCTGCAGAAGGTGTCAGCATCTACCAGCATGACCCGAAAGGCAGGGTTGCGGGCGCATACCAGTCTTTGACGGAGGAGGTGCTTGGCAATGGGCAGTAAGGCAGGGAGCGCATCAAAAGTCAAACTGAACAGCTTTGACGATTTATTTGGCGGTGCGGAAAATACAGCAGGGGAGCAGATTATCCATGCGAAGCTGGCTGATTTACATACATTCAAAGGACACCCTTTCCGTGTCCTGGATGATGAAAAGATGGAAGAAACCACGGAGAGTATCAGCAGGTACGGTGTGCTTGTGCCAGGGCTTGCAAGACCGAGGGAAGGTGGCGGCTATGAAATCATAGCCGGACACCGGAGGAAACGGGGTTCTGAAAGGGCAGGACTGGACACGATGCCCGTCATTGTCAGGAATTACACGGACGATGAAGCCACGATAATCATGGTGGATTCCAATATCCAGAGAGAGGATATTTTACCGAGTGAAAAAGCAAGGGCTTATGCCATGAAGTACGAAGCGATGAAACATCAGGGCAGCAAAGGCGGCAGTACCCTTGACGAAGTGGGGGAAGCTGCCGGGGAGAGCGGAAAGACGGTGCAGAGGTATGTATGGCTTGCAAGGCTCTCTGATGGGCTGCTTGACATGGTGGATAAGAAAAAGATAGGGATAGCGCAGGGCGTGGACATTTCTTTCCTGTCCGAAGAAGCTCAGCAATGGGTATCTGTCACCTTAGAGGAAACAGGAGCGGGAGTGAACGCTTCCCAATCGGCAAAGCTGAAGGAATATGGCAAAAGCGGCGAGCTTACGCCTGCAATGGTAAGGCTCATATTGACAGAGGAAAAACCGAAAGAAAGAAAAGTGACAATCAAAGGCGATAAGATCAGCAGATATTTTCCAGAGGATTATTCCAATGACGATATAGAGGGTGTCATTCTTGAGCTTTTGGAGGAGTGGCAGAAGAAACAGTGAAGGAGGCGGTAAAATGGGCGAGCCATTGAAATTTGATTATTACTATGGCATTGAAGCAGAACAGTTTTCTTTTTACCGTGTTCCCCGCCTGTTGATCAAAGACGAGCGTTTCAAGGGGCTTAGCAGCGATGCTAAGCTCCTATATGGATTGATGCTTGACAGGATGTCGCTGTCAATGAAAAATGGGTGGCTGGATGATGAAAATAGAGCATATATTATCTATGCTGTGGAGAACATCATGGAAGATTTGGGTTGCTCTAAACCTACCTGCATAAAGGTTATTAAGGAGCTGGATGCAGATAACGGGATTGGACTGATAGAGAAAAAACGCAGGGGGCTTGGAAAACCGGATATCATTTATGTGAAAAATTTTGCGTCTGTACCGGAAAAAGAGAGTGAAGAAAAGCCTGCAAACGCTGATGTTTCCACAGAAGTAAAAAATCTTTACTTCAAGAAGGAAAGAAATTTGACTTCTGGAAGTAAAGAAACTGAACTTCAACAAGTAAAAGAATCTGACTTCAAGAGGAAAAATAATTTGACTTCTGGAAGTAAAGAAACTGGACTTCAAGAAGTAAAAGAATTTGCCCCTAGTTATAACAATACTAACTATAACAATCAGAACCATACTGATATGAGTTATCCCAATCCTATCAATCTATCTGTGGGAAAAGACGATGTGATTGATGGGATGGATGAAGCAAGCGCATATATGGCACTGATCCGTGAAAATCTGGAATATGAACACCACATGAAATATGAACAGTATGGAGAAAGGGAGATGTATGAGGAAATCTACGAAACAGTCTGCGATGTGGTCTGTGTGAAGCGCAGGACAATCCGCATCAATGGGGAAGATTACCCTTATGAGCTTGTAAAATCCCGGTTTCTGAAACTGAACAGCGGCCATGTGGCGTATGTTATGGACTGCATGAAAAATACGGTCACAAAGATTACCAACATCAGGGCATATCTGATTACAGCCCTTTATAATGCTCCCTCAACCATGAGCCATTACTACCAGCAGGAAGTGCAGCATGATATGTATGGCGGAGGATGGGCAGAAAAGGGCTTACGGGAGGAGTAGAGATGACAGATTATGAAAAGGAAGTAATAATCACACTGAATGCGGGACAGGATATGGCTTCGGTTTACAGCGCCGATCCTGAATGGACAAAGAAAATGGACAGACTGTGTATGGAGATTCCTTATCTTTTCCGCTTTAAGCGGTGGACGGAAGCCGGCAAGCTGTATGAAGCTCCTAAAGAGTATGTACGCATAGGAAAGCCGGAGGAACTATCTCCTGTGCAGATGGAAAAAACGGAGGAGGTGCGGCATGGTACCAGGATAAAAGCGGCTGGCGGTAAATTATTGTGGTGGGTGGCACTTTCGAGCCTTGTTGGAAGTGTGATTATCTTTTCAATCACACTTCCGGCAAGGTTTCCAGGGGTACGGGGGTGGAAGACCCCTGTGTTAAAAAAATGAAATATTGGAACAGCGTAAGGGCGGTTATGGATCAGTAGATTTGTAACTGCCTTTTTTATTGCTTCCGGTCAATGTACCAGGAAGCGGAAAGGAGATAACTATGGAATCCTTACGGGATGTAAAAAGGGCAATGGAACGGGAGATAAAAAAGGGGAGCTGTCCGCTTAAGTTTGACAGGCTGGAGTTTGGCGGCGCACCTTTCCAGATCATCACATCAGAGGAAAAGCTAGATGAAGTGCTTGCCTATCTGCTGAGGATAAAGTCTTTCCGGCAGTATGCAGAAAAGACCATAATCAACAACGTATATATGGATTTGGATATGCTCTGCAAAAAGCCGCAGTTTAAGCGTACCCATTCCATTTTAGAACGGGAGGGGATTTATGCAAGGGTACAGAAGTACAAAAAACGGTTACAGCCGGATTATGACAGCGGGTTTTGTCTGGAAACGGTGCAGTGCCTCTTTACACTTCCAGAGGGGGAAGCAGAAAAATACCGGATGATTTATGACGGAAAGGAAACGTATGCCTTTATCATGTCAAACAAATATATCCTCGGTCTGTTTACCTGCTGTGAAGCTGCAAGGAAATCCGCTGTTATGGACGGGGCGGAGTACAAACACCTTTCCGAGCAGGAGCAGAAGATCATGCTGCTTGACGGAGTGGGGGATGTGCTGTTTCAGGCATTATTGCTTGATGATGTGGAGTATGGGGGAAATCAGTTATATGCCAATCTCCACACAATCTATTGTTTCAATGAAAAGCGGTAACCTCTGGACATGATGTCCAGAAGTGGAAAGGGTGCAAAATGGAAAGAAACGAATTTCAGAAAAAAGCGGTGGCTGCATTATTAGGGAAAATAGCGGAAGCCTGTGGAAAAGCGGGGGTGAATCCAAGCATTACGGTTTCAACAAGGAAAAATGTTGCCTGTTTTCAGTTAAGGAGACAGGATAGCTGCATACAGGTTTCGGTAAAACACTCAGGGGAAATAAATTATTCGTTCTCGGATAAGCGTGAGGGAAGCAGCGGAAAGAAGATTTATTATGAGTTCTGTTTTAAAGACAGCCATGAGCCTGTCATAGAGAAGTTTGCCGCCGATTTTGGCAGGCTTTATAAAGATTTCCTGACCGCTGACAGCCTGTGTGGGTTTACTGGTATCGGTTTATCTTATGGGGCTGATACAGATATGGCATTAAAGGAATATGAGGACTATATCCGGAAGGATTGCCCGCCATATTAACCTCTGGACATGATGTCCAGAAGTGGAAAGGAGGAATATCGTGTATTTTACAAGGAAGATTGTCTTTTACATTATCTGCCGGGGGATTCCCCCGTAGCGCATGGACGGATGCAGGAACGTAACAAGGAGGTGCTTAATGCAGGAGGAAGTAACACAAAAAACGATTGCCCTCGTGATTAAGACCGCAAAACTGGATGCCAACGTGCTGAAAGCTGCAATGAAGATGTACCTGAACCACCAGAAGCAGAAAGCACAGAAAACGCATGGAAAGACTTCTGTGAAAAAGCTCGTTGGCGAGGGCGTGGGGGTATCGTCGATTGAAGTCACGGACGGCAATATCAAATCTTTTGAGCGGGTAGCCAAAAAGTACCGTGTTGATTTTGCCATAAAGAAAGACAAGACAACCGAACCGCCGAAATATCTGGTCTTTTTCAAGGGCAGGGATGCCGATGCAGTGGCGCAGGCATTCAAGGAATTTGTTTATGGTAACGAGAAAAAGAAAGGAAGGGTTTCCGTAAGGGAAAAATTGAAGCACTTAAAGGACGCAGTATCGCAGGATAAGAACCGGGAACGGAGCCGGGAGAAGAATAAGGACAGGGGGCAGAGCCTATGAGCAAGATCGTAAACGGCATAACGAAAGACCTGAAAGCCATTCCGAAGAAACTCAAGGCAAAGACCGGGAACATTGATAAAAAGAAATTTGTCCTGATGAATCTCCCTTATATCCTTACCGGATATTTTTGTGATAAAGTGGCGTGTCTGTGGCGGGTATCGCCGGGGCAGGACGCTTCCGCAAAGATGATGGCGGTTTTGGAGGGGCTAAATGATTTATTTAAGAACCCGCTCCCAAGTCTGCACCCGAAAGATCTGCTGATTGGCGCAGGCTGTGGGATTGCACTTTATTTTATCGTGTATTTCAAAGCCAAGAATGCCAAGAAGTTCCGGCATGGCATGGAGTACGGTTCCGCAAGGTGGGGCAATCCCAAGGATATAGAGCCTTACATGGATTCCGTGTTTGAGAACAATATCCTGCTGACGCAGACGGAGCGGCTGATGATGTCGGGCAGGCCGAAAGAGCCAAAGTATGCAAGGAATAAAAATATCCTTGTGATCGGCGGTTCCGGTTCCGGCAAGACGAGGTTTTTTGTCAAGCCGAACCTGATGCAGATGCACTCAAGCTATGTCGTCACAGACCCGAACAGATAAGTATAATAAGGTTATAGGGAAGCGCGCACCCTCAAAGAAAGGAGGTTACACACCATGAAGAAGCAGACAGAGAAAGACAAACTCACCGCCCTATACGAAAGACTCTCCCATGACGACGAGCGAGCCGGGGAATCCATCAGCATTGAGAACCAGAAGCGGATTTTGGAGGACTACGCAAGAAAGAACGGCTTTACCAATATCCGGCATTTTACTGATGACGGAATCCGGGGAACTACGTTCAAGCGTCCGGGGCTTGACGCTATGCTGGACGAAATCCGGGCGGGGAACGTGGCAACGGTTATCATCAAAGACCAAAGCCGAATCGGGCGTGACGTGGTTGAAGTGGGGCTTTTAAAGCGCACCTTTGACGAATACCATGTGCGTTTTATCGCCGCCAATGACAACCTTGACACCGCCAACGGCTTTGATATTATGTCTATCTTCCGTGACGTGATAAACGAGTGGTATGTTGCCGACACCAGCCGCAAAATCAAAGCTGTTTTCAAGTCCAGAATGGAAAAGGGCTTGCGCTGCTCTGGCAGTGTCTGCTATGGCTACCGCGCTTCCAAAGAGGAAAAAGGCGAATGGATAATTGACGAGGAAGCCGCCACCGTTGTGCGCCGTATCTTCCAGAGCGTTCTTGCCGGGGAAACCATAGCCAGCATAGCAAAGGCACTTCGCACCGAGAAAATCCCTATCCCGTCCGAGCATTGGAAACGGACAGGCGAGCCAGTCCGGGCGGCAAAATATACCGACCCTTACGCATGGTCAGCGACCACTATCGGCTACATACTGAAACGCCCGGAATACACAGGGCGCAAGGTACTGGGGAAAACCGTCTGCGAGAACTACAAGACCAAGAACAGCCGCAAGACCGCGCCGGAGGAACAGTATATTTTTGAGGGCGCAATCCCCGCCATTGTGGACGTGGAAACGTGGCAGACCGTACAGAAGATACGGGAAACGGTACGCCGCGCCCCGAAGCGGCAGAACGCCCCGAACCGCTTGACCGGGCTTTTATACTGCGCCGACTGCGGTTCAAAACTCACACACCGCTATAACCTTGTGCAAGGGAAATGGATTGAGGACGCTTTCATCTGCTCCGGCTACCGCCATTTAATCCATGACTGCACTATGCACCATATCCCCACGGCGAAGATTGAAGCCGCTATCCTTGCCGTTATCCAGCGGGTGAGCTGGTATGTGCGGCACAACGAAAAGGAGTTTACCGAGCGTGTCCGGGAAGCGTCCGACCAGAACCAAGAGAAAACCGTCAAGGAATGTAAGCAGAAAATCAATAAGGCACAGAAGCGGCACAAAGAGCTTGACGGGCTTGTAAAAAAGCTGTACGAGGGCAACGCCACGGGCAAGATACCCGACAAGCATTTTACCCGGCTTCTTGCCGAATATGACGAGGAACAGACCGGGCTTGAAACGTCCATAGCGGAATGGCAAAGGCAGATTGAAAGCTGGAACGCCGACAAGCTGAAAACAGACCAGTTTATCCAGCTTGTGAAACGCTATACCGACTTCTCCGAATTGACAACGCCCATGCTCAACGAGTTTATCGAGAAAGTGATTGTCCATGAGGGCGAGGGGCGGGGGAATGACCGCCGCCAGCGGATAGACATTTATCTGAACTTTATCGGCGCATTTGAAGTACCCGCCCATATCGTCACCCCGGCAGAGGTAGAGGAACAACGCCGCCAGCAGGAGGAACAGGCGGCAAAGGAAGCACGTTCAAAGGAGCTTGAAAAGGCGCGGTATGAGAAACGCAAGGCAGAGAAACGGGCATTTACCGCAAGGAAGAAAACGGGGCTTCTCACGCCGGAGGAACAGGAAGCCGAGGAAAAGCGGCTTGCACATAACCGGGAGTGGCAAAAGGAATGGCGGGAGAAACGCAAAGCCACAGAGCCGCCCAAGCCGCCTAAGAAAAAATCCATAAAGGAGCTTATGGAACTGGAAAAGACCGGGGCAGAGCTTACGCCGGAGGAAACGGAACGGCTTGCGGAACACCGCCGGAAAAAAGCCGCACAGCATAAGGCGTGGCGCGAAAGGCAGAAAGCCGGACAGCCAAAGACAAGGACGCTCAAAGAACTTGCCGCCGCCCAAAAAGAGGGGGAAGCCCTAACGCCGGAGGAAGCGGAACGGCTGGAAGCCCACAAGAGCCGGAAGAAAATCGCAAGGGAAAAGCTGGTACGGCAAGCCGAAACCAACCCGGCAGCGGCGGCAGAACTGGCAAAGCAGAGGGCGTATTCTTCCAAAGCCACCAAAAAATCCCGGCAGAAAATGTATGAGGAAGCCGCCAAAGGAAACCCCGAAGCGGTAGAACGCTATGAGAATTACCTTGCATCAAGGAGGGAAGCATACCACAGGAAAAAACAGGAATCAGAGAGAACCGCATAGCCGCCCCGTCTGAACATCAAGGGCAAAAAAGCAAGGGCGCATTGTGGAAATGTGCATAACAGGCTATGGAATCATGGATAACTCTATTCACAGCACATGGAAAAGCAAAGAGCGGCTTTCCCACGTCCTGCAAACAGAGTTACCCACAATTCCATAAGCAGCCAGTTATACACATTACGGCACAATGCCGACTACTACGGAATCCCTCTCATTATTTCACTATAATTGAAAAATTCATATAAACACAGTATAATAATACCCATGAGATACCACTAAGTAAAAGGAAATGAGGAAAAATTATGAACGGCAAAATATTGTTAGTAGACGATGAACAAGAAATTGCTGATTTGATTGAAGTATTTTTGCAAAATGAACAATTTGAGTGCTATAAATATTATACATTTCAAGACGCATTTTCAGTGATAGATAGTGAATGTTTTGATTTGGCAATTATAGATATAATGCTCCCGGACGGAAATGGCTTTACTTTATGCAGAGAAATACGAAAGAAGTATACCTATCCCATCATATTGCTTACGTCTAAAACAGAGGGAACAGATAAAGTTACAGGTTTATCTTTGGGTGCAGACGACTATGTTACAAAACCATTTCTTCCGATTGAACTTGTAGCCAGAGTTAAGGCGCATCTACGGAGGGTACATGATTATGACGGTAAAAAAAATGGCTCAAATGAAATGGTTACAATAGCAGATCTTCTGTTGAATAAAACTTCGCATGAATGTAGATTGAATGGGGAACAGATTAGATTAACTCCTACAGAATTTTCAATATTATGGCTTTTATGTAAAAACAGGGGAAAAGTATATAGTGCTGATGAACTTTTTCAGATTATATGGGGAGAAAAGTATTTTAAGAACAGCAGAAATACGGTAATGGTTCAAATCAGGCATATCCGAGAAAAATTAAATGATATTGGTGAAAAGCCCAAATTCATAAAAACAATATGGGGGGTAGGATATATTGTTGAGTAACAAATTTTCAAGGAAGTATAGGAAGCTCTTATTGCTTAGACATTTTATTAGTGCATTTATCGTGTTCTTTGTCCTGTTCGCTGTTTTTTTAGGGATTAAAAGTGTAGGCAATAACAACTTTTATATTTTCGTTGAAAAAGTAGCAGGATACGATTTTGCGTGTTTTGTACATGATTATGAGCCATCGATTATTGTATTTGGTTTTCTCATATCAGAGTTATTTATGTGGATTGCAATAGAAAGAAGTTCATCAAAGAAAATATTAAAAGTATTGGATTCTTTGGAGTATGTTGTTGATAATTCAGCGGATAACATAGAACTCCCTTTAGAATTTTCTGATTTGCAAAATTGGCTTAATCTTATAAAAATGCAGAATCGTGAGCAACAACATTTGCTGGAAATTGAAGCACAGAAAAAATCAGATACGCTTACTTATCTTGCACATGACATTAGAACCCCGCTTGCTTCCGTGGTAGGTTATTTGAGCCTTTTGTGTGAAGCGCCGGATATGCCAGCTATACAACGGGAAAAATATACAAAAGTTGCTTTTCGCAAGGCTATACAATTTGAAAAATTGATAGACGATTTTTTTGATATAACAAGATATAGTTTATCAGACAAAACTTTGGTGAAACGGGAAATAGATATATGTTTTTTAATAGAACAGTTAGCAGATGAATTTTACCCGTTGCTTAAACCCAAAGAGCTGCACATTGATTTAAAGTTAGGGGAAGGACTGTTTGTAACAGGGGATTCAGAAAAGATTGCGAGAGTATTCAATAATCTTCTGAAAAATGCTATAAATTACTGTTATCCGAAAAGTTCGATTGAAATTTATGCCAGCCAAACTTTATCTTATATAACTGTTTCCATTAAGAATTACGGCAAAACAATACCTGCTGATGAATTGGGGCATATTTTTGATAAGTTTTACCGTTCAAAAGAATACGGGGAATCAGAAGAAAGCGGAACAGGGCTTGGATTGGCAATCGCAAAGGAAATTGTAAGAATACACAATGGAAGCATATATGCCATGAGTAATGATGAAATAACAGTGTTTGAAGTTAAGCTGCCTGTTGCGGAAAAGCAACGATAAGAAAAAAATAAGAAATCAAAAAGAAATAAAGAATCAAAAACTCACTTCAACAGGGTATAATAATCTCCCAGTAGAGTGAGTTTTATTTTTTCTTGGAGGAATTGCTATGGATAATCAAAATAAAAATCATGAAAAAATTTTGCGTGGCTGTCAGTGGGTATTTTTTATTATATATGTTATCTTTCTGCTTCGCATAACCTTTTTCAAACAAGTAACATTAAACAATTTATTTTCTGCTATAGGTGCAAGTGAAAGGACAATCAATATCATTCCCTTTAAATCAATTTATGATATGGCTGTTTCAAATACTTCTATAGGACGAATCATTGAAAATGTATTAGGAAATTTAGTTTTGTTTATTCCGTTTGGAATACTATTTCCAATTATCTCTAACAAAAAACACAAAGAAGTTTTATGTGCCGCTATCATATTCAGCCTGTTAATTGAAATTACGCAATTCCTTTTTGCACTTGGGAGTACAGATATTGATGATTTGATATTTAATGTATTAGGTGCTTATATTGGATATTTTGTGTCAGATAAAATAAGTAAACAATTCAAGTCATATACGCATTTTCTTATCGTTATGACACTTATAACAGCTATTTTAGGAGCAAGTGTTTTTGGGTATTTGCTTGTTTACCAAACAGATTTATTTATATTTTGCAGATATGATATAGATATTGAGAATCCAGAACTTGTAGAAATATTTATTGACACGCCAGCTACTGCCACGGGTAGATATGTTGAATTAGATAATTGCATATTAAAAGTGGAAAAAAGTGTTAAAAGTGCGAATGATATAAGGGAAATAGAGACGTTCAAGATTACAGAAGATTGCGAAATATTTATTTGCTACGATAGAATGGAATATTTTTTTAGTGCAATTACAGGTGAGTATCAAAAATATGAAAAGATTGATTATGATGATTTTATTTCACAAACAAATTACAAATTTGATAGAAATAATAATGTGAGAATTTGGAGTGATGATGAAAAAAATATTAAGTTTATAGTGATTACTGAATGGGTTGAGTGATTTAGATATATAACAAATAAGTTTTGCAGTTATACCGTGTATGGATAGTCAAAGGGCGATAGCCTAAAATGCTGCCGCCCTTTTAGATTATAAAAAGCAACCGTAAACCAAGCACCGCCCCATGTGGGAGAAAGGGGGAATTTCTATGGCTTGCACGGAAGCATACAAGGAACACATCATGTATTCCTTTAATGGTTTTTGCAGAACCGTCATACGCTATGCCGCGATCAACGCATGGCGCGACAGGAACAGGCGGCGGCAAAAAGAAATATCCTTTGAATACCTCACAGAAGAAAAGTTCTACCCTCTAAGCACATCAGACGAATTTCTAAAATCACCCTACGAACAATACCCCGTTACAATCTGCGGTCAGACAGTTATCCTCACCAATGGGGAGCTTGCCGCCGCCCTGTTATCATTGCCGGAGAAAAAGAGGGAAATCATTTACCTTTACTTTTTCGGGAATTACACACAACAGGAAATCGCGGATTTATACGGGCATTGCAAGAGTACGGCGTGGCATTATATCCACAGCGCATTACAGATGTTGCAGAAAGAAATGGAGGGATTTTCACATGGGGAATACTAACCTTGTGCCGTATGAAACGATTGTCCGGGCAACCAGCGGCGAGCCGGAAGCCGTAGAGGAAGTTTTACGGCATTACAGCAGGCGAATCCGCTTTGCCGCCCTTGAAAACGGGCACATCAACACAGACACCGAGGACAGCATAAAACAGCGGCTTATCACTGCCCTGTTCCAGTTCCGTTTTGACTGAAAAGGCGGCATGACAGGAGGTGAGGCTTGTCGGGAAAATAGCCATGCTGATATTCAACGATACCGAGGAAAAAGCGGTTGAGAAAGCCATAGCCACCCTTGCGGATATGATACCGTTGGAAGCCATACAGCCGCCCCGTTCCTCGGCACTGATTTTTCCGGGATTGGAAATAAGACTGCACCAACGCCGGGTACTGAAAGACGGCACAGACGTTTCTCTTACCCGTCTGGAATACGGCGCACTCTGCTATCTTGCCGCCAGTCCGGGGAGGGTATTCACAAAGGCACAAATATTTGAAGCCGTGTGGAGCATGGAGAGTGAAAGCTGCCAGTCAAACGTGGCAAATGTGATATGCAATCTACGGAAAAAGATAGAGCCGGACAGTCACCGCCCCGCCTACATAAAGACCGTTATAGGCATAGGCTACAAGTTTACTTCCGGGGAATAACAACAGGATAACCGCCGCTATTGGCGAAGATACGAAACAGGAAATCAAGGAAAAAGGTTTCCTGTTTTTTTGCGCCCATTTTGCCTGTTTCCGGCTGTATTACAGAAGAAAACACCGCCGCAAAACTGGCAGAATCCACGCCGCGCAAGCCGGGGGAAAACGGCAAAAGCCAGCACAGGGGAAGCCGCCACTTTCTTAGAGCAAGATTCTACCACAGTACCAAATTTCGCCTATCGGCTCATTTTGTCCTGCGGAAATCTTGTTGGGGTTGCCACCCCAAGCCCGCCTTTTGCGGCTTGCGCCGCTTGAAAAAATCCACCCACGAAAGGAGGTTCACAGCCATGAAAAAATACAACACGCCCCACCGAAGCCGGGTAATCAAAACACGCTTGACCGAGGAAGAATTTGCCGAATTTTCCGAGCGAGTTTCCCTCTGCAAAATGAGCCAAGCCGAGTTTATCCGGCAAGCCCTTACCAAGTCAAGAATACGCCCAGTAATCACCGTTTCCCCGGTCAATGATGAATTGCTTTCTGCCGTTGGGAAACTCACAGCCGAGTATGGGAAAATCGGCGGCAACTTGAACCAGATTGCCCGCTGTCTGAATGAGTACGGCGCACCTTATAACGCCCTCTCCCAAGAGGTACGAGCCGCCACAGCGGAGCTTGCTGCCTTGAAGTTTGAAGTCTTGCAGAAAGTAGGTGAAGCCGTTGGCAACATTCAAACATATCAGCTCTAAAAATGCCGATTATGGGGCGGCTGAACAGTACCTAACCTTTGAGCATGACGAGTTTACCATGAAGCCCACACTGGACGGAAACGGGCGGCTTATCCCCCGTGACGATTACCGCATTTCCTCTCTGAATTGCGGTGATGAAAATTTTGCAATCGCCTGTATGCGCTCTAATCTCCATTATGGCAAGAACCAGAAACGGGAGGACGTAAAGAGCCACCACTATATCATCAGCTTTGACCCCCGTGACGTACCAGACAACGGCTTGACCGTAGACCGGGCGCAAGCGTTGGGCGAGCAGTTTTGTAAAGAGCATTTTCCCGGACACCAAGCCCTTGTTTGTACTCACCCGGACGGGCATAACCACAGCGGCAACATTCATGTGCATATCGTCATAAACAGCTTGCGGATTGAGGAAGTGCCGCTATTGCCCTACATGGAAAGACCAGCCGACACAAGGGAGGGCTGCAAGCACCGCTGTACAGACGCAGCTATGGAATATTTCAAAGCGGAAGTCATGGAGATGTGCCACCGGGAAAACCTCTATCAGATTGACTTGCTGAACGGGAGCAAGAACCGAGTTACCGAGCGTGAGTATTGGGCGAAGCGGAAAGGACAAGCCGCACTGGATAAAGAGAACGCTTCCCAAGCCGCCGCAGGAGAGCCGCCCAAGCAGACCAAGTTTGAAACAGACAAGGAAAAGCTGCGGCGCACAATCAGAGCCGCCCTGTCCTCTACCGTTTCCTTTGAGGACTTTTCCGGGAAGCTGCTGCAACAGGGCGTGACCGTAAAGGAGAGCCGGGGGAGATTAAGCTACCTCACGCCGGACAGGACGAAGCCCATCACCGCCCGGAAACTGGGTGATGATTTTGACCGTGCCGCCGTACTGGAAACACTCACCCAAAACGCACAGAACGCCGCCAGAGCTGCCGAAACGTCCGCACCCAAACAGGAATACCCCCGCAGCATAAAAGACCGCTTACAGCGTGGCAAAGCCGCTATAAACGCACCGAAACAGGACAGCGTACAGCGCATGGTAGACCGGGAAGCCAAGCGAGCCGAGGGCAAGGGCATAGGATATGACCGCTGGGCGGCTGTCCACAATCTAAAGCAAATGGCGGCTACCATGAGCGTTTACGAGGAATCCGGCTTTTCTTCCCCGGAAGAACTGGAAGCCGCCCTTGCCGCCGCCAGTGCGGAACTGAACAGCGTCCATGCCAAACTGAAAGCCGTGGAAAGCACTTTGCGGGAGAAAAAGGACTTACAGAAACAGCTATTGGCGTACATCAAGACCAAGCCAGCCCGTGACGGGCTGAAAGCACAGAAAACAGAGAAAGCCCGCAGGAACTACCGGGAGCAGCACGAAAGCGATTTTATCATAGCCGAAGCTGCCACCCGGTTTTTTAAGGCACAGGGAATCTCCAAGCTGCCAGCGTCCAAAGCATTACAGACCGAGATTGAGCAGCTTACCAAAGAGAAAAACGCCCTTTACAACGAGTACCGGGAAAAGAGGGAGCGCACAAAGGAATTGCAGACCGTAAAGGGCAACATTGAGCAGATTTTAAGGCGAGAGCCGGAGCGCAGAAAGGGGCGGGATAATGAACGGTAAACGCCCATACATGGACTACCCACAGCACAGAGCCGCCCGCCGCCTTGTGCATGAGTGCTGCAACTACGATAACGGCAACTGTATTGTACTGGACGGGGGCGACTGCGTATGTGTGCAGAGTATCAGCTATTCGCTTCTCTGCCGCTGGTTTATCTCTGCCGTACTTCCCCTTGACTGGAAACTGGAAGCCGCCCTTTTGCACCGGGCAGAACTGAAACGCTGTACCGAGTGCGGCGGTCAGTTTCTCCCAAAATCCAACAGGGGGAAATACTGCCCGGATTGCGCCGGACGCATGAAAAGAACCAGAGCCGCACAGCGCAAGCGGAAACAGAGGGGGAAATGTCACGCTTTAGAAAATACAGAACCCCCGTAAATCAAGGCTTCCCGGCTACTGCTCAACAGGTATGCGGTACATTTATCCTTTACCCCCGGAAAAGCCGTTTTAAATGCGTAACAGAAGCCACAGACAGGAGGTGAAAACCATAGCTGAATACATCACAGCCGAAACAATCATACCGCCGTATCTGCCCTATCCCCGTTTCCTGCTGAAAATGGACTTGTCACAGACAGCAAAACTGCTCTATGCGCTGCTGTTAGACCGTTCCACCCTCTCACAGAAAAACGGCTGGCAGGACAGCGAGGGCAGGATTTATATTGTCTACCCGGTTACGGAGATAGCGGAAATACTGGACAAAGGCAGGACAACGATTCAGGACACGCTGAATGAGCTTGCCGCCGCCGGACTTATGGAACGGAAAAGGACACGTTTTGCCGCCGCCAACCACATCTATGTGAAAGTGCCGCCAGTAGTACAGGTTTCCGTACCTATGACAGCCGGAAAACCGGACACCATAAGCCCGGAAAATCGGACTTATGACAGCCGGGAAACCGGACTTATGATGTCCGAAAAACCGTACCCTAACAACTATAATATAAACAAACTAAAAGAGAGCCAAACAAAGGGAGCGAGTGGGGAGCTGCCCGCGCCCTATGGCAAATACCAGAATGTTTTCCTCACTGAATCCGAATATGCGGAGCTGAAGCAGGAATACCCGGACAGCCTTGAACGGCTTATCGAGGAAATGAGCCGGTATATTGCTTCCAGTGGAAACGATTATATAAACCATGCCGCCGCGCTTTACAGTTGGGCGGACAGGGAGAAAAAGGAGAACCCGAAAAAGGGAATCCCCGATTATTCTTTCAAAGAGGGCGAGAGCCTTTGACAGCGGAGATAAAACGCCCCGTAAACAGGGCGTGAATAAGACCATGAACAAGGAGGACGATTTTATGTGTGATTATGATAACGCCATTTTCCGGCTTGCCACAGAAACAGAGCCAGAGCCGGAGGACTACACAGGCGAGGACGGGCTTTTATATTGCGGGAGCTGCCGCCAGCCCAAAGAAGCCTATTTCACCGAGGGAAGGGGGCTTTTCGGACGTGACCGACACCCGAAAGAATGTGACTGCCAGCGCAAACGCCGGGAAAAGCAGGAAGCCGCCGACAAGGAGCGAAAACACCGTGACACCGTGGAGGAATTGAAACGCCGGGGATTTTCCAACGCCGCCATGCGCCAGTGGACTTTTGAAAATGACAACGGCAAATGCCCCCAAATGGATAAGGCGCACTTCTATGCGGCGAACTGGGAGGAAATGAAAGCGGAAAATATCGGCTATCTGCTATGGGGCAAGGTAGGCACAGGCAAGAGCTATTTTGCCGGGTGTATCGCCAACGCCCTTATGGAGCGTGAGATTTCCGTGTGCATGACGAACTTTGCCCTTATCCTCAATGACCTTGCCGCCAGCTACAAGGGCAGGAACGAATACATAGCCCGCCTTTGCAGCTTCCCCTTGCTAATCCTTGATGATTTCGGCATGGAGCGCGGCACGGAATACGGCTTAGAGCAGATTTACAACGTGGTTGACAGCCGATATCGAAGCCGGAAGCCGCTGATAGTCACAACGAATTTGACGCTGGAGGAATTGCAGCACCCGGAGGACACCGCCCATTCCCGGATTTATGACCGTCTGCTTGAAATGTGCTGCCCCGTTTTCTTCACCGGGGAGAATATCAGAAAAGCCACGGCACAGGGGAAAATGGAACGGTTAAAAGGACTGATGAACGGAAAGGAGAGCCTATGAACAATGACACCAGCAAGACCAGCACCGCCGCCCCTCTGGACGTGAAGCCCGACCTTGTGAAGCGGATAGGGAACACCACCTTTGACATTCATATCCATTTCAGCGAAACCAGCCGGGAAACCTTTACGGACAAGGTAGTGCGGCTTATTGAGAATGATAAGGACAGTGTAACCAACTGAAAAGAAGATACACTTTTTCTTATTCCCTACTTGACATTACCAAAAGGCACTGTCTTGATAGAGTGCGGAAAGATGCTCAAAAAGGGCGGCTATAAGATAAAAGTCCTCAATACCATAAACTTTGCAAAGTCCATGCACTACAATCCTTTCGCCTATCTACGGAGCGAAAAGGACATTCTGAAACTTGTAAACACGATTATTGTCAACACCAAAGGGGAGGGGCAGCAATCCGGAGAGGATTTTTGGGTGAAGGCTGAGAAGCTGTATTACACAGCCCTGATCGCTTATATCTGGTACGAAGCCCCGGAGGAAGAACAGAATTTCGCCATGCTGATTGATTTGATTGACGCAAGCGAAGCAAGGGAAGATGACGAGAATTTCAAGAACGCTGTTGACCTTTTGTTTGAGGAACTGGAGGAAAAAGACCCTAATCATTTCGCTGTCCGCCAATATAAAAAATATAAACTTGCGGCGGGCAAGACAGCTAAATCTATCCTGATTAGCTGCGGCGCAAGGTTAGCGCCATTTGACATTAAAGAGCTGCGTGACCTTATGGAGTATGACGATCTGGAGCTTGATACGCTCGGAGAGCAGAAAACAGCGATGTTCGTCATTATTTCAGATACAGACGCTACGTTTAATTTCGTGGTGTCAATCATGTATTCACAGCTCTTTAATCTACTTTGTGACAAGGCAGATGATGTCTATAACGGCAGGCTCCCGGTTCATGTGAGGATGCTGTTAGACGAGTTTGCAAATATCGGTCAGATTCCGCAGTTTGAGAAGCTGATCGCCACAATCCGGAGCCGTGAAATATCGGCTTCCATTATTTTGCAGTCTAAATCCCAGCTAAAAGCAATCTACAAGGACAACGCTGACACGATTGAAGGGAATTGTGATACCACCTTATTCCTCGGAGGGAAGGAAAAGACCACGCTGAAAGAGCTGGCGGAAGTATTGGGTAAAGAAACGATAGACCTTTATAATACCTCGGACACACGGGGTACGTCACAGTCCTACGGCCTGAATTACCAAAAGACCGGGAAAGAGCTGATGAGCCAGGACGAGATTGCGGTCATGGACGGCGGGAAATGTATCATGCAGCTTAGAGGTGTCAGACCATTCTTCTCGAATAAATTCGATATAACGAAGCATGGCAGGTACAAGGAGCTGTCCGATTATGACCAGAAGAACACCTTTGATATTGAGGACTATGTGAAGCATTTACAGCACATGAAAGTCACCCTGAATACAGAGGTGGACGATGCCTTTGACTGCGGGGAAGTCAGCGGGCAGGAAGATATTTCCCCGGATAAAACTGAATAGCGACTTCTGGACATGATGTCCAGAAGTGCAGGAATGACAACTGAATATGGAACCCGTAAACCAGTCACAGGACTTTTGGACAAAAAGTCCAGAAGTGGAATGGAGTTTTGAATGTATTTGGGAACAGGACAGAACAAAGACACCCGGCACAGCCAATCGCCAAACTGAATGTACCGGATGCCCGCAGGGTTCTCCCAAAGGATTTCCCTGCCCTTATTTTACCACAAAGGGCAGGGGATTTGCATATCAAAGCTCTTTCTTTATCAAAAAATCAAATCTTAGGAAAGAAAGAGGTATTCAAAATGGCATTTTTTACAACAGCAGTAACCGGATTAAAGACAGTCGTAACAGCAATCGGCGCAGGCGTTGGCGTATGGGGCGTGATCAATCTGCTTGAGGGATATGGCAACGACAACCCTGGAGCTAATGCTCATGTACGGTAAAGAAGCAAGTAACCGAAAACAAGAAATAGACTGCCAGTACCACACTATTCCGAACCAAAGACCAAAAGACAAGCATTATGGAAATGTGCATAACAGGCTATTCCGTCATGGATAACTCTATTCACAGCACATGGAAAAGCTAAAATGCAGCTTTCCCACGTCCTGCAAACAGAGTTACCCACAACTTCATAAGGCAGCCAGTTATACACATTCCCACAAATCCAAACTTATATAAAATCCAAACTTTTCTGAAAACAGCTTGATAATTGGGGATTCTTGCCGGAAAAAGTTTGGATTTCGTTTCACAAAGTACAATACTCCAATTATGACAAAATGCGTAAAACATTGCTATTTAGCTCTGTTTCAATCAATTTATTCTCATTTCTGACAAGAGAAGTACAAAACAAAATCCAAACTTTTTTATCAGAAAATGCCTTGAATAAAGGATTTACAGAGAAAAGTTTGGATTTCTTCTAAGTTTGGATTTGTGGAAAAATCCAAAAGTTTAGATTTTTCCACAATGTCGATGACTACGAAACCTCTCACTCATTACATCTTTCTTATGGTGTACAAAGTATTTTTCCTTTTTCTACTTTCTTTTCTAAAATTGATGTGCTATAATAGCTTCATTCCAAAAAAGGAGTAAAAAATATGCGGCAAGGTATTCTTAAATAAAACTTCAATCAAATAGTGGGTTCAAAGAATTTTGAATGTCCCTAAATAAGGGGGCTTGGTTTTTTGTACCCAATTTAAGAATACTTTTGCCTTATCAATTTTGACATATCTGAAAAAGAACAGCAATCACCAGCAGGTGTATGCTGTATATGTGTATGTCCGCAAACTGTAATCCCCAGTGGTAAAAGTATTTTACTGCTGGGGATTTTTATGCCCTTTTGGGCTTGTAAAGGGAGGACAATCACATGAAAATAATCAATATTGGCATTCTTGCCCATGTAGACGCGGGAAAAACAACTTTAACAGAAAGCCTGTTGTACACCAGTGGAGCGATTGCAGAACAAGGAAGTGTAGATAAAGGAACCACAAGAACAGACACTATGGTTTTAGAGCAGCGGCGGGGAATTACCATTCAGACGGCAGTTACTTCTTTTTGCTGGAATGGTTATAAAATCAATATCGTGGACACTCCCGGTCATATGGATTTTTTAGCCGAAGTATATCGTTCTTTATCTGTCCTTGACGGAGCTGTTTTAGTTGTTTCGGCAAAAGACGGTGTACAGGCACAGACCCGAATATTATTCCATGCACTTCAGAAAATGAACATTCCGACAATTATCTATGTAAATAAGATAGACCAAAACGGAATTGATTTACGGCGTGTTTACCAAAACATCAGGGAAAAACTTACCAGTGATATAATCGTCATGCAAGAGGTTATCTTATCGCCCAAAATAGATATTACTGATATTGCTGATTTGGATAAATGGGATTCCGTTATTTCCGGGAATGATGAACTATTAGAAAAATATATTTCAGAGGATTCATTGGACATACAGGAATTACAACTTGAAAAGTGCCAGAGAACCAGATGTTGTTCTTTGTTTCCTGTATATCATGGAAGCGCAAAAGACAATTTAGGAACAGAAAAATTGATTGAGGTAATTACTGAAACTTTTGTTACAGAAACAAAAAATAATCAGTCTGAATTATGTGGGTATGTTTTTAAGGTTGAGTATACAGAAGGGAAAAAACGTCTTTCCTACTTACGCCTATATCATGGAACGCTCCATTTACGAGATACACTTCTGCTGTCAAAAAAGAAAAAGGTAAAGATTACAGAAATGTACATTCCGGCAAATGGCGAAATTGTTTCGGCAGACCATGCCTGTCAGGGAGAAATTGTTGTCTTATCCGATGATACTTTAAAATTATATGACATTTTGGGAAATGAAGAACTTTTACCTCGCAAAGCATGGATTGACAATCCTATGCCTTTACTTCGGACAACCGTTGAGCCACAAGAGCCAGAACAAAGAGAAGCCTTGCTGAATGCTCTCATAGAAATTGCCGATACAGACCCACTTTTGCACTTTGAAATTGATACTGCCACCCGTGAGATTATTCTGTCTTTTTTAGGAAAGGTGCAATTAGAGGTTATTTGTTCATTGCTGGAAGAAAAGTATCATGTAAAAGTGGCTATGAAAGAGCCTACGGTTATTTATCTGGAAAGACCGTTAAAAAAGGCAGCCTACACGATTCATATTGAAGTACCACCAAATCCATTTTGGGCGTCTATTGGTTTAACTGTAACACCACTCCCTATCGGAAGCGGAACCCAGTATAAAAGCAAGGTATCTCTTGGCTATTTGAACCAAAGTTTTCAAAATGCCGTCATGGAGGGTGTGCATTATGGAATGGAGCAAGGCTTATATGGCTGGGAAGTGACAGATTGCAGCATTTGTTTTGACTATGGAGTTTATTACAGCCCGGTTAGTACCCCCGCAGATTTTCGCTTCCTTGCTCCTGTCGTATTGGAACAGGCATTGAAAAAAGCAGGAACACAGGTTTTGGAGCCATACCTTTCCTTTACCCTTTTTGCTCCACAGGAATATCTTTCACGGGCTTACAATGATGTGCCAAAATATTGTGCAGTGATTGAATCGGTTGTACTTGAAAATGATGAGGTTATTTTTAAAGGAGAAATCCCCGCCCGCTGTATCAATGAATATAAAAATGATTTAAATTTTTATACAAACGGGAGAAGTGTTTGTCTTACAGAATTAAAAGGGTATAAAGAAACTTCTGGGGAGTTTGTATCGCAGCCACGCCGCCCTAACAGTCGGTTAGATAAGATTCGGTATATGTTTCAAAAGACAATGTAAGTTTTTGTGAATTATATGGAGAAAAAATCTGATAAAAAAGGAGAACCTATTTTGAATAAAGAGCGGACAAATACAGCAAATAAAAAACAAAGGCTTTCAGCTTGCACCGAAGCATACAAAGAACACATTATGTATACTTTTAACGCTTTTTGTAGAGTGGTGATACGCTATGCAACTCTCAACTCATGGCGTGACAGAAGCAGGAAACGGCAAAGAGAAATATCTTTTGAATATCTTACAGAAGAAAAATTTTACCCGTTCAGTACGTCTAATAAATATTTCATAGACCCCTATGAGCAGTACCCCATCACCATATGTGGTCAGACGGTTATCCTCACCAATGGAGAGCTTGCCGCTGCGCTGTTATCCTTGCCAGAGAAAAAAAGAGAAATCATTTATCTCTACTTTTTCGGTCATTACACGCAACAGGAAATTGGTGAAATGTATGGACGTTGCCGGAGTACGGCATGGCATCACATACACAGTGCTTTACAAATGTTACAAGAAAAAATGGAGGTGTTTTCGCATGAAGAATCCTAATCTTATTCCTTATGAAATTATTGTCAGAGCGACCAATGGAGAACCGGAAGCCGTAGACGAGGTTTTACGGCATTACAGCAAGCGAATCCGAATTGCTTCCCTTGAAAACGGACACGTCAACAAAGATACAGAGGACAACATTAAACGGCGGCTTATCGCTGCCCTGTTCCAGTTCCGCTTTGATGAACAGCCATACCCCAAAACTGAATAACCGCCGCCACATAGAACGGCACACCAAAACAGGAAATCATAAAAAGGTTTCCTGTTTTTTTGCGTTTATTTTCGGCGTTTTTGAAAAACCGCCGTATTGCCCCACGAAAAGGGAAACATGACACGCTCTTTGTTTGGCAGTTTTCAATTTTCGGTGGTGTGGGGAATGAAAGGAAAATGAAGAAATTTCTCAAAATTCCCGCCTATCCGGGCTTGTGTGGTTTTGTAAGAAATGAGGGGAAATTTCCGCAAATCACCGTCATTTTTGCTTTGCGTGGTGTTGTAGGTAGTAGGGGGAGAAATACCGCCGCCGAGTTGGCAAAATCCCCGCCCTGTCCGTCGAGGGTATCAGAAAATTCCATAAGATATTTTCGCCGGAACGCAACAAACCAGCCGCCAATAGCCGGATAGTAAGCGAACAGACCACACAGCGCAGTTTCTTAGAGCAAGATTCTACCACAGTACCAAATTTCGCCTACCGGCTCATTTTGTCCTATGGGAATCTTGTTGGGGTTGCCACCCCAAGCCCGCCTTTTTGCGGCTTGCGCCGCTTGAAAAAATCCACCCACGAAAGGAGATTCACAGCCATGAAAAGATACAACACGCCACACCGTCACCGGGTAATCAAGACACGCTTGACCGAGGAAGAATACGCCGAGTTTTCCGAGCGTGTCACCCTCTGCAAAATGAGCCAAGCCGAGTTTATCCGGCAAGCCCTTATCAAATCAAGCATACGCCCGGTCATTACCGTTTCCCCGGTCAATGATGAATTACTCTCTGCCGTTGGAAAACTCACAGCCGAATACGGGAAAATCGGCGGCAACTTGAACCAGATTGCCCGCTGTCTGAACGAGTACGGCGCACCTTATAACGCCCTCTCCCAAGAGGTACGAGCCGCCACAGCGGAGCTTGCCGCCTTGAAGTTTGAAGTCTTGCAGAAAGTAGGTGAAGCCGTTGGCAACGTTCAAACATATCAGCTCTAAAAATGCCGACTATGGGGCGGCTGAACAGTACCTAACCTTTGAGCATGACGAGTTTACCATGAAGCCCACACTGGACGGAAACGGGCGGCTTGTTCTCCGTGACGATTACCGCATTTCCTCTCTGAATTGCGGTGAGGAAGATTTTGCAATCGCCTGTATGCGTTCTAATCTCAAATACGGCAAGAACCAGAAACGGGAGGACGTAAAGAGCCACCACTATATTATTTCCTTTGACCCCCGTGACGCACCAGACAACGGCTTGACCGTAGACCGGGCGCAAGCGTTGGGCGAGGAATTTTGCAAGACGCATTTCCCCGGACACCAAGCCCTTGTATGCACCCACCCGGACGGGCATAACCACAGCGGAAATATCCATGTGCATATCGTAATCAATTCTTTGCGGATTGCGGAAGTGCCGCTATTGCCCTACATGGAAAGACCAGCCGACACAAGAGAGGGCTGCAAGCACCGCTGTACAGACGCAGCTATGGAATACTTCAAAGCGGAAGTCATGGAGATGTGCCACCGGGAAAATCTCTATCAGATTGACTTATTGCATGGGAGCAAGAACCGAGTTACCGAGCGTGAGTATTGGGCGAAACGGAAAGGACAAGCCGCACTGGATAAAGAGAACGCTACCCTTGCCGCCACAGGAGAGCCGCCCAAACAGACCAAGTTTGAAACCGACAAGGAAAAGCTAAGGCAGACCATACGGAAAGCCCTTGCCGCCGCTGCCACCTTTGACGACTTTTCCTCTCTGCTGCTCCGGGAGGGCGTGACCGTCAAAGAGAGCCGGGGGAGATTGTCATATCTCACGCCGGATAGGACGAAGCCCATCACCGCCCGGAAATTAGGTGATGATTTTGACCGTGCCGCCGTACTGGAAGCACTCACCATAAACGCACAGAACGCCGTCAGAGCCGCCGAAACGCCCGCACCCAAACAGGAATACCCCCGCAGCATAAAAGACCGCTTACAGCGTGGCAAAGCCACTATAAACGCCCCGAAACAGGACAGCGTACAGCGCATGGTAGACATAGCCGCCAAGAAAGCCGAGGGCAAGGGGCGGGGCTATGAAAAGTGGGCGACCTTGCACAACTTGAAGCAAATGGCGGCTACCATGAGCGTTTACGAGGAATCCGGCTTTTCTTCCCCGGAGGAACTGGAAGCTGCCCTTGCCGCCGCCAATACAGAACTGCACGAAACCACCGGGAAACTGAAAGCCGTGGAAAGCACTTTGCGGGAGAAAAAAGACTTGCAGAAACAGCTATTGGCGTATATCAAGACCAAGCCAGCCCGTGACGGATTGCGGGCGCAGAAAACGGAGAAAGCCCGGAGAGCCTACCGGGAGCAGCACGAAAGCGAGTTTATCATTTCCGAATCTGCCGCCCGGTATTTCAAGGCACAGGGAATCGCCAAACTGCCAGCTTCCAAGACCTTACAAACGGAGATTGAGCAGCTTACCAAAGAGAAAAACGCCCTTTACAACGAGTACCGGGAGAAGAAAGAGAACGTCCGGGAATTGCAGACCGTGAAAAGCAATCTTGACAAAATCTTACGCCGTGAGCCGGAACGGGGAAAGGGACGGGAAAATGAACGGTAAACGCCCCTACATGGACTATCAACAACACAGAGCCGCCCGCCGCCTTGTGCATGAGTGCTGCAACTACGATAACGGCAACTGTATCTTGCTGGATAACGGCGAGCCTTGCGTATGCGTCCAGAGTATCAGCTATTCTCTCTTGTGCCGCTGGTTCATAGCCGCCGTACTGCCATTGGACGGGAAACTGGAAGCCGCCCTTTTGCACCGGGCAGACAGGAAACGCTGTACCGAGTGCGGCGGGTATTTTCTCCCCAAGTCAAACCGGGGGAAATACTGCCCGGATTGCGCCGCAAGAGTGCGCCGCCGGAAAGAAGCCGACAGACAGCGGAAAAGATACCACCTTTCTACGCATTTAGGCTATGAAAGAAGCCCGTAAATCAAGGCTTTTTTGACCGCCCTCAACAGGTAGCCGATACATTTATCCTTTACCCCCGAAAATGCCGTTTTAACTGCGTAACAAGAAGCCACAGACAGGAGGTGAGAACCATAACCGAATACATCACAGCCGACACCATATTGCCCCGTTTTCTGCCCTATCCCTATTTTCTGCTGAAAATGGACTTGTCACATACTGCAAGGCTGCTCTATGGGCTGCTTCTTGACCGTTCCACCCTCTCACAGAAGAACGGCTGGCAGGACAGCGAGGGCAGGACGTATATTGTCTATCCCGTTTCGGAGATAACGGAAATGCTGGATAAAGGCAGCACCGCCATAAAAAGCGCACTGAACGAGCTGGACGCTGCCGGGCTTCTGGTGAGGGAACGCCGGGGCTTCTCCGCACCGAACCGCCTTTATATAAAAATACCGCAAATGCCAGTGGTACAGTTTTCCGACCATATGACAGCCATACAGCCGGAAAACCGACCCTCTGATAGCCGGAAAAGCGACCCTCATAAGGGCGGAAAACCGACCTTTGCGTTGGACGGAAAACCGACCCCTAACCAACTTACTATAAACCAACTAAAAGAGAACCAACGAAAAGGAGTGAGTGGGGAGCAGCCCGCACCCTTTGGCAGATATAAAAACCTTTTCCTCTCCGAATCCGAGTATGCGGAGCTGAAAGGGGAATACCCGGACAGGCTGGAACGGTTCATTGAGGAATTGAGCGAGTACATAGCCGCCTACGGGAAAGTGTACACCAACCATGCCGCAGCTGTCCGTATGTGGGCAAAACGTGACAGGAAAGGCACAGGAAAGAAAGGAATCCCCGATTATTCCTACAAGGAGGGCGAGAGCCTTTGACCGCATAGACACAACGCCCCGTAAACAGGGCGTAAAAGACCATGAACAAGGAGGAAGATTTTATGAGTGATTACGATAACGCCATTTTCCGGCTTGCCACGGCACAGGAAGCAGAGCCGGAGGACTACACGGGCGAGGACGGGCTTTTATATTGCGGGAGCTGCCGCCAGCCCAAAGAAGCCTACTTCCCGGAGGGTAAGACCTTTTTCGGACGTGACCGCCACCCCAAAGAATGTGGCTGCCAGAGAAAACGCCGGGAAACGCTGGAAGCCAGCCACCGGGAATACAAGCACCGGGAGGAAGTGGAACGGCTGAAACGAAAGGGATTTACAGACCCGGCTATGCGGGAATGGACGTTTGAAAACGACAACGGGAAATGCCCCCAAATGCACAAAGCCCATGCTTATGTAGAGTGTTGGGAGGAAATGAAAGCCGGGAATATCGGCTATCTGTTATGGGGCATGGTAGGCACAGGCAAAAGCTATTTCGCCGGGTGTATCGCCAACGCCCTCATGGAGAAAGAAGTTTCCGTGTGCATGACAAACTTTGCCCTTATCCTCAATGACCTTGCCGCCAATTTCAAAGACCGCAACGAATACATAGCCCGTCTTTGCAGCTTCCCTCTGCTTATCCTTGACGATTTCGGCATGGAGCGTGGCACGGAATACGGGCTTGAACAGGTTTACAACGTGATTGACAGCCGATACCGCAGCAGAAAGCCGCTGATTGTCACAACAAATTTGACGCTGGAGGAATTGCAGAACCCGGAGGACACCGCCCACGCCCGCATTTATGACCGCCTTACAGAAATGTGTACCCCCGTTCGCATTACCGGGGAGAATTTCAGAAAAGCCAGAGCAAGGGAGAAAATGGAACAGCTTAAAACGCTGCTGAACAGAAAGGAGAGCCTATGACCGACACCCCCAACAGAAGCACCGCCACTACCGCCCGCCGCCCGGATTGCGTGACCGAGGTACGCCGGGGGAACACCGTCCTTGTGGTTTCCGGCTACTTCAAGCAAGGCACGACCGCCACCGCCGCCGACAAGATGATGAAAGTGCTGGAAGCCGAAAGCGCAGCCGGACACAAGCCGATTTACAGCGCATGACAACCCGCAGATAAAAACCGTCATTTTGACGGGCGGTAAAGAAGCAAAAAAGACTGTACAGACAGCCGCCCCATGTGGTATGATAAACTTACGGAATAGTGGGGCTGGCTGTCGGAAACGGAGGACATTATGCCAAGACAGACCACCCAAAAACTCATTACCGCCCTTTATCCGAGATTGTCGCACGAGGACACGCTTCAAGGCGAATCCAACTCCATAAGCAACCAGAAGCGGATTCTGGAAGCCTACGCAAAACAGAACGGCTTTTCCAACCTCAAATGGTACACGGACGACGGATTCTCCGGGGCAAATTTCCAAAGACCCGGCTTCCAGTCCATGCTTGCCGACATTGAAGCGGGGCTTGTGGGAACGGTTATCGTAAAAGATATGTCACGGTTAGGGCGAAACTATCTGCAAGTGGGAATGTACACGGAAATGATTTTCCCACAGAACGGCGTCCGTTTCATTGCAATCAATGACGGAGTAGACAGCGCACAGGGCGACAACGATTTTGCCCCCTTGCGTAACATTTTTAACGAATGGCTGGTGAGAGATACGAGCAAAAAAATCAGAGCCGTGAAGCGGTCAAAAGGAATGAGCGGGAAGCCCGTCACAAGCAAGCCCGTGTACGGCTACCTCATGGACGAGGACGAAAATTTCATCATTGACGGGGAAGCCGCCCCCGTGGTGAAGCAGATATACAGCCTTTGCCTTGCCGGGAACGGACCGACCAAGATAGCCCGTATGCTTGCGGAACAGCAAATCCCCACGCCGGGAACACTGGAATACCGCCGGACAGGGAGAACCCGCCGCTACCACCCCGGCTATGAGTGCAGGTGGGCGACAAACACCGTGGCGCATATCCTTGAAAACCGGGAATACACGGGCTGCCTTGTGAACTTCAAGACCGAGAAAGTGTCCTACAAGGTGAAGCAGAGCAAAGAGAACCCCGTGGAAAAACAGGCAATCTTTGAGAACCACCACGAAGCAATCATTGACCGGGAAACATGGGAGCGTGTGCAGGAGCTACGCAAGCAGCGCAAACGCCCCAACCGCTATGATGAAGTGGGTTTGTTCTCCGGCATACTCTTTTGTGCCGATTGCGGCAGCGTCATGTACCAGCAGAGATACCAGACGGACAAACGGCGGCAGGACTGCTACATATGCGGCAGCTACAAGAAGCGCACGGCAGACTGTACGGCGCACTTTATCCGCACCGACCTCTTGACCGAGGGAGTGACCGAGAACCTACGGAAAGTCACCAGCTACGCCGCCAAGCATGAAGCCCGGTTTATGAAGCTGTTGACCGAGCAGACCGAGGACGGGAGCAAACGCCGGAACGCCGCCAAGAAGAAAGAGCTGGAAGCGGCGGAAAAAAGGATTGCGGAACTCTCCGCCATCTTCAAGCGGCTGTATGAGGACAGCGTGACGGGGCGCATATCGGACGAGCGTTTCACGGAGCTTTCGGCAGACTACGAAGCCGAGCAAAAGGAACTGAAAGAGAAAGCCGCCGCCTTGCAGAGCGAGCTTTCCAAGACGCTGGAAGCCACGGCAAACGCTGAAAAGTTTATGAAAGTGGTACGCAAGTACACCA
>QXWR01000039.1 GCA_009911065.1 Clostridiaceae bacterium | reverse complement strand
TCCTGCATCTATATCAAAAAAGAATAAGTCTATAGCCTGTTCTGACTGGCTATAAACTTATTATACGAGGATGGATGGGTTCTGTAAAATGCTTTCTTACCTTGAAGAATGAAAGCAGCTTTAAGCTTAGATTTCCAAAACTGGGAGGGGTGGGCGGTGGTATGCCCCACCATGCAGAGTATCGCGAGGCAATTATCGCGAGGTTGAACGGAAAATAAAAAAATATAACATAAGCGCCAAGTGACAATTTGCCTATCACCTCATCTTGATGGTGTCTGAAAATTGCTTTCCGTCAGATGTGCGTCCCAGTTTGTGGGAGATTTGGCTCGAATGAGGGAAGCGTAGTGGGCTACGTTGACCGAATGAGAGCCAAATGTCCCGCAAAGTGGGGCGTGCAGATGGCGGGAATGAATTTTCAGACACACTCTAGCGCTCATTTCTTAATGACCGATGTATCGTTGGCTCTAAATCCGTCTCCCCCGCAAAAACTCCTGATACCAGTAGGCCGAATCCTTCCAAATCCGTTCCCCAGTCGGATAATCCACATAAATCAGTCCAAACCGCTCACTGTACCCACTGTGCCATTCAAAATTATCCATCAGGGACCAGTGAAAATATCCCTTTAGGTCTACGCCATCCACAGCCGCCTGCTTTAAGCAGGCCAGATACCGCTGCATAAAATCAATCCGATTTGGGTCATGTACCTTTCCATCCAAAGAAACTACGTCATGGCAGGACATGCCGTTCTCCGTAATATATATGGGCTTCCCATATCGCTCATACAAAAATTTAGGACCCCAGTAAAGACATTCCGGAGTAACCGGCCAACCGATAGCTGTCCGTGGAAAACCTTCGTATCTGGAAACCACCTCTGGCTTTCCGTTTTCACCCTGGCGTATACGGTTTCCGTTGTAAATGTTCTGACCATAAAAATCAATCGGTTCGGAAACCAGTTTCCAGTCTTCCTCTGTCATTTCAGGCATATAAGTTCCATACCTGGTTAAAAATTCTTCCGGATAATGGCCCAGGATTACTGGATCACTCCAAAAACTTACATTCCACGCCCATCTTCGATCTTCCTCCGGAAAAGAAAACAAATGTCTCCGGGCCGCCTCCACATCTTTTGGATCGGAGCTGTCCGGATAGCTCATGGAGCCAGTGGGGGCATAGCCAATTTGAAGCTTCTGTTTTCCGTACTGGCGAAGCATCCGCACAGCCAGCCCATGGGCCTTTAAAACATGATGGGCCATCTCAAAGGTATCCTGAATGGGAGCCTGAATGCCTGGAGCATGAATCCCGTCCAGATAGGACAATCCAATAAAGCATTGGGGTTCATTAAAGGTAAAAAACTTTGTAACCCGGTCAGAAAATCGTTCTGCTGCCAGCTTTGCATATTCTCCAAACCAGCGAACGCTTTCCGGATTCATCCAACCGCCCCTCTTATAAAGTTCATAGGGATAGTCCCAGTGGAAAAGAGTAATATAAGGCTCAATTCCGGCCTCCAGCAGTTCATCAATCAACTGATTATAAAAATGGATTCCAGCTTCATTGACTTTTCCGGTTCCTTCTGGCAAAAGTCTGGCCCAGGACAGAGAGAAACGATATGCCCCAAGTCCCATTTCCTTCATAATCGCTACATCTTCCCGAAACCGATGATAGTGATCGCAGGCTATATCTCCTGTGTGCTGATCAAACACACGCCCTTTCTCCCGGCAAAACACGTCCCAAATGTGGAGTCCCTTCCCGTCTTCTTGTGCTGCTCCCTCAATTTGATAGGAGGACGTGGCGGCTCCCCATGCAAAATCTTTACAAAATCCCTTATCCATCTTTTTCCTCTCCTTAAAAACAGTTCCTCCTATGAAACAATTCCTGTCAAGAAGTCAGTATGCTGGCAGCTCCGATTACACTGGCAGCCCGTCCCAGGGCAGCCACCTCAAGCTCCGGAATCTCCCCAGACTCTCCTCCAAACGAATTTTCCCGGATTGCTGCCCGCAGTGGTTCCAAAATAAGCCGTTCCCGTTCTCTTCCAAGACGGCTGATTCCGCCGCCTAAAAGAATCAGCTGAGGGCGGAAAATATTTACAATATTTACCAGTCCGGTTCCCAATTTTTTCACATAATCATCCAAAACTTCTCTGGCCCGTTTATCCCCGGCAAGCGCCATGGCAAGAAGTTCAGACAGGGGAAGAGCTGCTCCAAAAACCTTTTTTGTCCGTTTCTCCAAAGCAGTTTCTGACACATAGGCTTCCAGACATCCCTTTCTTTTGCAGGTACACATTTCTCCCTCTTCCACAATCACCATATGCCCAAGCTCCATGCCGCCCATGCCTCTTCCGTCGTAAATCCTGCCGTCTAAAATAACGCCTCCTCCCACTCCAGCTCCCAAAGTCAGCATAACCACATCCTGATAATCCCGTCCGGCCCCAACCAGCGCCTCCCCCAAAGCAGTACAGTCTGCATCGTTGGCAGCCCGCACAGGAACCGGAAGATAATCGCTTAATTTTCTTGTTAAGTCAACTTCTTTCCAGCGGATGTTGTTGGAATAGCGGACAATTCCTCTCCTTCGGTCCACGGTTCCGGCAATTCCCACTCCTACCCCGGCGCACCGGTCCATGGGAATTTCCTCCTGCTCCAAAAGAGCTAAAATCTCTTTTGCCGTCTCTCCAATCATGGCATCCGCTCCCTGCTCTGCATGAGTAGCAAATGTTTTGGCTGCCAGAATTTTTTGATGGTCGTCTACCAGACCGATCTGAGTCTGATCTCCCCCCATCCATACGCCCACACGCACAGAACCAGCTTTTTCTCGAATGGTAGTAATCAACACATCGCATTTTCCTGCAATCTCATAGGCGCCACTGCCAGCAGACAAAAAGAAACTGTCTCCTTTTTTGTAATCCAGCTGTTCTCCTTTGCAGGTAATCCTTCCTTCCCCGTCCAAAAAAAGAAGACTGACAAAAGATCGATCCGTCACATTTCCTTCCATCCGCCCCATCATAATCCCATCCAGATTAAGCTTATCCACCGTAAAATAATCACAGTCTGCCACATGGGGATAACTGCTTTTGCTCTTAAAAATTGGTACCCGGTTTGTCACTGCTAACGCCTTCTCAATGTGCAAATCCCGCTTTCTCCCGTCCTTTCCCACCCGCCCATAGTCGTAAACCCGGTAGGTGACATTGGAATTTTGCTGAATCTCCGCAATGAGAATATCTTTTCCAATGGCGTGAATCGTACCAGATTCAATGAAAAGCACATCTCCTTTCTGAACCGGCACTGCATGAAGCACCTCCAAAAGGGTGTCTGATTGAATCCGCTCTGCAAATTCTTCCCTGGAAATCTCCCGCTGAAACCCGTAGTACAAATAGGAGTTCTCTCCAGCCTCCATCACATACCACATCTCCGTTTTACCATATTGTCCTTCATTTTGCAAGGCATAACGGTTGTCTGGATGAACCTGAATGGACAAATTGTCTCTAGCATCAATAAACTTTGCCAGAATGGGAAAATCCCGGAAACGTCTGCAGTTTTTCCCCAAAACCTGCTTTCCTTCCTGGTTAATGTACTCCTGTAAAGTCTTTCCCTTATAAGGTCCATTGTCAACATAAGAAGGGCCTGCCGGATGGCAGGAAAGTTCCCAGGTCTCTGCCAGCACTTCTCCGGAATATTCCTTTTTGTACTCTTCCACCAGACGATGTCCGCCCCACAGATAATCCTTACAGCTGGGCTTTAATTTCAGTATGCTCATTCCTCTACCTCTTTCATAAAAACCATCTTCCTCTGACCTGGATCTTCTGTCATTTCCAAAGGAAACCAATCAAAGCTTTTACGCTCCAACCAGCCCCTGCACTGCTGTTTTCAAGCTCTCCAGCCGTAGTCTGGCATCTTCCTGGCATCTTCCTTTTACTCCCATATAAAATTTCACTTTTGGTTCCGTTCCAGATGGGCGGACGCAGCACCAGCCATCCTCCTCCAAATCAAAGTAAAGCACATTGGATTTGGGAAGCCCGGAAGGATACTCCATTTTCGTCTTGTAATCAAAAATCATTTCCTTTTCATAGTCCCGGAACTGATTGACCTGATAGCCGCCAATTTGGGCAGGCGGATTTTTCCGGATATGTTCCAGAATGTCCCGAATTTTTGCTGCACCGGTCTGACCTTTCATTGTAATCGTACAGAGATCTTCCTGGAAATAGCCATATTTTTCAAACAGCCGCTCCATCTGCTGGCAAAGGGTAAGGCCCTGGGACCAATAGTAAGCTGCTGCCTCACACAGAGCCATCACAGCAACTACAGCATCCTTGTCTCTGGCATGAGTTCCCACCAGACACCCATAGCTCTCTTCATATCCAAACAAAAATTCATGGTCATGATTTTTTTCAAAAAACTTAATCTGCTCTCCAATGTATTTAAAACCTGTAAGCGTTTCAAGCCGCTCCACTCCATAGGTTCTGGCAATTTCCCTGGACATTTTCCCGGATACAATGGTTGTCACTACCGCCCCATTCTCTGGAAGCTGCCCCAAAGCCTGTTTTTGGGACAAAATATACTCTAAAACAATCATTCCGGACATATTGCCGGTAAATGGCTCATATGCTCCAGTCTCTTTGTTTTTGCCATAAATGCCCAAACGATCTGCATCTGGGTCTGTGGCAAGAACAAGATCTGCATCTACCTGCTTTGCCAGCTTTAAGGCCAAAGTAAAGGCATTGGAATCTTCCGGATTAGGGTAGCTGACTGTGGGAAAATCTCCATTGGGCAGCTCTTGCTCTGGCACCACATAAACCTGTTCAAAACCCAGCTCCCGCAAAATCCGCCGCACCGGCAGATTTCCTGTACCATGAAGAGGTGTATAGACAATTTTTATATTCTTTCCCTGCTCCCTAACGATTTCCGGGTGAATCACCAACTTTTTCAACTCTTCTATATAGCGGTTGTCAATCTCTTCACCAATCACCTGATACAATCCCTGTGCCTTAGCTTCCTCCAAATCCATAGTGCGGGCGTCACTGTAATCGGTAATGGCATTGACTTCCTTTATAATCTCTTTGTCTCTGGGCGCTGTAATCTGAGCGCCGTCCTCCCAGTAAACCTTGTAGCCGTTGTACTCTGGCGGATTGTGGCTTGCTGTCACCACAATCCCTGCAATGCATCCCAGTTCCCGCAGAGCAAAGGACAATTCCGGAGTGGGGCGCAGAGAGTCAAACACATAAGCCCGGATTTTATTGGCAGCCAGACAAAGGGCTGCCTCTCTGGCAAACTCCAAAGACATCCGGCGGGAATCAAAGGCAATGGCTACTCCCGTTTTCTTATTCTCTCCCTGTTTCAGAATATAATTGGCAAGTCCTTGAGTGGCTTTTCTCACTGTATAAAGATTCATCCGGTTGGTTCCTGCCCCCAGCACACCTCTTAGGCCCCCGGTGCCAAATTCCAAATCCCGGTAAAAACGGTCGGTAATCTCTGCATCCTCTCCTTCCAGCCCTCTCAATTCCTTTTTTGTCTCTTCATCAAAAACATCCGATTCCAGCCAAAGCTTATACCGCTCTGCTATCTCCCTATTCCATCCGCCCATAGCTCCCCAACTCTCCTGTTTTTATTTTCTCAAATACACTTCCAGCATCAAATATATTTTCTATATATAACAAGCAACCAGAAAGAATATCATATCCTCTTCAAAAACTCCTTGTTTCTGCGGATCATTTCCACCCTCTGTCTCACACAGTCTGCGCTTCTTCCTGGATCTTTTGGCGTATGGAACACATAGTCCTCCAACTGTTTTTGTGTTGTCTCGGCCACATGAATCCGTGTGTCAGAAGAAGCATAATAGATGAGCACCTGTCCATTATCCCGAACAACCGCTCCATTGGTAAACACCACATTGGACACATCCCCCACCCGTTCCTCTTCTCTGGGAGCGATCAGAAATCCAGATGGCTCTGCAATCACTTTCTCCGGATGTTCCAGATCTGTGGCAAATCCATAGATCACATAACGCAGCCCTGCCGCCGTGTTCCGTACTCCGTGGGCGATGTGAATCCAGCCCTTCTCCGTAGGAATCGGCACTGCTCCGGCCCCGTTCTTTGCCTCAGTAATCGTATGATATTTTCGCAGGCTGGTCATAATCTCCTCATCCACTACCGGATGAGTAATATCCTCACATAATCCAAAACCGATTCCTCCGCCGCTTCCGGTATCAATAAAATCATCCATAGGTCTGGTATAAAATCCATATTTTCCATTTACAAACCTGGGATGAAGCACTACATTTCTTTGTTGGGGAGAGCGCAGCGTCACCAGATTCGGCAGCCGTTCCCAGTTCTTTAAATCCTTTGTCCGCACAATCCCTGCAGCAGCCACAGCAGCTGACAAATCTTTTACTGAGGTGTCTTTGCTTTCGGAACAAAATACCCCGTAAATATATCCATCTTCATGTTTGGTCAGACGCATATCATACACATTGGTCTCTTCCGGACAAGTATCCGGCAGCATTACCGGCTCATCCCAAAATCGAAATCCGTCCACTCCGCTTTCGCTTTCTGCCACAGCAAAAAAGGATTTCCGGTCATTGCCTTCCACCCGGACCACCAAGCAGATTCTCCCGTCAAGTTCAATAGCCCCTGCATTCATCACTACATTGACCCCAAGCCGTTCCATGAAAAACGGATTGGTTTGTGGGTTCAGATCATATTTCCACTCCACCGGAATATGTTCTCTGGTCAGCACCGGGTCCACATATCGGTTATAAATGCCATTATAAAACTCAGTTTTCCGGTTCTTTTTTCCGATTAATCGTTCCAGTTTCTCTTTTTCTTCTCTATATTTTTCCAGCATCCTTTTCTCCCTCACTCTGTTTTAAGACAATTTCCCCCTATGACTCCTCTGTATCATTTCCATACACATTCTGCCATTATGGTATGGACACTTCCACGGTTCCACAATCGGTTCTCCCTCAACGGGCTTTCCAGTTTCGTCCACCCGCCAATACCACTCGGAACCTTCTCTTTTATCTACCATCACCTGACAAATATAGGTCCATATATCTTTTGCTCCATGGAGAAAATATTCTTTTTCCGGCATTCTCTCCCAGGCATTCACAAACCCTACGACTGCCTCTGCCTGCACCCACCAGATTCGGTCTGTCTGGTTGATTCCGTTCTCACATTCATTTATCATGCTGTGATTCTGGTAAGCCTTCTCATACGTTTCCTGTGCCAGTGCCTCAATCATCGGCGCCATTTTTTTCGTATATTCCGGATCTCCTAATACCTGACACCCCAAATCCAACAGCCAGGATGTCTCAATATCATGTCCATAAGAGTGAAGGTCAATGAGTGGATTCCACTCTCTGTCAAAAAACACTTCCTGGCGCCGTTTCTTAGGATTATACACGTTCTGCTCAAAAACGTCCAGAATCTCCCGCATCTTATCTCCCACCCTTTTCTGGCTGCTCACCCGATACAGCTCTGTATAAGCTTCAAATACATGAAGCAGCGTATTCATTGTGCGGGCTGCCATCACTCCGTTCTCGGACAGCTTCTCATTGGACATGGGACGAAACTCCCGGTCAAATGCCTCCCCGTATCCGCCTGCATCCTTGCAGCAGGTTTCAATTTGCTCATACAGTTCACAGGCCAACATTAACGCTTCTTCCTTTTTACTGGCCGCATAATAAGAAGACAATGCATACACAGCAAACGCCAGATTGTACGTGTGTTTTGTCTCATCTAAAACGTTTCCGTCATAGGAAAGAGACCAATACACTCCGCCATATTTTTTGTCCACGCAAAAATCCCGCAGAAATTCATAGGCATGATCTGCATATTTCAACAGTTTTGTATCCCCTAATGTCAAAAACCCATTGGAGAAAAACCACAAAATCCTGCTGTTTAAAATTACCCCCTTTTCCGCCTGTGGGTTCAGTTTCAAATCATATCCCATATATCCGTAAAATCCACCATATTGCCAATCTGCCAGCCTCTCCCAAAAAGGGATTAGTTTTTCCTCCAAATGCTTCTCAATTTCCTGTACCATTTTGCTCCCTTCTCATTTTATCGCATCCCAATCTCCCGGTCGCTTTCCGTTAATCTGTTGTGTTCTTTTATATAAGCGCTAATCTCATCTGCTCTGGTAAAGGCCAGCCCAATATAACTATCTGCCGCCCCATAATAAATTGCAATTCGTCCATCCTTTGGATCGCAGACAGTGGCGCATGGGAAACATACATTTGGCACAAATCCCCGCTCTTCATACCATTCTTCTGGCGTGAGAAGGAAATTTTCACACCGGTATTTTACTATAGAAGGTTGGTCAATATCCAATATGGCGCCTCCAATACTGTATACATATCCATTGCAGGTTCCCGTCACTCCATGATAGAACAGCAGCCAGCCCTCATCAGTCTCAATAGGAGCAGCTCCCCCTCCGATCTTTAACACCTGCCACCATTCTTCTCCTTTTTCCATCACATGGCGATGTTTTCCCCAATATACCAAATCCGGGCTTTCGCTTAAGAAAATGTCCCCAAAAGGCGTATGACCACTGTCACTGGGCCGAGACAGCATTACAAAATTTCCGTTTATTTTTCTTGGAAACAACACCGCATTCCGATTAAATGGCAAAAAGGGATTCTCCAGCCGTTCAAACCGCTTAAAATCTGTTGTTTTTGCCATACCAATGGCTGCTCCATAAAAGTCCTGACACCAGATCACATAATAAGTATCTTCCACCTTTACCAGACGAGGATCATAGGCATATTTGGGCATAAACTCCTGACCCTTTTCATCTACAAAATGAATCTTTTCTTCCTGAAAATCCCAGTGGATTCCATCCTGGCTTCTTCCCATATAAATATAGGGAACCCCATTTACCTGCTCTCCCCGAAACACGCCGATAAACCCGTCCTCAAAGGGAACTACAGCCGAATTAAAAATCCTGCTGACTCCTTTTATTGGATTTCTCCCAATCACCGGATTTTCTCTGTATCTCCACACTGGGGCATCCACTGGTTTTTTCTCTGGCTCTTGCCATGGCATATTATGAATGGTTGGTGCAATGATCTTCATTTTTCTATCCTCCCAAATCTTTTTCTATTAAAAATCTTTCAAACTCATTTGGCATAATTCTTTTTAATTGGTTTTAGGTGCTGAAGCTTTCGCCTTGAGATAAATCATTATACTTGTAAAATCTCCCTGCATCCTGGGAATCAAAATTCCTCCATACATCAAAAGACTCCCTTTATACACCTTTCCGGTAAACTTTTGTTCCATTTCTCCAGACTTTGTCTTATCCTGCACAATCAATTCCAACTGATACTCTGCATTTGGATTAAGCCCTTTGAGAAGAATCTTCCGGCTGTGCCAGTTGGGTTGTGCCAACACCTGAACATAAGTCAAAAGAGCCTCGGTTTTATCTTTGGAAACCACCTGCCAACTGTCATATTTATGATTTTCCTGCCAGGATGCAACCCGGTAGTAGTCTCCTTCCTGGACTAAAGGCTGGAACCGATGAACCATTTTTACCTGCTCTTCCACCATCTCCTTTTCTGCTTGGGACAGCTTGGTAATATCCAGTTCATAGCCAAAGGTTCCTGCCATGGCCACATGACCGCGGGTTTCAAAAGGCGTCACCCTTCCCACAATATGGTTGGGACATGCACTTACATGTGCTCCTATGGTGCAAAGAGGATACAAAAGTGAGGTCCCCTCTTGAATTGCCAGACGCTCTATGGCATCTGTGTCATCGGAACACCAGATCTGTGGACTGTAATATAACATTCCCGGATCAAACCGCGCTCCGCCGCTGGCACAATTTTCCAGCAAAAGCTCTGGAAATTCTCTTGTCAGCCGTTTTTGCAGTTCATACACTCCTAATATGTACCGATGAAACAGTTCTCCCTGATGTTCTTTCCCCAAACAGGCGCTTCCTATGTCTGACATCTGACGGTTCATATCCCACTTTACATAGGAAATCGGCCCACTCCTAAGAATCCGAGCTACAGACTCATATACATAATCCACCACCTCTGGACGAGACAAATCAAGAACATACTGCGCCCGACTCTGTACAGGTTCTCTTTCTGGAATGCAGACTGCCCAGTCTGGATGAGTCCGGTATAAATTGGAATCAGGAGAAACCATCTCCGGCTCAAACCAGATGCCAAACTCCATTCCCAGCGCTCTGATTTGTTCCACCAAATAAGTCAGCCCCCCAGGCAGTTTTTTCTCATTAACCTGCCAGTCTCCCAAAGAACCTTCATCTGTATTTCGGTCCCCAAACCAACCGTCATCCATAACCAGCATTTCTATACCGCGTTTTTTGGCCTCTTTGGCGATTTCCAAAAGCTTCTCTGTGTTAAAGTCAAAATAGGTTGCTTCCCAGTTGTTAATCAAAATGGGGCGTTTTCTGTGAAGATAGGGACTGCGGATAAGATGTCCCCGATACAGATCATGGAAAATATGAGTCATCTTCCCTAATCCCTGGTCGGAATATACACACACTACTTCCGGAGTCACAAAGGTGTCCCCTGGATTTAACACCCACTCAAATCCTTCCGGATGAATCCCCATCAAAAGCCGCACACTGCCAAACTGGCTCATCTCTGCCTCTGCCATAAAATTCCCCGAATAGACAAAATGCATGGCATAAACTTCACCCTGGTCTTGTCCTGCATTTGGCCCCATGACTGCCAAAAATGGGTGATCCTGATGCCCGGATTCTCCGCGAAAAGAAGACACCATCTGCTTTCCAAAAGCCAGAGGACGGCGGACCATGTGACGTTCCCTTGCCCAGGAACCTCCAAGGGTCAATAAATCCCCCTCTTCCATATCCATATCCATACATGCAGTCAAAACCCGCTCCAGATACAAAGGTTTGTCCCCTTCATTGGTCAGCTCCACACTTCGTATGACAGCTGCGCTGTCTTCAAACACACTATATCTTAAAATCACCTTCAGGCCCAGCACTTCATCCCGGCATTCCAACTCCAAAGTCATTCCCTGTCCGCCATCATCCCTGCAAAAAGTAGCTGGCATTCCCGGCAGCTCTGGCTTTCCTTCCAGAATCCGATACCTCTTATAATGCAGTTCACATCCCCGGCAGCCATCGCTGCTTCGCACATTCAGGCAGCTGTCCCGGTAATCTCCCATTCCCCAAGTAGAATATTCTGTGGGAAATGCATCTGCAAAGGAACACTTTTCCCGCAGATTCTTGGAAGGAACAAAAGGCGCTTCCTCTGTCCTCATTAGATAACCGCACCGGTTGTCTTCTATCTTCTTTCCATAATAAACATGCCCCACATATTTTCCATCCCCTATTCCGATTACATATTCCGTATCTTGGGCTGTGAGCCGAAATAATCCTTCACCCTCCAAATACTCAATTCCCATTCCTTTTGCCCTCCTAAAAACAAATTTTCCCGTATTTCCATTCATCATCAAACATAAATTTTTGACTCCACACGAATTAATTTAATTATAATATTAATATGATTTAATTTCAATAGCAAAGTGTGTTCTTTTTCATTTTTGTTAATATAGCACTGTAAAACCGTGTATTTTTATATATTATCACTATATTTTTAGGTTATTTTTATTTTTTAACTTAATATATTTTCTTAAATTAAATTAATTTTTTATTTTAATTTATTTATGCCACAATCCATGTATCAGCCATCTTTTCATCCGTCTTCAATTTTTATTTGCTTATCCACAAAATATATGATATAATTTTTTTACCGAATATGAAATGCACATTCTATCTGGAACTGTCTGACAGGAATATCTTTTTTCCATGTTGATCTTCTTTATCGTTTTTAAAAACTCACCTGATTTTTCATGTATGTTAAAGTAAAAAATAGTTCTATTATGCTTTCGGCATAAAAGCAGTTATCTGATTTTTCATCTGGCCTTAAACCGTTTTCCGCTCCATGAACGGTATCCTTTCATTCACTTCAATACAATTCTATACAAATTAAAGCAGGAAACTATTGTCCGGTACATAAAAAAACGTTATAATTAAGACAGTTCCTTATGTGCTCCTGCAAAGGAGGATTATGGACAATGACAAATAATCATCAGTTATTACTACAAAGTGGACGTAACCACTTATGTACTATGCAGCTCCCGTGTGAAAAAGATAAAAGACAAACTGGTACAGGGGCAAAATGTATATCAAGTTCACCTTGTCCGATTAAAGGACCAAAATGCAGATCTTCTCATTCACCAATTGGAGAAAAAACAGCGAAGTTCTGCTCTGTGTCGTCAGGAACTGTTTCTTCTTCTGACTCCTTTGATGGATGGACAAATGTCACAGCAAGAACGAATCAAACGTAGTTTGTTGTTGATTCAGAACCAACAGGAATCCCTTTCCTCGGAAGATGTGCTCCATATGGAGTCAGTTTTATTCACATTAGCAAGGAAATTTTTAAAACATAACGAAATGAAACAAATGAAGGAGGTTTTTAATATGTCCACCCTTGGAAAAATGCTCATGAAGGATGGTTTTGATAAAGGCATAAAAAAAGGCCAGATTGATGGAGAAAACCGAATTAATCGTCTCAACATCCTGTTGGCCAATGCTAACCGTATTGATGATATTACGAAAGCTGCAAGAGACAAGAAATATCAGCGCAGATTGCTGAAAGAATTTCATCTCTAAGCTTAGCTTACAAAGCTGTCTGAATCAAGAAGGCAGGTGCAAATGTCGCTACCTGCCTTCTTGACAACCCGACTGTGTCTGAAAAATGCTTTCTGTCAGGAAATATTTTTATACCTCTTTTTCGTCCAGCTCGCTGGCTTCATTATCTGTATCCTTTGATTCTTCTGGTTTTTGCGCCGCTTCTCCTTGTATATCCTTTTTTGATTCTTGGTCTTTTGGGTCTTGCTCTTTATATTCGTCAGCAAACTCTGCCGCATCCTCCTCCTTTTTTGCTGGCTCCTGTTCCACGGAAGTCTCCTCTTCCTCTTTTTCAGATGCTTTGTCCGGGAAATTCGTTGCTGCCATATTGTTTGCCGCTGAAACTACAGCCTTCCTGACTGACTCTGCCTCTTTTATTTCTGTCACGTCTATGCTGTCAATCTGAATTTGTTCTCCCTCCATATCAAGAATGGTCACTGCAATCTCTCCGGATTTCGGCTTCCCTTCCCATTTGATAGTCAACACACCATCTTCATCACTTTCAAAAACAAGGTCATCATTAGTTCCCTTTGCATTAGATGGCGTTGCATTGGAGGCAGTTGCCTTTAGCGCCTTCGCGTTGGAGCTAGTTGCAATAACATAGTCTGCATCTTCTGCCATGGCACGGAATTTACCATCTGAGAATAAATTTAATTCTACTTTCACATCTTGCCCGATCTCGTATTCATCCCAGTAATCCGCCAGATTCAGATGGATGGTCTCTAAAGAAGTAAAGGTATAGACCGGGTCCTCCTGAAGAATGAAGTCTTCCAGAGTCATGATAGATGCCGTTGATTCTTGTATTACTTCCACACTTACTAATTTAAAAGAACTTTCTCCCGCCATATCCGTGATTTGAATGTTAATATAATCTTCCTTCGGCGTTACGGTTGCCGTCACCTCTTTCCCGGTTCCTCCATAGGTATCCCAAGTGGATGCTTCGGTCTTAAACGCCATCTGGGCCTTCGCCTCTTTATCAAAGGTCAGTGTTACTGTCGTCTCTTCTCCTGCCTTAAAATCCGGATTATATTCACTTAACGCGTACTCTACCCCTGACCAGGCAGATGTAAACTCATGTAATCCTTCTGGTTCGGACACATTTTGCTCCACTTTAACCGAAAGCAGTTTTATCGATGTTTCTCCTGCCATATCCGTGATTTGAATGTTAATATAATCTTCCTTCGGCGTTATGGTTGCCGTCACTTCTTTCCCGGTTCCTCCATGGGTGTCCCAGCTGGATGCTTCGGTTTTAAACGCCATCTGGGCGTTTGCCTCTTTATCAAAGGTCAGTGTCACCGTCGTCTCTTCCCCTGCCTTAAAATCCGGATTATATTCACTTAACGCGTACTCTACCCCTGACCAGGCAGATGTAAACTCATGTAATCCTTCTGGTTCGGACACATTCTGCTCCACTTTAACCGAAAGCAGTTTAATCGATGTTTCTCCCGCCATATCCGTGATTTGAATGTTAATATAATCTTCCTTCGGCGTTACGGTTGCTGTCACTTCTTTCCCGGTTCCTCCATGGGTGTCCCAGCTGGATGCTTCGGTCTTAAACGCCATCTGAGCATTTGCCTCTTTATCAAAGGTCAGTGTCACCGTCGTCTCTTCCCCTGCCTTAAAATCCGGATTATATTCACTTAACGCGTACTCTACCCCTGACCAGGCAGATGTAAACTCATGTAATCCTTCTGGTTCGGACACATTCTGCTCCACTTTAACCGAAAGCAGTTTAATCGATGTTTCTCCTGCCATATCCGTAATCTGAATATTAATATAATCTTCCTTTGGCGTTACGGTTGCTGTCACTTCTTTCCCGGTTCCTCCATGGGTGTCCCAGCTGGATGCTTCGGTTTTAAACGCCATCTGGGCATTTGCCTCTTTATCAAAGGTCAGTGTTACGGTTGTCTCCTCCCCTGCCTTAAAGTCTGGATTATATTCGCTTAAAGCATACTCTATCCCTGACCAGGCAGATGTAAACTCATGCAGTCCTTCTGGTTCGGACGAATTTTGCTCCACCTGAATGGATAACAGATGAATGGCAGTCTCTCCTCCCATATCAGTAATCTGGATATTCATGTAATCTTCCTTTGGTGTAACTTTCAGTACCACCTCTTTTCCACTTCCAGAGCGAACGTCCCAATCGGAATTTGCTGTTTTAAATGCAGTCTGTACATGAGCTGACCGATCAAAAGTCAACGTTACAATCGTTTCCTGCCCTGCCTTAAAATTATTGTTATAAGTACGAAAATCCGTCTCAAACCCTGCCCAGGCTTCCATAAATTTATGGATTGCTTCCACTGGCTCAGCCTTTTTTACAATCTCCACCATGACATCCAAAAGTCCAAGAGGCAGCTTACTGTCATCTCCTGCCTGAATGCCAAATCCATCTGCTCCTGGCACAGTTACAAGATTCACCCTTGTTCCGGTTGCTGTAATTTCTTTCCCTTCACCGCCGGAACCTGCGATTATTTTCACCTGAGAATCTTTATCAAAGACAGCAGTAATTTTTACTTTATCACCAATCTCATAGTCACTGCAATAGTCCGTGATTTTACCGCTAAATGTGTCGCCTTCTCCACCCCAGGAATGTTGAAAGGTGTAAATGGGATTTATGGTCTGTTCCACTTGAATATCCGTCAAATTTACAGAGGTATTTCCACCCATGTCCGCAACCCAAACCGTCAGTTCATCATCTCCTGGAGTAAAGGTTTTTGTCAGCACCTTACCTAAACTTGTGCCGGAATCCACCATCTCCTCCAACGTCCCATCCTTATGGTATCCAACACTTCCAACTACATCTTTATCAAACGTCAAGGTTATTGTAACTGGATAACCCTTTACAAATTTTTCATTATATGCGCTAAAACTGGTTGCAAACTTCTGATTAACAGCCGTAAATTCTGTAATCTTTTCCGCCTCCTGCTCCACTTTCACACTCAGCAGCTTCACTTTGCTGTTTCCATTCAGGTCTCCAATTCCAATGGTCAGGCTGTCATCACCAGGAGTAATTGTAGCAGTAAACGTTTTTCCGGTTCCAAAACCCTCCACTCTGGTCCATTCCGGAGCATTGTAATCCACATATGCCTTTACAGCCTCATCAAAGGTCAACGTTACTTTTGTTGGTTTTCCCGGCTTATATTTGCTGTTATATTTGCTAAAGCTGGTTGTAAATCCATTCCACTCACTTCGGAACACGGTAATCGCGCCACTCGTTTCATCAAAAACACCCGAATCCCCATAAACAATGGCAAACCTTGAAAACTTACTGCTTGCAAAGGTAACTGTGCTCTCATTTCCGTCCAAATCCCCTAAAAAAGCCAGCTCCCCCTTGTGTTCCCGAACCACGGCAAAATCATAGCCCTTGCCTAACAGTTCGTCTGGTACAGGCACTTTAAAGCTTACCGGTTCATACGTTTCTTCTATTTTGGTCCGCTTTCCCTCTTCCTCCTTGTATACAGTAATATCAGGAACTTTGGCCACCTTAATGTTCTCTGCCTGCTCTCCAAACAGAGCTGCCACCTGTGCTTTTTCCCCGGCAGTCAACATACCTCTTGCCGTCTCAAAGATCACTTTCGCACCTTGGTTGATTTCTTCATCCGTCAAAACTGCAGTCGCAGCATTTTCCTTTGTATCCGCCAGGATTCCCATGCTTCGGTCCCCTGTCAGCTGAACATAATCGTTGTAATTTACTTTTCCCTCAATTTCCACCTTGATATCCATGATTTTTGCATATCTCATGTTTTTGGGAATCTCACCAATCTGGATTCCCAGGTAGTCGTCGTCAGGCTTTGCTGTCCGTGTAATGGTATTTGCGTTTACATATCCGGAAATGTTCCATGCGCCCTTTGTATGAAACGCGATTGCACTTGGTATTTTCTTGTCAAATGTAACCGTAACTTTTACCGTGTCGCCTACCTGATAACCAGAATGCCACTTGCTGATCTGTGTACTGAATCCGCTCCAGGAATTAGTCAATACTGCAATCTCTTCCTCTGCAAGTTCCTTTTCATTCTTAACCACCTTTATCTTTTTCACGGTCATCGTTCCATCTCCGGAACTAACCTGCATGTTGGAGATTTCCTGGGGAATCAGATAGTCTGGCAGAAAGTTCTGAATATCTTCATAAGAGAACACTGCCTGCCCGTCTGCCAGATAGGTCGGCGTTACTCCCTGCTGTTTGCCATCACTCATGGTAAACTGGAGATTTGGCTCGATTCCCTCCTCTGCCTCATATTCAATCACAATATAAACACCTTTTTTCAGGCTCTTTGCAATCTCTTTCCAGTTCTTGATGTCTTTCCATTCCCAGGCGTCCAATGTGGTATCCTGAGGATATTCCTCCCCCTCATCTTTTGCAACACTATCATAAGTTCCTTTATTGGGAGAATTATATGGTGCCTCCCGAACCACCTTCTCCTTCTTGGAATCTCCTGGATCGTCCACTGGATTATCGCTGAACCAAATATCTAAAATCCGTGCATCATTATATGCAGAAAGTTGAATGGAATCCACTTTTACATCCCAGCTTAATCCCAGCATCCTCCGAAATACATCCATCCGCATACTGAAAAAGTGATTTCTGGTGGCTTCGTGGTAAGAAGTTTTATAGCTTTTTCCGTTTCTCCATTCTCCATTAACAGACGCACCCCAAGTTAAGACAGTCCAGTTTTCAAAGGTAGATGTGGCACAGGTATACTGAACGCAAATGTATTGATCATCCGGCGCATTGAGAATCCGCTCAATATCCGTACAATTCCACGCCTGGTTTACCGCCCCGTTCTGAAACAAATGCATATCCCGCGGAATTTCCGAACCTACATGCAGGGTCAGCTCCTCAATCCGCCCGTCGCTGTAAGCGCCCAGATTCAAATAGCTCACATTACTTTCCGGTGTGATCTTCATCATACGCCTTAAATAATTGACGCTGAACGTACAAGTCACTTCTTTTGTGGAATCCACACTGTCCGCACTGTATCCAGGACCATCCTTCCATTCCCCGTCAATGGTAGCGCCCCAGCCTAAAATGCCCCAGTTTTCATGTTCCGCAACACAAGAATACGTTAAAGTCAGCCAGTCTGTATCTGCACAATCCAAAATCCATCCGTCATGGGTTTCATACTTTTCATTGGCGTCTCCGGAAAACAAAAGATAATCTCCTGGTTCTGTGTATTGTGTCGGCTCCATCCTGCTGCTTCCCCAGTGATTCCAGTCTTCGTTATTTTGGACTCCAGGACCCTTTTTCACAATTTCCACACCAATGGAAATCACCCCAATCTTGTAATTGGCCCACATATCGGTAATCTGAATATTCAAATAGTCATTATCTGGCGTAACTACTTTGGATATTTCCTTACCATCGCCAGTAAGCGTACTCCACTGGCCGTTTAAGTTCATCCCCAGCTGGCTGGACACATATTTACTGAAATTGACCGTCACCCGAATCTCGTCTCCTGGCTCATAATCTGGGTTAAAATCTGAAAATTTCGTCTCAAAGCCCTGCCACAATCCAGTAAATTTATGAAGATAATTTCCCAGATCTGCCTCGCCCTTCCGGACAATTTCCACAGAAATATCCGTCAAATTCACACTGGACAACCCCTTTAGATCAGAAATCTGGATATTCAGATAATCACTGTCCGGAACCAAAGTAATGTTTCGCTTCTTTCCTTCCCCCCGAAAAGAGTTCCATGCTCCGTCAATGTACAATCCAATCTGGCTGGTAACGGATTGATTGAAAGACGCCTCAATCCTCACTTCGTCTCCTGGTTCATACCCGTCCACATAATCAGTCAGTTTGCATTCATAGCCAACCCAAAGTGAGGTAAATTCATGAAGGCATCGGGTATCTTCCTCCTCCTCTTCTTCCTCACGGTCATCGGTCAAAGGTTCCCCTTCCATCGGACTGGCCGAATCCGAAACTGGATTGTGTGCCATACTTTCCTCTTCTTTTGTCCGTTCTGCTTCCTTGCTCTCTGATTCATTCTCCTTTTCCCCTGCTGCCCTTGTCTCCTGCACCAGTTGATTAGTAGAAGCTGCACAGACGCTTGCGGAGGTAACTGCCAAGGTCAGGCACAGCACCATGGACAAGGTTCTTCTTGCCAGCATATTTTCCCAAAGCCTTGCAATATACTTCATATTCTTGTTCCTCCTAATAATTCATACCTTTTCCAGCCTGTGTTGTCACATTACAAATCATTCCCTTAAAAATCCCGCCGCCAAACAGGCCGCATAAAAGTTTATTTTCTTCTCCGATCCAGGGCCAGCAGCAATGCTGCTATTGCCGCCGCCAAAGCAACCCCTCCAGATAGGAAGGGAATCAAATATTGGACCCAGGAAATAGTTTCGGTTGCTGTACTGGATTCTCCAGTCTGATTCTCAGTAGCTTTCACATCTAATACTTCTTCAGCGCCTCCATCCTGGGATGTAACTACAAACTCTGGCATTGTCTTTCCAGAGGATACGGCTTTTATATCATCATAATACAGTGCGCCCCGGACCTCTCCCTTTTCGTCTATTGCCGGAGAGTCTCCGATTGCGTTTACCCAAAGTCCAAAACCAGATATGTTGGACGCTGCTTCAGAAGAGAGGCTTCCCTTGCCGTTCTTATCCTGAAATTCACCAAAAGGCAAGGTAATCAAAAGCGGGTCCGTGGTGGAAGCATATTCTGGATAATTTTGAAGGTATGCTTCATAGGAACCACCATTTGCCGTGTTGATCTGTACTACAGTTTTTTGATTGTTGCCGTCTGGCTTTACCCAAATCTGCAAAGCATCGCAATCAGACCAGTCTGCTTCCTTTGGAAACTCACATCCTGCCCATCCGTTTTGGGTTTCCATGTATTCAAACTTCAGAGCATATTCTCCTTGGTTTTTAAATTCATCGGAAAGACTAATGTTTAGTTCACAGCCGCTGTCCTTGTTGCTGCTCCAGCTGTCTAAAAGAAGGTTTAAAAGTCCGGCATAGGATTCAAAATCGTCGATCTGCAGCGGATCTTCCGGTCTGGGTGCAATATTGTAAATCACCCGGATTTCCTGCAGCTTCTCTCCATTCACATACAATCCGATTTTTCCGCCTGCATCTTCTCCAAGCTTTGCCAAAGTCTCCCCGTCCAACACAGTCTCCACTTTGTTTCCATTGGTCTCTGCCGTGAGCGAAACCTGTCCTGTGCTGCTTTCCAACCGAAACTCCCCATGTAACATTTCCTGGTTAAAACGGGCGGACAAGGTTCTTTCCCCCAGGATTCGTTCACCGGCCACTGGTTCAGTAATATACCCGCTGACCGAACCATAAGGCAAAAGCTTTACCTCGCCCAAACTACCTGCAGCAATACGTTTCATCACTTCTGCCTGATCTTGTGCAAATATGCTTTTTTTACTGTTGTACATGGCTACAAAGGAATCTAGCAGCTCATGTCCATACAGTTTGCCTCCTTCCCGTTTTTCCATGACAAAAGGAGAATAATATCCGCCGCTTCTTGCATAGTTGGACCAAAGCATAAAATAGCAGCAGTCATATTCCGGCTTTGTCATAATATCCAGCATTTCCATATACCACTCTGGCCTTCGGTTTCCTGTCTCCGGGATTCCGCCTGACTTTACGGAAGACATACCAGTTTCTGTCACAGCCATTAGCTTTCCGTGTTTTTTTGCAAAAGTATCTGTCAGCTTCAAGGTATTTTCAAAGCTGGTCAAAAAGGTGTATCCTTCTGAATCCGGAACCGGATTATTATCATAAGTGTCAAATCCAACCAGATCTACATACTCATCTCCTGGATAACGTTCTTCATATTCTTCTAAATTGGCTGCCTCTGAACCTGGCCCATACAAATACAGTAGATTGTGAATCTCTTTTTCATCCCGCAAATATTCCACGGTAAACTTATAAACGCTCTTATAGGTTTCTGCATCACAAAATGCTTTTCCCCACCAGAACCAGCTTCCTGTATTTTCATGCAAAGGCCGAAACAGAACTGGTCCCTCTATCTGCCGCGCATAGTCTGCAATCACATCCAAATGAGCACAGTAAGCTTCATGAAAAATTCCCCCAGGCAAAATTTGATTCATACAATCCCCAGTCAGCACATAAGAATCTGCCGGAGAAAAGTCAAATCCATCATAACTATTTGAAAAATCCCCTTCCAGCTTCACCGTTTGGGAAAAATTCGGCATGTGGCTGGATAACGTAATGATCGCCCCTCTTTGCATAGACTCATTGCTAAACATTGCTGCTGCCTTTATATTTCCTTCATTGGTGTCTGGAATCCCTGCTCCTGGATGCCGTTCATTGTACTTGCTGGCAAATCCGCCGAAAAGCCCGCCGCAGTCCATTCCCACAATCGCAGCCAGAGATCCAGTCACATCTTCTGTATCGGAATCCGACAGCTGTGAAGAGCCGGCTTTCAGCACCGTATCTTCCATATGTCCATAAAGGGTGGCATCCGATTCCCCCACTGCCTTTAAATATTGATAGAGAGCAGCCACACAAGCGTCTGCATTGGGGTCTGCCAGCTTTAGTTCCGATTCCAACACAAAAGAAGAACCATTTACTGATAACGCCCCGTCCCCAGCCGAAAGAATGGTTTCCGTCTTTACGGGAATGGTTGTTTCCTTCAGAAACTTTTCCTTTTTCACATTGCTTAGTATAATATTGTCAATCCAGATATCCCCATGATAATCGGTATATTCTCCAATCAACAGAAGCATCAGCTTTCCCGGTTTCTCTCTTTGGGTATATTTCTCATCACAGCTTAAAGTTACATTGACTAATCTAAGCCCATCCACCTCTTCGGATGGCGTCTCATGAATGATACAGCTCTGATCTCCAAAAATATTGTTTGAAAAGGCCTTGGCAATCAGTTTTCCTGTGGTGAAAGCGGAAGGGTCATAGTAAAGATCAAAGCTTAATGCTTTATAGGGAGAATAATCAATCCCCTCTTCCTCTGACAGACAGATTCCGGTCTGACTATAGCTGTTATCAATATTGAGAGAATAGTCCAGATTAAGCTTTAACATCCTTTTTTCCTCATCATAAGTACAACTTCCTTCTCCCTTATAGCTGTCTCCGGACCAACTGTCATCATATACCCATCCCTGAGTCCCATCTTCAAAATCCCAAATCCGCGTCACTTCTCCTGCATTTGGCGCTCCAAATACAGTTACAGAGCAGACATAAGAACTTGTAAGCAGCATGGCAGCCATCCACGCTACAGCCCTTTTTCGCTTTTTCAATCCTCTCCTCACCCCTTCACTGCTCCTGCTGCCATTCCTCCATACACCCTCTTTTGAAAAATCAAAAACAGAATCAGAATAGGCGCTATTGTAATCAGAACACCAGCGCAGATATAGTTGTACTGATTCCCATAAGGTCCTGTAAATGTGTAAAGAGCCGTGGAAATCGTTTTTAACTTCGGTGTCTGGAGATACAGATTGGAAGCATAATATTCATTGTAAACACTCACTCCCTTCAGGAGTACAGAAGTCATAATAGCTGGCTTTAACAATGGAAACAAAATCTTAAAAAACACTCCAAAGTAGGTGCATCCGTCCATAATCGCTGACTCATCCAGAGATACAGGCAGATTCTCAAAAAACTGCAGGAATATATAAATGGAGATAATATCAGTTCCCATCAGAACGATCATATATCCATACAAGTGATTGACCAGTCCAAGAGAATACATAATCTGATAAATTGTAACCTGCATGGCAATTCCCGGAAGAAGGGCTGCAAACATAAACAGATTTTGAATCAGTCCCCGTCCTGGAAATTTAAACCGGTTTAACACATAAGCCAGCATGGAACCCATAAAGACAGATGCAGTCAATACAACCACCAGGACCATTGCCGTATTCATAAATCCCCTTACCATATTCGCTTTTTGAAATGCAATCACAAAATTTTCAAAGTAAAAAAATGACCTGGGCAAATCCAGAACGGAAGTAGACGCATATTCCTCATTGGTCTTAAAGGCAGTCAAAATACACACGCACACTGGAATCAGCGCACACAGCGCCGCAAACACCAGGGAAACATATTTCAAAATTTCAAATATCAGGGAAATCCCTTTCTTTTTCTTCATCACACCCCTGCTCCTTTCTGCGCTTTTCTTTTCTTCTCCGCCCTTTTTCTCTTTCTCACTGCTGCCCTGGATTCGTCGTCCGTCCCATTGTCAAACACATAAGCAAAGAACAGTTTTTGGCCCACAGTACAGAGAATAATGATTGCCAACAGTACGATTGCCATAGCACAGGCCAGTCCCACCTTCTGATTTTCATGGGCCAGACGGTTCATAATTACAAAGTAAGTACCAGTTCCCATAGTGCCATTGGTAATTACATAAGGAGGTTCAAATGCGCTCAAAGATCCGCTGATGGAAAGAATCAGGTTCAGCACAATAATCGATTTAATGCTTGGCAGAATAATATAGCAAAACCGATGCCAGTTATTTGCCCCGTCCAGAGCTGCCGCCTCATAAAGATCTGTATCCACTGACATCATAGCGCCTAAAAACATGATCATATTTTGTCCGGTATACCGCCAGACAGAGGTTGCCGCCAGAGCAATGTTATTGATACTTTGATCCTGGAGCCAGTATGGAATGTCATCAAGCTTCATTCCAAAAATCTGTAACAGGGAGTCAAATACAAACCCACGGGCATAGAAAAACTTGAAAATAAATCCTACTGCAATTCCGCAAATCAGATAAGGAAAAAACAGTGCTGCTTTAAACACGGATTCTCCTTTCACCCGAAACACCATCAGAGTGGCAAAAAACAATGCCAGCACCAGCTGAACCACTGCGCCGCCCATATAGTACACGCTCACCAATAAAGCGCGGAAAATCTCGGTCCGGTGAAATACATCCACATAGTTAGCCAGCCCTACAAATTTTTTCGGTCCAATATATTTCATATTGTAGAAACTGAACTGGACCATTCTCATAAACGGCAGATAGGTAAATACGATCAGCAGCAAAAGCGGGGCGAATAAAAAGGTTACGATCACAAAAAACTGCTGCGCCTCCCTGCTTTTCATCTTCTCTGCAAATGTTTTCTTTCCTGTTACAACACTTCTTCCTCCATCCATCTTGCATCCTCCCTTCTTGTGACAGTCTGGATTGCCTCCTGTTTTCCATTTCCATCCACACAGGAAGCACCCATCCCTGTCAGTCGGTTGCCCTTCCATTTTCCGGTTTCTCAAATAGTTTTCTATTTCTCATCAATATTTTAAAATATCCACACCCAGACTCTCCTGGGCTGCAGTCCATTTCGCATTCCACTCTGCCATCAAAGTGTCCAAATCTTTTGTCCCATAAAGAGCGCTTTCCAAAATTTCACAATCTGGATAATCGTTGTTGTTAATCCCCACTTCACTCTCATTGTTCACATCATCAAACAGTGTCTCTTCTCCTTCAGCTGCTGGATTATTGCTGAGAATTTCCACACCATCAAACTCTGACAGGGAATCTGGAAGAGGTTCTGACTTGAGAGCCGGGATTGTTCCTTCATCCACAAAAATCGGGGACTCTTCCAAAAGCCATTTCAGATAAACCATAGAAGCAATTTGATTATTCTCTGCTGCCTTGTTATTGATTCCATAAGAATAGTTACCATCCCCCGAAGCATACCGCTTGCCGTTTACGGTGATGGGAAATGGCATATACCCTACATCCTCCGGTGTAGCGCCTGCACCTTTACACTGCTCCACTGCCCAGGAACCCAACACCATGGTAGCAATCTCACCTTTGTTGATCATTCCCTTGGAAGCCTCCCAGTCGCTGCTGGCCGGGTCATCTTCCACCAGCTTCCGGCTGACTGCCTCGTAAAGCACATAGTAAACTGCATAAGGACCGGACATATCGTCTCTTTTGGCAAACGGGTCTTTTGTGTGGGGCAGATTACTCAGCATAAAATCTGGATCTCCAGTAGCTGTAATTCCAATGTAAGGGTCCCAGGCGCCCATAGGCCATCCTGCCGCAAAGTTGGTATACAGGGGAATTGCTCCTGTATTGTCCTTAATCTTCTGTAAACAATCCAGAAACTCATCTGGTGTTGCAGGCAGCGTTTCAATTCCCGCCTCTTTCCAGATACGTTTGTTGTAAATAACTCCTCCTGCTGTCCCTCCATTGGGAATCCCATACTGAATCCCGCCATAGTTTTTGTCTGCCAGAAAATTGTAAATTTCATTCAGGGAAGCAAAATCTCCTAGCGGCGAAAAATACTCAGATAACTCGCTTTTTGCTACGGATGTTGGAATATAACAAATATCTCCCCAATCCCCAGTTGGAAGCCGCAGATTCAAAGCCTGTTCATAATCCGTCACTGCCTCATACTCTACGGTAATGTTGGGATACAAATCCATAAACTGCTCTGCATAACCTTTATAAACCGTATCCACCACATCCGTCCGATTTGTCAAAACTTTAATCGTAGCCGTAACGTCCTGATAGTCTTTCCCAAGTTCAAAAGAATCAATGGTGGGAAGATTCACATCAACAGCCAAATCACTCTCCTCTGCACCACCGCACCCGGTCAAAGCAAACATCACCGCAGCCGCTGTCCCTAAAGCAACCAAATTCCCCATTTTCATAACACATCCACCCTTCTTGTTTAAATTTAATTTAATTATAATATTACTTAAATTAAATTTCAATAGAAAAGTGAGTATTTTTATAATTTTGTTAGATATATACTATAGATTAGATAAATATCATACAATATAACCAAATAAATAAGTTTGTTAAATATAATTTAAGCTTTTATAAATTTATTAATCTCGTTTTATTTTAACTTAATTTAAGTTATCATCCTTTAAAACTCTTAATTTCCACAGGAAAAACCCATACCCAAGATAATTAAAAACTTGCCCCTCCCTATGGCCAAAATCATTACACACCTAACAGAACCCCATTACAAATAATCAAAAAAGCTCCAGAATAATTTAGAAACACCTGATCCTCCTCTTTCCCCGCCAACACTTTGGCTGCATTTTTGCAGCCTTAGAGCTAACGTAGAAAGCGGAGCAAAAGCCCGTCATCAGACATTTCCAAATTATTCTGGAGCAACCTCCATTCATTTCCTTTGTCTGTCTTCTTTTTCCCCTTTATCCTTATATTCTTCTCACACTCTCCTTTTCCACCACACACCCTGATACCATTCTCATATCTGCCGGCGCCTTGCCGCACTCAGCCAGAGAAACCACAATTTTTATGGCGCACCGAACCATCTCCTTAATATCTACCTCATAACTGGTAATACTGGTATCGCACAGTCCCTCATAAAGATAATTATCAAATCCCACAATGGAAATATCCTCTGGTATCCGATATCCCCGGCTCTCCAGCAAATTTACCAGCACACTGGCTGTAAGGTCACAATTACAGGCAAAAGCCGTAGGCATCCGGTCCGGCAGCTGAATATTTCCGATTTGTCCTTCCATGGTACGATCCTGAAGCACCCAGTCCGGATTCATCTCCAACCCCCTTTCCATTAAGGCTTTCCGGTATCCAAAGTACCGGTCCGTAATGCTGTTGCTTGCCAGCAATGTGCCTACATAAGCAATCTCCTTATGCCCCTGTTCAATTAGATAATTCACCATCTTATACATGCCATAGTAATTATCTGCCATCACAGACGGACATCCCATTCCCTGCATCATAAAATCTACCAGCACCATAGGAAAATCCGGCTGTTCGTGAAGAAACTCCAAATAAGGTCTTCCAATTTCGCCAATCACAATCAATCCTTGAATTTGCTGTTCCATAGCAAAGAGTGGCAGCTCCAAAGCCGCCTCTCTTTCATGGCGCAGCACCTCAAACAGTATCACACAATTATGAAGTCCTGCAATCAGAGACAATTCCTGATACACTTTCCAATAATAAGAGGGATAAGGACCCAGGTATTTCTCCCCGATAATCACCCCTACATTGAGGATTTTTTTGCTGCTGACAGCGGTTCCCCTGACCTGATATCCCATCTCTGCCGCCACCTGTTTAATCTTCGTCCGCAGCTCTTCACTGACTCCTTTTTGCCCTGCCAGGGCATTGGACACCGTAACAACGCTGACTCCAAGCTGCTTGGCAATATCTGCCAGCCGAACCTCTTTCCTCATATTCTACTCAAAATCCTCCTCAATCCTTTTCCAGGCCGCATCCACGCTAAAATATGCCTGAATATACTCCTGAGTCTTCTGGCAAAGCTCACGGCACTTATCGGTATCCCTGTAAAGGTCTGTAACTACATCTGCAAACCTTTTTGGCTCATCCTCAATCAGCAGAACCTCCTCTGCTAAGGGCATTCCCTCTGCCCCAATGGCTGTAGTGACAACAGGCGCTCCGTTATAGATGGCCTCCACCACCTTTCCCTTGACTCCTGCTCCATACCGAAGAGGCACTACCACGATTCTGCATGTCTCATACAGATGCTCCAATTCTTCCTCTGACACAAACCCCTTGATAACAATTCCATTCCCCGGCTGTTCCAGAGCCTTTATTTCCTCTGTCACCTTAGAGCCAACCACCACAAACTCTGGCGGCATTTGTCCAGCTGCCTGCATATTTTCACAAATCTGCGGATAAATTTCTCTGGCAAACCAAAGCACTGCGTCACCGTTGGGCGGATGTGCAAAACCGCCCACAAACAAAAGCCCCTGCCTTTTGGCAAAGTCCATCTGGAGATTTTCCTTAAATTTGTCAAACACATAGGCTGTAATGTCCTTCACTACAACCGTCGGGTCCATACTTTGAATTGCGTCCCGCTCCACATACGACGGATAATAGGATACAGCTGCCTTGCTCATCAGCATCATCTCCACGGATTTCCAGTATTCTGCCTCCTCCCGCTTTTGGAGATCGCCAGTCAGCTGATATTCCCGCCCTTCCCGCAGAAAATGCAGGTCATGACCATAATAAATCACCTTCATATCCGTATTATCCAAAATATAGTCAATATACTTGGAGGCAATATGAGGTCGGTTCAGATATGCCACAGCAATATCCTCCCCATGGTCCCGAAGCCAGTCCCAAATCTTCACCTGGTACTCTGCACCATACAAAACTTCAATGCCCATCTGCTGAAGGGTTGTGGAATAAGGTTCTTCCCGCAGAAAATTATCTCCCAGGAATTTAACCACGTATCCTTTCTTCAAAAACATTTTCAGATACTGAAATGTGGTCTTTGAACCAGCATCCCGGTCATAAGTAGGCACATAATGGTCTACTACAAGAATGATCTTTTTCCCCATACTCCGTTCCCTTGCACGAAACGGGTCTGGATTTCCGTCATTCACACATTGCGCGGCAAACTCTTTTGCCCACTTTTGTTTCAGCTTCTCACTGTTTTCTACCTGGTAACGTTTCAGCCCGGTTCCCTGTACATCCGTGCCATTGGAAATGCCTTCAAAATGAATCACTTTAGAGAGAGGCTGATACACAACCCGATACCCCTCTTTTCTCACTTCAAAGGCCAGATCAGAATCTTCGCAGTATGCCGGTGCAAACCGGGTGTCAAATCCACCAATCTTCTTCCACAGCCATACCGGCAGCAAAATTGCTGCCCCGGAAATATAATCTACATCCTTCACGTAATTGTATTCCGGCTTATCTGGGTCATCCAGCCGCCCATAATTCCATCCAGAACCATCACTCCAGATAATGCCTCCGGCCTCCTGAAGCCGCCCATCCGGGTACACCAGTTTGGAGCCAACCATACCAATGGATTGGTCTGACTCAATCAGATTCACCAAAGAGGTGAGCCAGCCTTCCGTCACCTGAGTATCATTGTTCAAAAACATCAGATACTCCCCTTTTGCTTGTTGGGCCGCCTGGTTGCAATTTTTCAAAAATCCCTGATTTTCCTTATTTCTGCAAATTACCAGTCCTTCCGCAAAATCTTCCAGCCGCTCTGTGGCGTCTGTGGACACATCATCTGCAATCAAAACTTCATAGCTGATTCCTTTTGTATGCTCCAATATGGACACAAGACAGGCATAGGTGTAGGAAATCTGATTGTAAACCGGAATTACAATGGACACCTTTGGCTGGTTTTCATGTTCAAATTTCAGCTTCCCATACTGCAGATAAAGGTCCCCAATATAAAAATATCCATCCCGCAGATTCCGCCCCTCTTCTGTGGAATAAAGCTTCATAGAGTGAATCGGATGCAGCAAATAATCTTTTTTATATTTCAGCTGTTTCCGTTCCAAAGATCCTGGCGGATACTTTCGGTTTACCTGCTCTCCCAGCTTCCGTTTTGCCTTGAAAATAAGAGCCTCATGGCGGTTTAAGTAAGCCAGAGTCTTTCCCAATTCCTGATTTTCCCGGCGCAGATCCCCAATGATAATCTCCAGATTGGTCACATGATTGTTCGTCAGCCGCTGAACTTCCGTGATCTTTCGAATGGTCACATCTTTTTCTCTGGTGTGAATCTTCATCTGCTCAATCCGCTCTCTGACCCGCTCCAAATCGCTTTCTGTCTGGCGGATTTCCCGGATTCCCCGTGAATAAACCATGTAATTTCCCAGGTATTTCTGTTGGTTTTCCCCATGAACATAATTCTGGAAGTTAATCTCCATTTTCTGGTAAATCTCAACCAGTTCCGGCTCAATCTGAAACGCTTCTAAAATCCGGTCAAGTCCCAGCTCCCGCATCAAGCTGCTGTATTGTTCATAAAAATAATAGAGAATCCGGTATTTTACAAAATGCTCCGGCACCGGAAAGAGAAATACCCACTCATAATCCAGACAGTAATCTCCCTTTTCTGTTGTGAGAATATTTTCAAATAGCAAGTCAATGTTGGACACTTCACAGGTGGCATCCTTTTCCAAAAGAGCCAGCTCGGATTCTTCCAGCCCTTCCCCAAATACTTCCATAAATTCCTCGGTCCGGACAAAATCCCCTTTGCTTTCTGGATCTACATCATACAGCCGGTCCATAGCGTCTTTTAGCGTATCAATCGGCAGTTTCCCCCCTGAAATCTCCTCCCCCAGCTGCTCAGCCCAGGTTTGTCCCCGCAAATACGGAAAAAACGCCGCGTTTTTCTCCTCCTGATATTCTGGCTTTGCCGCCTTTAATATCCGGTGCTGTCTGGAAAGTTTCTCATATTTTTCCTGAAACGACCAGATATGTCCCATGCCTCCCAGGCTAAGCGCCGCTTTTTCCACATACCTTTCTTCTCCTTCAGAAGTTCCTCCCTGTCCGTCTCCCTTTGGATTGGGTTCTTGTCTCTTTTTCTGGCAAATACAGGTTTTGATCTGGAACTGCTCCCTGCGGGTCTTGTTGTATTTGATGAAAATTCGTTGATTTTTCTCAAGCTCTTTGGAATCCAGACTCCAGAAAACCAGATAAGAGTTGGCATACAAATCAAACAGTCCTTCTTCACAGACCGCATCAAATCCTTCTCCCATATCCATCATGTGATATTGAGGATAATCATAGGCAGGCGTCACCCGGGTTAAGTCTCCTTTTTTCGGCAGATATTCATCGGAATAAATAGATACCGGAACACGGTAATCTGGCATGGGATAGTAAAAGCACATATGCCCCTGTTCTTTGGAATCTCCGCACAAAAGCCGGACCAGCCGCCCCTTTGCCAGTTCCCCTTCCTCTCGCCCCGAGCCTGCCCAGTATTTCATTCCCAAAGCATTGGCAACCGCCACAATGAGAACGCCCGTGTCCTTTAAAAGAGCCTTTGCCGCACAAATTTGAGAATCCCATGTCTCCTCCGGCGTGCCTGTCATCACAATATATTGGTACTTTTTACCTGTCCCTGCCATCCGGTCCCTGTATTGAGAAAGTGTTCCCTGCTCACAGGTGATATTTTTTGCTGCCGGATAACGAAGCTGCACTGTCTCAAGAGCCTTTTTTTCTGTATCCAAAACCGTCACGTTTCGGACTACGCTTCGATACAACCCGGTCATGGCTCCATAATCCGCACCAACCTGCAAAAGCTCCTCTGACTGGTCAAAATCATACCACTCCAACAACAGCTCCCGCTGCTCTGAAAGCGCATACAAATAGTCCAGACGGCTGTTTTGTGCCAGAGCCTGATCAATATCTCCGCCATACTCTTTAAGAAGCATTTGAATCTCATCATCCATCCGTCTCATAACCGATTACACCACCTTTATTTTTTAATTCCTCTATTCCGGCACAGCTCTATAACTTATATCATTGCACGATTTACTTTCCGATGAATGCAACGATATACTACCTGCCATGCTTTTCTGTACATGGACTTAACATGATTCCACATACGAAACATCCCCTGGCTGGTACGTTGCCTTTACTTCAGATTCCATATCATAGATTCCCACAGTATTCTTATTGGAAATCACCGTAATATTGGCAATATCATAAAGACGATGATATACGGTATGTTCCCCCTGTTCAAAACCAGTGCAACTCATAGACAACAGATATTCGCCTCCCTGAAGGGTCATTTTCTGCCGAAAATTCACTTCATACTGATCTCCTGCCTTTACGGAATGAATATCCGTCCCCTCAAACATAGTATTGGTTCCCGACAGCTCCTCCCCCATTTTACTTTTGATGGTATAGGTAAAAATCGGAGCTTGTATATCAGCCTGAAAGCGAATTTTTTCCCGAATGGTAAAGTATTCTCCCTTTAGCAGAAGATTTGTCAAATTTCCCCGCTCATCAAACAGCCCCAAATCATAAATCTCTGCCTTGCCATTGCCATACTCAGTCCGGTTCGGATTGATGGTGAGATGATCCTTCATCAAGTCTTTTTCTGCCTGACGGTTCTTTTCTTCCGGATGGTTCTCTCTTTTTAAAGACGTTTCTCTCGTCTCATCCTCCTTTTTTGAGGACAACAAAGATGATTTCTCCGGCACCGTTTCTTCCTCTGGCTGACAAAGAATTTCTCCGGAAAAATCATTTTCTGCACTCAATTCCTCCTCCAAATCCTCCATCTGATTTGCAAGAATTTTTTTATACAAATCCACCATTTTTCCTGGCGCTCCCTCTGCCACAAAATGTCCCCGGTTCAGCAGCACCACCCGGTTGCAATATTTAATCACACTCCCCATATCGTGAGTGACCATCAAAATCGTGGTCCCGTTTTTCCGGATTTCCTCCATCCTCCGGTAGCATTTTGCCTGAAAAAAGACATCTCCCACAGAAAGAGCTTCATCCACAATCAAAATCTCTGGCTCTACATTAATAGCCAAAGCAAACGCCAACCGCACAAACATACCGCTGGAATAAGTCTTTACCGGCTGATACACAAAGTCCCCAATATCAGCAAATTCCAAAATATCCGAAAGCTTTGTCTCCATATCTTTGCGGGAAAATCCCATCATGGTACCATTCATATAGATATTTTCAATTCCGGTATAATCCATATTGAACCCAGCGCCCAGTTCCAGCAAGGCGGAAATCACTCCGGAAACTTTCACCTCCCCGGATGTTGGGGTCAGCACACCTGTAATAATCTTCAATATTGTAGATTTTCCCGAACCATTGGTGCCAATAATGCCTACTGTCTCGCCTTTTTTTACCTGAAAAGAGATCTGATTCAATGCAAAAAAATCTTTATGGTAGCTTTTATGGGACAAACTCAAAGATTCCTTCAGACGGTCAATGGGCTTATCATATAATTGGTACACCTTACTTACATCCTGTACCTGGATTGCATATTCCATATTTTCTTCTAACGGCATGTTCTTCCTCTTTCATCTTAAATTGCCTCTGGAACGTGTCTTAAAATTCAGTCCTGCCATCTCCATATCCCACTTTGTGGGAGACGCTCAATCCGTCAACGTAAACCTCTGCCATTCTCTTATTTCGGCAAAGTCTCCCACAATCTTTGATGCACAGCTGCCAGAAAGGACTTTTTCAGTAAGAATAACACAAACCGCATTTGCTTTCAACCCGTAATTTTCCATCTCAAGGGGCGATACAAGACGGATTCCCATTTACTTTAACACAACCTGCTTTCCCTGCAAATGAATATTACAGTCTGTCACTTCTTCCTGAATGACGATTTTATGTCCTCCAATATGAACCTGCGTTGTGGGATGTATTTTTTCACAGATGATACTGCCTGACACATTGGAAAGGAGTATGCTCTCTAGTTCCTCTAATTCCTTTGTCTTTCTCTTTGCCAAATCATCGTACACGCTGCGCTGTTCTACCAACCGGGCATACTCTTCTTTTGTATCCCGCTGATAGTTTTTGCCGGCCGCCCGCATTTCTGCTATATCCTTCCGCAATCTTTCACAGAGAACGTCAATCTCTTTTAACTCATTGGCCACTGCATCTCTCCGCTCTTCCCGCTTAGGGTTATACCCTAACGTGAACAAATTTTTGCATCCAGATATATTGCCGATTTTCTTTGTAAAGACAGAGGTGTATGCCTGAATACTTCCTCCAAAGATCAATCCCCGGCCCGACACGGCATAAATGGAGCCTTCCCGGCTAATCACCTCACTGTTGGCAATCACTTCTGCATAAATATTTCCTTTTGCCGTAGCCGTTGCCTCTTCCAAAATAGCACACTGGATTTGTTTCTCTGCGCTTAGTTCATTCTCCCTGGAGCCTTTTACCTCTCCCTGTATCCGTATGGTTCCGCCAGACAAGATTTTTCCGTGGCGTACATTTCCTTCAATGATAATATTTCCGATTGCATTGATCGTAACGCCATCATCAATATTTCCCCGGATAAACAAATCTCCCATACACTCCAGATCTCCCACAGAAGCGTCTACATCATGGAACACGATTTTCTGATCGTTGACTGTAAAATTATCGTCTTCCGTCACCACAACGCCACTAATATCTGCAGTCAAAACAGAACCATCCGCAGAAATTGTGGTATTCTTCCCCTTAGGTATTCTGACCGCCTCTCCTCCTCTGGCATAAAGCACCTGTCCGGAAACCGTCATTCCGTCCTTGGCAGCTACTGGGGCATGAATGCGGCAGATAACCTCCCCCTCCTGAATGGTTTGTACTTTATTATGTTTTCGAAAATCTATTCTTTCCAGAGAGGCATTGTCATCAAGCTCCAGTGTTTTCTCGTTTCTTCGCTGAAACAGCTCTTCCAGCCTTCCATCTTTTCCATCCAGAGGACTTGTTCCCGCAGCTATCTGTATAATATGCAAATATTCCTGCATAGAAATAAGCCGGGAAACCGCCTCCTCATCAATTCCATAAACAATCCCCTCATATCGCATGTCCTCAAGAAACCGATCCCGTTCAATCCCTTCCCCTTCATTCAATGGAGGAAGAACACACACATAGGCATACATATGATCTTCCGATACATGAAACAGGGGAAGTGCATCCACTGACAAAGATTCCATATCCCCTGATCCTGCCCCTGATGACATCTGACTTTCTAAATGTTTTTCAACCGCCCGTTTCAAAACCACGTAAAAATCATCAATTTCATTTTCCTCTACTGGAATACCACCAAAATCCTGCTTTATATTATTCCGAATTTCTTCCATCATGTCCCGAAGCTGGCCGCTTCCAACAAGATTATAATCCTTCGTCTCGCCTTTTTTTCCAAAAAAATCAAAAACTCCCATATTTTCCTCTCCTTTCTAAATAAAACTTTTTTTAATAAAGATAAATCGTAACCATTCACAGGAAACCTCTTTTTATCCTTATTATATCTTATCACACTGAAAATGTGCTGTAAACTGCTTTCCCGCCATCTGCACCTGTTTCTTGTATTTCAACACATTTTAAACATGAAGCAGAAGCACCAGCACTTTGTTTCATTCATTTTAAGTAATAAAGCGTGTCTTAAAAATAAATCTTAAAAATAAATATTGTAAAAAACATTTGCTTTACAAAGGAGTTTAATGTCAGTTGAAATATATGATGTTGATAATGTGACAACCGATTGTGTTATTTGTATTCCTGTGGCCAGGGAAAACAAATTTAATTCAATTTGGACGATTGCTTTAAGTCAACTTAACATTAAGAGGTTTGGGAATGGGGTATGGCTGTATTCGGCAGACAGAAAGAAGTCTGTCTTTTTCTGTTGTCCAAAATTATTTTCATTTTAGGCAAACGGGCGTGTTGTGTCCATGGTTTTTCCGTGGGCGTGACGCGCCTTTTTGTGTGTCCGATAACGGCGCAGCAGAATGTACTGCTTCATCGCTTATCGTCAATTATGAAAACGGATGCAAACAGCGATATTGGGGGATATTTGGTACGCTCTTTATACTTTGACAGTATTTACGATGATGATTACTTTGATAAGATCAATGGGTTGGAGTCCCGGAAAAAAATAAGGCTGCGAATTTATTCCCCTGGTCAGCATAACGCAAAATTAGAGTTAAAACAAAAACAGGGAGCTGCCCAAAGGAAAAAATCCCTTATTATTACAAGACATCTGGCGGAAGAGATGATCATGGGCAATTATAGCGGGTTAGCAAATCTGGATTCTGAACTGGCGATGAAATTTTATCAGCTGATGGAAACAGGGATTTATCGACCAAAATGTATTGTGGAATACCATCGGATCGCGTTTGCAGAAAACAGCAATGAGATCCGGATCACGTTTGATTCTGAAATTGGAGCAAACTATCATTTTGAAAATTTTTTCAAAAGGGATTTAACGCTGATTCCGGTATGGAAAGAACCTATACTGGAAGTAAAATATAATGGTTTTTTGTTAGAAAATATCAAAAAAATGTTAGAGTTTGCAGATTCATCGGAACTGGCAGTCAGCAAATATGCGATGTCCCGTCAGCTTTTAGGGGCATAACCGAAAAAATAGTTTAACACTGGAGGTATTCAAAATGAAAGAGTTTATGATGCAGTATTCAAGGGACGTTGTACAAGAACTTACTGCAGAACAGATCGCTTTAAATATGGCCGTTGCATTGGCTTTGGGACTTGTGATTTTTCTTTCCTATCGTTTTTCCCATTCAGGTGCAGTGTACAGCGCAAAATTTAATGTATCATTATTGATGCTGACGATGGTCACAACGATGATTATGAATGTGATTGGAAATAATATTGCCCTGTCCCTTGGTATGGTGGGCGCGCTTTCTATTGTACGTTTTCGTACAGCTATTAAGGATTCCAGAGATACCACTTATATCTTCTGGTGTATCGCTGTAGGTATCTGCTGCGGGGTGTCCTATTATGCGCTGGGCGCTATTGGAACAGGTTTCATCTTTTTGATGCTGCTGTTTATGGGAAGCGTAAAATCCAATGATCGATATTTGTTGATTATCCATGCAGATAGAGAGGAATGTGCAAAGGAAATTGAAAAGTTGATTCTGCAGCAATACAAAGGAAAAGCTTCTCTGCGGGTTGCAAACCACACCAAAGGACAGCTTGAATATATTTATGAGCTTTCCTCCAGGATAATAGAGGCAGGCAAGAGGAATGGGATCGATCCCATTGAGAGCCTGACTGATATTGATGGTGTATACCGCGTAAATATGGTATGTCAAAACGAGGAGATGAGCAGATAAATGAAGGGAAAAGAGAAACCGATTGCCCTTATTCTGATTGTTTTTCTGTTTGCCGCAGGTTGGATTGTATCTGTTTTTCAAGTGAATGCATACCAGTTTCCGGAGGTTTTGCAGCCCGTAAGCGAGGAAACAACGGGTTTATCGGAAAAACGTATCCCGGCAGAAGAAGATCCCTATGCCTATGGCGAAATTTTTGTAATCAACAATCCTGACGGCCAGAACAGACCTTCTGACAATCCAAAGACGGAGTCCCTATGCAGAGTGAAACTGTTTTTGTGGCGATGTTTTTCATTTCTGTTAAATTGGTTCTACAATACGAAAGCGAACCGAGATGAATGGAGCGAGGGTTATGAAAAAGAGAAAAGTATGGTTTTGGTTAATGACTATAACATCAATAATCTATATCTTATGGAGGTTATTTTTTACTATGCCTCTGGAAGCTGGCATTGTATTCCTGGCAGCTGGAATCGCACTATTTTCCGCAGAGTTTATCAGCGTGTTAGAAGCAGTCATTCATTATATTTGTATGAGCAAAGAAAATAAAACAGACTTCCCGGTTATACCTGAAACGGATTATCCCCATGTTGATGTATTGATAGCGACCCACAGTGAAGACACCGATCTATTGTTTAAGACCGTAAACGGCTGCATACATATGGACTATCCTGACAAATCGAAAGTACATATTTATCTCTGTGACGATAATGACCGTCCGGCGGTCGCCCGACTGGCGCGGGATATGGGGATAGGTTATTTGGGTTTATCGGACAACAAACTGGCAAAAGCCGGGAACTTAAACCATGCCCTTACAAAAACGGATTCTCCTTTAATTGTTACATTCGATGCGGATACCCTCAGTGAACAAGGGGCGAGTGTCCCCTTGTTCACTGAGGGTATCTATGCAGCTGGAAACAGATTGATAACAAGTGGTACATTCAATTTCTATTGAGAAAAATAGGTTCCAGATGATGTGATTATGGATATGGGTGCAGACCACAAAGGCGTGATTGATTATTTTTTCATATTCCGGTTTTGGCTCGGTAGTCTGGATTTCTTTTGCTACAAGCGATTTATCCTGACTGGCTAAAATACGTTGATAGTACATTGTATTGATCTGCCGTTCCAGTTGTCGGACACTCCACGCAGATTTTGCACATTCTTCCGCATAGAAAGTCCTTGCCTGCTTGTCTGGCACACGCATCAAAGCCGATAGTGGGACCAGCTCAATTCGCTCCATACTGTGGAGCGAATTGGAAAGGTGTGGTAAATTGCCGCGTATTGCGTAATCCCTGAGCACTAAAACCCTTTCCAAATTCAGCAGTCAGCTGTTCAGACAAATATTGCAGCAGCTTCTTTCCATACTCGGCTCGGTCATTTTCCGCAGATAGGCTTCCCAGTTGACTGTCCCAAGCTGGAACATTTTCTGCTCAATCAAAGCCAGCTCCTCCGGTGAAACCCGGAAATTCACCTGTACCTCCCGTTTCCTCTTTGCCACGCTCATCGTTCCGGTTCCCGCTTCTTAGGGGCGGCGGGTTTGTGTTCCGGCGACTCCTGTTTGAGCTTTTGCAGGACAGAGCCTTTCTCCGGGGTTTGAAGGGCTTTGCGCGCCTGTAGACGGTTAGAAGTCGTTTTCATGGATAGGTAGTATAAAACTCTTATCCTGTGGATTTTCGCGTCTGCAACGCCTTGAAAATCAAGCCTTTAGAAGCCCTATTGCGTAACACTCCCTTCTGTTCTTTGGGAGAGGTCAGGGGCGCGAAGGCAGAGCCACCGCAAAACCTACCGACAGCCGCCGCAGTAGTGCAGACGGTTTAAAAGTGGAGATTTTTTCGCGCTCTTTGTGAAAAAATACTACTCGTCCTTTGACTGTCTGGATAGTTGGAACGGATATAGAACAGGAATTGTTTTCAGCGAATAGTTGTGCTATACTTGTGTTAGCATATCAGCCGACAAATATGGAATTGGAGGTATATCCTTTATGGATGATTTAGTAAATCTTGTGACCTTAGCAGACGGCAGTAAAATTATTCTACAAGATGAGGATGACATTACGTTGTCTTTAGTTTCAAATGATAAAATAAAAGATATATTTCAATTCCCATGTCCTTCTGGTGGTTATGGCGGTGGTTCATTACTGCTATCACCATCTGAAAAATATGTGATTTTTTCTTATTTTTCGGGTGAGAGCGAAGAAGGGTTTGCGTTGTTTGAAATCGTGGATTATCAGTTCAAATTTTTATATGATTCTGATTATTTGTATGGAGAATATGCCAACTACGGTTTTACAGATAACGAGAAAATTTTAATTCAGACTTTTCGTACAGGTTCATGGTATAAGGAAAATGCGGAAACGGATGAAAACGGAGATATGTATTACACATTTGGTGAGTTGAATTTACTTACTCTGGAAACTTTTAGTCTGGATAGACATACTATTCTTGTTTATCCTTCTGATGATTGGAAAGAAGAAAAAACAGATGTTGGTACATTTTTGTTTACTGATATAGTAAATGGAATGTTGAGGGTAGAAATGCCGTGGGGAAACGAAACTTTTCAGTATCCATTGCAAGAAACTCTTGTTATTAGATTCAGTAAATAATTTTGTATTTATCGGGTTATTTCAAGACTTAAAACAGGGCGGATTTATGACGCTGATCTGGAGGATTTATCCCAGCGGCAGGAGTTTGGAAAGGGTTTTACAGTCCGTAATCTCTGGGCGATGTTTCAGTTTTACTGCCTGTTTCCAATTCGGCACACAGTGTGTGCCGAATTAAGCTGGTCCCATTATCGACTTTTGATGCGTGTTCAGGATGAACAAGTAAGGACTTTCTATGCAGAAGAATGTGCAAAATCTGTGTGGAGTGTCCAGCAACTGGAACTGCAAATCAATACAATGTACTATCAATGTATTATAGCCAGTCAGGATAAATTGCTTGTGGCAAAAGAAATCCAGACTATTAAGCTAAAACCGGAATATGAAAAAACAATGAAGGACCCTTATGTAATGGGATATTTGCAGATCCAAGAATCGTTTCCCGGCTCATAGCGTTTACCAGCGATACCTCCATGCCGGACAGCTGAATTTGCGCCTGTTTTTAGATTTCCATGTTCTCATGACGTAAGTATAACACAAACCGCCACTTTTAGCTACCTTAACCCACCGGCTAAGGCCAGTGGGATTGCGGTAGCCCTATTTCAAATTCAGCCAAACTGTTCTCGGATAAATCGAAGGGAGATAGGGAGTAAAAATCGCCTATGAAATACCCCAAAAACTGGGTTGTGGTTGTCCTATATTTAACCACTAAAAATTGGGTGAAAATGGTTCTCGCTGTATCAAATCCGGTCAAACTATATCTGCTTGTCTGGGTATAAGAAAACCCCGGAAAACCTTAGTTTCACGGTGATAAGGAAGTATACCAACTAACTTATCATCAACACGGACAAACAGGGTGCAAAAGCAGGAAGCACACACTTACAACAAGTATGTTGTTTCCTGTTTTTTATATATCAAGAAATTACCGTTATTTCAGATAGTAATCAATCATTTAAAAAATAGAAATTATCAACTATATACTGATATGCTTCGTTAATATTTACTAATGGATTTATAATAAGTGTCTTTGATATTTGACCCGAAATATTAACATATTCATATTCTATATATTCCTGTAAAATATGGTTTATATAAGCATTCAAATCCTCATTGGACTTTTTTAATACAGAAATTAGATGTTCTATATAAAAACAAGAATGTTGTTTCATAAACCTATTGAGAAAATCAGTTATTTTAACATAATCTGTTCCAATTTTAATTTCGCTTACAGCAAGACAAAAACATGCACATATATAATCGGCGTTATATGCTAAAGCAAAAGAAAAATAATCGCGTGCTGAAATATAATCTTCAAGTTGATATTTAAGCAATCCCATAGCCATATTACACAAAATATTATTATGTTGTACAGATAACGCATACGTCAACAGTTCTTCTGCTTTTTCAGTATTGTTAGTATATTTTCTGTAATAATTTCCTAAGTTAAAACAATTTACCATTGATTTTGGATTAATTTCATATGCCAATAAATAGTATAATTTGCATAATGAATTTTTATATTCATAATCTAAAATACGACCTATTTGATTTATTGGTGGTGAATATGATTTTGAGCATTCATAAGATTTCATATAATATTCCAATGCTTTCTCAAAATCACGCTGTTCTTCAAATATTAGGCCTTGTGTATTTAAACCCATATGATATTCGGGAAAAATAGCAAGACAATCTGATATTGCATTTTGGGCTTTTGATAAATCCGATAGTTTCATTAAATATAATAAGGATAAATTATTTGATGCTTGATAATAGTTCGGATTTTCTTCTATTGACAACCTATAATTTTTTTCAGCCAATAACAAATAATCGTTTAACGGTTCACTTTCATACAAACGTTCATAAGCATTTGCTAAATTATTATAAATGTATTCGCGATGTGCGCCAGAACTACTTTGTACTATGATATTTTCAAATATATCAATTGCATTTTTATTTTTTCCGTTTTGAAGATTAATTAATGCTTCTGCAATTTGCAAAGTTTCATTATCGCTATCTATTTTTTTCAAAAGAGAAACCGTATTTTTAAAACGTTCATCTATTTTATATATTCCTCGAAGATAAAGTATAATAATAGCTTCATAAGCAAGCAAAAAATTCTTTTGGACATTATAGGCAAGAGAATAATTATATAATGCCAAGTCATAATGATGAAATTTTTCGTATATAGTAGCTTTGGTAAATAAGTAATATTCATTATCTTTTAATAAATGATGATTTGCATACTCTGCTAATTTTGTTTCTGCTTCTTCAATATCATCAAGAAGTGTAATGTTATATAATTCTTCGATATTTACTTTGGGACTTACCCCTATTTTTTTAAAAATGCTTTGTCCAATAATAATTATGCCGTCTTTTTCTATGTCCGATGTATTAATGTATTTAACATCTTTTAGCAGATAGAGAAATTCTCGAATATCATTGTATATTGCTTCAATTTTTTTAGCTGCTTGATTTGCTCTCCTTTGTTTCGATTTTCTAAAATACTATTTATTAACTGATCCTGTTTTAGTAACTCGTTTTTCCAAAATTGTGCATAGTTTTCTATGCCTGTAGGCGAAAAATCAATTGGTTCTGATGAAGTGTCCACTACAATTGGACAAAACTTCTTTTTAGCAAAGTTATCATCTTTAAGTAATTGATTAATTTCATACATACAATTTATGCGTTTTAAATATTCATTTGAAATAATACAAATATTATAACTTCCTTGTCGCATTTTGCGTGCAAAATCTTCAATACTTGAACTATAATCTAAATCTCTTTTATCTCTGATAAGTTTAATGCCAACTTGTTGAAAATGATGGTCAAGAATATCTGCTATTTTTTCATTTTGCCAGCAGTAAGTAATATATATACGTTTCATTATCGCCCCTCCTTGAAGACATTTATCAAATAATATGTTATCATATTTTACTTTTGCTTTCTATGATATTTCAACATAAACTTATCACTAAATTCTGTTACGCAATAGAACGCCATTTTGAAGGCAGACATATAAAACCCTTGCCCCGTCATTTCAACGCTCACAAAGCCGCATAAATCAAGGGCAAAATAACCTCTACTGCACAACAATTCCCAAAACAAATAGAGGGAGATGGCGCAGTACCGCCCCTCCCTGCAAGTCAGTCTTGCCTGCAAAGAAGCCATTGAGCAGGCCATTAACGCCCACTATGGGGATAACCGCCTGAATATTGAGGCCACTGTCAAAGAGGTGCTGGAACAATTCGGGCCGGAGCATGTGCAGTACATCCTTGCCAATACGGTGCTGAAAAGGAGCATGACGGGCGTATCTCTCGCGACAACAAAGCCTGAGCGACAACAATTCCCCATACCGGAGGATGGCGGCGATCCCCGCCACAGTTATGCCCTGGTGGTGGATAAGGTCAACTCCGGCCTGACCGATCTGTTTTTGAAGCAGGCGCGGAAAGTCCTTCAAACCCCGGAGAAAGGCTCCGTCCTAGAAAAATTCAAACAGGAGCCACCAGAACGAAAACCAGCTGACCCGTAAAGTGCATGAAACCGGGCGGGTTTATGACGCTGACCTGGAGGATATATCCCAGCGGCAGGAACAGCTTTGGGACGGTGTGCAGAAGATACTGGCTCAGCTTTTCAAACTCTCCTGACCGGACAGTTTGCCCCATCTGCGGAGGGAGGAACGGCGTTCTTCGCCGCTTCTCTCTCCGCCTTTTTCTTTTTTGCTGACAGGCTTGGCTTTTGTTCGGGCATTTATTTTTTTGCGGCTTCGTGGTATAATCGTCCATAGGCAAGGAGGGAACAAGCTGAGTATGGAGAATTATCAATTATCACCGAACAATCCGATGATTTTGGAAATCAGAAAATTACTGGAAAACGCAAGAAACAATATCGCTCAACAGGTCAATACCGAGCTGCTTACAACCTACTGGAACATTGGCCGGATTATCGTGGAGTATGAGCAGCAAAGCCAACTTCGCGCAGAGTATGGAAGGCAGACCTTAAAAGAACTTTCCAAAGAACTGACAAGGGAGTTTGGCAAGGATTTTTCTGTTTCCAACATTCAATTTATGAGGCGGTTTTATCAGTCTTACCCAATTCAACAGACAGCGTCTGTTAAATTGTCATGGTCCCATTACTGCGAGCTTTTGACGATCTCCGATGAGAGCAAACGCAGCTTTTATGAAAAAGAGGCTGTCAATTCCGGCTGGTCGGTACGGGAGCTGAAACGGCAGATTGAAAGCTCCTTGTATGAACGCCTCTTATTATCCAGTGGCGACGCCAACAAAGAAAAGGTTCTCTCGCTGGCACAAAAGGGAATTGAAATCGCACAGCCAGCCGATATTATCCGCGATCCCTATGTATTCGAGTTTTTAGGGATTCCAGAAAACAAGCCTTACCTGGAAAGTGATCTGGAACGGGCGCTTGTGATGCAGATTGAAAAATTCCTGCTGGAACTTGGCCGGGGATTCATGTTTGTAGGAACCCAGCAGCGGATCACCTTAAACAATACCCACTACTATGTGGACATGGTTTTCTACAACAAAATCCTGCGGGCCTATGTGCTGATTGAATTGAAAACAAAAAAGCTGACGCCGGAAGCTGCCGGACAGCTGAATATGTACCTCAACTACTATGCGGCGGAAGTCAATGACCATGATGACAATCCGCCTATCGGCATTATCCTCTGTACCGATAAGGATGGTGTGGCGGCGGAGTATGCGCTGGGCGGTTTATCCAACAATATCTTTGCATCCCGCTATGTCCTCTATATGCCAGACAAGGTCTTGGCAATCTGCTTTACAGATACATGGCTCAAATCAGAAAGCTCCTGCTGTGTCAGGTCTTTTCTTTTTCGGGCTTCCCGCATTTTTTGACCTAAAGCGGTTAAATCATTAATCGGCATAATCATTCACCTCATCAATATTGTATCGTTCCGATTTCTTTTCCGGAATAACCTTATTGTACCGGTTGAAAGGTGTGATTATACCGATTTTTTAGCAGGAATGTGAGCGCCATTCTTGTATCACTAACCGAATTAATCTATAATAAAGTATGAGCTGTGCCAGTTGATTAAGCCAGAACACACAGATACATTGTAATCTCTCTGACTGTCAACGATTAGGAGAGTGATCGGATACGGGGCATGAAGCAGATACGGTTGACTACACGCCAAAACTATTTATAATTTTGAAAAAGTCCAAAATTTCATACCCATTCCACATTCCCATATTACACTATCCCCAAGGAGGTGCTACAATGACAACATTATTAATTGTTGAGGATAATCATAAAACTAACGATGCAATCTGTGAATATCTAAAGCCCGCAGGCCACAAGGTTATCCCAGCCTATGACGGCGGGGAGGCAATACAGCTTTTCCGTGAGAACAACATTGACCTTGTTGTACTGGACATTATGCTACCCCATGTCAGTGGGCTGTCCGTCCTACATGAGATACGGCGGACAAGCACAACGCCCATTCTGATGCTTACAGCTCTTGAGGATGAATACACCCAGGTCAGAAGTTTTGACGAGCAGGCCGATGACTACATGACAAAGCCCTTTTCTATGGTATTGCTGGGGAGGCGGATTACCGCCCTTTTGCGTCGAAGCGGGCAGGCCCCGTTACCCCAAACGATAACCTTTGGCGATGTGACCGTCGATTTCTCCGGCTACACCGCCAGCGACAGCGCCGGGAAGATCGACATCATGCCCAAGGAAATTGATCTGCTCCGGCTGCTGGTGGAACATAAAGGACTGGTGCTGACCCGCTCGCAGATTTTGGACGAACTGTGGGGCGCTGACTATCCGATCATCGACCGAACTGTGGACACCTACATCAAAAATCTGCGGAAAAAACTGCGGCTTGACTGCATCGTAACAGTCAAGGGTATCGGCTATAAATATGAGGTGCAGCCATGAAACGCTTAAAATTGTTTCCGAAGATATTTCTCTATACCATGAGCATCATGTTATTTGTCGTTGTTGTCACGCATGGGCTGATCTATCTGCTTGCCCCACAGATGCAGCTTGCATTGAGTACCCAAGATGATGTTGTTGTCAGCATCCGGCAGGAGCAGTTTGTGACCGAGGCAGTAGAAAAAGCCCTGCCTATCTCGTTAAGCTGTTCCCTGCTGATTTCCGTTGTCTGTTCCCTCCTGTTTTCCAAAGCGATTGCCGACCCTATCAAGAAGATTTCTGCGTCAACCGAGCAGATGATGAAATTATACCACGGAGCAAACTGCTCTATTCATACCAAGGATGAAATCGGTACATTGGCGCAGAATGTCAATGACCTATATTCTAATCTGCTGTCCACCATCGAACATCTGGAGCGGGAAAAGGACGCTGTGCGGGATATGGAGCGGGCCAAGGCGGACTTCCTGCGGGCGGCGTCCCATGAACTGAAAACACCTGTGACCGCATTGAACGCCACCCTGGAAAATATGATTTTAGGCGTTGGGAAGTATCAGGATTACGCTGCCTATCTCCCGGAGTGCAAGGAAATGGTGGAGCAGCTTTCCGGGATGATACATGAAATTCTGGAAACCTCCAAGCTGAATTTGATCGCCGAACCGCCAAAACAGGTTGATGTGTCTGAACTGCTGGCGGAACTGTGCGAACCCTACCAACTGATTGCGGCGGCACATCAAATTACATTCTCTCTTGACTTGCCGGAGCAGTTTTCCGCTGTGCTGCCTGTTGGCCCGTTCAGTAAAGCGGTGTCTAATATCCTCGCAAATGCTGTCGCTTATACAGAGGCCGGGAAAAATGTTTCCGTCTATATGGAGGGGCACAGCCTTGTGGTCGAAAACGAGTGCAAGCCAATCCCTGACGATGAAATCCGCCGTCTGTTTGAACCGTTCTATCGTCCAGACTTCTCACGGAGCCGGGAGAACGGGGGCAACGGCCTGGGCCTCTATATCGTGGATACACTTTTGACCTCTATGGACATTCCCTATTCTTTTAAGCCGATGAAGTCCCCGACTGGGATGTGTTTTACAATTCATTTATAAATGCGAAAAACTCCCCGACTGGGGAGTTTTTCATTTCTGCCCCAATTCCATATACGTTTCATACCCATTCCACATTGGGGTGCTATTCTACGGGTGCGTTCAGAAGAACAGCACAACGATATGGAGGTATCGACTATGAGCATTTTCAAAAGGGCGTTTTTATACGTCACGCGAAAACGGGGGAAAACCATTCTCCTGTTCGCTATCCTGCTGATTATGGCAACCTTTGTCCTGACGGGCCTTTCCATCTGGAAAGCGTCGGAGGCCGCGCAGCTTGATCTGCGGCAGAGCTTGGGCGGAAAATTTGACGTTTTCGTGGATTGGAGCAACAGTCCCTATGTAGTGAAAGAACCCGTCAAAGATGAAGTAGATGCGGAAACCGGCAAGACATCAAGCAGCTTTCTCATGTATTCCACCGTGCAATTTACCCCGGATAACATTGCCGCCATTAAAGGCGTTTCCGGCGTAAAATATTGCAGCGCACGACAGGACAATCTTTTGCCGTTTGACGGACTTTCCCTGTTCCCCGGAACAATCTCGACCGATGCGAAGTATCGGGGCTACACAAAGGCGCTGGGCGTCTGCAACACGGAGGACGATGAACTTTTCACCACTGGCACACTGACGCTGGCAGAGGGGCGGCATATCTCCGCCGATGATACCCATGTAGCGATCATCAGCCAGGACTTGGCGGAGAGAAATGAGTTGAAGATCGGGGACTATCTCACCGCCCATCGGTACAGCGTGGAAGATCAGGGCTTTACTGGGCCGGAAATCAGGGTACAAATTATTGGACTGTTTACCCCTCATGCGGTGGAGCAGTTTGGGGAAACTGTCACCACCTACGATAAAATCCAGAACCGGGTATTTGTGGATTTGCAGGCCTCAAAGGAATTGGACGGCGGAGAGATCAACTACGGCTTTTCCGCTCTCCATGTCACCATAGCCGACCCGCAGGATATGGCGCGGGTGGTGGCCGATGTCAAGGCCCTGCCGGGTATCGACTGGATAGCCTTCACTGTGGAAGTGGACAATGAAACTTACGAAAACGCCGCCGCTCCGCTGGCTACGCTGAATGAATTGGTCTTGACCCTGCTGGTGGTGATTATCGTTGTCAGCGCCATTATTCTGGCCTTGATCCTGACCCTTTGGACAAAGACCCGCATCCATGAAATTGGTGTGTTCCTGTCCGTGGGTATCAGAAAATCGGCTATCATTGGGCAGTATTTGATTGAGGTGCTGCTGATCGCCGTTCTCGCCTTTGGCCTGTCCTACTTCACCAGCAACGCCATAGCGGGGCAGATCGGCAACCACCTGTTGGAGCAAAGCATGCAGACCGGGCCGGAGGACGATAACGATGTTGTAGCTGCCGCCGCTGCGGTTGATGTGGGTGCGGATAATCTGCTTCAAAAGCCCCTGCCTACGGAGAACGGCATCCAAGTGTCCGTTGGACTGGATAATCTGGCCCAGCTCTATCTGATTGGCCTTGCCATTATCATTGTGGCCGTTAGCGCATCATCCATCACGGTCATGCGGCTGAAACCCCGTGAAATCCTGTCTAAAATGAGCTGAAGGAGGAACGATTATGCCTACACTGGAATTGAAAAATGTTTCTTACGCCTACGAAAAGGGCAAGGCAGTTTTGCAGAATGTCAGCGCAGAACTGGAAACCGGGAAAATGTACGCCATCCTCGGCCCGTCCGGGTCGGGCAAGACCACGATGCTGTCCCTGCTGGGCGGGCTGGATGTGCCGACAGAGGGCAGCGTCCTGTTTGACGGCGAGGACATTACAGCAAAGGGCCTGGAACATCACCGCAGGAACCATATCTCGCTGATTTTCCAAAGCTATAACCTGATTGACTACATGACACCTGTTGAGAATGTTCGGCTTACCGCCAAACTGGACGCCGCCCCCATTCTGGAACGGCTGGGGCTGGAGCAGGACGAGATTACCCGGAACGTGCTGAAACTGTCCGGCGGACAGCAGCAGCGGGTGGCGATTGCGCGGGCGCTGGCCTCCGATGCCCCGGTCATTCTGGCAGACGAACCAACCGGGAACCTGGACGCTGACACCGCCGAGGAAATTACGGCGATTTTGAAAGAGAGCGCCCATGCGTTCGGTAAGTGCGTGGTGGTCGTGACGCACTCTGGCGAGGTGGCAAAACAGGCGGATGTGGTGCTGGAAATCAAACGAGGACATTTGAAAGAGAGGGAAATGTGATGAAGAAAATCACTGCTATTTTGGCGTGTATGCTGGTCTGCTTCTTGCTGTTCACCGGCTGTACCACTCAGAAAGATGGCACAGTTCAGGACACGAATTTAGGGAACTCAGTGGAAATTGATGATACAGACATTGCAATCGACACCGAACCGGGCTTGGACACCGAGGGCAATTCCGACGATGTAACCTTACCTGACGGTTTTACTTACAGTTTCCGCGACCCGGACAATGCGGACGGTATTGTAGTCACACCGAGGGAGTAAGAAAAAATTCCCGTTTCACACAGGTTCCATATTAGCTTTATATATGTTCCATATAGCGGCGGTACTTTGGTAAAAAGTGCCGCCGCCTTTAAATTTGGCGGCTTTAGGAGGTAGCCGCTATGTGGATATTTTGCTGCATTCCTAATTTCTTCGGGAACTACCTGTCAAAAAAAGCCTAATTTCTTTTTGGGAATATTATGCTCCCCCACCGGCATTATCATGGTTGTTTTTTCAGAATAATCAATCCATATTGCCTTATTGCGTCAGCATCTTGTTTTGTGATGCTGGCGTTTTTGTTTGCTGTTTTTTAGCGAATCAGCCCGAACAGTGTCGCTGCCGGTCCCCGCCTCCATTCGATTCACCCGTCAACCACGCTTGAATCGAAATGGAGGAAAACAATGGGATTTCACTATGGATACGAAAAAAGGAAGTTTGATGCAGAATGGACCCGGCTGGAACAGGAATACCGCGCAGCCGGTATGGACGATAGGCAGATTGCAGCGATGAAGGAATATGACTGGACCTGGTTTTGCAGCCAGCGGACCTATCAGAACCGCGTACAGGCCCTTCCCAGCGAACAGTGTGAGGACGAGAGCGAGCAGTCCTGCCT
>QXWR01000038.1 GCA_009911065.1 Clostridiaceae bacterium | reverse complement strand
TATATTTTTTTGTGGTTGCAGGCTCCGAAAAGCCTTGATATTACAGTGTTCCTATTAAAACTCATTCATAGGAAACGGGTACCCATTTCCGTAAATCTGCCCGTCCACGCTATAGCTTGTCGGACAGATTTTGCTTGTTGGGAAGAATCCCAAACCCTCTTGAAATCCTCTCACTACCTACAACACCGCACAGGGCGATTTTGACGGAGAATTGAGAAAAATTCTTCAAAAAGTTTTCCTTGCTCCTTAATACAGGGAAGTTTCGGAAATGCCAAATATGGATAAAGAAAAACCGAAGTTTTTATGAGCTGTAATGTGGTTTTAGAGTATGTCTGTACAGTTCTACTTGTCAACTAGAATAGAACACATTATTTGAGATTGACGTGTCGAAAATAATGTGGTATATTTATAACGTAAAGTGCGAAATACACCACACAAAAAGGAGTAACACAATGAAAAATTGGTATGGCTGTATAGGTTTTCTTTCTTTGTTAGGATTTTGGGGGATTTTGGGTGAGGAACCCTTGTTCCTATGTTTCTTTGCGTTTGCCCTATTCTTTGAATATTTCTGGGTAAATCCCGATGAAATGTTTATTGAAAACATGAGGAAATGCGCTACTTTTGCGTTTGTATCAAACCTCTTAATTACAACATCCGCAACCTTGATACTGTCACATTTCAATCTTAGCAGCAATCCATTAGCAGCCGGAACAGCATTGGGATTTGGAGTATCAATAGCCATTTTTGCTTTTTCAACTTTTATAATGGAAATTAGAGAGAGGTTAAATGCAAAAAATGATTAAAAACAGAATAAAGGAGTATAGGGCGAGATTTGATATGAAGCAGGAGGAATTAGCTTCAAAAGTGGGTGTGCGTCGTGAAACTATCGGAAATCTTGAAAAAGGAAAATATAACCCTTCTTTAGTTTTGGCATGGAATATAGCAAAGGTTTTTGGTGTAACGATTGAGGAAGTATTTACGGTAGAGGAGGAGAAAAAATCGAAATAAAAATGGATAAAGTCAAATGGATATTATGCCCTGTTTGCGGCAATAAGACACGATTGAAAATTAGGACAGATACGGAGTTAAAGAACTTTCCTCTCTACTGCCCGAAGTGCAGACAGGAAAATTTAATTGACGTAAAGGATTTGCAAATAACAGTTATCCAAAAACAATAAAGAGCCAGACGCATAAGACGCAGAGCCGACAGACTTGTGATAAGAATCACAGTTTGTCGGCTCTTTTTATGTTCAATAAAGAAATTTCTATCAAGTCAGCAGACTTATTTTACGGATAACAAAGGGGAATCGTGATGAAATGCAAAGTATGTCAGCAACAAAATAGAATAGTCATTTATCGGTCAAAAAAAGCCAAACAATTAACAAGGACTATTACGCCTATGAATATGAATACACATATCATTTAGTATGTCTTAATAACTCATATTACCCAAGAACCTATGCGGATATATTCTGCATGGGTTTTTGTTGTAATAGCCCCCTACTGGGAAGAAAGGGGGTGAGAGAAAATGAGATATTCTGAACAGTTCATGGAGCATATTGAATATGCTTTCCATGCGTTCTGCAAGGTTGTCCTGCGCCATGAAGCAATCAACGCATGGCGGGATTTGAAGCGAAAAATGGAACGAGAAATATCCCTTGACTATCTGATGTCAGAACGATATTTTGAACCGTCTGCTATGGATAGTTACTTTGAAAAACAGGACAAGCCGACCATATTTTTTGTGTTGGGAAAGAAAGTTATCGTTGATGATGAACGGTTAGCAGCGGCATTATCAAGATTGCCGAAATTAAGACAAGAAGTTTTGTTGCTATATTACTTCATCGGTTATCGTGATGAAGCAATCGGCAGACTGTACGGGCGTTGCAGAAGTACAATAAACAGTCGGAGAAATGTTGCGCTGAAACAGTTGCGGAAAGAATGGGGGAGATTGGAACATGAGGAACAAAAAGCTGATACCTTTTGAAGTAATCGAAAAAGCCGTTGCCGGAGAGCCGGAAGCGGTAGACGCAGTATTGCGGTACTACACCGCACACATCAAATACCTGTCTATGTATAAGGGGCATATCAATGACGATACACAGGACAGATTAAAGGCGAAACTGGTTGAAGCCATATTGAAATTCCGCTTCGACCGATAGGAAGTAGCAAAGACAGAAAAAGCTGTCAAGGGTAAACTTCGCGCTACGCGCCCTTGACAGCTTTTTCCGCCTTTGCTAATGGGCAGTCAAGAGGACGAAATCAGTAAACTGCTTTCGCCCTCAACTTATTATGGGATTTGTTACGCAGTAGAGGTTATTTTTCTCTTGATTTATGCGGCTTTGCGGGCGTTGAAATGGCGGGGTAAGGGTTTTATATGTCTGCTCTCAAAAACGGTGTTCTATTGCGTAACAGAAAAGCAGAGAACCGACCACTAATGAAAGTGATATGTTCTCTGCTTTTGCTTGCACCCTGTTTGTCTGCGTTGATGATAAGTTGTTGTAAATACATCCTTATCAACGTAAAACTAAGGCTTCTGAGGGTTTTCCTCAGGAGCCTTTATTCTTGACAATAGAATCCCCGTTCTATGGGGATTCTATTGTATACATAATTTAGCTTTCCGAAAAGTTTTTAAGGGGTTTTCCGAAGACTTTTCGAAAAATTGCACCCTAAAGTTCCGATTTTTTGTCCCCAAATGGTGTTTTTCTTCCAAGATTTTTTGCGATTTTTGAAAAAATGGCACAAGGGTCAAAAATTAAGAATTTCGTAATAAATACGCGAAACAAGCAAAAATCAATGTTTTTTGATTTTTGTTTTTTCTTATTCGTCGTTGTATGTCTTCTTTTATTCCCGAAGACAATGAGCCAAGTGCCGTGCTTGCGACGCAAAGCTAGTACTGCCTTGCGGAAATAACGGTGAAAAAAGTGCCAGATGTCTGCGGCATCTATGCGTCTGCAAAGCGACGGCGTAGTGGTGCCTACGTCTAGCTTTGCAGGCGTGCAGAGGGCGTAGGCAGCGGGTGCATTATTCACTGGAATTTCCGCATGGCAGTACTAGTGTGTTGTCCAGACAGAAATTGAAGTCGTGAACCGGTCTGTCACTCACCAGACAGCCCACAATTCCGTTTTCTGTCTGGATGGATCATTAGCCCTTTAGGACACGCTCTCATGGCGCATGGTCAGCATTGACTGAAGTGGATCGTAGATCAATTACCCCGCAGCTTGCTGCGTTGCAAATTTTATGTCCCGTTGCTTGCAGAGGGTGTTTGATTTCTGAGAAAGATAAAAGATCTAACACTATGTCTACCAGCAGTAGATTTACAGAAAAGCTGCGCCCTATTATAATAAGAATATCAAGAATGAGCGGAAGGAGAAGAAATATGAACACTATTGTAGTGAGTATCAACGAGAAAAGTCAGAAACAGCAGGTCTGCGCTTGCGAAAAGCGTATGGTTTGGATGTCATTATGGATATGCGGAACAGGAGATATTCTATAACACCTGAGTGCTTTATATAACTGTGAAGGTGCAACCGCTTATTCATAAGGATAGGCGGTTTTTTGCATATGTAACTTAATTTGGCAAAGAATCAGGCCCTTAGCCGACAGGGTTTGGGTTTATCCCAGTATACACACAGAGGCATTGTATGTAAGATGGGATGATAGAGTGCAGATCTGTATAAAAATGCTTGTTGATTCGAATACAATATTTTGAGAACGGGAAAGGTTCTGTTAAGCAGGTGTAGCTCAGATGGAAGAGCAGGCGGCTTTTAACCGTCTGGCCGAGGGTTCAAGTCCCTCTACCTGCATTTGGCCTTATAGTCAGGAAGTGTACGATATTGGATTCCCAATCCAAAGGAGGTGAGTTTAAGTCCCTTTAGGCTTATAGTGGTAATAAAACCTTATTTTTTATAATCCGCAGAATTTTTTGTATTTTTTGGGATGTGGTGTAATAGGCAACACGAATGGTTCTGACCCATTTATTTCAGGTTCAAGTCCTGACATCTCAGTTTTGGCCCTGTGGTCAAGTGGTTTACGACACCGGCCTTTCAAGCCGGAGATGGCGGGTTCGATTCCCCCTGGGGTCATTTGGCATTATATTGGAACTTTTATTTATTTTTAGGGAATCGCGTAAAGGCAGCCCATTGGATTTTGATTCCAAAGGATCTGTTCGATTCGTTTTATCCTTGTTGGGAATAGATTTACTACAGACAGGTAACAAAAAATGTTATAATTTGTTATCCGCAAAAAATCATTTTACATTCATAAAAAAATATGTTATATTGCAATTAACAAAGATAAGGAATTGCCAAAAAGCATACATGGCCTGTATCCATTATTTTGGACAGTTCCTAATGAGGAGGAAAGGAAATGTTAGGATTTATGACTGGAAAACGCCAGAAGGAACAGAAACAGGAACGTGCGGATCAGAAGCGCGTTGTTTTCGTGTCCTTATGGCATGGCGTAACAGAGCCTTAATCGGAATGTTTCCGTATAGTCTCCAATTCCTGCCTGACCATAAAGGATCGGGCATTTTTTTATTGGAAGAGGAGAAGATGGCATGAGTTATCCAGTTATAGATCCGGTTGCTACTGGAAATAGAATAAATGCATTAAGAAGAGACAGAGGTTTTAGTGTTGCATATATCAGGGATTATTTGGGATTTTCCACCACCAATGCCATTTATAAGTGGCTTCATGGAACATCCCTTCCAAGTGTTGATAATTTTCTTGCACTAAGCGTTCTTTTTAATATATCAATCAATGATATGATTATATATCACTGATTAAAACAAAATAAAGAATCCTTTGAATACAATTTGCCAGGTTCATATGAACCTGGTTTTTCGATTTTGCTGGAGGGATCGTAAAGTGAGATAAAAGTATAAAAGGACTGAATAAAGCAGAATAAAACAGAAAGCATAGAAAAAGAAAATCAGCGAATGATGTTAGACCGTCCTGTTGTTTTTGCCTTTTTGACCGAATCCTATTCCATAATTATAAAAGAAAAAATAAGGAATGAGGAGGCATAAGGATGAAGCATAAGGATAGAAGATTTCGCATTCATCAGCGGGATCGTCATATTGCGAGAAGATATGGCATTATTGAGAATACTGGAGGATACAGCTGTAATGCGGAAAGGGATGAAAACGGAAGACTTGAAAGTGCGCCAGTAATGGGAAGTCTGGATAAAGGGAAAGTGCATTGTTCCTGTGGAATATGTCGTTTTAAAGGATATACTTGGCAGGACCGGCGGCAGATGGTTGCTATGGAAGACCGCGTGCATGATGCTAAGGTGGAGATTGTTTCTGGTCCAATGCTGGCAAAGCTCCGGAAAGGAATCCATAATTCTTCCAGAGAAAAAGGATTTGGCACCTCTCGCGCTCAGAAAACCCGTGAAAAGGTTGATTATAATTTGTGGGAGAGTGAGCAGGAATATAGATGGCTTTTAGAGCTGTATCAGATAGTTGCTAAAGAAGGATATTATGAAAAAGCCAAAAAAATCCTGGAAGAAATGGCAACACTCAAAGATGCGATGAAACTTGCTGCAAAATCATAGGGATAGATAAATGGGCTTAAAATAAATCCGATTAAAGAGCGACTGTAACAAGGCGCTCTTTTTTTGACTCCTATAGTACATCCTGGTAATAGAAAGACCATACAGGAATTTTCATTACAAAGTTAGTGGATGGAGAAGACTTTATTATGGGAATCCTCAAAATGCTAGTTAGTAAATCTGCTGTTTCGTCTCAAAAAATCCCCATAATATAGAAAGGATGACAGCATATTAAACATACAAGGTTGAAACAAAGTTCACCACTCCTCCTCCTGTGTTCGGTAGTGTATTGCTGTTTCTAAATCTATTAGAAATAAATTGGAGGAGAGACACAACAAGCTATTTCATGATTTGTTTGTGCATTGAGAGAAGGGAAAGGAATGGTGAAAAGCATGAAAGAAGGAGTGAAAGAAGATGGCAAGACATAATGAAGTAACCTTATTTGGGCAGGTTATCCAGGCTCCAAGACTACTTTATAATGATAGTAACCCAAATAATCAGTCAAGAAAATTGGTACGTACCATTGGTTCATTAGCAGTACTTCGGGGCATTCGTGATTTTGGCGCTGTGGACAAGAGAATACGGCTGGACATTCCCATTGTGTTAAGCCAGAATGAGAAAATCATGAAGATGATGAAACAATGGGAACAGGGAGACATTGTACAGATCAGGGGAACATTGGCAACCGTGAATGTAATGAAAACACTTACTTGTCCGGGCTGCCAACAAGTAGAATCCATCCAGGGAATGCTTTGTTTTATTAATCCTATTTTTATGCAGACGGAGGATAAAAAGCTGACACCAGAAGAAGGAAATAAAGAAATGAGGAGATGCTCTGAAATATCGAATCGTATTACTGTTATTGGAAAAGCTTGTACAGAGCCGGAACTGTTTATTACAGATAAAGGGCAGAAGATCACCAATTATCAGCTGAAAATTCAAAGAAAATATCGTATTAAGGAAGATGATGATACAAATCGGTATGATTTTCCATTCGTAAAGTCTTATGGTTTTGTGGCCGATCATGATAAAAGGGCTATTTGTGAAAATGGATTGGTGTTTATAGATGGAGCAATTCAAACAAGGGAATATGTTCGGCATCATATATGTCCGGAATGCGGTATTGAATATGATTACCGGGAGACGGCAACAGAAATTATTCCGTATTCCACAGAATACTTAACCGGGTGTAAAACAATGGAAGAAATTGAGGAAGAAAAACGTCTTGAGACACTTGCAGCAGGTGAGCAGGCACGAAAGAATCTTTTTGGTGATGACTTTTAAGGATCAGGAGACGGATTAGAAAAAAGCAGTATTTCCAATGAATAAGGAAAACCTATATGGAAGGAGAATGATATGCAAAATCTATTGTTTGGAACAATACAAAGTTATGCATGGATTTTGGAGTACGCAAGGCATTTGACGGATCAAGAAGCAAAGGATGGACCCCCAGATCGTATTGAACATGAAATCAATATCAGAATCTATAATAATGCACTTTGTGGCCTGTTATATATGGGCCATCCTTATGAAATTGTTGAAGAAAATGAAATAAAATTTGTAGCAATTATGGTTGAGGGAAATCAATTTCAATGCCCTTTAAATACTGTCAGTAATGTGCTGCATGTGGAATACGATTCTTTAATTAAACCAGAGCTGGAATTATTGAAAAAATCGGAGACGATGGAAAACCGGATGGAACTTGAAAATAATCTTACATCAAAGATTCATATACCCAATCATACGCAAGATGGGAAAGAGAAAGCAAGTAAAGTGGCTGATAAATTAAATGGCGCATTCGCTATGCAGGCGGGGATTCTTAAGTTAGATGATTTTGCTTTTGCTCCAGTCAAACCACAGAAGATGTTAGAGCTTGATGCTGAAGCGTCATTATTACAGCCAAAAGCAGGGAAGTTTAAACCAAAGACACAACCCATGACTTTGCCAATATCACAAATGGACCAGGGAGAAGCAAAATCAAAAATAGAGGGAAAAAATCAATCCGGCAGATTCTTTTCCGCTATTTTTGGTGGGGAAAGAAAAAAGCAGGAATCTATTTCTGAATCATATATGGCAGTAGAAAAAGTAGATAAGCAGGAAAAAGCTATGATTCAGAAAAAAGATACAAATAAAGAAAATTCTCCTATAACAGCGTGTCCAAAAGAAAAAGAAAGTTTAAATTATAGCCAGGATGGTGGAAAATTATTCAAACACATTCATGAAGTTACATTGAGAAAAAAGTTTGCAGGTACGATTGTAGGCCCTTACCGTTTTATTTTTTGGCCAATTCGTATTTTAGAAAAGTATCCAGGTAAAACTTGGGCGGATTTTCTGGTTCATATTACAGAGCCTAACGGAAATGAAACGGTAATGTGTACAGATGACAAGTACAAAGAGCTTACAATTAAAATGGATGGCAAGGAATTTAATGTGTACGCAACCTGGACTGGCGGGATTTTTGAATCGCACTTGTCACTGCAGGGGAAAACAGAAAGTATGTTTATTTTAGAAGAACATTTATTTAAAGAAGAACCGGAAGAAGCAGAAAGAGATTGTTTCCTTGATCAGTTTCGGTATGAGCGGAAAGGACAGCCAAAGCATTTTATTGTGCCTTTTAAAAATAATAATCGGGGTGAAATGAATATTCCAATTATCGGCTATGTAGAATTGAATGGGAAAAAGTATCCACTTGAAAGACGTGAAAGTAATACATTGCGTTATCATTATAAAGGAGAAGATAAGATTATCCGGGGACATTGGGAAAACGGAATTTTTGCTTTTGCAATCGAAGATGTAAATCGTATGATATGGGAGGGGGATGCCAATGTATAAAGTAAAGAGTCTGATTTTCCTTGTGTTTGGAAAAAGATAGAAAAAAGTTTATCCGCAGACTTTGTAAATTTCACTTAATGGGACATTTTTTGTATAATACAGAAAAAACAAGTATAGTGGGGTGGTATGATACACGACATAGAACAAATACGCAGTCTGAAAAAATATATTGAGGTACATAAAGATGAAAAGGCAACTTACGACCAATTATTAAACTCCTGGATTCGGGAAAGTGGGGCATGTATCCAGGATGCAGATACCGTGGATTATTATTTAGCCCTGATTCTAATGATAGAAAGGAGTATTTCAAAACGTGATCGATACTAAGAGTTTAAGGAATGAAGATTCTTTTGATGACAATGATTATGCAGAATACGAAACAATGGATTATTTTGATGCTGCGGGAGAGGATAATTAAAGGAAAACTCTTAAAGATGTTCAAAAGAAGACTAGAAAAAGGGAAGAAAGGGAACAGCTTGATTTTTACAAATGTAAAGTAAAGGTTGAGCGGGGGGAGGAATCTCGTAAACGATATACCCGATTGGCGGAAATTGTCCGGACTGGATCAGAGGCAGAAAAACAAAAAGCAAGAGAAGATGCCTGTCTGTATATGAAAGGGTTTGTTCGAGATTTTATCAGGCGGTCTTTCTGTACCTATGTAGAGCGAGATCCTGGGTATGCAAAGGATTTGGAACAAGAGGCATATTTTAATATTATGAAATATCTTCCGTTTTATGATTCAGAAAAGGGTTTACCCTCCACCTTTTTCTTTCGCCATATTCAGTCAGCTATGGTAAGTACTACAAATCAGATGAAACATTCTATTTCCCCATCAGATGCTGTGCTTCAGAGAAAAATCAGAAGAATCAATAAAGAATTTGAAAAAATAGGCAGGACCCCTTCCATTGCTGATTATATGGTTGAGACAGGGGAAACTATGTCAATGATACGTTCTGTCCTTCGTATGATGAATACGGATATGAATACACATTTGGAAGCAATCGAGGAATACGACCAGCTGATTGCGGGAGATCCAGCCGTAAATTCTGCCTATGAATCTCCAGAAAGTCAGGTATTACGTACAATTACTTATGAAAATGTAATACGGCGTATGCGGGAACTTTTCCCCCATGATGAAATTCAGGTATTTTTGCGTTATGCAATTCAAGAGGACCCCATTTCCGTTATTGCAAAAGATCTTGGATTGAGTGGAGATGATAAAGTTAGAAGAATTATTGAAAAAATCCGTCATGGAATTGCTTATGATGCAGAAATAAGAAGCCTATGCTCTGGATATATTAAGAAAAATCCGTCCGATATGGCTGTCATAAATATTCTTCCAGTTGCCGGAGAAAATGAAAATATGGATTTGTTAGAAACCATCGCTCTATAAACAGGATTCCAAGTTCATAATCTTTATAAACATAAAGGAGAATGAGCACATGGAGATTAGAGAGTTAATGGAAGAATGCGAAGCTGAAATTGTGGCCGAATATCTGCAGATGGATGTGATTCAAAAGGGGAATCGGAAATACATTACATGTCCAGGCCATGAGGCAAGGTTGGGAAAGCCGGATTTGCATATCGGGAACGCAGAATTGCGTAAAAGAGGATATATGTGTTATGCCTGCCATGAATTTGTAAATACCCATGACATGGTTATGGAAGTAACTGGGTGTTCCTCGGCAGAAGCGTATCATATCATGGCTGACGCAATGGGATATGAAATTAATAGTGATTGCAGAAGAAGCATGGATATACCGAGGATTCGTTTATCCAAATGGGAAGCTTCTATAATTGGACTATATCCAAAATTTCGGGTGCTTGTAACCCAAAGCTCTGAAAAAGATGATAAGACATTGGTTTATGACGGATTGTATGAGCTTTATAAAGCAAATCGTAATATCTATTATGACCTTATTATTAGGAAAGCAAAAAAGGCTCGTGAGAAGTACTTATTTTGTCTCGAACACTATGGGGATGTTAAGGCGGATATGGCATATAAGATATATAACTTATTAGGAGAAAAATTTGACAATTCCATTTATGGGAAAATAAGATTGGAGTTGGATGATCGTATTGAACGATGTGAACGGATTATTCATATTTTTTCTGCAGAACGAAAAAAGACAGTCTAAATGGCTGTTTTTTTGTTGGGTATGGATATTGCTATTTAGCATTTTTTGATTGCTAGTAAGTTATTAATAGCCTTGGAGAAATTTTTTAACCTTGTGAACCTTGGAAAAAAATAACAGTGTAGTAAATGAAAATATCTTTTTCCTTACATTTATTGCTGTTGATTTGTGCATGTGGAAAAGTATGGGGAATCACTTTGGTTACAAGCCCTTTGAAGTGATGGAGATACATGTGACGGATCGTTCCACTTGGGATACGTTTACCAACATTTCGGCAGTGAATACCCCGATTCCCATAAAAGTGCAGGTATATAAGGAAAGTGATATGGGAAGTCCGCTGTCCGGGGCTGTATTTGCTGTGAAAAATAAAACCTTAGGAGGCATTTTGGTTGGCACTTTGGCTACAGATGAAACCGGTTATGGCACTCTTATCATTTCTGATACAGGCCGTTTTGCAGCAGATGGAAAACTGGATTCTTATACTTTTACAATAGAGGAGGTCAGCGCTCCCACAGGGTATAAGCTTAAAGACGAAATCCATGAATTTACAATATCCAAGCAATATAGTGGCATGACCGCTATGATGGAAAACACAGCAGATGGGGCTATTGTAAACGGTGTGCTTTATGTAGTGGATGAACCATCCCGACTAACAATATCCAAATCGGATTTCCATGATAAAACGGCAGTGCCTGGTACAACTCTTGCCATTTATGAGGCGGTTAAGGAAAACGGCAGATGGAAGAACAGCGGGATTACAAAAGAAGACGACTGGACCTGGACAATCAAAGGGGATGAGATTACCCATGAGATTACTGGGCTTACGGCAGGCGGAGTCTATGTCCTGACAGAAAAACAGGTTCCATCTGGATATACGAAAGCCAATGATATTTTCTTTCAGGTATCTTCCAATGGGGCAGCGGTTGAAAAAGTATGGTATGACCCAAAAGAAAATGTGAGTATTACATTTGCGGCAGATTCTACCGGGGCTGTTCACAGAGTCACTTTTTCCACGAGAACGGTTCTTGGCACTTACGTAGAGCTGGAAGATCTGGATTCTGGAACGATTGTAAATAAGGGAACTTTAAAAGGCGGTGTGGTAAACCTGTCCTCGGATGACGTAGAGGATGGACATTCTTACCGAATGCGCGAGTATGTAAGGTATTCCGACGGCACAACCGATTGTATTGGTACAACCACTTTTATTGCCGAGCTATACAATAACTGGATGAAAGTTGACTTAAACAAAGATGTGGCTGGCCTTACCATGGAGATTACAGATGAAAAAGGAGATAAAATTTTAACTTTTACACCAGATTCAACGGGCAGTCATACAGTTGTCAATCCGCTTCAGTCGGACCCAGACGGATTGACTGTGGTGGGAAGTCTTCTGAAAAAACATGGCGTAAATCATACAGCAGTGCAGTCAGGAAACCAGATTCGTTATCAGATTACATATGAGGGCCGAGAAAAGGAGATTGTTCTCTTGCCTGCCAAGGAACTGACTTACATCAGTACACCTGGATTTACGGCAGAAGAGGATGGAAGCTACCGTATGGTCACAGATAAAGACTCTGGAACACTGACAATCATTGCCACTGTGGATGCCAGCGCCACCGGATATGTGAACCAGCAGATCAGTATTGACGGAAAGCCATATTGTTATTTGAATCCAATCGCTGTCAATCATGGAGAAGGAGCATTTCGGGATTCCTCAAAACTGGTGATTTCAAGCGCAATCGCTGGAACACATCCAGATAATGAGAATGCAGCCTTTACATTCCGCGTGACCCTTACCATGGCAGATGGTTCCCCTCTTTCCGGTTCCTATGATTATCGGACCAGGTACACAAACGGACAATTTTGCGCCTACGGAAAAGATTCACAGTTTGAGGTTACGGTCAATGGAAATGATTTTATTACCATCCGTGACTTGCCCTACAACACCAAATACAGTGTGGTCCAGATTGTGTCTGGCCATGATTCTTTTATTGTAACCAACACAGAGGCATCTGGAATGACCTCAAATACAAAGGTATCCAATGTACTTTTTACAAACACCAGAAATGCCACTTCAGAGCGGACACAATTTACCAAAAATACAAGTTATGTTTTGTCAGAATTGCTTGGATTTGCTGATTTGGATACTAAGATTTTAAACCAATATGGATTTTCTTTTGGAGAGAACTGCCAGATTAAGGATATTGGAATGTATAACAAACAAACAGAGGTATGGTTTACCAAAACAGACTGGACAGATTCAGAAGAACTGGAAGGTGCAGTTTGTGTGCTTCTGGATGAGGATGGAAACGTAGTGAAAGATGAACTTGGCAATGAACTTCAATGGATCTCCGGAACAGAACCCAAGAAATTTGTTGGAGTATTAGAGGCTGGGAAAACCTATCGTTATCATGAAGAAAAGGCTCCAGATGGCTATGGATATTCGGAGGATATTGTATTTACCGTATCTATGGATGGTACGATTGATAAAGTTATAATGCAGGATAAACCATCCAAGGTTTCTTTTTCCAAGGAAGATTTTGCAGGGAAGGAAGTGCTTGGGGCTGTCTGTGAATTAAAGAGAAAAGAAAAAGATGGCAGCTTTCAGGTAATGGATACATGGGTGTCTGGAACAAGGCCACATGAAATCGAAGGTATGTTAATTTCAGGAAAAACGTATCGTTATCATGAGGCGGAAGCGCCGGATGGATATGCTTATAGTAAAGACATTGAATTTACTTTGGATAAAGATGGAAAAGTAACAGATGCCCATTATGTAAATGAGCATGGCAGCCCCATTCTTTATGACAAAGAGGGATATACAACTACAATTGTGGTAAAAGAAGATGGTTCTTATGTAGATGGAGAAACCATTCTCACCATTGACCCGGATGGGAATGCCGTAGATGAAAACGGTACAATTCATGCTAAAGGGGTACAGTATGAGTTATCCGTTTTGGATAATATCATACAGATGAAAGATGCGCCAACAAATGTTGTGATGAAAAAGGTGGATGATAAAACGGGATTAAGCCTTGCCGGAGCAGCATTACAGGTTCGTGATAAAAACGGGAAGATAGTGGCACAGTGGATTACCGATCACACAGGCATGTTTCAACTGGTGGGCAAACTTCATGCGGGGGAGACTTATATTCTCCATGAGGAGGCTACTCCGGATGGTTATTATTACAGCTATGATGTGGAGTTTACGGTCAATAATAACGGCAAAGAACAAATCGTTGAGATGAGAAACCGGCAGATCCGTGTTGAAACTCCGCCAGATGATATTGTTCCAAAATATGGGGAAATCTCTAAACGTGATGCCCATAGCAAAAAGGAGCTTGCAGGGGCAAAAATGCAGATTACCAGTGGAGAAGGAATGGTGGTGGATTCCTGGACCTCCAATGGAACCCCGCACCAAATACCAAAAACTCTCCCGGACGGAGAATATACAGTTACAGAGTTAGAAGCTCCCGCAGGGTATCAGAAAGCAAAGGATGTAAAATTCACGGTATTTCATTCTGTTGTACAAAGTGGAGCCGTGCTGTATGACCGCCACGACACGCTAAAACTGCCAACCCCTCCCCAAACTCCAGGAATCTATATTTATAAATTGGATCAAGAAACCAATGTGATATTGGCAGGGGCGCACTTTGAGATCCGAGATGAAAGCGGACATTTGATTGAGAGCTGGGAAAGTGATCATGGATTTCATAAAGTCTCTGCAGAGCTGCCAGACGGTATTTATACATTAAAGGAGACAAAAGCTCCATCCGGTTACAGACTGGCAGAAGACGTGTTGTTTACGGTTTTGGAGGGAAAAGTGAATGGACAGGAGAATGGAGCGGTTATCATGTACAATACACCATATCCGCCAACCACACCGCCAGACTATCCCACCATCTGGCTGCTGAAAAACTCGGTTGGAGATCCCAGCCATATTTTAAAAGGCGGAACTTTTCAGGTGCTTGATGAAAATGGAAAAGTAGTGATTGATACCTTTACAATGGATGGAACGGGACAGAATTGGAATGGGGTTCTGATTGCAGATCACCGATACAGGCTGCATGAAGTAAGACCACCCGAAGGATATAAGCTTGCCCAGGATGTGTGGTTTACGGTGAGCCATTATGGGGAAGACATTCCGGTGATTATGACAGATTCCGAAATCACTGTCACCATTAGGAAAATAGATGAACGCACAGGCTTGCCCTTAGAAGGGGCAGAGCTTAAATTATACAAAGGAAAGAAAAAAGAACCTTATGAAACCTATGATGAGGCTGATTTGGTTGCAAGATGGACCACCGATGAAACCGGGACCATCAAGTTATATGGAGTACTTAAACTGGGAGAGACCTACACACTTCATGAATCGGTTACAGTAAAAGGCTATTATTACAGTTATGACCAGGAATTTACCGTGAATCATAAAGGAGAAGTGGTCCAAAACGGCATTGTTTGCAATGATCATACCATTATTATGGGGAACCGTCCGGTGATTGTAGAGACCCCGCCGGACGAATTGCCCCCGCCAGTAATACCAAAACCAGAAACGCCTCATCCGGGATACACACTGGAAAAGAAAAGAACTTCTTTGGCCCCGGAAAAACTCCATACAGGCCAGTTTGGATTTTTTAACCAGGATAGGGTGTATTATGATGTGACAATAAGAAATATTGGCAATCTTGCCCTTACTATGGATGTGGATGACCGATTTGAAAAACGGTGGTATTTTACAATGCCAGAAGTGGATAAAATTCATTATTATGAATCCTCTACCGGAAGGCAGCATCTTGCCATGGGACAGACAAATGAGATCCATGGTTCGAAAGCAAACATTACCATTCAGCCAGGAGGTTATGCAGTTGTTACCTATAAAACTACAATAAAGGATGATGCAAAAGAATTTCTTTCTAATGCTGTGCCAGACGATGACATTGGATATGTCAATGTTGCTTCCACGACCCATGTGACCGGTACATATTATGAGTACAGCGGAGAGGACCAAGATGGGGATGGCAGACCAGATGATGTGACGGAAAAAACAGTGACCAAAAAAGATTATCCAGAGGAGCTTGGCGACAAAGAAGATGAGTCCCATACGCCGATACAAAAACCAAATCATCCAGAACCTCGGTATACCATGAGAAAAGAGCGTGTAGAGGCAGCTCCCGCGAAAACAGATGAAAATGGTAAAAATGTGGAAAATCGTTATGGTTTTCGTAAAGGGGATCTGGTTACTTATCAGGTGACAATTCAAAATACAGGAGACATGCCCCTTAAGATGTACGTGTCAGACGAATTTGCACATGAAAATCGAAGGTATTTTGAGAATTTAAAGATTACAGGCATTCATTTTACCAAGGGCGGCAGCGATATTTCAGAGGATGGTATGGGAGTGGGAACTGCTGCTGCCAGAATCCGGATAGAACCAGGTGAAACGGCGGAAATCCTATATACAGCAGTTGTAAGTGACACTGTACCAGAACGATTGTCTTATCTGGCAGTGGATGATGGAAACGGATATTTAAACCGGGCAAAAACTTACCAGGTTAAAGCAGAAAAGCCAGACGGCACGGAAGGCGGGCATAAGGAATATCCAGGCATTCCAGATAAAGAGGATGAATCCCATACGCCGGTACAAAATCCAGAAAAAGAACCGGAAACCCCGCCGCCAGGACCAGACGAGCCATCCTATCCGGTAATCTGGCTCCTGAAAAACTCCATCCAAGATCCATCCCATATCCTGTCTGGTGGCACATTTCAGGTGTTGGATGGAAATGGAACCATTGTGATCGATACATTTGCCATGGATTCTAAGTGGCAGGTTTGGAATGGCGTACTGGAAGCAGATCAGACTTATTATCTGCATGAGGTAATGCCGCCAGAAGGATATACTCGTGGGGAAGATGTTGCATTTACCGTAAGCCACTATGGAGAATCGGTAGAGGTTGTGATGACTGATGAGACAACCGAAGTAAAGCTTCTCAAAATTGATAAACATACCAAAAAGAGTCTGGCCAATGTGGTGCTTGAATTATATCGAGGAGCAAAAAAGGAGCCTTATGCAGAGTATGACAAAGCAGATTTGGTAGGAAGATGGCTTACAGACAGTACAGGACTTGTCCACCTGGAAGGAGTGCTTGAACTTGGAAAAACCTACACATTGCATGAGGCAGTCACAGTAAAAGGTTATTATTACAGTTATGACCAGGAATTTGCTTTGAATGAGAAAGGGCAGGTTATGCAGGATGGTAAGGTTGTGGACAATAATACAATCGTGATGGAGAATCGTCCAATTATTGTAGAAACTCCGCCAGATGAACTGCCTCCGCCAATAATACCAAATCCTGAAACGCCTAAACCGGAATATACCTTGAAAAAAGAAAGAACAAAGGAAGCATCTGAAAAAATTGGAGCTGGGAAGTATGGTTTCTTAAAAAACGATACTGTGAATTATGATGTGACCATTATGAACACAGGAAATGTGGAGCTTACCATGGATGTGGTGGATGATTTTGAGCAAAGGGATTTTTTCAGTGTGCCAGAGATTTGTAAGATTCAATATTATGAATCTTCTACCGGAAGGCAGTATTTTGCCATGGGACAGACAAATTCTATAGAAGGACCCAAAGCTAATATTACAATACAGCCAGGTGGATATGCAGTTCTTACCTATCAGTCATCTGTTTTACCAGAGGCACCAGAGTGGTTGTCCAATACGGCTGTTGACGATGGCATTGGATATGTCAACACAGCCTTTACAACCAATGTAATCGGTAAATACTATGAATATAGCGGTGAAGACAAAGATGGTGATGGCAAGCCAGATGATGAAATCGAAAAGACTGTGACAAAAGAAGATTATCCGGATGAACTGGGCGATAAGGAGGACAAGGCCCATACGCCTGTTCAGGAACCAGAAAATCCGGAGCCAAGTTACATTATGAATAAGAAGCGCATGAATCATGCCCCTGCAAAAATGAACGAAAATGGGGAGAGCGTAAAAAACCGCTATGGTTTTAAAAGAGGAGAGACCGTTACCTATCAGGTGACAATCACAAATATAGGAAATATGCCGCTTAAAATGTATGTGTCCGATGAATTTGCTCACGAAATCCGGACGTATTTTAAGGATTTGAAGATTTCCAAAATTCATTTTACAAAGGGCGGAAGTGACATTTCAGAGGAAAGCATGGGAGTGGGGACTGCCATTGCCAGAATTAGGGTAGAACCAGGAGAAACGGCAAAAGTCCTATATACGGCAGTAGTAAGCGACACGGCACCAGAGCGATTGTCTTATCTGGCAGTGGATGATGGAAACGGATATTTAAACCAGGCAAAAACTTACCAGGTTAAAGCAGAAAAGCCAGACGGCACGGAAGGCGGACATGAGGAATATCCAGGCATTCCAGATAAAGAGGATGAGTCCAATACACCAGTACAAAATCCAGAGAAGGAGCCGGAAACTCCACCGCCAGGACCAGGCGAGCCATCCTATCCGATCATATGGCTATTAAAGAAGTCAGTAAATGATCCTTCTCATATCCTGCCTGGTGAAACTTTCCAGGTGTTGGATAAAAATAAAAATGTAGTGATAGAGACATTTCGAATGGATTCCATATGGCAAGTTTGGTATCAGACATTGGAAGCAGATCAGATTTATTATCTGCATGAGGTAATACCGCCAGAGGGGTATACAAAAGCGGATGATGTTGCATTTATGGTCAGCCATTATGGAGAACCAATCGAGGTTATGATGACGGACAGCCGCGAAGGTCATAAAGTTACATTTACGAAAGAAGATTATGCAGGCAAAGAGATTCCCGGCGCAGTATGTGAGCTTTTTAAAGTAAATCCGGATGGTTCCTTAACAAGCGTGGAAAAGTGGCTATCAGATGGAAGTCCGAAAGTGGAAGATGGGACGTTGGAATTGCATACAACGTACCGTTATCATGAGGAACTGGCTCCAGAAGGCTATGGGTATTCCCAAGATGTGGAATTTATACTAGATTCCTATGGAGTCATAAAAGATGCCTATTATGTTGACCAAGATGGAAACTATCTTTTGTATGATAAGGATGGGGATGTGACCACAATAATCCGGAAGAAAGATGGTACTTATATTGACGGAGAACATACAATTACCATAGACCAGGATGGAAATGCTGTGGATGAGAATGGTGAGATTCATGGAAAAGGCGTGAAATACAAGATTCCCGTTATAGATAATGTGATAAGGATGAAAGATTCTCCCACAAAGGTTTTAATTTTGAAAGTTCAGGCGGAAGGCAAGGCATTATCTGGAGGGGAATATCAGATTTTAAATGGGAATGGCTTACCAGCTGCTGCAATCAAAGATTCCATAGCTGCAGAGGATGGAACGGTTCTATTTAAAGAAGGAAAAGAATTGATTTTTAAAGCGAAAGAAAATGGGGTGGATCTTACTGGCCAGTTAAAAGCAGGTACAGATTATGTTCTTCGGGAGTTAAAAGCGCCAGACGGCTATTTATCTGGTGAAGATGTAAGTTTCCATGTACCCTGTCAAAATCAGAAAGAACCGTTAAAGGTTATAATGAAAGATGCTCCAACCAATGTACAGATATTAAAAACAGATGAAAAAGGGAAAGGATTATCTGGCGCAAAACTGGAAATTCGGGATGCCGTAAACGGTGATTTAATGGATGCCTGGGTAAGTGACGGTAATGTACATAATGTGACCGGAATTTTAACAACAGGAAAAGAGTATTTGCTGATAGAAGAAACAGCACCTGCCGGATATTATAAAGCAGACAAGATAAGATTTACGGTGATGGATACAGAAAAGGTTCAAACCATTACCATGAAAGATGAACCTGTAGCCGTTCAAGTGGTTAAAGTAAAAAGAGGCACGACAGAGCAGCTTAAAGGTGGTAAATTCTCTGTAATCCGTAAATCAGATTCCGCAGTAGTCATTCCGGAATTTGAGTTAAATGGAGAATTGACGATCACTGGAAAACTACAGGCTGGCATAACCTATCTGTTCCATGAAGTGACTCCGCCATCCGGCTATCTGCCTTCTGAAGATGTGGAGTTTACGATTCCGGTGACGAAAGTACAAAATATCATTACAGTTACCATGGAAAATACAAAAAAGCCTTCTGGTGGAGGAGGCAATAACAACAATAATACCCCAACACCGTCAACCATTCATTTTAAGAAATATGATGGCATGACTATGAAAGCTCTTTCTGGTGCAGAATTTACCATTTATGATGATAAGGGAAAGGTTTATCAGAAGGTAACAACAGATGAAAGCGGGTATGCAGCGGTTCATTTTTCCACTCCGGGAACTTATTTCTATCAGGAGACCAAGGCTCCGGATGGGTATGAAATGGACCATACACGTTATACAATCGAGGTGACAAATGCTACCAACCGGACACAACCAGTTGCCAACTATACAACGCCGCCAAATGTAACCATTACAAAAAAAGATGCGGAAACTGGAGATGTGATTTCTGGAGTGAGTTTTGAAATCACAGAGGAAACTGGGCAGACTGTGTTTAAGGGTATCACGGATTCCTATGGACAGATTACCTTTAAGCCAGATTCCTATGGTGCATATGCAGTGCGGGAGACTAAGGTTCCCAAGGAATACCAGATATCTGAAGGCTATATTACCTTTACCGTAGGAAAAGGCGGGGTAGAAGGGGAAACCACATTTTATAATAGTAAGAAAAAGAAACCACCTGTAGAGCCAGGGAAAAAGCCAGGAATCATTGAGGCAACTTATGACAATGGCGCTGACGGTTATGGAAAAGGATGGTTTGACCGGGATGGAAAATGGCACCCATTTGCAAATCCAGGAAAGACAGGAGACTTCTTCCCCTTTATTCTCCTGGGATTATTGGCTCTTTGTGGAGTAGTGGGACGGATTCTTCTTAGAAAGAGCAAGGAAGGAGAAGATAATGAAGAAACGTAAGATGTCTGCGATTCTTCTGGCAGGCACCCTGGCAGCAGGGTGTCTGGCCGGACCGGCTTATGGAAAAGATAGGAAGTTTGATATAATATTAGAGACAACACCTGATATTTCTACATTAAATGGTCAGGTACTGTCTTTGGAAGCAGAGTCAACAGCATCTGGTGACAACCATGAGGATATGTTCCATTTTGCGGTATCTATAGAGGAAGATATGGTAGAGATTGGGGCGGAATCTTTTGAGCAGAAGTTGCAATATCAAACCTTTCGTAAAGAAGATAGCCCAAAGCTCTATCTTCCCAATGAAGTGGTGATTCACGGGGAGGTATATGTTTTATCGGATACGGGAACCCCTCTTGTAATCAGCCGGGAAGAAAGGATGCCAAAGAGACTTTCCTATGAGAGCGAAGTGTTTATTGGTGATGGGGCAGAATATGAGCCGGATGCATCCATTACAGGAGAAGACGGAAAGTCTTATCATTTGGTTTTTAAAGAGCGGAAGGAACAGACTGCTCAGGAGCGTACTGAATATAAGGAAACAAGTGTGACTTATTCAGCAGTAGAGGCCGGCGTGGAGATACCAGACCAGAAAATGTTGGAATTTGAGGATATGGATACAAAGCAGACGGTGACGGCTGCACTGGATTTAAAGAGTAAAGAAACAATCCGGGAATACTGGAGTGACGATTTTGTTTTCAATATTACGGTTACTGGGTATGATGCAGATGTTTTTACATTAAATGGCGTGGAAGTGCCAAAAGGTGCAAATCTTACAGATTATGCAGATGAGTTTCTTAAATATTTAAGGCTGGATGAAAGTTTTTATCAGATCGAGGAAATATCCTGGGATGGAGAATCTTATGAGAGGGACGGTTATCTGGTGCGAAATGCCATTGGGACAGGAAGGAAATATGTTCAGGATATAAGAGCTGCTTATGACGGCCAGGTTACGCTTCCGGCAATTGTGGGGAACACCTGGATAGGTACATATGAGGAGGAGATTCCAGCAGAAGAACAGATGTTGATTACCATGGCAGTACAAGCCACTTACACGAGAAAAGCTGTGGTTGCGGAAGCAGCAAAACCAATGAATCAAAAGGTACTTAATAAGCTGTTTGGGGTAATTACGGCTGCGTATAGGGCAGTAGTGGCAGCTTTCATGGAACATCCGGTGATGTCTTCTGTTTTGCTGGTAGTGCTGGCAGCATTTTTGACATTCTTTATTAGCAGGAAGAAAAGGAATATCTGTATCTATGATCCGCTCATCCGCTGTCCTTATAAAAAGCGTAATAAGGAAAAATGCAAGATGTGTGTAAACTATCGAAAGAGGCAGCAGGTATAAGGAATGGATGGGATTAAAAAATAGATAGGAATTTTTGTTAGGGCGCTCGATGTATGGGGCGCTCTGCTTTGTGATGTAGAGGTGTTGAAAATGTATATGATATGTAGTAAAATGGGAAAATGAAAGAGGGCTATCTCATGAAGTTTGTTCGTAATAATGCCCATTTAATTATAGAGTTTTCTAAAAATGGGGTATTTTAAATGCCTCAAATTTTTAGAATCGGATCTTATATCATTTATTTCTGGTCAAATGAAAATACTCCGCTTGAACCAGAACATGTACACATCAGTTATTATTGTTGATTCGTTTCAATCAAGATTCATACACAATAAGATGAAGATAATAACAAAATAATTACTACTTTTTAAATATAATTTCATCAACTAACGAGTTGGTAATTTAAGAAGACAATAGTGTTATATGACAAAATTTGTTGAAGAAAATTGTGGAGAAATTATATATGAATATACTTATAATTGGAAATGGATTTGATTTAGCGCATGGATTGCCTACTAAATATACTGATTTTTTGGTTTTTTGTAAAATGATTTTAACCTTCATAGAAGTGATTAAAATTGATAATTGGGAAATAAAGATTGGGACATGCTACAAAAATTGGTTAACTGATAGAAAATTCGAAATAAATACGAAACTTTACAGGAATTGGATTGAAAAAATAAAGGAAAACCTAGAAAAAGTATTAAAATCCGATAATGATAAAAAAGTATATAAGAAGTTAATTGATCACTGCATATGGATTGTTTTTTTACAGGAGAAACTCTGTGGAGAGATATTGTATATGATAGAAAATAATTATTGGGTAGAGTATTTCCTAAATAATCCATTATATCAAAAGGAAAACTGGATTGATTTTGAAAATGAAATATCAAAAGTAATACACTCTTTAGATGACGATATGAAAGGTTTAGACGATGATATGAAAAGTTTAAATGATTTTGTATCAAAACTTTCAAATAAATATTTAGGTGAAAAATATTTTAATCATATCAATATTGTACAACCTTTAAATCTTGATATTATTGATACTGAATCTTTTCAGGGGATAACTTACAAGCAAATAAGAGATAAATTATTAAGTGATTTAAGGAAGTTTATAAGGCTTTTTGAAATATATTTATGCAAATATGTACAATCAATTAAGATTAATAAAATATCTCCTGATATAGAGAGTATTGTGTATTCTAAGGGAGGATATTTTGATCTGGATAAGAAACATATAAATAAAACTTATACTAAAGTTTTGAGTTTTAATTATACAAATATATATAATAGGATGTATTTAGATACTTGTAGAAAAGGTTTAAATGAGGTTGTAGACTATATTCATGGTAAAGCAGACATAAATAATACGATAGAGAATAATAATATGGTTCTTGGGATTGATGAGTACCTTCCAGAAGATAGAAAAAATAAAGAGATAGAATTTATTGCTTTTAAAAAATATTATCAAAGAATACATAAAGGGACAGGTTGTAAATATAAAGAATGGTTAGATGAGATTATTAGAGAAAATGATGAATATGAAGATTGCTTTTTTCAACCTAAGTCATCTTTTAGAGTAAATACAAAAGGAGTAAACAAAAAAGGAATAAACATAAATTCTCCTCGACATAATCTTTACATCTTTGGTCATTCTTTAGATATTACAGATAAGGATATTTTACGAGAATTAATTTTAACTGATTATGTATATACTACAATTTATTATAGAAATTTGGATCAAAAAGGTCAGCAAATTGCAAATCTTGTGAAAGTCATTGGTCAAGATGAACTTATTCAGAGAACTGGTGGAGGAAGTGCGAGAAGTATAGAGTTTAAATTACAACAGCCTATGAAAAATAAAAAATAGTATTATGAAACTTTGTATAGTAAAAACACATTTCTTACTATAAATAAGATCCAGCCCAATAGATATATTCCATTTTATAATCCCTTCCCATAATTATATCGAATATAAAAAGACATATGAGAGAAGGAGATAATTATGAATAGGGATGATATGTATCGGTACCACAAGGATAAGGACAATCATTTTCATCGGTTGCAGGTAAAGTTAGATAATATGCCATGGAATCCGAGAACAGATATGGATGGAAATATAGGAACGATGTTTTGTATGCATAGGACATATATTTTGGGTGATGATACAGATTATAAAGATCTGGATGGATTGAAACGCGCAGTATTTAGGGAACTTAATATTCCAATGAGAAAGATTCATGAATATGTTAAGAGTGGAAATGCAAATATGGATCTCAAATATAACCGCCATAACCGAAGTTGGGAAATATGGGGTGCTTATAGTTTTATGGGTATGATAGAAAAATATAATCTTATTTTGTCTGATCCAGATCTTGAGATGTTAGAGGATGAGTTAATGGAAGGGATTACGATTAAAGATTTACAGGCAATAGCAGGTAAAGAATTAATTATCCTTCCGCTTTATTTATATGATCATAGCGGACTTACTATGAATACATCCGGATTTATATGCCCCTGAGATTCCGGCCAGATCGGTTATATATGGACCACAATTGAGAGGATTAAAGCAATTCGAGGAGGAAAAAGAAGGACAAAATCACAATGGGTACAGCTTGCAAGAATAAATCTGGAATCTGAAGTGAAACTGTATGATCAATATTTAAGGGGGGAAGTTTATGGTTATATTGAAGAAATATTTTCGGAAGAACATGGCTGGGAAGAAGCGGATTCTGTTTGGGGATATTATACAGAAACCGTAGATCCTTTGATGGAATTGGCTGATGAGGCATTTGGGAAAGGAAAACACACAGATAAATTGGAAATGCTAAAAATAGTATAGAAAAGAAAAAGCGAAGTCCGTACTAGACTGACTGTTATAGAATTTATTTTTGGAAAGAGGCCGCAAAATGTGGCTTCTTTATACTTTGGATAAAAATAGTTCTGTTATTCTTTAAAGTTTAAATGGGGTAATTGACCATTTATAATGACAAAAATAGAATAATACGAATCAAGTCCCTATATTACCATCCATAATTTATTTGAAATAGAAAATAAAAAGTTATGGAGGAAAGGGGAAAAATATGGATCTCAAAATCGGTACATCTATTCTTAATGGGATTACGAAAGAAAATTCGTCATTGGAATACGGCGATTATGTTGTTTGCGTCAATTGTGGGCAAACGATGCTTGTGGATATTGGAACGGATCTTTGTCCATATTGTCGTACAGAAACTTTAAAGTGGAAAATCCCAGGCCAGCCAGAAATTCATATCAAGGATATTTATCTTCTCGAACAATGAGCAAGTGTCGTATCCGCATGGGTATTTGATGGAAAGAACTTGGAACATAACTGAATGGATTAAAAAATACGGAAAGAAAAGAGGAAAAAACGGTTTATGAAAAGTGTAGTCAGTTATCCGGACAGAGGAAAGTATGGAAATAACCGTTATAGAGGAAACTGTTCTGGATGGCTTATTAAGGATTTAATTGATCAATATAATATTAAGGGGCTTTCCGATTATATGGTTGGCAGCGGCACAACAGAAGACGTATGTAATGAGACGGGAGTTCCAGGCACTTTTTTGGACTTGAACCGTGGGTTTGATATGATGACCATGGACATACCAGAACGTCCACAGAATCTTTTTTGGCATCCGCCATATGGAGGTATGATAATTTATAGTGATCAAATGTATAAGGCTCAAGATATTATCAATCAGTATGGCTTTGATCCGAGAGTAAATGATTTATCCAGAGCCAGGAATTGGGATGATTTCGTAAAGAAGATGAATTATTGTATGCTGAAGCAGTTCTCATCTCTGGAAAAGGGTGGCCGCATGTTTGTTTTGATGGGGGATTGGAAACAAAAGGGAAGGCTTTACTCAATGCTTTGCGATATTGCAAAGCCAGGTACCTTAGAGCAGATCCTTGTTAAGATGGAGCATAACTGCAAATCCGATTCCCGGAATTATGCTAACACGAATTTCGTACCAATTTGCCATGAATATGTTATGGTGGTGAGGAAAGATGCTGCCACAATTATCCCCATATCCATGGCGAAAAAGTACTCTTTGGATATGCGGGATGTATCGACTCCAATCTGGAGAGATGTTATTGCAGCTTTTATGGAGGATGAAGGAAAACCTCTTCCATTACAGGAACTATATCAGCGAATAGAAGGACATAAAAGGTGCGCATCAAATTCCCATTGGAAAGAGAAGGTTCGGCAGACTCTTCAGCGGTATGATCTTTTCTCACAAACACAGGACGGATCTTGGAAGATTGGGTGTTCACATCATGGCTAATCACTTCGCTGATTAGCCATGGGCCAGTACCGTTACGAGGGTCAAAGCCATATGCCCCATCGCCGCAGGCGATTTTAAATGGGCATATGCGGTTACGTTCACAGGGCCTGTGAACAGCAACGATTGGGTAAAATTGCGTTCTTCAACTATATGGAAACGAATAAAAAAGTTGTGTGTTTTCAGAAGATGATTTATAATATCTGAAAGAGAGGAGAAAAGGCATGGAGGCTTTGAGAAGAAAAGAATATCATACGATTGAGGATATCTATGCATTGCCAGATGGAGAGCGGGCAGAACTGATTGATGGACAGATTTATGATATGGCTCCGCCAAGCAGAACTCACCAGAGAATTTCCAGCTATTTACACAATGAGATTTACAATCACATTAAAAAGAATGGGGGAAGCTGTGAGGTATATGCAGCTCCATTTGCAGTGTTTTTAAATGAGGATGATACTACTTATCTGGAACCTGACATTTCCGTTATTTGTGATTCTTCTAAACTAGATGAAAGAGGCTGTCAAGGCGCTCCTGATTGGGTAATTGAGATTGTTTCACCTGGAAGTAAACAGATGGATTACTTTAAGAAACTTTTCCTGTACCGTAATGCCGGAGTGAGAGAGTACTGGATTGTTGATCCAACAAAGAAGCATGTGATTGTATACAAGTTTGAGCAGGAAATCATGGAACAATATTCTTTTTGGGAAGATGTTGCGATAGGAATATTTGAGGATTTTAGAATCCGGCTTGCAATATTTGCAAATGAATGATTTTGGATCATAACAATACAATTGGTGTTTGCAATAGTGTCCATATAGATTTTGTACCAATTTATATAAAACCATAGTTTCCGATAAGGGTGCGGCTGAATTGCTGCACTCTTTTCTTATATCTAAATATCCGATGTCATAATTATTCTGAAAAGATAAAGGAATCAAGTCAATTTCAAGATGGAGAATAAAACAAACCAGAAAATTATATTCAAAGATATGGGGAAAGGAAAAATATGGATTGGAAAGGGAAAGAGAGGAAAGCTGTGAATCACTTGCAAGATGGAAAGCCGGAACAATTTCCTATTTGTGGATTACAGTTTCCCGGAGAAGATTCTATCATCAAAGAAGGTTTTGATCAAATGTATGCACATTTTAGCGGATACTTCTTTGATATGATGCGTGTGGATGGAAAAAATACAGGAGCCTATTTTTTGTTTGATTCTGAGATTTATGAGATATGGGAAAATCAGGGGCTGCTTTGGGAATTTCAGGATTTTATCCAAAAAATTGTGGATGATGTAAAAAGAGAGCATGAAGATAACATTTATGAATTTCATGGAGTTAAAGTTTGGTTTGCGTATCAGTAGAAGACAACATATGAAAGAGAATCCCAATTGTATTTTTCACATCTACCTAAGATGGGGTGTGGAGTGGTTTTCAATTTCCAAAACAAGGGAAAAGGAAGATGAGGTGTAAATGCTGTGGCGGGATACATTAGCTGAAAATGCCATGTCAACAAATAGGGTTTCAACAGGTATTGGTTGAAGCTATGCGGATGGCTGCATTCTTGTTAAATATACAAGCCAGTGGGATAACGGAAGAACAGTAATAATATGTGACAATAAATGGGGTGAAATATGAAATTGTGGAAAAAGAGGAATATAAGGAATCAGAAATGCCAGAGAAGTTCTGGAAAGATAAGAGTGCCGGAAACTACAGTAAGTGAGGCAATCTCTATTTTACTTAAATACCACGGAATGAGGACTTTGGAATTTGTTATTCCAGAAACAGATATTAGGTTTCGAATATCAGGAATCGGAGATGAAGAACAGGATGTCATTCAAGTTTTGCTGGACAAAACAAATTAGGAGAATACAAGAAGATCGGAAAAGGAAGCTACATTATAGTGGAAAAGAGAAGAATGTGAGGGAAAAGGATGAAGCAGATGAAAAACAATCCATTGCTCGAAGGAATATATTTTTCAGAAAAATCCGAATCAGGGATTAAAATGGAGCCTGTTTTTGCAGATGTATCTTGCAAAAACTCCTTTTTGGGGGAGGATGAGTGGATGGATGAAGATGATAAAGAATGGTCAAAGGATTGGAATGAGATAGATTTGTATGGGAACATGGAAGGCCATATGCCAGATTCTGTAAAAATATATTTAAACGAAATGGCTCAATATCCGCTGTTGACACCAGAAAAGGAAATGGAGTTAGCAATTCAAAAGGATCGTGGCGATAAAGAGGCAGCGAAACGTTTGGCAGAATCAAATCTTCGTCTTGTTGTCAATATTGCTAAGAGATATTGTGTAAATGGTATGAGTTTTTTGGATTTAATTCAGGAAGGGAATATAGGTCTGCTGCGGGCAATTGACAAGTTTGATTACAGAAAAGGATATAAGTTCAGCACTTATGCAACATGGTGGATCAAACAATCTATTCAAGATGCGATAGTGGAGAAGTCCAGATATATTCGGATTCCTGCACATATGCTAGAAAGAATGAGAAGATTTAAGGAAGTCACCAACGAACTTAAAGCAAAGCTTGGAAGATGCCCGTCGGATGGCGAAATTGCTAAAGAGGTTGGATGGACAAAAAATGAGGTTGCGCAAATTCAGATGTGTTTTGTGCAGTTCCTTTCTTTGGATACTCCTATTGGTGAAGATCAAGACAATTCTATGGGGGATTTTATTGCTGATGAGAATGGAATGACACCAGAACAAGCAACTATGGAGAGCGCCATAGCAGAAGATGTCAAGGCTGTTCTCAATCGTCTTGAACCGAGAGAAAGAGAGATTTTGTGTTACCGTTATGGATTAAATGGCGGATGTCCTATGACTCTGGAAGAAATAGGGGGCATTTTCCGCTTATCAAGAGAACGAATTAGACAAATAGAGAAAAAAGCAATTAAAAAACTGCGAAATTCAAGGTATTCCAAACAGCTTCTTGGATATGCTGGATAAAACGATTAGACAGGGAATTGTTGGGGAAGCTATATGATAGAATGGAAAGGAAAGAAAAAGGGAAGCAAGAAATTAAAAGAAATATTGGGATAGGGTTTGATATAGCAGCATTCGAAAGGATGCTGCTATTTTCTAGCTCAACGAAAAGAGTAGGATATATGTTGGTCAAATTGTGTCAGAAGATCTAGTGCTCCATCCAGACAGAAAATTAAAGAAGAATTTATCATCTATAACTATGGAAAGACGTATGGAACCATAAATTGTAAACCATGCGTCTTTTTTGCTTTCAAAAAATAATTTTGTTTATTTTCATTTCATAATTAATATAGATAAAAACCGAAGGGAGATAGGAAAATGGTACAAGTACTGTGTGATGTGTACTTACAACAGGGCAGTAGGATTCATGGTTCTATTGAAATAGAAAGCAAGAACAGTGCCAAAGAATTTATTATCAGGAAAAAGAATGAGCTTATGAGTGAAAGTCCTTTGGCTGAAAAATGGTTTCAATTCGGTAATATGGTGGTAGAGCGCAAGACATGTGTTGGTGCGCGATTTCGAATTTCGGATATAGAACCACAGGAACGATTACACCATGAAAGGGGATAATTGGATTGTTTAGGAATTAACGAGAGGAGCGAAATAAAAGGTATAAAAACCTTATCCGCAGAAAAAAAGAAAGAAGGGGCGCCATATGGTTTGCAGTGGGAGGTATTGCAGCTATAATCGAATAATGGTTTGTATGAGAGAGGATTTCCACAGACTAATTTTTGGTTTTATAAGGACAAGTTCCTTTCCATACTATTACTGATGAATATGGAGACCATGTTTTTACATAGTCAGAGAAAAACAGACATGCAAAAGGGGATGATTTTACCAGTGTTTTAAAGTTCAATTTTTCTAAAATCATCAATACCACGGCAAATGCTTGATAACAGAAAAGGAGATTATATGGAAAATTTAACAACAATCAAAGCATATCGGGATAGTAAAAGTCGTTTGATTGTAATTGTAGATCATCCAACGGAATCTATGGAACAAATGCTTCTGTCAATTATAGGTGGAAATGTGCCGCCTATTCAGCATTTAAGCGAACCATTACCAATGGAAACGAAAGATCCTGATTCATCCAAGGCAAAAGAAATTATACCAGAGGTATCCAAAGGTCAGCAGGCAAAGTTTGTTAGGAACGGGCAAGATAGAATACTTATGAAGCCGGTTGCAGTTATGAATATATTTGAGATAAAACAATATTTGCTATCCCAAAGAAAAAACATTGTTTTGACGGAACTTCTGCAGAAAAAATTTGCCACTGGGGATTTGGACTTTATTTTGAATGTTAAATCGGAAAAGGAGTTAAAAAGCATAGCAATTAGCCTTGCAGAGTATAGTTAAGAAGCCGCAATACAGCGGCTTTTTTTTTAGAAAATTCCCATTCCATAATTATCTTAATAGAAAATATAGAAAGAAATGGAGATCATCATGAGTGAAATAAAATATGGAGTTTTACACTGCCATACGGAACAGTCAATGCGGGATTCTGTATTGTCAGTAGAAACACTGGTAAAACGGGCAAAGGAATTAGGTGCGCCAGCTATTGCTTTAACAGATCATGGAGTTATGTCTGGATGTATTGATTTTATAAAAGCCTGTAATGAGCAAGAAATCAATCCAATTGTCGGTGTTGAAGCTTATGTGGAAGAAGAATCAGAAGGACAAAAGCATTTGATTCTGATGGCAAAGGATTACCAGGGATTTCAGGCTCTTATGAAGGCAGTCAGTGAAAGCAATACACGAATTGTAAAAAAGGGAAACCGGTCTTTTCCTAGAATGAATAAGAAAATACTGGAGAAGTACTTTGGACCTGAAAGATTTGGGCATGGTCATGTGATTGCAACATCTGCTTGTGTTAGCGGTGTGCTGGCAGCAATTCTTCTTACAAACAAATCCAGGCTGGAACAATTAAAAACAAGGCAGAAAACTTTATCCGCAGAAATTTCCCAATTGAAAAAGGCATCCAACCGTTCATTCGTATCCTTAGAGCGGCAAGCATCCAATCATAAAGCAGAAGATGATAAGCAGCGTTTCGTAAAAGAACAGTATGAACAAGCTTTGGCGGATCGGGAGAAGGCTATGAAGAAGTTGGAGGAGAAAAAGCAGGAAAAGAGGCAAGTGGATGATGAATATAAAAAATTAAATGCTATGGGAAAGCAGTCAGAAAAGGATATGGGAAAATGGTTAAAGAAAGAAAAAGAGATTGAGCAAATGGAATTGGATGATGTTAATTGTGAGAGATTGAAAGAGATTCTTGAAAGAGAGGCATTATGGTATCAGGAACTTTTTGGTAAGGAAAATTTCTATAATAGAGCTTCAATACCATGGAATGGAAGCAGAAAAGCAGATTATGACAAAACTATCTGAGCTTTCAGAACAATTATCCATTCCTGTTTGTATTGCGAACGATGTCCATATTCCATCCAAAACAGAAGATGATATTTTGGCCAGAGCAATTATTCGGACTACAGCTTTTGATAAATGGGAGAACCCCACAGAAGCTGAAAAAGAATTATATTTAAAAACCGACGAGGAGCTGATTAAAAAATTATCCGAGATTCTTCCTCAATATAAGGTTTTAGAAGGCTATGAGAATATCGGAAAGATCGCATCCCAATGCCATCTGGAGATTCCAAAAGAAAAACATTATCCGAAGTTTGTATCTCCGGATGGCTCAACTCCAGAAGAATATCTGCGGAAAATGGCTTATGCTGGTATTCCAAAGCGGTATCCTAAAGGGTTTCATGATTATAACCGTCTGGAACATGAATTAAAGGTAATCTGCAATATGGGATATGCAGATTATCATTGTATTGTAGAGGATTTTTTGCGGTATGCAAGAGCAGCTGGCAAATTGGATTTAACCAAACCAGATCAGCGGAAACTAGCTTTAAGCTTTAACATAGATGCCATAGAAAAATATACAAAAAATATAGCAGGTGAATGTGTAGGACCAGGACGAGGTTCTGCTGTTGGAAGCTTAGTTTGTTATTTGATTGGAATTACAAATATTGATCCCCTTCAGTATGGATTACTGTTTGAGCGTTTTTTGAATCCAGAAAGAGTTTCCATGCCAGATATTGATTGCGACATGGAATCTACGGTAAGACCATATGTAATTCTTTATGCAAAACATAAATATGGACAAGATGCTGTATGTGGTATTTTGACGAGAAGCAGAGAAACCGGGAAATCTGCAATACGAACGGCTGGCCGTGTAGTAGGCATTCAGAAGATGAAAGATTCTACTTCGTATTTAGATTCTATAAATGATATATCACAAAAGGCTGTTGAGTTTTCCGGCATGGAACAGAATATTGACTTAAAAGCAATCCAGCCACAATTAGAAGAAGCTTTTAGACAAAATGCAGTTGCTTTAGAAATTATCCGATATGCCATATTGATTGAAAATTGTATGAGCCATATTAGCCAGCATGCGGCTGGCATTATTATCACGGATGGTAAACCGGTGGATGAGTACATTCCTCTTATGTATAATGAAAGAAATCAAATTATGATATCCCAATGCGATATGATTCAGACCGAGGAGGCTGGACTTCTAAAAATTGATTTTTTAGTATTAAATAGCCTGACAATCATTACAGAGACGCTTCGAGAGGTGTATAAGAGTACTGGTACTATGATTGATGTGGATTCTATCCCATTTGATGAAAAAGAGGTTTTTGAAGTTATCTTTTCTCATGCCATGACAAATTCCGTTTTTCAGTTTGAATCGTTTGGTATGAAGAAATTACTTCGGAGCTTTAAGCCAGAAACTATTTTCGACTTAATTCTTCTGGTAGCAATGTACAGGCCAGGACCAATGCAGTTTTTAGAAAATGTGATTGATGTGAAACAAAAGAAAAAGAAGGCAATATATCTGACTCCAGAACTAGAACCAATTTTAACAAATACCTATGGAAGTATTGCCTATCAGGAACAGGTACAGGAAATTTTTAAACAATTAGGTGGATATTCTCTTGGACAAGCTGACCTGGTACGTCGAGCTATGTCAAAAAAGAAGGAAAAGGTATTAGCAGCGGAAAGAATTTCTTTCTTATATGGAGATGCAGAACGCAATATTCCAGGATGTATTGCGAATGGGATTAAGGAGGAAATAGCTATAAAATTATTTGATGAAATGATGGATTTTGCAAAATATGCTTTTAATAAGTCTCATGCAACATGTTATGCTGTTGTGGCTTATCAGACAGCATGGCTGAAATATCATTATCCTAAAGAATATATGAAAGCTGTGCTAAATCATACGAAATTTGAAAAGATACCTGGACTAATTTCAGATTTACGGACCATGCAGATCCATGTCCATACTCCGGATATCAATCACTCTGAACTGGAATTTTCCATTTATGATGGTTCTATTTTCTTTGGTCTTAGAAGCGTAAAGGGGCTTGGTGATGCTGTTGCCGGGATAATCGAGGAACGGAAGAAAAACGGGATTTATCAGTCAATTGCAGATTTTGTGATCCGTACAAATGGGGAGAAGAAAGTTTTGGAGCATTTCATAGATGCTGGAGTTTTTGATGTTTTTTGCTGTAATCGAAGTGCAATCCAAAGTTTGATGCCAGTATATTTAAACGAAATGAAAAAAGTTAAAAATTACAGAAAAAAGATGGCAGAACAAAATGAGGAGAAAAAAATTATTTTCTATCAGGAAAAATTAGATTCAGCTATGAAAAAAATCCGGGCTTTAAAACCAGATCTTTCCATATGTGAAGATGAATTTATCAAACTCAAGAAGGAAAATGAAAGACTTGGTGTTTTTGTCAGCCAGCATCCAATGGAACTGTTTGCACCGCCTGAAAAAGTAGACGCAGTCAGTATTGCAAAAGCTTTAACTTTCCCTAAAAACACAAAGGTTTCTATAATTGGGATTCTATCAGATTTCAAAGTACGTTTTCGAAGAAAAGATGGTGCAGAAATGGCCTTTTTCGATTTAAACGATTTATCCGGACAAATAGGAGTCTGTTGTTTTACCAATTCTTATTTGAATTATAAAGAACAGCTATATGAAGATGCAGTAATCAAAATTGCTGGTGAAATTATGGAAGACCGTTATAATGAAAGGAAGAAAAAAGTTTCTGTATTGCAGGTTACTTCGCTGTATGTACATAAAAAGGCAATTTTCATTTATGTAAATGGTGTACATGAATTGGAGGAAGGGCTTTGGAATCGAATTACGCCGTATGTTTCCCAAAATGGAAACCCTGTGTTGATTTACGATTTGGTTATGGATGAAGTCAGACAATGTGAATTAATGGTATCACCAGAGATTTTGCAGGAAAAGGGATTGCGAACATCGCTGCATGAGCTTGGGTAAGATTCATGGAAGGGAAGGCTGAAATATGCCTTTCTTTTTTGTGCAGTATTGAAAACATTTGCTTCCATAATTATTGTGAAACGATAAAAGGAGTGGAGTAAAAAAGTTTTGCGAAATTCCTTCATTATGTCAATTAGCAAGGTCAGGAGGATAATCATGTATAAAACTCATTCGTATTTTAACGAAATGGAAGCACAAGCAGTAAAGGATGGTATCTATGTTGATTATGATGTAATTACTGCAGTCAATGGTTATGCTGTTGTAAAATGTACAGCAACAGAGCAGAATGGAAAACGTTTTATCCGGATTGCATTAGCAGCAACTGTGGAGGAGGCGCAGGAAGCGTCAGGAACTATGGCGCTTTATAGGATGTATAATAGAGCAGTTCCGAATGAGGCATATGAGGCAAATACAAAAAAAGCTGTTTTAGTCGAAACCTCAAAGGATAATGTAAAAACAAGAACTGGTACATATCCAGACCAAAAGACTATGGGAGAAAATATGCCGGAAAAAACGGAAGATGTAATGGAAATAGGCCAAATGCCATCAGATTGTGAAAAAAATCAAAAGATTACTTCAATAACACGGACACAGACAGAAAAAAATCTTCCGAAGCAGATACAATCTCCGGTAGCTGAAACACTTGAAATGTCTCAGAATTGCGTATCCGTTGACTCAACTACTTCAGCGGCAAATACCGCTCCAATTGATTTTCGTATGAATGTTGGTACTTACGCGAATCGGGAGGATAATTTGTTTAGCCAGATGCTTTTGACTGATCAAGGAAAAAAATACATTCAGCGATTACTGAATGTAAAAACTCCTTCCCCTAAATTAATTCCATATGTAGAAAAGGCAAGAGCTTATCTTGATGCTGCAAAAGTTATAATTTAAGCAGGGAGACACCATGACAAAAGAGTTTTATAAATTTAGTAAGATACAAGATGCCCTTTTTCATATCCTTGCGGGACTGGACTTTCTTATTATATATGATTGTGAGACAACGGGATTTAAACCGGAAGAAAATCATATTATCCAGTTGTCGGCAAGGCTATGCTGTGTTATGGAAAATGGGTTTTTAGAGGAAGTGGGTCAGGCAGAGTGGTATATAAATCCAGGATATTGTCTGCCGGATAATATTGCTGAACTGACTGGGATTTCAGATGATTTTTTGCGTGAAAAACCATTTGAAGTAGAAGTATTTAAAGAAATTGCAGATTTTTTTGGCAGGGAAGCAATTTTGGGATATAACAATCACAAATTTGATGATTTGTTCTTAAGAAATATGTATGTTCGGTATGGATGTCCGTTTGAGCCATCTGTTTCTATTGATTTATATAAGATTATTAAGGATGTGCTGGAACCGGGAGAAACAGAGAATAAAAAGCTTTCCACTGTTGCAGCATATTTTGGTTTTGCAGAAGATGTTGAGCAATTTCACAATGCGGTCAGTGATACAAAGGCAACATTTTTTTGTTTTAACCGCTGTTTAGAGTTTTATAAAAAAATAAAATCCATATGACCACGTTCATTTTTCCAATTATTTTCAAATGGAATCCATAATTTATTTGAAAGGTCAAAGAATTATGGAGGAAAATGGTGATGAAATATAAAAAATCAAAATTATCCAAAAATTCTTTATTTCTGTGACATTATAAGTTGTTTTATACGTTGAAGTTATTGTAAATCTTTGTGATTACCTAGTTAATGATGGTACAAAAAGCGGCAATGCATACAGGAAGGGAGAAGAAGTATGTTGAATGAAAGTTTCTTATTGGATAATTTTCTGGCCAGCGGGAAAAAGGAGGATGATTTTGAGGAATTGGTTAAAGAAATTGACCGCCACACGTTGAATTTAAAACGGTGCATCCGAAATTTCATTGTGATCAGTTTAAAGCCTGAACATTTGCAAAAAGATCCAGAATGTTTACGAGGCTGGCACTTAGATCCGTTGAACCCAAGTAACAATGGAGCTTTAAAGGAATGCGCTATTCCAAAAAGCGGAAATTTAAAAAATAAGCGGTTTGATGTGCTGGTGTTGGAAACTATTGGCAATAATTCTATGATGCTTTATGATCGGGAAGGTAATTGCTGCTGGTTTTTATCTGATTTTGCCACAAGCACTATGGCACAAAGAGTCGGTATTACCAAAGGCGCGATTCAACAGCACAGTGTGGAACGTGATTTGTTCCTGGCAAGAAAGATGAATGCAGATGAGGAAACTACTCTGGTAGTAAAACAGTATCAACAAATTGGGAAGATTTTTGCTATGATGGGAGGTAACTATAAACATATCCCTTTATATGAAATGTGCGTGATTTATAAAGATATTATGGGAGAGAATAAACTTGGAGCCATGGAATGTGAAGGCTGGAACATAACACATGAAAAGGCAACCATTTCATTTGCCTTTCGTGATTATGCAGAAGAAATTAATGTTTTGTATGGTTTAAAGCGTCAAATCGTTCCTTGTGTGGAAATGACAACATCAGATATTGGAGAGAGTTCGTTTACAGTAAGAGGGTATTGGAAAACTCCAGATGGCGCTATTGTATATGATAATACAGTGGCATTGGAACATCGAGGAAAGATTAATCAGGAAAAGATTGAGACTGCGGTGAGCAAAAGAATTTTTGACCAGTATACTAAGCTTCCAGAAAAATTGGCACAACTGATGGAAATTGATCTTACGCCTTTTGGGCTTGATTTGAATGGAGCACGTAACAGCGGACGGAATCATAAAGCTATATGCAGCGTTTTTTCTAAAGCGTTTAAGCAGATGAGATTGGTAGATGTTATTGGAAAAAAACGACTTACATCGCTGGAGCGGTATATTGACTGGACGTTGATTCAAGATACTATGCATTATACAGCTTATGATATTATTATGGATATTTTTTCGCTTACAGAAACTATGAAGACATATTTTGAAAATGAAAACATGAAACCGGAACTGATTCGGAAATTTCGGAAAAAAACTTCAACGGCAGCTTATGATGTTAATTTTTCAGAGATCTTTCAGGATATTAGCAATATGTCTTTAACATCATAATGAAAAATATACAAGGAGCTAATCAATGAAGGGAATTTTCTTAAAGAAAAACGAGGAACTGTATGTTCTGGTTGGAACTGTTAAGAATACCCAGAACACAGAAACTGCATATCAGGTCACAATTGAGTATGGTGTCTATGATCCTGAAATTAAAGAGGAAAAGCAAAAAGAGACAATTCTTTATTTTCAGAATCAAAAACAGCCAAAGGTTCCAAATAAGAAACAAAATTTATGAGCTGACAGTGTAAGAAGAATGAAATTGTGTGAAGGAAGTGTGATTTTTGTATTGGCACGACCAAATAAGGATTTCACAAAGGCAGATGGTTATGTATGTCGTTACAGTGGTATTATCAATTTATCTCCTGATGAGGAACATGAAAAAGAACGCAATGTGATTGGCGGATTAGTAACTTGGTATAATGAAAAGATTGATAAAAATGGAAATGCCTATGTTTCTATGAGTGTTTATATTGGTAAAGACCAGAACGGAAAGTTTCAGTCGGTTACAGTTAATATTCGTGATCAGAACTTATTGCCTTATTGTATGAAAGCGTTAGCTCCACACTCAAATGGGTCAAAGCGTAGAGGAATATTTGCTTGTGGCGAACCTTATGTCATTCTCAATAATGATGGAGATGAAATCTCAATTTATACTGCTTATGGTTTTACTGTAACCTGAGGCAAGAAGGATACAAAAAACTAAGAGATAAAATTGGATAAAGAAACAAAATCAAAAAAAGGGGAGAGGAATGTATCTCCTCTTTTTGATGCACACAGATGCAGAAAGGGAAAAAATGAAACTGAATCGTATTAAGATAGAAAATTACCGAGGCCAGAACTTTGACTTTGTTCCTGGTCATCTCAATATTATGTTAAAAGGCAATGGATCCGGAAAAACTTCTCTGTGTGATGCAATCCGGTATGGAATCACTGGGATGATGCCAAAGGATGATGTTCGAAATATGTCTGTGTCCATTACCTACGAGAATGGGCTTGAGACAGAGCGTACACGGGGAAAGGTAACTACGTGTAAATCAGGTGGAAGGCGAACTACAGAAACTGGAGTGAACAGCGATATTTTGGATACAATTGGTGTTCAGTCATTAGAAGATGTAAAGATTGCCGGAAGCGGGGAATTTTTATCTAATTTAAAACCAGAGGAACTGTTGAAATGGCTTTTTCAGTACATTCCAGAGAGATTGGATTTTGATATGGTGATGGATTATTTTCCGGCTTTGACGGATGAAATTGAAAGTGAGTGTGCTCTTATTTTCCCATTGATGCCAGAAAAGTTTGAAATCCAGGAAATTGAGAAAGCCTACAAGTATTTCTATGATGAAAGAAAGGCGTTGTCAGCATCACAGAGAAATCTGGCTGGGATGATTAAAAACTTGAGTCCGACTCCTCCTGACAGAACCCTTTCTGAAATCGAACAGGATTTGACCGTATTGGCTATATGTGAAAGAGAGAATGCAGAATATGCCAAAAAGCAGGAAGCCTATGTGTCTGCCAAACAGAAACGCGAAAAACAAGAAAAGGAAATCTGTATTCTTACTGAGCAATTAAGCTATATTCCAGCACCAGAAAAACCATTGGAAAATGAATTAAAGGTAATGGAAAGCCGGAGGATAGATGCAGAAAATAAACGATCTGATAGGAATGAAAAATTGGCAATCGTGAAAAATAATATCCGGTTGTTTAAACAAACTTTAGACGAATTAAATACACAGGTATGCCCCATATCCAAGAACCTTATTTGCACTACGGATAAAACCAGGATTAAAACAGAGATAGAGGATGCCATTAAGAGAAATCAATCGGTTCAGGTGGATTTAGAAAAAAAGATTACACTGCTGGATGAAGTGATTCGCAAAACCTGCGAGGATCGGGAAGCTTACAGTAAGAAAAAACAGGTATATGATGCATATCAGCAGAATCTTCTAAAGTTGACTTTATTAAAGGATAATCTAATAATTATTCCTGAAGAACCTGTTTTGTCTGGCTCTACGGAAGAATTGAATCAAAGAAAATATTTGCTTAATAAGGAGAAGGCTAATCTGGAGGATTTTAGTAAGAAAACAGCACTGAAAAAACAATTAGATGGATTAAACCACAAAATCAATGTGTATACCACAATACTGAAAGCTCTTGAAGATAAGGGAGAAGTAAAAAATGCCATTATGAAGCACTATATGTCTACATTTATTGATGTCTGTAATGAGCGCGCTGAAGAATTTGCTCCTGGATATGCCTTTAATTTGGTGCCAGAGAATGGCATTCGGATTCTGGTTCAAACCCCATCTAACGGAGGATTTTATCCAATAGAGTCACTTTCCTGTGGAGAGAATCTGGTAGCTATGTTGATTTTAATGGATATGGCGAACCAACTTTCCGGCAGCAGGATTTTGTTTTTAGATAATGTAGAGGCACTGGACGAAGACCGGTTGGAATGCTTGCGTGATTTAATAGAGAGAACTGGGTTTCAGGATGCCTATGATCATATTTTCATCTGCGGTGTAAATCATAGCGATGTTGTGAAAGCTTTTGTTGGGATGAATGCTGCCTATTTGTAATAGAACAGAGATTATATTTCTATCTGCATGGGTTTGAAATATGAGTCAGAAGTACATAAAAATGGTAAAACTTTTCAAAGGGACAGCTCTATATGAGCGGTCTCTTTTCATGTGGAAGAAGGATAGTAATATAGGAGGATAGAAAGGGAGGCTTGAAATTTTGAGAAAGAATGGGGATATGCGGATTTTATCTTTTACCCGGAGCGGAAAAATGGGGGAGAAACCAAAGTATACAGGAAAGATTTTAGCTGTGAGAATCAGTTACAATACAAGAACAAAGAAACATTCCTGCAAGATGGAAGTGCTGTAAAGGGATTTTGCGATGCAATAAGAGATGTGGTGCTTTCTGTCACTATAGCACAAAGAAAAAGTGAGATGAAAAAGAAACTGCATTTTCTTTATCCGCAGATTTTTTGACAAAATTTGATTTGCATCTGGTTAAATGAATGAAAAGCAAACAAAATAAATTTTTCAACTTTTTGTTTCATTGATCTCATAATTACACAGAGCAAAAGAATCCTTTTTCAACTTAAAAAGTTTTGAAGGAGGGGAAAAGCTTTCGCAAAGAAAATTTAAAGGAGTAAAAACCATGGCAGAAGCAGAAAAAAACAGGGGCATTATGAACCATGCAATATTTCGGGGAACGATTGTATCCATCCGTGGAGAAAATGAAAATGGAACCATTGTATTGGCTTGCCCGATGATTACCAGTATGTATCGGCAGGGAAAGATTGAAAATGGGGTAAGAGTGAATTACCCAGTTCTTTCTTTTAATAAAAACACGAAGACACAGAATATTTTGGCTGAATTTAAGCAGGGGAATCGTGTTTTTGTAAAAGCATATCTCCAGACCTATGTACATATGGATAATTTTGGTGATGCACGTGAAATAGTAAATATTTATATTGACGAAATCGTTCAAGAATCCAGTAAAATGATGAGCATGTTCGGAAAGAATGGTCGAATCTATCCAGAATCAATCAATGAGGTATATCTCTCATGCACATTAGCTGGAATTACCAAACATACTAATACGATTCTTAAATTCCGTTTGGATATTTCTGATAAAAGAAAGAATCTTATGGATGCTATATATTATCGGGTATCTGCTGGAATTGCAAATGGAATGGGAATTGGAGATTCTGTGGACATATTGGCAATGATCCAGACTGTTAATACAAAAGAAGATAAAAAGATCCGAAATTATCAGGAACTTGTAATTCTGGATATTTCAAAATAAAATATTTTTCCGGCCCGCCTTTCTTGGGTGGGCCTTTTTTCAAAAAAACAGCCATTTTTCTTATCCGCAAAATTAGATATGTAAATTTCCATATCATAATTAAGATAGAAAGAAAATACTTAAAAAGGGAGAGTAAACTATGGTAAATACGATGGATTTCAGAACCAGGTATTTGATATTGGAAATGGCGAAGAACTTGGGTAAAAGTAACAAAAGAACGGTTGTTTAGGAATTAGAACAAGGGAGGAAGTGTAAAATGGCTTTTGACAAGCAAAAAGAGTTTGAAATGATTGAAAAGAAACTGAATGAAATACGGATTCTTTGTAATCGGGCAGAGATTCCTTTTATATGGGTGGCAGCAGTGAGGGATGATGAAGAAAAAACAGATTACCGGGTTACTCTTGATGAAAATATGGATGGTACACCGTTGGACCCAGCCAAGTACGCATGTCATGCCCTTGTGCCGGGAAGCATGGAAATTAAATTAAAGGATGACAAGATAAAGGATATTGTCAAAGTGTTAAATGGATTTAAAGTAGTTGCAAAGGATAATCCGATTACCATCAATCCAGAAGATTTTTCCTATGCGAAGATTTTTCCCAAACAGGAAAGCTTTTATCAATATGATGAGGATACTGGAGGGTGTGCAATGCCAGCGGTGATGTGTGGCGAAGAAGATCAATCACATTTAAAGAAAGATGAGACAATCAACCTGGACCTGTTTGAGATAAATTGTTTGCCAAGAATTGAGGAAGACTTTGACGATTTGGAAAGAAAAGGGGAAAATTTGGAGGAATAACAGGAAAAATTACTTTTTTTGTACCATATCTGTCTCCATAATTAAGTAGTAACCAATGTTTTATACCCGCGAAAGCGATAGAAAATGGCTTGGATAGATTACTTCTGTCAGTTTGTACAGATGGTGGTAAACATTCAGAACGGACTGAATGGAATATCTATCCGTGGGTTTAAGCAGATGGAGGTGAAAGTTATGGCGGAAAAATATAGCAAACCGCAGATTACAGATGAGATGAAAAGACAATACAAGGAACATGCTGCAATCAAGTACCATAATGCAACAAAAGAAGCTTTGGAAAAAGAGCAGGAAAAGCTAGAGAGAGGAGCGGGAATATTTGGCTGGATAAGAGAGCAGTTTAGTTCCTTGGTAAACATGATGAAAATTGCTGCATTGTCAATCTTTCTCGGACGTCAGGAAACTGCAAAACGGTTAAGCATTAGCTCCCGTCAAGATGAATTAGAAAAATTGAAAGCAGAAGCCTGGAAAGATGCTTCAAAAGAAGTGATTCAAAAGCGTTTAGCGGAATTGAATAAAAATGTGAAAGAAAAAAGTGAAGAACAAACAAAAGGAACAAACCTTTTTAATCAAGAGCAATCAGATAAGAAAACGAATGATAAAACGAAATTTGAACAGCAGCTTCATGCCTTAACAGAAGATTACAGAGAAGGTCTAAAAGAGTTTTTAGAAATGCAGACTGGGATTAATAAAGAATATATTGATATATTCAATGTCCAGTTGAATCAACCATGTACTTTGGATGGGATACGGCGCATGACCGAAGGATCACACATCCATGTCACCTTTCATACCATGATGCTGGATGGAAAGGAAAATTCGGAATATGCTCAAGGAGTTACCATCAACCATAAGGGAAACGTATTACAGGATAATCCACTTGCCCGACAAATCGGGAAAGCGATTCTTTATTATACAAGAGAGGTTTATCAAAAGGAAAAAAGTGAAAGAATACATTCAGGAACACAATTATCAAAAAAGCAGTGGGAAGATCTGATTTATGATTTTCAACAGAAATGTATTCTGAATAAATCGGAGAAAAGGGCAACATCCATCTGTCAGGATTATTATGGACATAGAATTGAACTTTATTCGGTTGGAGCATCACGTGAATCAATGTGCAGAGTTGTAGTGGACAGGATTCATGAGTTTACAGCGCCATTTACGGTTGGCGATTTGTATGACCGAAAAATGGATGCACCAGAGCTGTACAAATTTATATGTGATAGAATCCATCAGGAAAATTATGATCCGAATCAAATCGTTCAAATGTCCCACTGGCTGCACGATTATACAGAGTCTACCATAGACACAGGATGTTATGCTCACTATTCTTACCAGCAGTTGACAAACTATTTCCAGGCGCTATTGGACAGGGATAGAGTGGATAGCAATCGCAGGGAGCGAACCGTTGACTTTCATGGACAGAAATTAGAAGTGAAATGGGATGAAAAACATGAAATTAGCAGTATAACTTTAAATGGAAGGGAAATTGAAATAACTCCCGATATAAAGATGGATCAATCATTTCATCTGCAAATAGCGCAACGAGTTGCAGAGGGAATGGTGGAAAAACTGGAAGAACAGCACAGATATAGAGGAAAAGGTCATGCTGGAGTTTTACAACAGAATGATTTTAATTTTGATTCTATGCGATTGAAGGATGATGCAACAAAAATGACCATGTCAGAACAATTTGTAGAACAATGTAATAAAAAATTAAATGAAATCATTCTTGGAAATTGTGATGAGAAGAATATCTGGTGTTTAGGAGAAGATGGAGACAGCCATAAAATATTTGTTCACAGTAAGTTGGAAGGTGAAAAGGGAAGTATAGATATGATATTTGTGGATGGAGCTGTTGTCTATCAAATGAAAGATGGGAAGCTGCCTACGGAAGAAATTACAAAACTTATTACGGAAGAATTTATGAAAAGAGGGATTTTTGAAGAACGGGAAGATTTGCACTATCCAGATCCATATGTTCAGGACAGACAGGAATTGCCAGAACTACCATTAGGAAGTTTTGGAGAGGAGCGGGAGGAGTACTCGGCTCATGAATAGTTTATTAGGATGGCAAGATTCTCGGATATAAGAGGATATTTTGCCGAAAATTTTATAAAATTCACCATAATTAAAAAGGAAATAAAACTTTGGAGGTGAATTGGAATGTCAGATCCTATTATTTTGCCAAATCAACGGATCGCAGATAGTCAGACGGATTTATTTCAGGAGGACTTTCATGATCCTATATCAGCAATCAAGAAAAAAGCAGCTGAAAATTTAGAGATGATTGGTCTTATCGGAACGGAACATATTATTGATGCTTTTAAAGATCGGGATAGATTCAACCGTCTTACCACAGCCGTTGAATTTAAGACCACCTATTGGAATCCCTTTTCCCAGGAAATAATCTGGAGCCGATCTGATCTTGTAAGTTTGGAAGCAGAAATTATTTTAACAAATGGAGGAGGTTTTGTTACCCTCATTTTACAGTTTATGGTTCCAGATAACAGAGACTTAAATTGCATGTGGTCTGTACTGGAAGATTATGGAAGAAGAATCCAAAAACTTTCTTCTGACAATTTGGAAATTCCGGTAATTGGAATTTCCGTGGTACCTATGAGTCTTGGTGGAAATTATGGCATGTTAGCAACCGATCCAATTTTCTGGCATCTTCAGCCAGAACATCCTTATGATGAAGCCTGTACTCAGATTCGGATTCTTTTCCAGCCAGAATCCGTGATTTTCTTGAGAGATGAAAGTTTTGAATCCGATGAGGTAATTGCAAAGATAAAATCAGAATTTGCGGCTAAAAAATTGTCGGAAGAAGCCAGAATCCAAAAACAAATTCAGGATCAGGAGTTTAAAAGACAGCATGAGGCGGAAATGGCAGAATATCTGGAAAAGAGAAAAGATGTGAAACATGCATTTCGGACAGATAAGAAATGATGTGTTTGTTCTATTGTATCTTATCTAAATGATTTACCTGCTGTACTTTTTGTAAGAGATGATGAGAATGGTAATGAAATCATTTGTGAGTATGGATTTTTAATCTGGAGGATAACCGAAAAAATCATGAATAAGGCGTGTAGCGCACCATAGGTCAGAATGAATCCCTTGCTTTTTCAGCAGGGGATTCAGACTGTAGACAAAGCGCTTCTTGCGTTTATTAGATTGGAAGCGTTTTCCCTTAAAAGTTCACACATGAGAAGCAGGAGTGCTGAAATTGTTGTGGACAAGTCCAGGAAGGTATAAACTTGTTGTAATTTACAGCAGAGTTTAATGAAGTGCTCTGGACCAGGTATATATTAATTTGTCCCAAATAGATGCTATAAAGCCCTTTCCTGTTTTTTCTGCTGTTATCTAATTACATCTGTTCCCATACTTCTTTTGAAAGATAATAAGGTATCGAGAAAGTGAGGATAAGAAAATCAAATATAAAAAAAGGAGGTCAGTTCGTATCCCTGTTACGATACCACAGGGATATAAAAAAGAAAAGAAGAAAATCATTTTCTATCTGGACATGACTGGAATTGATCTGGATGGGACATGATTTAGTCTTCTTTGTGGAAACATATTGCTTTCTGACCATGATTCCACTATAATGAAAAAAAGCTATGAGCCAAAAGGGCGTATTTCGTACAATTCAGAAAATAGGAGGCTTAAATGAAAGAAGCGAAACTCACGATCAGAGACAGTGTGTTCTCGGATCTGTTCAGGGACAAAAGGTACCTTCTTAAACTGTACCAAACCCTGCACCCGGAGGACACGGAAACGACAGAGGATGACCTTGTAGACGTAACGATACAGAATGTCCTGACGAACGACCTCTACAATGACTTGGGTTTCCGAAACAAGGACCGGATTGTGATTCTTACAGAGGCACAATCCAGCTGGAGCGTCAACATCGTTGTACGGGCTTTCTTGTACCTGGCACAGACGTGGAATGATTACATTGAGGCAACCAATCAGAACCGCTATGGCAGCAGGAAGATGAGTCTGCCAAAGCCAGAGGTGTATGTTATATTTTCCGGAGACCGTCAGGAGAGGCCGGAATATCTAAGCCTGACGGATGAATTTTTTGGCGGGGAGAAAGGCTTCCTGGACATCAGAGTAAAGATGCTCTATGGGGATGGGGAGGAGGACATCATCAGCCAGTATGTAAATTTTACAAAAATATATCAGGAGCAGTCAGGACTCCATGGAAGAACTAAGGAAGCAGTTCGGGAGACGATCCGTATTTGTAAAGACAGAGATGTGTTGAGAGAGTATCTGTCAAGCCGTGAGAAGGAGGTTGTGAGCATCATGATGGCATTATTTGATCAGGAAAGAGCAGTGGAACAGTTTGGATACGAGAAAAGGCAGGAAGGCCGTGAGGAAGGCCGTATAAGACAGGCAAAGAAAACAGCGGTTAACATGCTAAAGGATGGAGAACCTATGGATAAGATAGCGAAGTTTCTGGAAATTCCAATTCATCTGATTCAGACCTGGGCAAAAGAGGAATGACAATCTATGATGGCATTATTTGATCAGGAAAGAGCAGTGGAACAGTTTGGATACGAGAAAAGGCAGGAAGGTCGTGAGGAAGGTCGTATAAGACAGGCAAAGAAAACGGCGGTCAACATGCGGAAACGAGGCAGTTCTTTGGATGAGAACGCTGAGATTCTGGAACTTCCGGCTGATACAATCCGTACATGGGTTAAGGAAGCCGATGCGCTTGTATAATTTGGGCGACTGGTTCTTGATATTCAGTAAAAAATATAGGAGTATCATTCATCTTCGAAGCCCCAAAGTTTTTGGGGCTTCGTTGCATAATGGATAGATGAGCGCCACCATACAAATAAAATATATTTAAAAAAGTCCCTCGCCATTACATTGAGGCAGGGGATTTTTTGCACCAATTTTCCCGTAATAATTCGTTTCCTTGTTTGAAATTTTCCAGGTATAATTTCTGGAGACATGCCTAAATGACTTCCAAAGAGATTACGGAAGATACCTGAAAGAGAACAGCAGCGGAATAGAGAAGCTGCGGTAGAGTGAAAAGGCAAGTGTATCATAGAATTTTAGGAAGGGTAGTCAGAGATGGCTGCTTTTTTATATACAACTTTTCTTTGTTTGATACAATCCCATTTCATACTTATTTTGAAAAATAAACCAAGACATTTGAGAAAAAGATACGGAAAGGGATAAGGATGGAAAGAAAAAGAGATCCATTTTTGCATTCAATTAAAGACATTGTATGCAAAAATACGGGAATGGATGCGGCTGATTTGCTATCAGATAGGCAGCAATATTCCATTGAAAATCTGGAATGTGCTGCAAGTATGATATTAGATGAGGTGAAAAAAGGAAGGATTTTCCGCATTGTAGGGGACTATGATGTGGATGGAGTGATGGCATCCGCTATTTTATCTTTAACATTTCAGGAATTAAAAGCAAAATTTACAGTACGGTTTCCCAAGCGTTTCAGTGAAGGGTATGGACTTCGTCCAGAGATTGTAGAGGAATTTAATCCTGGAGATTTTTTAATTACCGTAGATAATGGAATTGCTGCAATGGATGCAGTGAAAATTGCAAAAGAAAAGGGAATGGCAGTGATTATTATAGACCACCATCTTGCTGCAGTTGATGATATGACAGGGCAGCCAGTTTATCCGCAGGCTGATTTCATTATTGATCCAAACGCAATTCCAGATTCTGCAGATTTTAATGGTTACTATGGCGCTGGATTAGCTTACCGCCTTTCCCTTCGTTTATTACAAGGAAAGGATAAAAAGGAACATCCATTGATTCCAAAACTTAAATCCTTTGCAGCAATCGCAACAGTTGCTGATTCGGTGCCTCTTATAAGAGAGAACAGGAGAATTGTAAAAGAAGGATTCAAGACAATCCTTGACCGGCAGGGAAGTACAAAAGGATTATTTGCGTTGCTTTGTGCTTTAGATGTGAGAGAATACATGTCAGAAGACATAATTGGATATAAAATAGCGCCAGTATTAAATGCACCAGGTCGTTTACGGGATGATGGTGCCATGGATGCGTTTCGTTTCATGGTTTTTGATGGCTCTTATGAGGATGCGAAAAAAATGGCGGAGAAAATCTTGGAAGACAATGTCACACGAAGATTTTTGTCCGATAAGTGGACAGAGCATGCAATCAATGAAATCGCTTTTGGAGATATGGAATATGAACATCCGCTTACTTTGTACCTTCCTGGCATTCCTGAAGGAATTATTGGAATTGTAGCAGGGCGACTGGCAGAGTATTTCAAAACACCCTGTTTTTTACTTGGAGACACTAGAAATCCAGAATGGATAAAAGGTTCTGGCCGTTCCTATGGAAAAGTTCATTTAAAAGAGCTGTTGGATCGAAACAAAAAGTATTTGGTAAAATACGGCGGACATGCTTTTGCAGCGGGTTTAACTGTAAAAGCACGACATTTTCATACTTTTAAACAAGCGCTTCAGGAATCGTTAAAAGAGGAGTCTATTGACGAAAATGATGAGGCTTATTTTGATTTAGAAATTTCTCAAAAGCAAATAGAGGCTACTTTGGAAGAAATTGAAAAATATGGCCCTTATGGGGAAGGAAATCCGCAGATCCTTATAAAGATTACAGATCTCACTTTGATTTCATCTGGAGGCAGTAATTATTCAAAACTTTTTTTCGGGGGAGAGGGGTTAAGCTCTTTAGTACCATATAAGTGTCAGAGATAAAGCATATCATTAGTGCTTTACCTTCTGCACTTATTTTTTTATG
>QXWR01000037.1 GCA_009911065.1 Clostridiaceae bacterium | reverse complement strand
TATGGGAAAAAGGTGATTATTCTGCTGGATGAGTATGATACGCCGCTGCAGGAAGCCTATATTGGTGGATATTGGGAAGAACTGACAGGATTTATCCGTGGATTGTTTAACGCAGCATTTAAGACAAATCCAGACCTATACCGGGCGATTATGACTGGAATAACCAGAGTGAGTAAGGAATCGATTTTTTCGGATTTGAATAATTTAGAGGTAGTGACAACTACATCAGAAAAATATGCGACGTGTTTTGGTTTTACCCAGGAGGAAGTGTGGGAAGCCTTGGAAGAATATGGCTTATCAGAACGGAAACAGTCCGTACAGGATTGGTATGATGGATTTACTTTTGGAAAAAAGAAGGATATTTATAATCCCTGGTCGATTATTAATTATTTAGATAAAAGAAAATTTTCTGGCTACTGGGCGAATACCAGCAGCAACCGTCTGGTGGGAAAGCTGATCCAAGAGGGAAGCGGGGAAATTAAAATTATTATAGAAAATTTATTGAAAGGGATTCCGTTGAAAACGGAAATTGATGAACAGATCATTTTTGATGAATTAGATCAGGACGAAAATGCCATATGGAGTTTCATGCTGGCTGGGGGATATTTAAAAGTAAAAAATCACTTTTGGGAAGAAGAGGATGGAATAGAAAATTATGAGTTGGAACTGACCAATAAAGAGGTTTATATCATTTTTCGGAAAATGATACGGAAATGGTTTTCCAAAGGTTATTTCGTTTACAACAATTTTATCAAGGCATTGCTTATAGATGATGTGGAAGCTATGAACCATTATATGAATCAGGTGGCCATGAAGACTTTCAGTTACTTTGACACAGGAAAGGGAGCTTTGGAGGAAGCAGAGCCAGAGCGATTCTACCATGGATTTGTACTTGGATTGATGGTAGAGTTGGCAGGTCGGTATGTAATCACTTCCAACCGAGAGAGCGGCTTTGGCCGGTATGATGTAATGTTAGAGCCTCAGGAAAGGAAAGATCCGGCGATTATTTTGGAATTTAAGGTGCATAATCCGAGGAGGGAAAAAACACTGGAAGATACCGTGAAAGCAGCATTAAAACAGATTGAGGAAAAGAAGTATCGAACAGCTTTGGAGGCAAAAGGGATTTGTTCGGAGCGGATACGAAGCTATGGATTCGCTTTTGAAGGAAAGACGGTAAGGATTGGATAAAGCTTCTTTTTTACAATCGGATATTCGATGATTTCTTAATAAGGTGAAAAATTCCCAAAAAGTATACTTTTTGGGAATTTCTTTTTTTCTATGAACAAATTTGATTCTAGCACAAATATCACTAAAAATCAAGAAAATACAAAAACTTTTCCGGGGAATTATTGGGCAATAGTAACATATGGGAATTTTTCCCAAAAAGTATACGTTTTGAGACCGATCAAAAGGAAGAAAAGGGAAAAAGAACAGGAAAATACCTCATATGTCCCAAAATACGGTTTGCAAAATCATTCGCCAATACAACAAAGAACCCGTTTCCGGGAAAGATATGGAAAAATTGCTGGAGATTGCAGAAGATTACCGAAAGGTAAAAAACTATGTTTACGACCGTTTTGGAGGAATTGCAAGCCTTTCCAAGTTGTATCCAGGCTATACAGTCCAAAATGAAATGACAAAAAGCGGATTAAGGGGAGATTTGGGCATTCCGTCTGTGTATTTTTATCTGGCAGTTTTTGACGCATTGGGAGATATTAAAAGCCAGTGGTCCAGGACCAAATCAAAAATTCTGGAACGGATTGGAAAAAATGAAGGGTTTTCCAAGGAAGAAAAGCATTACCTTCGCTTTCTTCTGAAAGTCAATTCTGCTTTTGAGTCTGCAGTAAATCAAAATCCCATAAAGCTGCCTGGGGAGATTGGGGAAACTTATGAGAAACTGGCAGCTGTGGTAGACAGAGAAAAACTGCACCGATACCTGTGCAGACAGGTGAGAAAAGTTCATGTAAAGCTTCACACGGACCGGGCAGAGGGATTTTCTCTTGCAGAACGGGCTTACCGGTATGGAGACAATGGGATATATCATGGAATTGCGGTTTCCACAAAAGAAAAACGAAAGCGGATTTTTATTCCTCTTACAGATCATAATCAGTACAAATGTCAGATTTATATGAAATTATATCCGGAAAAGGATAAAGTGGAAATTCATGTTCCGGTAAATGTGGCAGTAAAAAGTTATGAGGATTACAGGAATTGTGTTGGAATTGCCATGGGAATGTACACCATGCTGACCACAAACCTTGGACACGGTTATGGGGGAGATTTGGGAAAATATCAGATGGAATATGCCGATTGGCTCCAAAAACAGGCCAAATCTTATGGACAAAACAAGGAGAACAATCCAGGAAGAAAAAAATATCAGGAGAAAAAGCGGCGGTATACAAAACAGCTGCATGATTACATCAATCAGGAATTAAATCGCTTTCTTCGAACTGAAAAACCGCAGATTATTTATATGATAAAACTTCCAAAACCTAAGGCCCAAGGAGTAAACCGAAAGATCAATTATTCGGTGACTGTGTGGCAGAGAGGATATATCCGGAAACGTTTGGAACAAAAATGCAGGGAGCAGTCCGTAAAACTTGTAGAGGTTTTGGGAAAAGATATAAGCCGGCAGTGTAGTAACTGTGGAGAAATAGGGAGCGGTAAGCAGAAAGACGGGATATTTGTTTGCGGAAATTGCGGGTATCAGGCAAAGGAGAAAACAAATACAGCCCAAAATGTATTGAGGCGGGGAAGAGACGGACAGATTGTAAATGAAAGCAAAGCCGCAAAAAAAGAAGAATCCCATGGATTGTAAATAAGATCATAAGAACGGTAGTCTGGATGAATCATGGCAGATAGCCAGGGTTTTACCGCAAGGACCAGGATATACGTTCCTGATATAAAAAAGAAAGGACGGCATTAGAAGGCAGGGAGAGCCTGCGAATTGGATATGCCAGGACCTTGTGAACACAAAAATGCTGGAAGCGGCAATTTGTGAGGTAGCAAGGAGCGAAGCAAAGAAGCTAAATCAAAAGCATAGGGAAACCTGTGAAGATGATTTGAGAAACTTTGCATCATCGGAAAAGATGACCAATATGCCTTATTTTTCATTGACAATATAGAAGGTTATCCCCCTCTGTCAGAAACAATGGGGATAGAATTTGCAATATGGTAAACTGCAGGATATTTGACCTTTGTGAGATTGGCCAAATGACCGTAGAAAGGCGGAACTTGGCTTATTGATTGGGGAAATAAAAGGGAAAAGGAAGACCAAAACATGTGCAAAAAAAAGAGAGAGGAAGAGTATTTTGGAGAAAATTATCACTACATATGGAGTGATAACTGGCATATAGAAGGAAATCAGGCATGGTTTATGGCAGGATGGTTGGATCTTCTTTTTCAATTTGATTTTCACACAAAAGAGACAACTTTAGTAGATTGGATTTCGTCCCAAAAAGAATGTAAATTTCGGCAGCATCCCCGATGCATCAAAAGGGGAAATGTAATTCTTTGTCTGCCAGATGAGGGAACAGACATCTGGTTTTATCATTTGTCAGACCAAACATGGACATATGTTTCAGTAGAAAATCCGGATTCTTTAAGACTTGGATGTTATCAGGCATGGTGTGTAAATCGTCAGGTGTTTATTGTAAGTACAGGATTAAAACAGATGATTGAACTGGATCTGGAAAAAGAAGAAATCACGGGGTATTATGATTTTCCCGTAAAGGGACAGTCCCAAATATCAGAAAGTATCCAAATTGGTTCTTCTATTTATACTGTTGTTTCCTCGCCAGTCAGAATTTGTCGGTTTGATTGGGAAGATAAGAGTATAAAACTATATGAAGTGCCAGAAATTCAGGATTTTATTCGGACATTTTGCTTTGATGGACATAGATTCTGGATGACTGGAACAACGAAAAATATTTATATATGGGAAGAAGAGACAGGGAATGTTACCTGTCTGAACGACTTTCCGCCAGATTTTGGTGTCTGGAATTTTAAAGGAAATAGAGAGAATTTGTTAAATCCTGTTGAAAAATCTGAAAATGGGCCATTGTTTCTTTTCTCTTTGTCTGCAGGGAAATTTATTTGGCTGATTCCTTTTCAGACCAATGAGATTTTATATATAGACAGAGATACTTTTCAGGTGAAAAAATTTCCAGTCAAAGGGGAAGAACAAACAGAAAATGATATAAACAATCAGTTACTGCAACATAAATATCTGTTGGAATATGTGAGAGAAAATCGATATATCGGATTGTTTTCTCTAAAAAATAAGTGGATTTTTGAGATTGACAGTGTGAATTTGACCTATGAAATAATGAATTACAAATTTCAGATGGAGTCAAGGGTTCATGAATTAATCATAAAAGATATTATGAGAAAGAAAAATATGATTTACGAGCAGGAAGCAGCAGATTTATCTGATTGGATGAAAGGATTGGAGAGAGAAGGCGGGAAAAAGAATACAGAGAAGAAGGAAAAATCTATTGGAAAACAGACCTACCATAAGGTTATCATTGTCAGGGGAGAAAAAGAATATGCAGGTAGTTAAATATGCTTTTCAACAGCATGGAGATGACAGAGGCATGTTAATTGCTCTGGAAGAATACAAGGATATTCCATTTAAAATTCAGCGGGTTTACTATATGTATGACACAAAAGCTGGTGTACATAGAGGATTTCATGCTCACAAAAAACTGGAACAGATTCTAGTTTGCATTCATGGGTCTTGTAAAGTTCTTCTGGATAATGGAAAAGGAGAAAAAAAGAGAATTTCCCTGGAAAAACCATATGAAGGATTGTATATTTCCAACGATATGTGGCGGGAAATGTATGATTTTTCGGAAGATGCAGTGCTTCTTGTACTGGCGTCTGAACCTTATGAAGAGGAAGATTACATTCGGAATTATGAAGAATTTTTGGATTTTATTGCTCAAAAAGGAGAGATTTACTGATGGAGATACCATTTGTTTCCTTAGATTTTTTACATGGGGAAATACAGGAAGAACTGAATGAGGCAATCCGAAGAGTAATGGACAATAACTGGTTTATCAGAGGAGAAGAAAACCAGATGTTTGAAGAGAAGTTTGCCCGGTATTGTGGGACAAAATATTGTGTGGGATGTGGAAACGGACTGGATGCCTTGCTGCTTTTATTAAAAGCTTATGACATAAAAGAAGGGGATGAAGTGATTGTTCCTTCCAACACATTTATTGCAACTGTTTTGGCAGTGACACATGTAGGCGCTGTTCCAGTATTTGTAGAACCTAAAATCGATGATTTTACAATGGATGTGACAAAGATTGAGGAAAAGATTACGCCAAAAACAAAAGGAATTATACCAGTACACCTGTATGGACAGACGGGGGATATGGATGAGATTCTTAAAATTGCCCGGAAACATCAGTTGATTGTCATGGAAGATGCAGCGCAGGCACATGGTGCAACATACAAAGGAAAAAGGGCAGGAAGCCTTGGTGATGCTGCTGGATTCAGCTTTTATCCAGGGAAAAACTTAGGTGCTATGGGAGATGGCGGAGCCATTACAACCAATGATGAAAAAATTGCAAAAAAGGTACGGGCATTGTCAAACTATGGCTCGGATTTACGGTATCACCACATTTATCAGGGAATCAATTCCAGGCTGGATGAAATGCAGGCAGCTATTTTATCGGTAAAACTGGAATATCTAAATCAGTGGAATCAATCCAGACAGCAGATTGCCAGACAGTACCAACAGGGGATTCAAAACAAAAAGGTGATTGTGCCGGATATTGCTAAAGACAGAAACCATGTGTGGCATATTTTTCCTTTGAGAACCATGTACCGAGATCAGCTGAAGGAGTTTTTAAAAGATCATCATATAGAGACCAACATTCATTATCCCATTCCCATACACTTGCAAAAGGGATATGAAAACTTGGGAATAAAAGCAGGAGAACTGCCTATTGCAGAAGAGATTTCCTCCACAGAACTGAGTATTCCTATATACTATGGAATGAATGAGAGACAGGTGGATTATGTGATTGATGTGATCAACCATTTTTAAAGGCAGAGAGAAGAAAAATGAGATCAATTAAATTGCGAAAATTAAAAGAAGAAGACGGGGCGCCTATGCTGGAATGGATGACAGATGTCAGAATCTATTCAAAAATGCAGTACGATTATGAGAACTGCAGCTTGGAACAATGTCTTCTTTTTATAAAAAACAGCTGGGATGTGAAGGAACATCTCCATTTGGCCATATCCGATGATATGGGACAATATTTAGGAACCGTCAGTCTTAAAAACATAGACAATCGGAATAAAAATGCAGAACTGGGAATCGTGGTTCACCCCAATTTTATGGGGACTGGAGCGGCTTCCCTTGCATTGAAGGAAATTATGAAGATTGCTTTTGTTGAACAGAAGTTAAATAAAGTATATTTTTATGTGCGATGTGATAATGAGAGGGCTGTGGCATTTTACAGAAAAAATCATATGGAGTATGAAGGATGTGCCAGAGAACATTTGTGTATTCATGGAGAATATAAAGATGTTTTTTGGTTTTGTTTGAGAAAAGCCAATTACAATCAATGGAGAAAAAGGGTGTCTGAAACAAAAGGGTAAGTGGAAAATAGGAAAACAGGAGAGTTAGTATGAGAAAAGTATCAATCATTATGCCATGTTTTAATGTAGAACATACATTGGCCCGGGCATTGGATTCTATTTTTATGCAGGAGGTGGACTTTTCGTATGAAGTTCTGATTGTGGATGATGCATCCACAGATTCCACGGTTCTGATTGCAAAACAATATGCAAAAAACCATCCACAGATTCAGCTGATCTGCAATCCATCCAATCAGGGAAATGCGTATTCTTATTACACAGGGTTAAAAGCGGCTCAGGGTGAATACATTTGTGTGTTGGATGGGGATGATTATTATACCATACCAGATAAGCTGCAAAGACAAGTGAATTTTTTGGATGGAGATACAGAAGAAGAGTATGTGGGAACCGCAACACATTACATTATTGATTTAGGTAATAACAAGGTCAGTATACCAGACCGAAGTAATTACAAATGGTGCTCCTATGCGGATTTTCTCACTCAGAAAACAGCTTATTATCACACATCCACCTATATGTACCGAAACATTTTCCGCGGAAATATTCCTCCTCAAATAGGAGATGTACTATACAGAGGAGATACGCCCCGGACCATGTTTCATTTATTATATTCGGGAAAAAAGATTCGAATCTTGGACTTTGTAGGGTCTGCCTATACATACGAGCGGAATGGAATCTGGTCTGGCATGAAGCAGAAACAGCAGTATGAATATCAGATTGCCTATCAGACACAACACAAAAATCATGTTTTATCGGACTTTGAAAGGGCAGCTGCAGACAAACAAATTCAATTTTATAAAGAACAGATGGAAGGGGTAAAAAACGATTACCGCTGTTATCCATCCATATCCATAGATCAGGCGTTGACATATGCGGCGGATTATGCAGGTATCTTTGCCTTTGGTCAGAAGGATTTTGTTTTACAGCATGTATACGCATCTTCCTACCTGGATACTTTATGTGCATCTTTGGGGTATATTGATTCGGTCCGAAATCCAAACCATGTTCAGAAAGAAGTAAATTTACAGCATATTTGTATTGTCAATGGGGTTTTAAATCCAAAAGGGGGAGGAATTTTTGCAGAAATTGAACAATTGATTGATCTATATGCGGACAAAAAAGTTTATTTACTAGTTACCGATATGACAAAGGTGGGAGAGTCTGCTTCTGAAATATTAAGAAAACATCCGAATCTGACCGTACTTTGTCCGCCAGAAACCTGCAAGGAACGTCTGGGCTGGTTTCGGAAAAATCTGGCGGAAATTGCTCCTTATCGAACCTACTATTATTGTTCCCATAAAGATACCTATGGAGTTGCGCTGGCACAAAAAGGATGTTGTGAGAACATTACTTTGTTTTCTTTTGATCACGGGTATTTGTGTGGGATAAGTAATCCAAATTTGAATAAAATAATTGCAAAACGTCCCACAGATTATTGGCTGTTAAAGAAAAAATTTGGAGAAAAAGTGATCTATATTCCAGCCTGGAGCGATGATTTTTACAGCAAAGAGGGAAGATACTATGTTCCAGGAAAGAATCATTCTGCTTTGATTACAGCAAGCGGCGCAGCGCGGTTTTACAAAGTGGATGGACATATTCCATTCCGGTATTTGGATATGGTAGTGGTTCTTTTGAAAAAGACCAATGGCATTCACTATCACTTTGGGGAACTTCCAGATAAAGCAAAAGAAGAATTAAGGGAAAAGATGGAGTCAGAAAACATTGCACAGGAACATTTTGTGCATATTCCCTGGTCGGATGATCTGCCAGAGGAGCTGTTAAAAAGGCATGTAGATGTGTTTATAGAACCATTTCCAGTGGTGTCTTATAAACTGACCTTGGAAGTGTTGTCAGCAGGTGTGCCAGTGATTGCCCAACAGGGACTTACACGAATGAGCATAACGGATTTTCTGCCAAAGGATGCTTTTATTTGGAAAAATGCAGAGGAATTTCTTTCTATTTTATCTAATGTCACCAGAGAAGAATGGAAGGAACAGTCAGAAAACGCTTTGAAATATTTTAAAGAATATCATAGTGTGGAACAGATAAAAAATTATTTGAGGGAAAATGTTGGTTTGCCTGAACCGAAGAAATATGTTTACCCGGATTCCGATTTGTTGGATATTACATCCTCTTTTCAGCTGTTTGAAAATTATTTCCAAATATCCATTATGAGCAGGGACAAAAAGGAAGATAAGAAGACTCCAAAAAAAGACGGCGGTTTTTGCGAAAAACTGGAAGAATTGTATTTTCAACAAAAAAAGGATGCAGCAATCACAAAAAAGATGATTTTAGGAGCCATAGAGAAAACATTAAGACGAAATACCATTGAACATTTGGATTATCATATTACCGATCATTGTAACTTAAACTGTCAGGGATGCAGCGTATTTGCGCCAGTTGCCGAAAAGCGTTTTGCAGATCTGGACTCTTTTGAGAAAGATATGAGAGATCTTCACACATTGATTGGAGATGCAATACAGCAAATTCATCTTTTAGGAGGAGAGCCTTTGCTTCATCCCAAAGCAGAACAGTTTGCTCAAATTTGCCGTTCTGTGTTTCGGGGGGGGGGTAAGAATTGATTTTACGACCAATGGTCTGCTTGTTTTTGATATGCCGGATACCTTTTGGAAGGTGCTTCGGGAAAATAAAATTGCAATCAAATACACCAGGTATCCAATAAAGTTTGACTATGAAAAGATGGTGGAATACATAAAACAGAAAGGGGTATATGTATTTACAGCAGGACCAAAAGACGGCATAAAATATTTCCGGAAAATACCGCTGAATGTAAAAGGTACATTTGGTATGAATCATTCTTTTCTCCAATGTCCCTATACAAATTGTACTCAGTTAAGGGATGGAAAGCTTTACCATTGTCCACCAGCTGCATTTTCAGATTTGCTGAATCGGAAAATGAAAGAAACCGATGAAGGGGCAGGAGAATTTCTTCTGGCTAAAGAAGATTATCTGAATCTTTCTGAAACAAAGACCAGGGAAGAAGTGTTTGACTTTCTTTCCAATCCAGTTCCTTTTTGCCAGTACTGTGACATGGAGAACAGAAATGAGATGGTTCCCTGGCAGACATCCAAGAGAGATATTCGGGAGTGGGTGGATGTTTGAAGTTTGCTGTTAATATACCAAAAAGGAGATTGTAATGATTATTAAACCAGTTGTCACAATTGAACCTGTACCAAACATCTAAAGTGATAATTTCTTGTGTAGAAAAAAATAAGTGGAAAATCTGTTTAACAGAAGGAATATGGTCAAAGGATTCAAGGTTTGATATGCCATTGACTCTCAGGTTGATTTTACCGTCAGAATCGAGTGGCATAAGTGTTGTTGGATGTAAGGGGGGAAACAAATTATAGAGAAACAAAGAATCGGAAGCCAGAATGTGGCATTGGTTGATTATTTTCCAGAGGAAAAAGGGTTGATTATATCAGATTTACTTTAACAAGGATTCTGCATACAAAAGGGAGATTGGGAATGAAAGAGCATTCGTTAGTATCCATTGCTTTATTAACTTATAATCACGAAAACTATATTGGAGATTGTCTTTCCAGTTTATTGGACCAGGATTATTCAAACATGGAATTGATTTTGTTGGATGATGCATCTGGAGATCAAACCAGTAAAATCATAGAAAGCTATCTGGAAGAATTACAGAAGAAATTTATTTCGGTTATTTTTATAAAAAATGATCAGAATAAAGGAAACATTCCTTTTAATATGAACCAAATGTTAAAAAGAGCCAAGGGAACTTATTGTAAAATGTTAAGTGGAGATGACATTTTACAATATGATTGTATTTCCAGACTGACCGCATGTTTGGAAGAACATCCGGAATGTGGGATAGCATATGCCAATGGTTATCTGATTTCGACAAATTACCGAAAGGGAGCGTTTACCGAACATACCAAAACTTTTTATTCCTACAAAAGGTCAGAAACCGATCCCCAAAATATGTTTCGAAGATTAATGTTTGGAAATGCCATATTAGCTCCGGCAGTAATGATAAAACGGGATCTATTGAAACGATATGGGTATCTGGATGAATCCATTGCCTATGAAGATTATGAGTTTTGGCTGCGGTTAAGTTTTCATCAGGTGAGATTTTACTATCTGAATGAAAATCTGGTTTATTATAGAAAGTCCGATTCCTCTGCATCCAGTTTAAAGAGCAAAGCAGGTATCCGAAATGGAATAATCTCAGATGGAAAGACCTTGAAAAAATATTATCATTATCTGTCAAAAGAAGATCGGATAAAGTGTAAAGAAGCTTACTATAAAAGATATTTAAAGGCATGTTGGGAGCAGCAATACAGGAGAGGTTTTTGGGGGATATTATACCGATTAAAAAGGGAAAAAATCCCAATTCCAGTAAAGCTTTTAAAAAAGAAATCAGAAAATGAATATGAACAAATTTTAGAAAAAAATGCTATTGTAATTGGAATGTTGGAAAGATGGATTTCCAATATTCAGGAAGGAAAGAGGATTGCAGACTATTTCCAGAGAAATCATTATCAGACAATCGCAATCTATGGACTTGGGTGTGTTGCCAATCGTCTTTGTGAAGAGTTAAAAAATACAGAAATCCAAATCCAATATATCATCGACCAAAATGCCCATCTTTTATTGTCAGATCAAAAAGTAATCCATCCCGATGACAATTTTGAAGATGTGGATGTGGTGGTTGTGACACCGGCAGGAATTTATGAGACGGTTAAAGAACAGATTGAAGATAAAATAGCATGTCCCATTATTTCTGTGGAGGAGGTTTTGTTTTGAAATTAAAAATACCCATAAAAGTATGAATCAGTGGCTTATTGCCCGGGAAAATAAAAAGATTCCAAGAAAGATAAGGTTAATAAATCAATGGAAGGAAAAATTACCGTCATAATTCCAGTTTATAACGTGGAAAAATATTTGGATTCCTGTCTGAAAAGTGTTGTGAATCAAACCGTCCCATTTGATGAAGTGATAGTAGTAAACGATGGCTCAACGGATAAAAGCCAGTCCATCTGTGAACACTATGCTTTCCACTATCCTTATATAAAGCTGATTCACCAAGAAAACATGGGACTTTCAAAAGCACGCAACACAGGAATGCAGCTGGCATCCTGTGACTATCTTATGTTTTTGGATTCGGATGACTTTTTAAGTGAAAATACGGTAAGCCGCTTGAAACAGGAGCTGAAAAAATCCTGTGCAGACGGGGTGATTTTTCGGTCCCAGGTCTTTTGTGAAGACGGGATACAAGAAATTTCTCATGGGGGAAACCATTCCATCGATTTTTATGGAATGCCTGTGAGCGGATGGGATTATTTTATCCGGTCTTATCCAGAAAACTACGTGGTTTCTTCCTGTTTTACAGTTTACCGAAAGGAACTTTTGGAATCAAAAGGGATTCTCTTCCCAGAAGGCCTATACTACGAAGACAATTACTTTTTGTTTTCCTTTATCACACAAGCCAAATCTGTGGTGCAGCTGTCTGAAAAACTTTATCACAGAAGACGAAGAAAATATTCCATTACCACCAGTTCCTATTCCGAAAGAAAGTTCAAAGATTACATCAAGGTGGTACTAAAGATCTGGAAAGAGATTGTTCAAAAAGAACGTCTCTATAACATCCCACAGAAAAAAGCTCTTTTGAAGTTTGTAAACGATCATTTCCACGAAATATTAAACCATCACCAGTTATGCCGACAAGAGAACATTCAGCTGGAAAGGCAAGCGCAGCTTCTTTTTTCCTATATAGCCAGTCAGTATCAAATGGTCCTGGATTGGTTTGAAGTGTGGGATTGGTCAGCCGAATGGGTGGATTTGGGGGACTGGAACCAGATGTTAGACAATCTTCACGGAATCCGTCTCTGGTGTGGGGAAAGAAGATGTGGCATTTTTAAGGCAATACAAAAGACCATAAACCGGGAAAAGCACCTTTACCGGCAGGTCCTAGAGTCCCTGCCTTTCCATCAGAAAAAAACAGTGGTGGGAATTTATGGAACCGGAAATCACACACAAGGGCTTTTGGCCATCTATGAAAAAGCAGTGGGAAAAATAGAGTGTGATCTGGTTTTTCTGGATTCCTTTAAAGACCAGGAAACCTACAGGGAAAAGCCAGTGATTCACTATAAAAAGATAAAAAATCTCCTGGGTGAGGTCATCCTTTCCAGCTTTGTATATGAACCTCAAATGGAAAAAAACGTGGAAAGGGTGGATTCGACTATAAAAATCCACAAGTTTTATAGCCATTTAAAAAGAGATGTTTTTTCGGAATACAAGCTGTTTGTGGAATATTTTGACTGGATGAAAGGCGGAACAATCGTCATTTTTGGTGCAGGGAATTTTGGAACATATGCGGGTCAATACTGCAAAAAAATATTCCCCAAAGCAGAGATTGTCTTTTGTGATAACGATAAAAACCGCCAGTCTCAAACTTTGGATGGCTGTAAGATTCTTTCTCCAGAAGAGGCAGCAAAAAAATATCCAGACGCTATGTATCTCATTGCCAATGATTTTCATGCCCAGGAGATGGAGAAACAGCTTTCCTTAAACGGTATTGGGAAACATCAGATTTCCATATTTTCCAGACAAGACTATTGTTTTATGCTTTCTCTTGATGAAATGTGGGAGATAAACCAGAACCTCTATGAAGAGATCACAGGAAATCCAGTGAATAAAAATTCATTGAGAACTTTTACCGAGAAGATGCAGTACTCCAAAATCTATTTAAGTAATGGAGAAAAGGAAAAACTGACAGACAAATATCAGGTGAGACAATGGGTGGAGGAAACCATCGGGGAGCGATATTTGGTTCCTCTTTTAAACGTGTATGACACTCCAGACGAAATCGATTTTGAAGCACTGCCAGATGCTTTTGTGTTAAAAGCCAGTCATGGATGTGAGATGAACTTGATCGTTCCAGATAAGAGACAGCTGGATCGAAAACAGGCAGTGGAACAAATGTGGAGGTGGATGAATTTCAATTTTGCCGCTCATTCCTTTGAAATGCACTATAAAAATATCCGTCCCTGCATTGTGGCGGAGGAATACATAAAGGATTTTGAAAAAGAGTCCTTTGACTATAAATTCTTCTGTTTTGACGGAAAAGTAAGAATGATTATGGTAGTGAAAAATATCCACCAGCAAGGGGCGGCCAGATGCTTTTACGATGAAACGTTTCATTTCATTCCCTGTATTTTAAAAGATGGGGTCCCCATGGCAGAAGTTCCTTTTGAGAAACCAGAATGTTTGGAAGAGATGATTGGAATTGCAGAAACCCTTTCCCAGGGAATGGATCAGGTAAGAGTGGATTTGTATGGACCAGAGGGAAGGATTTATTTTGGGGAAATGACCTTTACCAGCTGGAGCGGGCGGGCAAAAATAGAACCCAGACAGGTGGATGAATGGCTGGGAGGGTATTGGAACATGGGAGAAATAAAATGAGCTTTATGACCGCTTTTGGATGGTTTGCTGGTATCTTTTTTCATAACAGTGGTAACAATGGCAGTATGCTTTTATTTTGGGCAGAGGATTGGAGGAAGCAATGATTTTGAGAGGACTCTTGGAATTTATGGGACCTGCACTGGAACGGTTCCCAGTGGGATTTCCCTTATAAGAATGGTAGATCCGGATTTTCAGACTGCCACTGCCATGGAGCTTGGGGCCTGCAATCTGGTGATGCTGGCGTCCACTCCGGTTTATCTTCTAATTTTGGCTCTGGCATCGGGAACGATCTCCGATAGGCAGACCGTTGCGGGCCTGACTGCCTGTGCAGCCATTTATCTGGCAGCTCTGAAAATGACAAAATCCTGGGGAAGTAAAACGTATCGTTGGAGGTAAAACTTTTATGACGGAAAAACTGTATTATAACGGGAAAATCATTTCCATGTCAAAACAAGAGGTGGAAGCTGTTTTGATAAAGAATGGAAGGATTGAAAAGGCGGGGGATTTGAAAGGTGTGGAGAAAGCGGCAGGGAAGGAAGCCGAACGGATCGATTTACAGGGGAAATGTCTCATGCCATCTTTTATCGATACCCACAGTCATCTGGTACTGAATGGCCAGATGTCTAGGTTTGCCAATCTGTCGGAATGCAGGAATTGGAAGGACATTGTCCAGACCATGAAGGCGTATATAAAGGAGCACAAGATCACAGAACAGGGAATTGCCCTGGGCTATGGGTATGACCACAATTTCTTGGAAGAACAAAAGCATCCGGATAAAAGGGTGTTAGACCAGGTGAGCCAGGAGATTCCCGTTGTAGTCATCCATGTGTCCGGCCATTTGGAGTGTGTCAACAGTCCGGTTTTAAGATTATGCGGGATTCATCCGGAAACCAAAGACCCGAAAGGCGGAAGGATAGGGAGGATTTCAGGAACCAGGGAACCAGACGGATATTTGGAGGAAGCCGGGATGGGGCTGGCGGGAAAGGTCATGGAGCGGATTTCTATGGATCTGGATGCCATGATGGAAGGAATGCAGGAGATTTATCTGAAAAATGGAATCACCACCGTTCAGGATGGGGCGTCTTCCAGGGAGAATCTGTGGATTCTAAAAAAGATGGCAGACCAGGGGGCATTAAAGGTGGATGTGGTGGCTTACCCAATGATTACCGGGGACGGGAAAGAACTGGCGGATGAATATAAAGAGTATGACAGGAATTATAAAGACCGATTGAAAATAGGAGGTTATAAGATTATTTTAGATGGCTCTCCCCAGGGGCGGTCTGCATGGCTGTCAAAGCCCTATGTGGGAGGGGAGGCAGAGGAAAGGGGATATGGATACTGGGAGGATGAGACAGTAAAAGAGTATGTATCCCAGGCAGTGAGAGAGGGAAAACAGCTTCTTGCCCATTGTAATGGAGATGCAGCCTGCGAGCAGTTTATCAGAGCATACGAGGCAGTTGTGGAAGAGGAAAAGAAGAAAGAGGAGCTTCGTCCAGTGATGATTCATTGTCAGACGGTGAGAAAAGACCAGTTAAAGAGAATGGCAAAACTGGGGATGATTGCCTCCATGTTTGTGGGTCATGTGTGGTACTGGGGAGAGGTGCATAAAAGGAATTTGGGAGAGGAGCGGGGAGATAACATCAGTCCGGCAAGAGATGCCATTGACCAGGGAGTGGTGGTGAATTTCCACCAGGATACGCCAGTGACAAAACCCAATATGCTTCATTCCATTTGGTGCGGTGTAAACCGGGTCAGTTCGGGAGGACAGGTGATAGGAGAACATCAGAAAATCTCGGTTTATGAGGCATTGGAGGCAGTGACAATCCATGCAGCCTATGGGTATTTTGAGGAGAAGGAGAAGGGAAGCATAGAGGAGGGAAAGAAGGCAGATCTGGTGATCTTAAGTCAGTCGCCTTTGGAGGTTGCACCCGATAAGATAAGGGAGATTCAGGTGCTTGAGACAATAAAAGAGGGGGAGACGGTTTATAAAGTTTAAAAGATGAAAGACATTTAACAGGGAAAGTCAATATTTTTTTCGTGAATGTTGTTATGTGTTTTAGAAGGGAATGAATGATCAAACAAGTTCGATGACGGACAAGTACCTGCCGGCTGCATCGGTGTTTGAGACCATCCAGAAGTTTCATTTTTGGTTCGATGGAATTTTAAAGTATGTATGGAAAATGGAACGATTAGGCTTAAAAGGGGATAAAATCAACTGGAAGGAAAGTAGAAAAGGATGAAAGATCAAATAAAAATATCCGTAATTACCCCGGTATATAATGGGGAAGCGGATATAGAGCAGTGCATCCATAGCGCCCTTGCGCAGGAGCTAAAGGAACTGGAAATAATCTGCGTGGATGACGGGTCAACGGATGGTTCTGCAAAAATCATAAAAAGACTTGCGTCCACAGATTCCAGAATTGTTTTCATACAGCAGAAAAATCAGGGACCAGGAGCCGCTCGGAATCTTGCTTTAAAAAAGGCGAGAGGAAAGTATGTGACATTTTTGGATGCAGACGACTATTATCTGGACAAAGATGCTTTAAAGAAAATGTATGAAGCATGTGAAAGAGAGAAGACCGGGGTCAGTGTAAGTTTGTGGTGGAGGGTCAATGGAAGTCTGGTGAAAAGAGGTCCCTTTTCCTGGAATGAGATCGGAAAAACAACCATTTCCTATTTGGATTACCAGATGGATTATGATTACATGTGCTACTTGTTTTTGCGGGAATTGTTGGTGGAGCATGAGATCTGGTTTCCGCTGTATTATCGTTTTCAGGACCCGCCCTTTTTGGTGAAAGCATTGTATGCGGCAAAGAACATTTCGGTGGTGGACACCTGTCTTTATTCCTATCATCTGCCCCAGGTGAAAAAGCGTTTTAACAAGAAAAAAACCGTAGATTTACTGCGGGGTCTGCTGGATAATCTGGAGTTTGCCAAAAGGAATGATCTGAATATCTTATTGAAAAACACTGCCAGACGCCTGGAATATGAATATGCGGAAATCCTATGTAAGAACCGGTCTTATGATGACAGTGAGTGGCTGGAACTGCTGATGAAGGCAAATGAAATCATACAACAGGAGTTAAAACATGAGAACTATGTGATTCGTCCTTTGCGGCTGCTGCTATTTCCCCAACAGGAGTATGAAACATATTTGCTGGAAGAAATGGAAAAACAGCCAAAGGCAGCGCTTTATGGAGCTGGAAGGCTGGGTAGCGCCTTTGTGGATTTTATAGAAAGGAACGGACTCAAAAATAAGATTGGAAATTTCCTGGTATCCCAGTTAGAGGAGAAGGATTTGCAGGTAAAGGGAATCCCTGTGATTTCCTTAAAAGAGTTTTGTCCAGAAAAGGAATCCAGGATATTTGTGACAGTGGGAGAGGAATATCAAAAGGAAATGGAAGATCATTTGAATCAAATGGGATACAAGGATTATGTAGTGGTAAGAGAAGAGTTTTTACATAGACTGGCAGATGGTGTGTAAAGGCAATTTGTTTCAATGAGGAAAGAGTCACTTATAAGAAACCTGTTGAAGCAAACTTAACCGGGAAGGAAAGAGAGTGGGAACGATGGTCGGGAAATACTATGCAGAAGATAAAATGAAAACTATCATGAAAGAGAAAGAAATCGTGATATTTGGTGCAAGATTTATGGCTCTTGGAGTGGCTGCCTGTCTGATGGGAAAACCATATGAACGGGATATAAAGTGTTTTGTAGTTGGAAGAGTGGAGGAGAATCCTTCGGAATTTCTTGGGAAGCCGGTAATATCAATAGCGGAGGCAAGAAACCAGCTTTCGCCCCATCAGTGGATTGTAATCGCATCCATGGAACGAAACTTGGAGTTCATTATGGAAAGCCTGCATCAGTCTGGATTTTACAATCTGCTTCCCCTTACCTTTGAAAGTGATTTGTGGAGCGATATTCGGGGAAATTATTTTATGGAGTATTGTCAGGAGAACCGGAAGGAGTACTGGAAATTGGAAGAGGTTCTTGAAAGGCAGATAAAAGAACCGGAAATGAGGGATGGGGATAAAGAGCTAGGGGGAGGGACGGAAGGAGAGACAAAGAAAGCGGAACCTAGGGACAAAGATAAGGAACTTGAGAAAGAGATTGGAAAGCAGACGAAGGAATCAGAATCCATAGGCAGAGAAAAGAAGCTTGAGGAAAAAACGGAAAAGCAGACGAAGGAACCAGAACCCATAGGCAAAGAAAAGGAACTAGGGGAAGGAACAAAAGGACAGCGGAAGAAACAGGACTCCAATGGTAGAAATGAAAAACTTGAGGAAGAAACTGGGCAGCCGACAGATGGAAATAGCAATCTAACAGGAGATAACCGAAATCAAGGGGTGTGCATTTACACAGCCAAATGTCATGTAGACCGGGAGTTAAAGGAAGATCTTCATCGGTATTCCTGGGAGATTCCCATTCAGGTGGGGGCAACTTTGACTGGGGAGCGAATCTGTGAAGTGAGAGACAACACAGGGGACCATATCTCGGAAAAAAACAGAGAATACTGTGAGCTGACAGCCCTCTACTGGATTTGGAAAAATACTTCCTCCCAATATGCAGGACTTTGCCATTACAGACGGCATTTTGAGTTAAATGAGGATTTGTTAGACCAGCTGTGCAAGTCCGAGGTGGATGTGGCAGTGACTGTTCCGATCTTGAACTTTCCATCGGTAAAAGAAGTATACCGTCAGGACCATGTAAAACAGGACTGGGAGATTATGATGGAAGCAATTGGGATTCTCCAACCAAAGTATCAGAAAGCGGCAGAAGAGGTGGAAAAGGGAATCTACTATTATGGCTACAATATGTTTTTTGCAAGGAAGGAGATTGTAGATGATTACTGCAGCTGGTTGTTTCCCATCTTAGCGTACTGTGAACGCCATTGTGAGAAGAAAGAAGACCCTTATCAGAACCGATACATAGGCTTTTTGGCAGAGCGACTTTTGACCATTTATTTAAAGGGCCATGAAGGGAAGTATACGGTGGTTCATGTTCGGAAACATTTTGTGGAAAGATGAAAATAACTTTCACTTGTAACAACCCAACAAAAAATAACCGCAAACCAACCATAAAACTTAGGGAAAAGTCCTAGACTTTTCCCATATTGCTGTGGTAAGATAGGAATATAGCAAAAAAAGATAAATATTAACATTAAAATTAAAATTCAGAGGAGGGTTTTGCTATGAAAGGAAATGTGATTGTCGGACAGTCTGGAGGTCCCACGGCGGTAATTAATTCCAGTTTGGCGGGAGTGTACCGCACCGCCATCGACCGAGGGGCCAAGAAGGTTTACGGAATGAAATTTGGTATTTTAGGGCTTTTGGATGAACAGTATGTAGATCTGTCCAAGCATATTAAAAATGATTTGGATGTGGAGATTTTAAAGCGCACTCCATCAGCATTCCTTGGCACCTGCCGTTATAAATTGCCGGATATCCATGAAAACCAGGATATTTATCTGAAAATTTTTGAGATTCTGGAAAAATTGAATATTGAATGCTTTATTTACATTGGCGGAAACGATTCCATGGATACAATCAAAAAGCTTTCAGACTATGCAATTTTAACTGGCAAGAAGCAGAAGTTTGTCGGCGTGCCAAAGACCATTGACAACGATTTGGCGCTTACAGACCACACGCCTGGATATGGCAGTGCAGCCAAATATATTGCCACTTCCACCAAGGAAGTCATCCGTGACGGCCTGGGCTTTTCCTATAAGAAAAAGCTGGTGACAATCATTGAGATCATGGGACGGAATGCAGGATGGCTGACTGGCGCATCAGCTTTGTCCAGAGGCGAGGACTGTGACGGACCGGATTTGATTTATCTGCCTGAAGTGGCTTTTGACATAGATAAATTTGTGTCAAAAACCGAGAAACTTCTGGAGAAAAAAGATGTGGTTGTGGTAGCTATCTCAGAGGGAATCCGCACAGAAGACGGCAAGTATCTCAGCGAGATGACTGCTGCCACAGACTACGTGGATGCTTTCGGCCACAAGCAGCTGACAGGTTCTGCCAGCTATCTGGCCAATGTGATTAACCAGCGGCTTGGCTGCAAGGCTCGTTCCGTAGAATTTAGTACCTTACAGAGAAGCGCCGCTCATCTGGCATCCAGAGTGGATGTAAATGAGGCATTTATGGTAGGCGGCGCTGCGGTGAAAGCAGCAGATGAAGGAGATACCGGCAAGATGGTTGTTATTGACCGTGTGTCCGACGATCCTTACCAGAGCGCTACAGGCATTTACGATGTACACAAGATTGCAAACGGAGAGAAACTGGTGCCTCGGGAATGGATTACCAAAGATGGCACTTATGTTACGGAAGAATTTATTGATTATGTGCGGCCTCTCATTCAGGGCGACTCTCCCTGTGTGATGGTGGGCGGTATCCCGCGTCATCTCTATATGTCTTCCGGCCGAGGGAAGAAAGGGGAATAATTCATTATGTTGTCAAAGGCAATTGGAATCGCTACGAATGCTTTTCAGGGTGTCATCGACGCCAAAGGAAACCCCTATATCGACCATGCCATGCGTGTCATGAGCAAGATGGACACGGAGGAAGAGAAGATCATAGCGGTGCTTCATGACGTGGTGGAGGATACTGAGATTACCCTGCATGAATTAAAGGAAGAAGGATTCTCCCGAACCGTTTTGGAGGCAATTGACATTCTGACAAAAAAACCGGACATGAAATATTTTGATTATATTGAAGACATTCATTCCAGTGAGCTGGCATCCAAGATTAAAATTGCGGAGCTGGAAGACAATCAAGATATTATGCGTGTGCGGAAAATGTCCTTCCAGACCTATTCACCGGCGGAACGGACCAAGAAAACCCTTGCCATTCTTCGAAACGAAGGCGGCAGCGGGAAGTTTTAGAGAATCTGTGATAAAAGGATACCCTTTGGCATATGCTTATAGCAGGAAAACATTGTCAGAGACATCTGCCTGTTTTTACAGACAATGTTTCAAGCACACCAAGGGGGTATCCTTCATGGAAAGTTATAATGTTTACAAAGATATAAAAGCCCGGACCGGAGGCGAGATTTACCTGGGAGTGGTAGGTCCGGTTCGAACGGGCAAATCTACTTTTATCAAGCGGTTTATGGAACAGCTGGTGCTGCCGGAGATGGAAGATGAACACCGGAAAAACCAGACCCGCGACGAACTGCCTCAAAGCGCTGCGGGAAAAACAATCATGACCACAGAGCCAAAATTCATTCCAAAAGAGGCCGCCTTGATTCAGCCAGCTGAGGGAATCCAGGCCAAAGTAAGGCTGATTGACTGCGTGGGCTTTATGGTGGACGGAGCTGCCGGACATGTGGAAAACGACCGGGAGCGTCTGGTAAAAACCCCCTGGTTTGAGGAGGAAATTCCCTTTACTCAGGCAGCGGAAATCGGTACCCGCAAGGTAATCAAGGACCATTCTACCATTGGAATTGTCATAACCACAGACGGTTCCTTTGGAGACTTAAAGCGGGAAGCATACATAGGGGCAGAAAACACTGCCATTCAGGAATTAAAAGATATTGGCAAGCCATTTTTAGTATTGCTCAATTCAGACCGTCCATATTCCGAAGAAACCTCCCGTCTGGCAAGAGAACTGGAAAAGCAGTATTTTGTGACAGTTATGCCAGTAAACTGCGAACAGTTAAAGCGGGAAGACGTTCATCGGATTTTGGAAAAAGTGTTGAAAGAATTTCCTGTGACAGAAGTGGATTTCTTTATTCCCAAATGGCTGGAGATTCTTCCTTCCACCCACTGGCTGAAGGAGCAGGCAGTAAAAACAGCCAGAGAGCTGATGACAAAAGTGCGCCATATGAAAGATGTGCCGGCAGATTTTGGCAATGGAGACTCAGATGTAATCCGTTCCATGAAAGTGGACCAGATGGATTTATCCAATGGCAGCGTATCCGTGCAGGTGGCTCTGGAAGATGGATATTATTACCAGACATTAAGCGATTTCGCCGGGATTCCCATTACAGACGAATATCAGCTGATGCAAAAACTACGGGATTTAGCTTCCATGCAGCTTGAGTATGACAAAGTATTAAACGCCATGAATCAGGTGCGGATGCGCGGTTACGGAGTGGTAACGCCAGAACGGTCAGAGATTATCTTAGACGAACCAACCGTCATTCGCCATGGCAATAAATACGGCGTCAAAATGCGTGCGGAAGCCCCGTCCATCAATCTGATCAAAGCCCACATTCAGACCGAGATCGCCCCCATAGTAGGAAGCGAACAGCAAGCAGAAGACCTAATCGCCTACATGAAAGAAAACGCCAGAAAAAAAGAAGACGGCATATGGGACACCAACATATTTGGGAAATCCATCGAACAGATCGTAGAAGACGGCATCCAAGCCAAAGTCAGCCAAATGACCGAAGACTGCCAAATGAAACTCCAAGACGCCCTCCAAAAAATCATCAACGACAGCAATGGGGGGATGATATGCATCATCATTTAGCAGTGCCAAATAAGGCTGAAAAAAATTTTCGTTATGCTGGCACAAAAGAAAATTTTTTTCTGACTTATTTGATAGGGCGAAAGCCCGACAGCGAGACGAAGTCGAGCTGCACTGCGGCCCGGAGCCACTATGAGCAACACCCCAACTCATTCTATGCCCTTCAAATAAGCCAAAAAATTTTCGTTGTGCCAGCACAAAAGAAAATTCATTTCAAACTTATTTAATTGGGCAAAACTCCATCAGCGAGACGAAGTCGAGCTGCACTGCGGCCCGGAGCCACCATGAGCAACACCCCAACTCATTCTATGCCCTTCAAATAAGCCAAAAAATTTCCGCTGTGCCAACACAAAAGAAAATTGATTTCAAACTTATTTGATAGAACCACCCCATCAACGCGACAAAGTCAAGCTTGCCCTACCCCCCCAGCTTCACCCGCCCACCCCCATACCATTTCACCCCATCCCCCCAACGAAAGAGGAGGAATCCATATGCGTATTGTATTCAGCGGCGCTGCCCACGAAGTAACCGGAAGCTGCCATTACCTGCAGGCTGGCAACACCCATTTGCTCATTGACTGTGGTATGGAACAAGGTTTCAACATTTACGAAAACATTGACCCACCGGTTCCCTGGTCACAGATTGACTATGTTCTGCTGACCCACGCCCACATTGATCATGCCGGAATGCTGCCCTACATTTACGCCAGGGGCTTTTCCGGCAGCGTCATGGCCACAACAGCCACCTGCGATCTGTGTAACATCATGTTAAAAGACAGCGCTCACATTCAGGAAATGGAAGCTGAGTGGAAGAACCGTAAGGCAAGAAGAGCCGGAGGCGCAGAAGTAAAGCCTCTGTATGAGATGAATGACGCTCTTGGGGTATTAGAACATTTTGTCCCCAACAATTACGGCGACATTGTAAAACTTACGGACAATGTAACCATTCGATTTACGGATATTGGCCATTTATTAGGCTCTGCCTCCATTGAAGTATGGCTGAAAGAAGAAGATACAGAGAAAAAAATCGTATTTTCTGGAGACATTGGAAATAAAAACAAACCCTTAATCTGCGACCCATCATACACCATGGCAGCAGATTATGTGGTGATGGAATCCACCTACGGCAACCGGCTTCATCAAAAAGGCACCGACCATATTTCCGAACTGGTTCGAATCGTTCAGGAAACACTGGATCGGGGAGGAAATGTGGTCATACCAGCATTTGCTGTAGGGAGAACGCAAGAACTTTTATACTATTTCCGTCATATAAAAACTCAGCGGCTGATTCGCGGCCATGAGAATTTTGAAGTGTATGTGGACAGCCCTCTGGCTGTGGAGGCTACCCATGTGTTTAAACACAATCAGCTGGAGTGTTATGACGAAGACACCAGAGAACTGGTGCGTATGGGAATCAATCCCATAGCCTTCCCTGGGCTGAAACTGTCGATCAGCAGTGAAGAATCAAAGAACATTAACTTTGACCCTTCTCCTAAAGTGATTATTTCTGCTTCCGGCATGTGCGATGCAGGACGAATCCGCCACCATTTAAAACATAATCTATGGCGGCGAGAGTGTACTGTTATATTTGCCGGTTATCAGGCAGAAGGAACCTTGGGACGCAATCTGGTAGAAGGAAACCGGACCGTAAAGCTGTTTGGAGAGTCCATTGATGTAAACGCTCACATTGAAACCCTTCACGATATCAGCGGACATGCAGATCGAGATGGACTTTTGGAGTGGGTAGAAAATTTCAAGAAAAAACCCGATCAGATTTTTGTAGTTCATGGCAGCGACGACGTGTGCGATCAGTTTGCCGAACTGGTTACAGAGAGGACAGGCATTCCAGCCAAAGCTCCTTTCAGCGGAGCGGAATACGATCTGCTGACGGGTCAGTGGGTAAAAGAAACAGAAGGGATACCCATTGCAGTCAAGAGCGCGGCCACCAAAAAAGCCAAAGGTATCTTTGCCCGCCTGCTGGCTGCCGGTGAGCGCCTGATGGCAGTGATTGCAAAGAACGAAGGCGGCGCCAACAAGGATTTGGCAAAATTTGCCGATCAGATTCACTCTCTGTGCGATAAATGGGACAGATAAGGAGTAAATTTTTATATGACTAAGGTTCAGATTTATACAGATGGTTCAGCAAGAGGCAATCCAGATGGTCCCGGCGGTTACGGGACGGTTCTTCAGTTTATGGATACCAAAGGACAGCTGCACGAAAAGGTGCTTTCAGCTGGTTATCGAAAAACAACCAATAACCGCATGGAACTGATGGCTGCGATTGTGGGGCTGGAAGCGCTGAACCGTCCCTGTGAGGTAGAACTTTATTCTGACTCCAAATATTTAACGGATGCTTTTAATCAGCATTGGATTGATAACTGGATTTTAAAAAACTGGAAGCGAGGCAAAAGCGGCACTGTAAAAAATGTAGATTTATGGGAGCGGCTGCTGGAAGCCAAGGCCCCTCACCAGGTAATGTTTATCTGGGTAAAAGGCCATGCAGGACATCCCCAAAATGAGCGCTGTGATAAGCTGGCTACAGCTGCTGCTGACGGAGACGGACTGTTGGTGGACCATGGGGCGGAAATGAATTTGTCATAAAAATAAGACGGCAGAAAATTGGTTACGGTTCTCTTAAGAATCTTTACTTCTTTTGTCCTCCTGTTCCCTTTCCTGGAAGATTGTGTTATGGTATAGGAAAGGTTGCATTTGGGAACAAAATAAGAAATGGTTCAGAATAACACAGACGGATAAGACGACGGAAGTGTTTTTGAACGTTTCTAAGACAGGATGGATTTGGAATGAAGCAGAGAGGAATCTGGATTGCTATATGCCTGATTTTAGTGATAGGAAGTTCCTTTACCAGTTATGTGAGAAAGTACACAGGCGGGGCGGGAGAAGCATCCTTTACAGAGCTGGAAATTTCTAACCGAAAAGAAAACTTTGCAGCATCAAGGGAATCAGCCGTTATTCAACAAGAGGCAGAAGAAACTTTGTCCGAAGCTTCTGTTGCCAGAGAGCAGATCTCACCATTTTCACTTATTGCACCAAAAGAACCAGGGGTGGCGGCAGCGATGGAACCAGAGGCACATGCAGAAGATCTGGCTCCTTTGTCAGCCGAAATTCCCATTGCTACAGCTTCTGATATAGAGGAGAAAAAGCAAGGGGATTCCCAGGCAAAAACTTCCAGGATCGTATCTCCGGCTGCAAAGAACAATGGAGAGACTTGGGACGGTTTGGAAGGGCAGAAGATGGAGACAGGAGTTGTAAGTGAGGAAAGCGAGAGTAATTCTGCATTAATCCGGCTTTGGGAACTGGATAGCCAGATTGCCCGCAACCGGGCAAAAGAGACCGAACGGACAGCAAGTGCAAGCAAAAATTCTGCGGAAAGTGAGTGGAAGCTGTGGGAAACCGAAATTCAGAGAATGTTAGGAACCCTGAAAGAATGTCTGGATGAACAGCAACAGGACACCTTGATGCAGCAACAGCGAGACTGGATGCGAAACCGGGAAGGGCAGGCAGTGGATGCTTCCAAAAAGCAGAGAGGCACATCCATGGAAGAAGTCAGCTACAATCGTTCTCTTGCAGAACTGACCCGCGCCCGTGCTTATGAACTGGCGGAAATTTACGGAGAATATTTTAAGGAATCCAAAAAACCATAGTCAAAAAGGGTTGCTGCATTTTAAAATCCTGCGGCACCCCTTTTTGCTATCTCCATTTTCAATAATGTTGGGGTCAAAATTTTTTTGACCTTGGTACCTTTTGAATAACTGGACGAAAACAGAAGCGATATACATGAGAAACCATATAAATGATGAAAACTATCTTGCTAAATGTCCGTACCTATGATAAGATACAAAGATGGAAATAATTTGTTTTACAAGACGGAGGTATGAGCGCTATGATGGAAATTGCGATAAGTTTTATTGGATATGCTCTCAAGGCGGTAATTTTTGCAGTGATTGCCTATGTGGGAATTATTGGGGGAAAAAAATTCAGAGATAAAAAGGATGCCGGGAAGGCTGCGAGCAGCCATAACAGGTAGTGCGGAGGACATAGGACGTGAAAAAGTACGGCGTAAATGAACTGAGAAGAATGTTTCTGGAGTTTTTTGAAAGCAAGGGTCATTTGGTGAGGAAAAGTTATTCTCTGGTTCCCCATAATGACAACAGCCTGTTGCTCATTAACTCTGGTATGGCGCCCTTAAAGCCTTATTTTACCGGACAGGAGATTCCGCCCAGAAGACGGATGGCCACCTGTCAAAAGTGCATTCGCACCGGTGATATTGAAAATATTGGCAAGACGGCGCGGCATGGAACTTTTTTCGAAATGCTGGGCAATTTTTCATTTGGAGATTATTTTAAAGAAGAAGCCATTGCCTGGTCCTGGGAATTTTTAACAGAGGTGGTAGGACTTTCTCCAGACCGTCTCTATCCATCCATCTATCAGGATGACGATGAGGCTTTTGAGATCTGGAATAAAAAGATCGGCATTCCTGGGGACCGGATTTTCCGTTTTGGAAAAGAAGATAACTTTTGGGAGCATGGAGCTGGTCCCTGTGGTCCCTGTTCGGAAATTTATTATGACCGGGGAGAAGCCTATGGCTGCGGCAAACCGGGCTGTACCGTGGGATGCGACTGCGACCGGTATATTGAAGTTTGGAACAATGTGTTCACCCAGTTTGAAAACGACGGCCACGGCAATTACGCGGAACTGGTTCAGAAAAACATTGACACCGGCATGGGACTGGAACGTTTGGCAGTGGTTGTACAGGATGCAGACTCTCTGTTTACGGTGGACACAAACCGGGCGCTTTTAGATGAAGTATGCGCTTTGGCTCATGTAGCTTACCAGGAAGATGAGAAGAAAGATGTATCCCTGCGGATTATTGCAGATCATGTAAAATCCTGTACTTTTATGATATCCGATGGGATTATGCCCTCCAATGAGGGGCGCGGCTATGTTTTGCGCCGCCTCTTGCGCCGTGCAGCCCGTCATGGAAGGCTTCTTGGTATCGAAGGCAGATTTATGTCCCGCCTTGCCGAGACCGTGATTTCCCTGTCCAGAGACGGATATCCTGAGCTGGAAGAAAAACGGGTGATGATTTTAAAGGTTCTTTCTGAAGAAGAAGAGAAATTTAATCGTACCATTGATACAGGTCTTTCTATTCTGGCAGACATGGAAGCTGCCATGGAGAAAAAGGGAGAGACGGTTCTTTCGGGAGCAGATGCTTTTAAACTTTATGATACTTATGGTTTTCCGCTGGATTTAACGCTGGAATTGTTGGAAGAAAAGCATCTGACAGCAGATCAGGAAGGTTTTCGTGCTGCTATGGAAGAACAGCGCAGAAAAGCCCGGACTACTCGGAAGACCACCAACTATATGGGGGCAGATGTGACGGTTTATCAGTCAATTCCTGCAGAGATTTCCAGTTCCTTTGTAGGTTATGACCGTCTTTGCCACACCTCAGAGATTGCTGTGCTGACCACAGATACAGAACTGGTAGAAGCTTTGACCGATGGCCAGAGGGGAACCATTCTGGTAAATGAAACTCCTTTCTATGGAACCATGGGCGGACAAGCCGGAGATGTTGGTGTGATTGAAAGTGACAAAGGCAGCTTTGTGGTAGAGGACACCATTCATCTTCAGGGCGGCAAGATCGGACATGTGGGCAAAATGGTTTCCGGCATGTTCATGGTTGGTGAGAAAGTTCAGCTAACTGTGGGAGCAGAAAAGCGCAGGGCAACTGAAAAGAACCACAGCGCAACCCATTTGCTTCAGAAGGCTTTGCGTGTAGTGTTGGGAGAACATGTAGAACAGGCTGGTTCTCTGGTGACACCGGACCGGCTGCGGTTTGACTTTACCCATTTTTCTGCCATGACCCCAGAAGAAATTCGGGCTGTAGAAGAACTGGTAAATAAAGAGATTCAGGAAAATCTGGATGTAACGACACAGGAGATGAGTCTGGATGAAGCGAAGAAGACAGGGGCTATGGCCCTGTTTGGCGAAAAATATGGCGAAACGGTACGTGTGGTCAAGATGGGCAGTTTCTCTACAGAGCTTTGCGGCGGCACTCATGTATCTCATACTGGTCAGATTCATGCATTCAAGATTTTGTCAGAAGCAGGAATCGCAGCCAATGTGCGCAGAATCGAGGCATTGACCGGAGACGGCCTGATGGCTTATTACCAGAAGATGGAAGAAGAGCTTCACCTGGCGGCAAAGGCGGCAAAAACTACCCCTGGCGATCTGAAAGCACGGATTGAAGCCATGACTGAGGAGCTGCGCACCCTTCACTCTGAAAATGAAAAACTCAAGGCGCGTCTGGCAAAAGATTCTCTTGGAGACGTTATGAACCGGGTTCGGGAGATTGGCGGCGTTAAGGTTTTGGCGGCAAAAGTCAGCGACGCAGATATGAATGGTTTGAGAAGCTTAGGCGACCAGCTGAAAGATAAGCTGGGCGAAGGCGTGATTGTTCTTGCTTCTGTAACAGACGGCAAGGTGAATTTAATGGCAACCGCCACAAAAGAAGCTTTGGAAAAAGGCGCTCATGCAGGAAACCTGATTAAAGCTATAGCAGGTCTGGTAGGAGGAGGCGGCGGTGGTCGTCCAGGCATGGCTCAGGCCGGCGGTAAGAATCCGGCTGGTGTAGATGCTGCTTTGGAAAAAGTATATGAAGCAGCTGCTGAGCAGATAAAATAATAACTTCTGTTTGGGTATGAGAGCAAAACAAAGGATGGCTCATCGGATGGACAAAATTCCCCAGGTTTTGCAAAAAATAGTTGACGAATCGATATTTTATGTTATAATTTAAACAGTGCGAATAAATACCCAAACAGTTGTATTATGCACAAGTACACAACTGGAGGGAGGTTAGGTGTGAGCGATGTCGAACGTAATCGTTAAAGAAAACGAGACTCTGGACAGTGCATTGCGCAGATTCAAAAGAAACTGTGCCAAGGCAGGGATTCAGCAGGAAATTCGTAAAAGAGAGCATTACGAGAAGCCAAGCGTCAGACGTAAGAAAAAGTCTGAAGCCGCAAGAAAACGTAAATTTAATTAAGCGTTTCAAAATCCTCAGTCATAAGACTGAGGATTTTTTCGTAAAATAGCAGTAATTACCAGTAGTGGGATGAGGGCCTTTGTTTGAGCAGATGAAAATGGCGGCGGCAGATAATCTGAAGCTTCCAAAAGATGTGGTGTTGGGAGAAGTGCTGGTTTCCTTTGTAGGGCGTACCAGTGTGATCGTGGAAAATTACCGGGGGATTCTGATCTATGATGACCAAACGGTGAAACTGCAGGCAAAACACTGTAAGCTGCAGTTTTATGGAAAGCGGCTTCATATTGATTATTATAATCATGATGAGATGAAAATCAGCGGGTTGATTCAGTCTATGGAATTTGGAGATTGATAAAAACGAAAACAGGAGTGTATCAGGTTGAAGGAAGCTTTAAAACGTTATTGGGAAGGATATCTGCGTATCCGGCTGCGGGGATTTTCACCGGAACGATTTTTAAATCTGTGTATGGCAAAGCAGATTGTAATTTGGGATCTTAGATACCAAGAAGACGGATATGAATTTTTCATAACCATAAAAGATTTCCGACGGGTCAAGCCATTGGTTCACAAGGCACAGGTACGGCTGCGGATTATGGGAAGATATGGGCTTCCCTTTTTTTTATACCGGAATCGACGGCGGAAGCTGTATGGTGCAGGGGTGATTTGCTTCTTTTTGGTGTTGTTTGTAATGTCCCAGTTCATATGGGATATTACCATTGAAGGAAATTACCGTTTTACAGATGACATGCTGATTCATTATCTGGATACCTTAAAAATCTGTTATGGAAGGCCCAAAAAAGGGATTGACTGTGACTGGCTGGAAGAATCGATTCGCAGCCAATATCCTGAGATTATTTGGGTGTCTGCCCGGATTTCCGGAACCCGACTGATGATCAAGGTAAAAGAAAACGAAGTGATTGGTTCGATTCCAGAAAAAGACAATGCGCCAAGAGATTTGGTGGCAGAAAAAAACGGAATTATTGCACATATGGTAATTCGCCGGGGAAAGGCTCAGGTAAAGGTTGGAGATACTGTAGAGGCCGGACAGGTGTTAGTAAGCGGAATTGTTCCTATTTACAATGACGCGGAAGAACTGGTGCAGGAACATCTGGTACGGGCAGACGGTGACATCTATGCAGTAACAACAGAAGCATATAAAGAGTATGTGCCATTTACAGCCATGAGGAGAGCAGATACCGGAAGAAACCGTAAAGGTCTCCGGCTGCGGCTTGGGGGGTTTTCTTTTCTCTGGATGCTTCCTGCCTTGGGGGAAAGTCCCTGGGAAATATCCTCTGAAAGTAGTCAGATCTCTGTGTTGGGAGACTTTTATCTGCCAGTTTGGGCCGATTTTATTGAGGCAAAAGAGTATCAAATTTATGAGCATTTTTTGACGAAAGAAGAGCTGGAGACGGAAAAATTTACCATTCATCAAGAAAAGATGGAAAATTTAACGGAAAAAGGGGTACAAATTCTTGAAAATCGTGTTAAAATAGTAAATAAGGATTCTGGATGGGAAATTTGTGGGGAGTTTCTTTTGGAAGAGAAAATTGGAGTTGGACGAAGCCTTGAAGAGACAGGGATGGGTGAGGAACCAAGTACACCAGATGAATCTGGTATGCTTGGGGAATAATTGGTGTAGCAGTATATTCATTTTCGAATAAATCCCACTTGCTATCTGCGCCATCTTCACGCCTCACTTTGCGGGAGATTTGGGTCAAATTCATTTAACACAGCCCGCTGCGCCCATTCCTATGGCCCAAATCTCACAAAGCAGAACATACATCTGGTAGAAAGCGTTTTTCAGATACGCTCTAGCAACGACGAATGGTTTGAAAGAAAAGGAGAATGAGCAGCTGGATATGAACGTAGTAGAGACAATTATTGATATTCCTGTGGAACATGAAAAGAATGTGTGCGGTCAGTTTGACCAGTATTTGAAGAAAATTGAGAGAACTCTGCGGGTGACAATTGTGGCAAGAGACGGGGCCATTAAGATAATCGGTCCGGAAGGGATGATTCAGAAGGCAAAAAGCGTGTTTAACAATCTGGTAGAGCTTTCCAGACGGGGCAATGAAATTACGGAACAAAATGTCGATTATGCCCTGTCTTTGTCATTTACAGAATCAGACCACGCTATTTTAGAGATTGATCAGGATATTATTTGCCGCACAGTAAATGGAAAACCAGTGAAGCCAAAAACTCTGGGTCAAAAGCAATATGTAGATGCAATCCGCAAGAAGATGATCGTGTTTGGCATTGGGCCTGCAGGAACCGGGAAGACTTATCTGGCCATGGCTATGGCAATTCAGGCATTTAAAGACGGGGAGGTAAACCGGATTATTTTAACTCGTCCAGCCATTGAGGCAGGGGAGAAGTTAGGGTTTCTACCTGGTGATTTACAGAGTAAGATTGATCCATATTTAAGGCCCCTGTACGATGCTTTGTACCAGATTATGGGAGCCGAAAGCTTTCTTCACAATTCGGAAAAAGGATTGATTGAGGTAGCTCCTTTGGCCTATATGCGAGGACGGACTTTGGATAATGCTTACATTATCCTGGATGAAGCTCAGAATACCACACCAGCGCAGATGAAAATGTTTCTGACGCGGATTGGGTTTGGCTCTAAGGTGGTAATTACTGGAGATAAGACCCAAAAAGATCTTCCTGGAGGAGCGGCTTCCGGGCTGGATGTGGCAACACGGGTACTGGAGAAGATTGATGATATTGGATTTTGTAACTTGACCAGTGCAGATGTGGTGCGTCATCCTTTGGTGCAGAAGATTGTACAGGCTTATGACCAGTATGAGAAAAAAGCATCAGCACAGGACCGTAAGAAAGGAAAAGTACCAAAGCAAAGATGGTAGGGTAACAAAAACGGCAGAGAAAGGGGTTTGGGATGACAATTCAGGTAGAGTACGAGGCAAACCGGCGGCTTTCAATCTCTTATGAGGAGATTGTCCGGGAGATAGTGCTGGCAGTGTTAGAGTATGAGGCTTGCCCATATGAAGCAGAGGTCAATGTGCTGTTGACCGATAATGAGGCAATTCAGGAAATTAATCGGGACAATCGGCAGGTGGATGCTCCAACGGATGTTCTCTCCTTTCCAATGATTGACTTTGAGAAGGAGGGAGATTTTGGCCATGTGGAGGAGTGTGCAGAAGAGTATTTTAATCTTGAGACGGGAGAACTTCTTCTGGGAGACATTGTAGTTTCCATCGATAAGGTGGAGGAGCAGGCAGAGAAATATGGACATTCCAAAGAGCGGGAACTGGCATTTCTCATTGCTCACAGTGTGCTGCATTTGTGTGGATATGATCACATGGAAGAACAAGAGCGGAACGTTATGGAGGAGAAACAGCGGGAGATTTTGGACTGGAAAGGATACAGCCGATGAAAAAGAACATTTGCATAGGGCTTCTGATCGTGTGGGGAATCGGACTTGCAGGCTGCTCAAAACAGGCAGGGTCAAACCAAGTGGTCATGACCGAGTCCGAGTCCAGTCAAATTCTGCTTGAGACAAATCCGAGACCGCCTTTGGTTCTGGAATCTGAAACCGAAGTCACAGAAGAAGAGCACACCGGACTGGATTATTATGAGCCGTGGGAACGTGGCGAGACAGACGGTATGGTGCGCAGCTATCTAACCGGAGAAATGGTTCCGGTGGCCCAGGGCAATCGACGACCATTGGCAATTATGATGAGCAATGATAAAGAAGCTCAACCACAATATGGTATTAACCGGGCAGGTGTGGTTTTTGAGGCTCCTGTGGAAGGATCTATGAACCGGTATATGGCGATTATAGAAAATTATGATGATTTAGACCGAATTGGCTCAGTGCGTAGCTGCCGTACTTATTATACTTATTTTGCAAGAGAGTTTGACGCCATCTATGCCCACTATGGACAGAGCACCTTTGCAAAGCCTTATTTAAAAAATGTGGATAATATCAATGGAATAGAAGGGGTAGGTGAGACAGCCTATTTTCGCTCCAAAGACCGGAAACGGCCTCACAATGCTTATGCAAGTTTCTCAGGGATTCAAAATGCCATTGAAAAACTGGGATACTCTCAGGAATATGATTCTGGGTATCAGGGGCATTATCAATTCGCCAAAGAAGGCCGGCCAGTATTTTTGGAGGGGGATGACGTTTTAAGCGCTGTAAAGGTAACTCCCGGTTATTCTTATAATCATCCCTGGTTTGAATACAGGGAAGAAGACGGACTTTACTACCGTTACCAGTATGGGACAGAACATATGGGCAATGAAGGGCCGATTGCAGTGAAAAATATTCTGATTCAATGCTGTTCTGCCGGATATTATGCCACCACAGATTATCGGAATATAAATGTACATGAAGATCAGTATGGGGCTTACTATATTACTAATGGAAAAGCTGTGTTTGTCAAATGGAAAAAGGATGGGGAGTTTGGTGTGACTCATTTTTATCGGACCGACGGGACCGAGATTGTACTGAATCCGGGAAAAACCTGGGTGTGTATTGTACCTACATCTGATGTAGAAAAGATTGAGTTTGAGTGATGAAATGGGAGTGAAATGTTATTGAAATCAGTAAGCTAAATACGTTATTTTTGAAAGTGTGTTTAGCTTACTATTGAGAATAAATATAAAAGCGATATGATAATAGGAAGAATTGTTTTAAAATTAAGGAGATTGTAGTGAAAGTGCCACATTTGGTTCAATATCAAGGAAGCAAAAGAGTAATTGCACCTGAAATTATAAAATTCTTTCCAGATAAAATTGATAGGCTAGTAGAACCGTTTTCGGGAACATGCGCAATATCAATTTTGGCAGCAGCTGAAAATAAATGTGATAATTTTTGGATTAACGATATAAATGAGCCGTTGATAAAGATGATGGAAGAATGTGTTAATTTTCCTGAAAGGTTAGTAAGTGAGTATTTGAATATATGGGAAGGACAGTTTCAAACGAATCAGAATAATATAGATTATTTTTACAAGATTAGACAAGAATTTAATTGTGGAAAGAAAGATTCTGCCAGGATGTTATTTTTGTTGGCAAGAGTAGTGAAAGGTGCTGTTCGTTATAATGTTCGTGGTGAATTAAATCAATCTTGTGATAAAAGAAGGTATGGAACAAAACCTCAAATAATATCCAAAAATGCTTTTGAAATATCAAAATTGTTGAAAGGAAAAACATACTTTACGAGTGAAGATTATAAAAAAGTTTTATCATCAACAAAGCCAGGGGATTTAGTTTATATGGACCCACCATACCAAGGCACTTCAAATAGAGAGAATCCAAGAGATAGTCGTTACATACAAGGTGTAGACTTTGAAGAATTTGTGGCGGAACTTGCAAAGTTAAATAATCGTGGTATAGATTTTATTGTAAGCTATGATGGTATGACAGGAGATAAAGTAATAGGAAAGCATCTTCCTGAGAAACTCAATTTGAATCATATATATATTAATGCTGGGTTATCAGCGCAGGCAACGCTTAATGGAAAAAAAGAAATAACGTATGAGTCTTTATATACCAGTAAAAATTTGAAATGTAAACAAGATGAATATATGCAATTAGAATTTTGTTTCGGATAATGGAGAAAAAGATGGATATACCTGAGGAATTTAAAAAAGTTTTAGATGCTGTAACTAATAAGAGAGCAAGATTTGTAATAGACACTATTTTAAAGAAGGGATTTTGTAGCACAGAGGATTTAAAAAATGGCGGGTATGAACATGCCCCCAGGGCAGCTAGGGATGTAAGAGAATTGGGAATCCCATTGGATACATTTAAAATTAAGAATAGCAGTGGGAAAACGATTGCTGCTTATCAATTTGGAGATTGGGAGACAGCAAAGAAATCTAATCCATTGTTAAAAGTAACGGGGCGAACTCAAATTACAGAAAAATTGAAAAATGCATTGATTGACCGTTATGGAGCTAAATGTCATTTGTATGGAGAAGAATATCCTGCAAGATTATTACAACCAGATCATAGGATTCCTTATGAAATAGGCGGAGATCCGATTGATATGTTGAATACTGATTGTTTTATGCTTTTATCACCATCAGCCAATAGAGATAAATCATGGGCTTGTGAACATTGTCCAAATTGGGTTGAAAAAAATATAGATATGTGTAAAACATGTTATTATGCCTATCCAGAAGCATATCAGCACATTGCGGGAGTCAGAGAAAAGAAATTAGATCTTGTTTTTAGTAGCGAAGATATTGATTTATTTAATGAAATAGTAGAGGAGGCGGACTTACATAATATATCATATCAGAGTGTTGTAAAAAGAATGATAAAGTACTATCAAAAGATAAATAAAATAAATGGCGAATAGAACAGAAAATATTATATATTAAATTTTCCTGACTCAATCAGGAATAAAATCTGGAAAAATAGGGAAAAATAAGCAGACAATATCCTTTCCATGGAGGCTTGATGATGAAACGATATATGATCTGCTTATTTTTGTTTATAGGAGTCAGTGGAGTCTGCCTGATGGCAGGTCATTTTCTGACCAGAGAATATGGAGGCAAGACCATGTCACAGACAAGAGAGACGCCAGCTGTGACGATGGGGACAAAGGAGGAGACTGCCACAGCAGTAGAAAATCTGGCAGCTGCGAATAAAGAACAGGTAAAAAATGAGTTAGGAACTGGAAAAAAAGAATTTTATCTGGTTTCTGAGGATGGCTTTTTGCTGGTATTTGGAAAAGATCGGGAGACGATCTGTCTCTATACACACATTCCACTGATGGATTTTCCAGAATCAGAACAGGAGCGGCTGAGAGAAGGCATCTGGTTTTCTGATATGATGGATGTGATACATTATTTAGAGTCTTTTACCAGTTAAAACAGAGACAGTAAGAAATGTACCTTCAAGCAGTTTCAAATAAGTTAATAAAAATATAAAAAATCCTGGTTTATAAAACTGGGATTTTTTAATGCAGATAAAATTTGTTTGTAAAACGAAGCTTTTTTATATGGGTAAATTGGGGCTTGAAAATTAAGATTTTTCACCATGGGAATAAACTTTGATTTACGAAATCAAGCTTTCAAAACCAAACTTTTCCTAAATAGGGTAAAATTTTGCTTTATAAAATCAAGATTTTTTAAAATGTGGATAAGTTTAGTCTGCAAAATCAGAAATTTTTTAAATTGTGGATAAAGTTTGACTTGTAAAATCAAGTTTTTTTGAAATGTGGATAAAGTTTGATCTATAAAATCGGGATTTTTTTGATTGTGGATAAAATTTAGATCCTATTTAAACCCACTCTAATCTTCAAAATGAATCCAACGAAGTACGAATACTTCAAATATTAATGCAATACAGACTCACTAACTTCATAAAATCAAAATAAATCAGAACTTTTGACTATAGAAATTTCTTCTCTCATATAGGAAGCGAAACATCAGAAAATTCACTTGAAAACTCCTTCCAAAGCAGATACAATAGGAAAGACAAAAGAAAATATGGGAGAAAAAGATGCAAGGCAGGAAAAAATGGAGGGTGATTGTAGTCGGAGGCGGGGCTGCAGGAATGGCGGCAGGGATTACCGCAGCGCGGCAGGGGGCATCTGTGACGATTCTGGAACACATGGACCGGGTAGGGAAAAAACTGCTTTCCACAGGAAACGGCCGCTGCAATTTGGGAAACCGTTTTTTAAGGGAAGACGGTTATCGATGCAGTCAAAAGGCATTTCCTGGAAACGTGTTAAGTCGGTTTGGCATAAAAGAAGCACAAGAATTTCTGGAAAGCTTTGGCATTGTCATAAAAGAGAAAAACGGATATTGGTATCCAAAATCAGAGCAGGCAGCCGCTGTGGTAGATTTATTTGAAATCGAACTGAAACGGCAGCAAATTCAGGTAATTACCGGTTACACAGTTCATAGAATCCTTTTTCAGGGGGAGGACGATTTTCTGGTTCAGACGGACCATGGCGATTTTTTGGGGGAACGGGTGATTTTGGCTGCGGGTTCCAAAGCTGCGCCTTTTACTGGCTCAGATGGAAGCGGATATCAGCTTGCAGAAGATTTGGGCCATCGAATCTTTTCCCCATTGCCAGCTCTGGTGCAGCTGCGATGTCAAGAGAAATTTTTCAAACAACTGTCCGGAGTTCGGTGTGAAGGAAAGGTCACATTGTACGCGGGAGCAAAAAAGCTGGCAGAAGATTTAGGGGAAATTCAGTTGACCGATTATGGGATTTCCGGGATTCCGGTTTTTCAGGTGAGCCGTTATGCGTCGGTTGCACTGGCAAATAAAAAGCAGGTAAAGGCGGTTCTGGACTTTTTGCCTTCTATGAATATGGAAGAAGCTAGACAGTTTTTCCTTTTTCGGAGAAACCATTTTGGCCATGTAAAATGGGGAGATTTTCTCACAGGCATTCTTCCCAAAAAGCTGGCAAGCGTGATACTAAAGGAGACAGGAATTTCTTTCCAGCAAAATGTCGCCAAGATTCCACCTGCTATTTATGAAACACTGCTGAACCATACAAAAGCTTTTGAAGTGACCGTAACCGCAACCAACTCCTACGAACAGGCTCAAACCTGTTGCGGCGGTGTGGATACAAGGGAAATCCGGCCTGAGAATCTGGAATCCCGATTGGTGCCGGGGCTTTACCTGGTGGGGGAACTTCTGGATGTGGACGGAATCTGCGGTGGTTACAATTTACAGTGGGCATGGACCACCGGGTGTCTTGCTGGAAAAAGTGCAGGGAAAGTTCCAATAGCCCTTGGCTAAGAAAGGAGTTTGCAAGATCAAAATTGGATAACCGAAGTAAAGGACAGAAAAAATATGATACAGATTAACCAATTAAAGCTGCCAGTGGGACATGGGCCGGAAGCTTTGAAAAAGAAAGCGGCACAGATGCTGAAAGTGCAGGAAAAAGACCTGATGTCAGTGACAGTAAGGCGTCAATCTTTAGACGCCCGGAAAAAACCGCAACTGTTTTACGTATATACGGTTGAAGTTGAGGTGAATGAAGAAAAAACGTTTCCAAAATCCCAGGGGAAAAAAGGCGGAAAGCATTTATCGGAACAAAATATTGTGAACCGAATGAAAAATCCACAGATTTTTATCGGAAAACGGGAAGTTTACCAATTTGTGATATCAGGAAAAAACGAACTTTCTTCCCCTCCGGTGATAGTGGGAACCGGACCAGCAGGATTGTTCTGCGGCCTGATGCTGGCCCGCCACGGATACCGGCCTTTGCTTTTAGAGCGGGGAATGGATGTGGAACAAAGACAAAAGATGGTCGAGCTATTTTGGGAAAAAGGAATATTAAATCCAGATTCCAATGTGCAGTTTGGCGAAGGGGGCGCCGGAACTTTTTCAGACGGAAAGCTGAATACTTTGGTGAAAGATACAAAAGGCCGGAATCAGCTGGTATTAGAGACGTTTCACGAATTTGGGGCAGAAGGACAAATCCTGTATCAAAATAAACCTCACATTGGAACCGATGTGTTGAGTCGGATTGTAAAAGGAATGAGGGAAGAAATCATTCGGCTGGGAGGTCAGGTTCGCTTTGGATGTCAGGTGACAGACTTACTCATAGATTGGGAGAATAAAAAGATTCAAGGGATTATAACTCAAACAGGAGAACGAATTATCTCTGAAGTGGTAGTTTTAGCAATCGGACACAGTGCCAGAGATACATTTACTATGCTAAATCATCACAACATTCCCATGTCACCAAAGCCCTTTGCCGTAGGGCTTCGAATCCAACATCCACAAGATCAAATCAATCTTTCCCAGTATGGATGTCAGCCGTTGAAACCTTTGGGGGCAGCAGAATATAAGCTGACCTGGAAAGCTTCAAACGGCCGGGGCGTGTATTCCTTTTGCATGTGTCCAGGTGGCTATGTAGTAAACGCTTCATCTGAGTCCGGCCATCTGGCGATCAATGGGATGAGTTATCATAGTCGTGCTGGAATCAATGGAAACAGTGCCTTGATTGTAACTGTGACGCCAGAAGATTTTCCGGATCAAACGGTTCTTGGAGGAATTGCTTTTCAACGACAGTTGGAAGAACAAGCGTTTCAACTGGGAAGTGGAAAAATTCCAACACAGCTTTATGGGGATTTTAAAGCTGGCAAAAGCTCAGGAATGTTGGGAAAAATAGAGCCGCAAATAAAAGGCCAATGGAACTTTGGAGATCTTCATTCTTTGTTTCCGAAAGAAATTTATCAGGCTCTTGTGGAAGGAATCGATCAATTTGGTAAGGCCATTGAGGGCTTTGACCGGACAGACGCTCTTTTGGCAGGTGTGGAAAGCCGGACTTCCTCCCCAGTGCGTATTTGGAGAAATGAGAAGTTAGAAAGTGCGGTAGCTGGCTTATATCCCTGCGGGGAAGGGGCTGGATATGCAGGAGGAATTACTTCAGCTGCCATGGACGGGGTCTTGGTGGCAGAGAAAATTGCAGAAGTGTTTGGGTAAAAAATCGGACCATAATAGGACCGGAAAAAGAGGATAAGTATGGAATTGGATGAAAGAAATAAATTAAGAGACAAAAAACGGATTGTGGTGAAGATTGGTTCATCTTCCCTGACTCATCCAGAGACAGGTGAATTGAATCTTTTAAAGATCGAGAAGCTTGTTCGTATTCTCTGTGATTTAAAAGGCGAAGGAAAAGATGTGGTTTTGGTGTCATCTGGGGCAATAGCAGCAGGACGGCAGGCTCTTGGAGGGCAAAAACGGCCAGTCAGCATTTCCGAAAAACAGGCTTATGCGGCGGTTGGGCAGGCACGGCTGATGATGGTTTACCAGAAACTATTTTCCGAATATAATCATGTGGCTGCCCAGGTACTTTTAACCAAAGACACCATGACCAATGAAGTTTCCCGGTACAATGCTCAGAATACTTTTGATGAACTGATGAATTTAGGGGCAGTGCCGATTGTAAATGAAAATGACACCGTATCTACCCATGAAATTCAGTTTGGGGATAATGACCGGCTTTCTGCTATTGTGGCTGCTTTGATTGGAGCAGATCTTTTGATACTTTTGTCGGATATTGACGGTTTGTATTCGGATGATCCCAGGAAAAATCCCAATGCAAAATTTATTGGTCTGGTGGAGGAAATTACTCCGGATTTGCTGGCAATGGGAAAGGCTACCTCTGGAAGTGATGTGGGAACCGGAGGAATGTCCGCAAAACTTGCAGCGGCCCGGATTGCCACAGACAGCGGTTCTGACATGATCATTGCCAATGGGGAAAATGTAGAAATTATACAGGAACTGATGGAAGGAAAAGAAAAAGGAACCTTGTTCATGGCTCACTCCAATCTGGATTTTGATTTAATGAACTATGTGAATCACGAATATTAATCTTATAAGAAAAAGCAGGATGCAGAATCATTTTTCGAAAAATTGGTGAAATTATAATTTTGTGGATAATTGGCTGCTAAAAAAATAAGGAGGAAAACACAATGGAACAAAGTAATATTGACCGGATTAATGAATTGTATCACAAATCACAGTCAGTTGGGCTGACCGAGGAAGAGAAAATGGAGCAGGATGCTTTGCGGAAGGCCTATATTGCAGTGATTCGACAAAATATGCGGGCTAATTTAAACAGCATTTCTGTACAGGAAGCAGATGGAAGCATTACTGATTTAGGGAAAAAGCACGGGGGAGTTTCCCATGTCCAGTCCTGATGGATCTTCTTGTCTTTTTGAGAAGAAACAACAAATCCGCGAAAAAGCCCGTAGAATGAGAAAAGAGCTAAATTTAGCAGAAAAATCGAAAATGGACCAGGAAATTTTTTGCAGGCTTTTTCAAATGCCAGAGATTTTAACTGCTAAAATCGTATATATGTATGCTTCTTTTAATCACGAAGTAGATACATGGGAGATCCTAAAAGCTTTGTGGAAAAGGCAGATAATGGTTGCTTTGCCCCGAACAGAAGGAAAATATCTTTCTTTTTGCCTTGTGGATAAACCAGAGCAGCTGATTCCTGGAAGTTTTGGCATTTGGGAGCCGAAAAAAGATTGCCGGTCAGCCAAAGGTCTTGATTTGAAATGTCCTGTTGTTTTGCCTGGGCTGGCCTTTTCCAGACAGGGAGAACGGGTTGGATATGGCGGCGGCTATTATGACCGCTTTTTGGAAAAAGAGTCAGAACATGTTCTTATTGGTATAGGGTATCCGTTTCAGGTGTTGGAAAAGATTGATACAGAAAACCATGACCAGAAGGTTCATTGGGTGATTACTTCAGATGAGGTGATTGATTGTAGTGGCGTAAATGGATGTTGATTGAAAAATGGATTGAAAAATGAGAAGCCAAACGAAATAAGGAGGATGGAGGATGAATCTGATTGAAATGGGAATAGGGGCGAAAAAAGCGGCCGCCTATTTGAATAAATTAGGAGTATCACGCAAGAATGGAGGACTTTCTGCTGCAGCCAAAGCTTTGCTGGATGGAGCAGAAGAGATTTTAGAGGCAAATCAGAAAGATATGGATTGTGCCAAAAAGAATGGAATGAGTCAGGGAATGTTGGATCGTTTGAAGCTCACCCAGGAACGGATTCAGGGAATGGCAGATGGACTATTACAAGTGGCAGCATTGGAGGACCCTGTAGGAGAGGTCCTTTCAATGAAAAAGCGGCCCAATGGTTTGATGATTGGGAAAAAGCGAGTTCCCTTGGGCGTAATTGGAATGATCTATGAGGCTCGCCCCAATGTGACAGCAGATGCTTTTGGGCTTTGCTTTAAAACCGGAAATGCTGTGATTTTAAAAGGGGGAAAAGATGCAATTCATTCCAATCAGGTAATTGTAACATGTCTTCAGAAAGGGTTGGAGCAAGCATCCATTATGAAAGAGGCAGTTCAACTGATTACGGATGTGGACCGAGAAACGACAAAACAACTGATGCGAATGAATGATTATGTGGATGTGTTGATTCCAAGAGGCGGCGCAGGGCTTATTCGGACGGTTGTGGAAAACAGCACGGTTCCTGTAATTGAGACTGGGACTGGAAATTGCCATATTTATGTAGATGAAGGAGCTGATCTGAATATGGCCCTGAATCTTATTGTAAATGCTAAAACACAGAGAATTGGAGTTTGTAATGCCTGCGAATCTTTGGTGGTTCATCGCTCGGTTGCTCAAGAATTTTTGCCTTTGCTGCAAAGAAAGATGGCTGAATATAATGTTGAGGTGCGGGCGGATGAAAATGCTTGTCAGTTGATTCCGGAATTTATCCATGCAAAAGAAGATGACTGGGGGATGGAATATTTGGATTATATTCTGTCATTGAAACTGGTGGATTCCCTGGATGAAGCGATTGAGCATATTAATCGGTATAATACAGGACATTCTGAATCGATTGTGACAAAAAGTTATGAACATGCTCAGCGTTTTCTGGATGAAATTGATGCTGCAGCAGTATATGTAAATGCTTCAACCAGGTTTACGGATGGAAATGAATTTGGATTTGGAGCTGAGATTGGGATTAGCACTCAGAAGCTTCATGCACGGGGACCTATGGGATTGGAAGCTTTGACTACTACAAAATATATTATATATGGAGATGGACAGATTCGGCAATAGAATGCCTGACAGAATAGAAAAGTTGATATATACAGATAAAAAGAGGGGGAGCTGTTTTCCCCCTTAAACCCCCTCTTGGTCGCAATTTTATCATGAATGTCGAAAAATGTCAAGTTGTTTTTGACTTCTGAATGATGATAAAAAAGGAGGTTTTTATGACGTTTTATGAAATGACAAAAGATTTGTCTCTGACCCTTCAAAAGGAAAAACTTGTGATTTTTGTTGGGGCAGGGGTTTCCAAAAATTCCGGACTTCCAACATGGGGGCAGATGGTTCAGGCTTTTGCAGATCAGATTGATTATTCTACCAAAGGACGTTTGGCAACCGAAGAATACATTCGGATTCCCCAATATTATTATTGTCTGGATGAGAGTGAAAATCATGCTTCTTATTATTCTTTAATTCGGTCCATGATTCCGGATAACATAGAGGCTAATATTTTGGATGAGCTGATTGTATCTCTTAAACCAAAACATATAGTAACAACAAATTTTGACACTCTGTTAGATCAGGTGGCACAGGGCTATCAGGTGATTCGGGAAGACCGGGATTTGATGACTGGGCTTTCTGCTCATTATTTGTTAAAACTTCATGGGGATATTGAACAGCCAGAAAAACTAGTGTTTAAAGAAGACGACTATTTACATTATTCTCAAACCCATCGTCTGATGGAAACTTTTTTGAAATCTCTTTTGATTGATCATGTGTTTTTATTTGTCGGGTATTCTCTCAATGATTATAATTTGAAAACATTTGTCAGCTGGATTGATTACATTGCTGAGGAAATGCAGGTAAAACAGGAAATGCATCACAATTATTTTCTTTCTAGCAGTCTTCATGCAGGGAAAGACTATTTGCGAAAATATTATGAAGGAAAAGGACTTCAAGTGATTGATTTGTATCAGCTTCCAGAAGAAGTGGACCGACGGGCAGATGAAGTGCCTTTGTCAGATGAATTGGGACGAAAGACCTATGCAGTGCTGGAGATGTTAAAGACAATGTAAAGATAAATCACGATTTTAACGAAAGCTGTTGTTTTGTTCACTGTTTGCGGAAATAAAGAACCGAAAAGAGGAAATTATGTACATTGCAGATTTACACATTCATTCCAAATATTCAAGAGCTACCAGCAAGGAATGTGTTCTGGAATATTTAGATTTGTGGGCAAGAAAAAAGGGAATCAGCATATTGGGGACTGGAGATTTTACGCATCCGGCGTGGAGAAAAGAGCTTGTGGATAAATTAATTCCGGCAGAACAGGGATTGTATTGTCTGAAAGAAGATTTACGGCTGGCAGATTCGGTTTGTGGAAAACCTGAGATTCCCAGATTTGTAATTTCTGGAGAAATTAGTTCTATTTATAAGAAAAATGGACGAGTGCGCAAAGTTCACAATTTGATATTGCTCCCTGGTTTGATGGAAGCAGAACGATTGTCAAAAAAGCTGGAATCTATAGGCAATATTCACTCAGACGGACGGCCGATTCTTGGGCTGGATAGTCGGGATTTATTAGAAATTACACTGGATGTCTGTCCCAATGCAATTTTTGTGCCTGCCCATATATGGACCCCTCATTTTTCCATGTTTGGGGCTTTTTCTGGATTTGATTCAGTAGAAGAATGTTTTGAAGAACTGAGTCCTTATGTTCACGCCATTGAGACTGGACTGTCCTCAGACCCTTCCATGAACTGGCGTCTCTCAGCTTTGGACCGCTTTCAGATGATCTCAAATTCAGATGCTCATTCTCCCTCTAAACTGGGACGAGAAGCAAATTTATTTGATATATCTATGAGTTATGATGGGTTGTATGATGGGATTCAAAAAGGAAAAGGACTTGTGGGGACGATTGAATTTTTCCCGGAAGAAGGAAAATATCATTACGACGGACACCGCAAATGCAATTTATGCTTCAGTCCAAAAGAAGCAGAACAATATCATGGAAAATGTCCGATTTGCGGCAAAAAGCTGACCATGGGCGTATCTCATCGGATTGACCAGCTGGCAGACCGAAAAGAAGGATATGTACCTTTCAATGCCTTGGCCTTTGAAAGTCTTGTGCCGCTGCCAGAAGTAATTGCTGCATCCATTGGTTTGGGAACTACCAGTGGAAAAGTGCAGAAAACATATGAAGAAATGCTTTCTTTGTTAGGTTCGGAATTTTCAATTTTGAGAGAAATTTCCATAGAGACAATTCAAAATGCTTGTGGATATTCAATCGCGGAAGGAATCCGCCGGTTAAGGCAGGGAAATGTGCGGCGTTATCCAGGGTTTGACGGAGAATATGGAAAAATTCAGCTGTTTGAACCATCGGAACTGGAATCCATGGATGGCCAGATGAGTTTGTTTGGAGACAAAACCTGGCAGATGCAGGCTCCTTTATTTCATGGGATTGAAACGTCTTTGTGGAACCAAAAACAAAATGTGCATAGAGCACAGAAGGGAGATTTGGAACCATTTACTTCCAAGCAACCGTCAAAAAATGAAATTCCAGTAAAGGAAAAAATTGCATTTAATGAAGAACAGCTTCTTGCCATTTGCTCGATTTCTCCAAAAATTGCAGTTATTGCAGGGCCTGGAACTGGTAAGACGAAAACATTAGTGGGACGTATTCTTCATTTGCTCCAAAACCGCAGAGTGAAACCTTCCGAGATTTTGGCAGTCACTTTTACCAATCAGGCTGCTTTGGAGATGAAAAACCGTTTAAAAGAAGAATTGGGGAAAAATAGTCCGGTCCGAATGATGAAAATTGGGACCTTTCATTCGATCTGTTATGACTTGTTGAAAACTTCTGGAGAAGAATTTACTCTGTTAGATGAAGATTCTGCCCTGGAAATTGTAAAAGAAGCTGCTAAAAAACTTGGAATAAAGGGAAAAGCCACAAAACTCCAGCAAAAAATATCACAAAAAAAGATCATGTGTGCAGAAGAATCCGATATGGAATCTTTGGACCTTCTTGTGAGAGAATATGAAAAGCAGTTAGCTGACTTGTCTGCTTTTGATTTTGATGATCTTTTGATTCGGGGACTGGAAAAAGCATTGGAAGGGGTGCAAAAGTTTTCTTATATTTTGGTGGATGAATTTCAAGATATTAATCCTTTGCAATATCGTTTGATTCAGGCATGGAGTCAGGGCGGGCGGGAAGTGTTTGTTATTGGAGATCCCCATCAGGCGATCTATGGATTTCGAGGCGCCAGTCCGGAAAGTTTCCAAAAGTTTTGTTAACAAGATGCCGAAGTGATTGTGCTGCGGAAAAATTACCGTTCCTCGCGAGAGATTGTTTCTTTGGCAAATGAGATTTTAAAAGAGGAAAAAAATTATTTGGAGCCTGTAGCAGGATCTGGCCTGCCAGTTCGTTTTGTAAAAATTGCCAGTGAAAAAGCAGAGGCAATCTTTTTGGCAAAAGAAATAAACCGTCTGGTTGGTGGAATCGATATGCTGGATGCACAGGAAGAATTTTCCCACATTTTTGGAGCTGTCAGAAGTTTTGGAGATATTGCAGTTTTGTACCGCACACACCGTCAGGCAGAAATTCTGGAGACCTGCCTGAAAAAAGAAGGCATTCCTTATGTAGTGACAGGAAGAGAAGAATTTCTTCAGGAAGAGCTGGTTCGAGGCAGCATTTCATTTTTTCGAAGTGTGTTGAATCCGGAAGATATTATTTCCCGAAACTTTTGTGAAAAACGATTGTGGAGGGATGAAAAAAATACATATGAATTGCTGAGAGAAAAATATCAAAAGTCCTGTAAAAGAGGAAAGCCAAAAAATATATGGGAATCCTGGAAAACGGATTTGGGTCTTAAAGACCATCCAGCCTTGGATAAACTGTCAGATATGGCAGTGTTTTATAATACTATGGAAGAAATGCTGAATGCTTTGGCTTTTGGCAGGGAAAGCGATCTGAAACGAATGGGTGGAAAACATTATTCCTCGGATGCAGTCACTTTAATGACCATCCATGGTTCCAAGGGGCTGGAATTTCCTGTTGTTCTTCTCTGTGGTGTTAAGTTGGGGATAATACCTCTGGAATGGAAAGGGCAGGAAACGGACCTGGAAGAAGAGAAAAGGCTTTTTTATGTGGCAGCAACCAGAGCAAAGGAAGAACTGATTCTCACCGGTTATGGGGAAAGTTCCCAGTTTGCAACATCCCTATCCAAATCCGTTCTTCTGCGCCAAACGATTACAGCAAAGCAGAAAGGCTGGGATAACGGACGCCAAATGAGTCTGTTTGAGAAAGAAAAATAAGACAAGGAGGAAGAAGATGAAACTAGACCGAATGATTGGCATTCTGTCAGTTTTACTGCAGCAGGAAAAAGTAACCGCTCCTTATTTGGCAGAAAAATTTGAAGTCTCCCGCCGTACCATTAACCGGGATATTGAAGCTTTGTGCATGGCAGGAATCCCTCTTATCACTGAGCGGGGAGTTGGGGGAGGAATTTCCATAGTAGAAGGATATGCCATAGACCGGACCCTTTTATGTACTGAGGAAATTCAGGCAATACTGACAGGGCTTAAAAGTCTGGACAGTATCAGTCAGACCAACCAATATGCAAAGCTTATGGAGAAATTGTCTGTAGGCTCTTCTGGTATGCTGACAGGTGATCCTCACATTTTGATTGATCTTTCCTCCTGGTATAAGGTATCTCTGCCGCCTAAGATTGACCAGCTCCATAAAGCCATTCTTTCCTCCCAAAAAGTATCTTTTTTGTATTACAGTCCAAAAGGAGAAACCATGCGGATTGTGGAACCTTATGATCTGATCTTTTACTGGTCTAGCTGGTATGTATGGGCTTGGTGTACCATCCGAAAGGATTTCCGGCTGTTTAAGCTGAACCGGATGACAAATCTTCAAACAATGGAAACATTCAAGAAACGTCCAGCCCCATTGCCAGACTTATCGCCAGAACAGGTTTTTCCCAGGGTTTATGAAGTAAAAGTAGAAATTCATCCAGACTGTAAATGGCGGCTTGTGGAAGAATACGGCATAGACAGTTTTACGGAACAGCCAGATGGAATGTTATTGTTTTCCGGAGGATTTTCAGATAAAAACACCATGATTTGCTGGATTGCTTCCTTTGGGGATAAAGCCAGATTGTTAGAGCCTGCTGCCTTTCAGCAAGATATTTGGGAGTTTGCAGAAAAAATTTGCCAAAAGTACCGTAAAATATAAAAACATGACATACAGATGTCCTATTTCTTTTGATAAAATAAATAAGAAAGGTCAATTAAAAGAAAGGATGGTTGTGTGGTTATGAAATATGAGATTGTAGAACTGAAAGAAAAGATTGCCATTGGAGTCTCTGTTCAAACTGGAAATGTAGACCCGAATTTGGCTGCAGCTCTTGGAGGCTTGTGGGACCGGCTTTTTAAAGATGGAATTTATGCCACAATTCCTGGTAAGATAAATGAGAAGGCTCTTGGAATTTATACGGAATATAAAGGAGAGGACAAGTCTTCTTATACAGCGATTGCAGCCTGTGAGACAGCAGATGCGGCAGAAGTAAAAGATTGTATGGTCTGTCGGATTCCAGCAGGAAAATACGCCAAATTCGTGGTACATGGCGACATGGTAAGTGCCGTTGCATCTGCTTGGCAGGAGATTGGACAGATGGATCTTCCCCGAACCTATCAGTGTGATTTTGAGGAGTATCAAGATGACAACATGGAAGATTCTGAAATCCATATTTATGTAGGGATTTGCTAAAGAATTGGAAAGCTCTGGTCAAACATGACTTTTTATGTTTGTTCAGAGCTTTCCTGATGGATTTATAAAAAATGGAGGGAGAATTTTATGGCTTCAAAAATAGAATTTGTAGAATTTGTGGTTGATCAGATGAAAGAGGCAGGAACCATTACTTATCGGAAAATGTTTGGAGAATATGGAATTTACTGTGACGGAAAGATTTTCGGCGTGGTTTGTAAAGATCAGTTGTTTTTAAAGATTACAAAAGAAGGAAAGGAATTGTTTCCAAAACTGGAGGAAGCTCCTCCCTATGAAGGGGCAAAAAACTATCTTTTGGTGGAGGATGTGGAAGATAAGGAGATGCTTACAAAGCTGGCCGTTATCACCTGCGCCCAGCTTCCTGAGCCAAAAAAGAAGAAGAAGGGATAAGAAAAAAGAATGTAATTTTTTGTTTCATAAAAGAATAGGGGGATTTTGAGAAAAAATGTTATAAATTGACATAAATTGGCCGATATAGGGGAAGAGAGAAAGAATTTTGTCGATTAAAGGACTTGGAGATGAACCCGGAGAAGGAACCAAACAGAACCATGGAAGATGGAGAAATTCACATTCCAAAATTTGTATCACAGCGAAAATTCCAGAAACCATTGGTCCAGCAAAACAGACATTCTGTGCCATCAAAGAAACCTGCGTCAGTAATATGGCCATCCAAACGAACCATTCCCCAGAAGAGAAAGCATAATCCAGCCAGGAATCAAAGAAACAAGACAATACAAACCCAACCCTGGAAAAGACGCTCTTCATCAAAGCAAGGCAGACAACCGATGGATTTGTTTACTGTGATCTGCCTGTGGCTGATATTTTGGATTGTGGTTGTGATGGGAATTGGAATTTGGAGTATTCTTATGTCAGGCGTGTTTTCATCAGGAGGCCATGACACAAAAGTCTCCAATGACTCCTTTTTGTTGACTCAAAACTCCATGGAGGATGAAAACGGCAAAAAAAGGAGTGTTCCAGATTGGGTTCTTAAAGATCTTTTGCCTCTCAATGAATATTCCCGTCCAGGTACAAAGCTGGATGCTGTAAATGGGGTAGTGGTACATTACACAGGCAATCCAGGAACTACGGCAGAACAGAACCGAAGCTATTATGAGCAGCTGGCAAAAACACATGAGACCAAAGTCAGCAGTCATTTTGTTATAGGTATAGATGGCACGATTATCCAGTGTGTACCTTTGGATGAAGTAGCCTATTGTTCCAATCACAGAAACAGCGACACCATCTCCATTGAATGCTGCCATTTGGACAAGAAAGGACAGTTTTCTAAAGCGACTCTGGACAGTCTGACAAAATTGTTAAAATGGCTGACAGAGGCTTATCATTTGCGGCAGGAACAGATTCTCCGGCATTATGATGTTACTGGTAAGGAATGCCCCAAATATTATGTAGATCATCCAGATGAATGGGAAGATTTTTTGGACAGGATCGTGTTTTCACCATATTAAAATATTGGAAATAATGAAGAAATCTTAAATTTAAAAAGAGAAGATTCGTTAAGAAGTCAATACCACCCGTAAAACGGGTGGCTTGTGGAACGGGTATAACCCTTTGTTGCTAGGCCAGCGTCTCA